>JBGQKI010000001.1:0-214098 GCA_041499475.1 Thermoplasmata archaeon
GGCGCGATCCGGCCCGACGCCGGGCTTGCGATGCGCTTCCCGCGGTTCGAGAAGTACCGCGACGACAAGGGGCCGCAGGACGCCACGACCGTGCAGGAACTGTTGGAGATGTACCAGCAGCAGGCTGCAAGGGGCGAGGCGAATGCAGCGTGACTCGACGTAGGCAGGCGCCTTGCGGATGCCGTCCCCGTTGTTGATCGTGCCGACGAAGCGAGGGTGAAATCCGGCCCCACGGCTGGCGCATCAAGTAGCTCGCCTTGGAATGGGAGCAGGAATTCACTCGGGTGCCTGGGAGGCTTGTCCGGTCGAGTCGATTCCTTCGAAGGCTCCGGCCCTCGCGGTTGCAGATGCGCGCTCCTTGCTGCCGTTCATGAGTGGCTCTGCGCAGGCGCATGGCGACCCCACGAGAGGGCGGCTTGTTCTTATCCGGCCGCCATGCTGGGCGCGGGGCCGCCCATCTTGAGAATCTCGGTGCGGAGCCACGACCGCGCGGGCAGGGTCCCCGTCAGAGTTCCGCTCATCGCTCTCCTTTCGGCCGTAGCACTATTGGCGCCAACGTTCGCATTCCCGACTTCCCTCACTGCCGAACATGCCTCGGCGGCCGAGCCCCACCTGAACGGCTTCGACATGGCCGCAATCAACGGCGGGGCCGGGATGGACGACTGGTGGCATGGCCGACCTTCTGTTCAGATGGCAAAGGCCCCCGAGTGCGACTCCAGCTGCCAGGCCGGGAAAAACGTCCAACGGACGATGGACTACTACCATTGGAGGAATGAGCACAACGGGCACTGCATCCTGGGATACGAGTACGACTTCGCCAAGCTCGACGGATGGCTGAGCTTCGCCCGCGGAATCGGGCCCTCGCTCGACCCCTTCCAGCCGGCTGCCAACGATGCGGTCAACCTCAGCAGCGACCCGGGCCTCTATGGGATCTACTGCGATGTCCACCAACACGCCAACAAGACATCGAATTACGACATATGGCTCGTGAACTTCTACGACGGGGTTGGGTCGGGCGGGTGGGGCTACCAGCTGCTCTTCCTGGTGCTGTCCATTGTTCTGCCGATTGGAGTCGCTAAGCTCGGCGGGGCGCTCGTAGGGATGCTGGCCGATGCCGTCGTCGAAGAGACGGCCACCGCCGTCGCGGACGGCACGATGATTGCGGCGCGGGCGGGCGTGGAGGCGGCCGGGGGCGCAGCGGCGGGGAGCTCTATGGCGGTCGCAGAGCGTGCGTTGGTCCGCGAGACAGAGGCCCTCGTGGAAAGGGAAGGCGGTTCGGTCGCTCAAGCAGCTCGCGAAGGCGAAGCCATCGTCAACGACGTATCGGAGATCCGTGCCGTGCTCCGGATCGCGGACAGTATCTCAGATGAGGAAGTTCTGCAAACGTGGATTTCGGACTACGCGCAGGATTTCTCGCGACTAAATGCCAGGTTTGGAGCAACGTATCCAGGCTCGCAAGGGCTTCGGGGCTTGCGCCTCGCCGCCTGGGCCGGATTCCACGAACCCGAATCCGTGACTAACTTCATGACGAGGTACATGGAACCCGCAACAAGGGCGCAAGCGGAAAGCGCCCTTCAAACGCTGGTCGACAGCGGAATCGAGGACGTTGATAAGGCGTGGCGGCTCACAAGCTCCATTTACCAGCGGGGACGGCTTCAAGAGGAGCGAGTTGAGTTTGAAGTCTGGCAGGATTCAGATACCATCTCAGTCGAGGAATCGGGGAACGCCAAATACGCATACAATGGAAAGACATACACGTATCGCGCCGATCGTGTTGTGACTTTCGCGACTCGGGGAAGGGTGGGAGTTGAAGTGAAGGACGTTGGCGCGCAAAACCTGATCGACGAGCTGCAAACTGCGGTCAATACTCCGAAGGGCCAATTGGTGCAAATCGGTAAGTCACGAGTAGTCAAACAGGTGGTTCTCGGACCGAAATCGAACGCAGCGAATCTCGCGTGTGCAGAGTCTGATTTCTACATTTCCGCTGAAACCTCTAAGGCCCTTACCGCGACCGAAAAGGGGCGGGCAACGCTCGCCTTCATCGAGGCTCAAGGCTGGAACATCAAAACCTTCACGCGGATCGATTCTGACCTGGTCAGACTTGGGACCGGAACAATCTAGGAGTGAGCCGACCATGATAGGTTTGTTGCGAGTCGAGCCTCGGCAGGGGCGGCGGGACGATCGGTTGCCATCGGCGACGTTGCTGGAGGAATCCATAGAGGCCGACGCTCGTCAATTCAGAAAAGCCCGCAAGAGCGACCTTCTATCGGCTGTGCGGAACGGAGTGGACGAGGCAAGGTTCCTAGAACTCTACGGCAACTTCGCGGGCATACCGGAGTACCTAAGTTTTGGAAGCGGCAGGTTTTCGCCGTCGAACGCCCTAGGGCCCGCCCTTTGGAGCCACGGCCTACCAAACCCATTTGCCTCGGCGGATAGAATTCGAGGGTTTGCACTTCTAACGGTCGAGGATGCCATGGAGGTTTGCGCCCGCTTGACTGCGCCGTCCACCGGCAGCGACGCGGTTCGGCCCTTAGCGGGGGAGTATGACGCCAGGATGATTTCTGACTTCTGCACAATGGCTAATCACTCAAGAAAGTCCGGGCATCACATTTTGGTAACCTGGTTTCGCAACCCTGATAGCAGGACGGTTTGGCTGCAAGGGCATCTCGTGGATATGGCGAAGCTTCGACAGATGCTGTCCTCCAGGGATCCCGAGTATCTGGTCACCCTACGAAAGGAGGCCCGAAGGCAGACCCTGATGTACTCCCTTGAGCACCCGGAGCAGGATCGCCACACTTGCGAAGTAAGGAGGACCGTTCTGCTCGCGCCGACGACCTCGAAACTGGTGTTTGATGAAGGATTCGACGAAGAAGCCTTCCGACTGCTCTTGGGCGCGTCGGGGTTAGATTTCAATCCAGGCGCTCGCCCAAACGAGAATCACACCATTCGCGAGCTCACCCCCGCGCAGACAAGTGCTCTCGCCGCCGTTTCGGATCGAGCTGCGCAGGGAGCCTTGGACCTCGGGGCAGTCGCGGAGCGAGCCGGTCTGGATCAAGAGGAAATGCTCAGTCTCAACGAACCGGAGGGCCGGCTGCGTTACCTCATCACCGAAGAGGTTGGGCCAGAAGCCGGCCAATTCCTGATGAAGAAGGGCGGAAGGGGCGCGACTCTCTTTCTTTTCGCTTGTGTTTAGGGTAATTGTCGGCGAGCTCGCTCTTCCGGGGGATGAAGTATGCCATGATCGGCCGCATTCGCGGAGCGCTGCCCGCCTCTTCAGAACCGCTTGGGCGGTTACGCCTGATGGTCGAGTCGAAGGACACAATGAGCGGCTACACCCGGCCGGATCGTCCCCTCCTCCAGGACGCCCTGTCGGCGCTTCGACGCGCAGTCCCTTGTCAGGAATTTCTGCCGGCCGTGGATCGAATACTCGCGATCCGAGGCCACTCGCCTTTGGGGATCGAGGTTGGTTCCGTCAGTTCTTGGAAACGACCGACGCTAAGGAACTTGCTGCGAGAGTTGATCCTTGCGTCTGGGGCATCGCCGCTGCCTTCACGGCTTGAGGGCGAGAGGAGGCACGGGCAAGGGATCATCTCGAAGGGTCGCGCGCCCGAATTAGCGAAGGCCCTATTGGCAAAAGCCAAGGAGTTAGCGGGGGCGGACGGAGTTCGCGAGTTGATTCCCGAGTACGCAGAGCTCCCCTCCGTGGGCCCCGACCGGCTTGAACGAATGGTCAAGGGCCCGCGGACTGACACCGCCAACTTGGTGGTGGGCTTGGTAATAATGGCGGCGACCGCGCGTCAGCCTCCGGCGACGAGCGGCGCGGTTCTTCTGGCCGGTTACTCCCAGGACGGGAAACAGCCCCAAAGTGGGGGGATCGGGTGGGTCGATGACTTTTCCGCCCGCCGCCTCTACGAAACCAAAAGCGAGGAAGCGCTGATCGAGGCGGCCCGAAGCGCCGCCATCCGTGATACGCACGTCGATCTCCCATCCCACGAATGCCTCCCGGGGGTCTATTCGCTTCTCCTCCCGTCGTCGCGACAGTTCATCGTCGACGATGAAACCGACCTGCTTGCGATGGATTTCCTGCTGATCCCTCTGGGCTTGCTTCCAGGGCCTAAGTTGCCGCAGCTCGACTGGCTGCGCCCGCTCACGGAGACCGAGGTGCGCTCCCTTGAAAGCCGGTTGGACGATTTGAACCGCCTTTCATTTGACGAGTTCCTTCAGCAGGCGGGGGACTTTTATCGCCAGCACCACGGAGCGCCGGAAGGCGCCAAGTGGGCGACTGAACTGAGGGGGATGTTGAGGGACGACCTGAAGAAGCTGCTCGCCGCGGCCGCCAAAAAGAAGGAGGCGGTCACGCTCGTGGCGTGCAACGACTGGTTGGGGAACAAGAAACAGTAGGCGTGGCCGGGCGCATGGCGGTATGGCGATCATGTACACTGCAACCCGCCGCGCGAGGGCGCGCCCCATGAACCTGGCGCCCCCGCGCTCACTCGGGCACGTCCCCGAGGTCCTTAATATCGCTTGGTGCCGGCACCGACGCCGGCTTGGCAATCTCAATCGCATCACCGACCACGACGCGCATCCCGTCAAACGCGGCGACCGTGCGCACCCCGGACTGCTCCTCGATCCACGCAGCCTCCTTTTCGGGGCCCGACCGGACCATCTTGAGGCCGAGGTGGTTGAGGAGCGCAATTTCGGGGCGCACTGCCTTGAGGACCGCGACGATGTCCTCCGAGCAGAGGTGCCATTCGATCCGCGAATGGCGGGGGCGCGTCGCCGGCAAGACGAGCACGCGCGACCCGCGGTGGGCGGCGACCACGGTCTCCTCGAGCGCGGTGTCGGCGAGGTAGCCGATGACGCCCTCGCCGGTGGTGAAACGGAACCCCACGGTCGTGTCGTCCGAGTGCTTGGAGGGTGTCGCGCGTACCGACACGGTGCCCAGCTTGAAGTTGTCTCCGGGCGCCACGGCGAAGAACTCGGAGGGCCGGTCCTTGTGGTACCTTGAGAACACCGCGTCGTGGGTGTCGGTGCCTTCGATGACGCTCTTCGACCCGACGACGGTACCCCGCTTCACTGTGCCGCCTTTCGTCATCCCTTCGACGGCGACCTCCGCCTCGCTGTAGTGGTCGGGGTGCGCATGGGTGACGAGCACCGCGCGCGTGGCGGTCGGGTCTTCGCCCTCTTGGCGCGCGCGCAGCAAGGCGCCCGGACCGGGGTCGATGTGCACACGCAGGCCCGCTTCGAGGAGGCAGCCGCCGGTGGAGCGAGCTTGGTAGATCGTGGTGAAGCGGCCTCCGCCGGTGCCGAGGAATCGAAGAGACACGGGCGCCATGGGGCCTTCACAGTGGCCGAAGGCACCTTAACCGTTGGGGCGAGGCGGCTTGGGAGTCGGATCGAGGCCGGCCCTTTCACTCACCCCCCCTTTAGCCTCATATGTACAGGAATCGTTCGTCGGGGCGGGTGGTTGCCCGAACAGGGCAACCCTCACGTCCCATCAGCGAAGGGACCGGGGGCCGGCGCGCCGCGCGCTCAAGGCGCCCGCGCGAACGCCGCGCCTACCTCATCGATTAGCACGCACGCCTGGCACACGCCCACAACCGACGGCTCCCCACACCGAGGACACACGTCGATCGGTCCCGCCTCGCGGCCCACGAGTTCCTTAATCGCCGGCCGCAGGCGGTCGTACGCGTGGACGATGGAGTGCCGCGTCCCCGGCGTCGCGTCTTCGAGCGCCATCAGCATCTCCTTGATCGGCCCGCGCGCGGCGCGCCCCATGTGCGGGCATTGCTCGCCGGCGATCGGCAGCCCCTCGAGCAGAGCGTAGAGGAACACCTCTTTCTCGGGAATCATGCGGAGGGGCAGGATCCGCGGCACGAGCCCCTCGTGCGGCTCGTCGTGGGGAGCGAGGCGCGCGAGCTTGTTCAGGTCGCCGCGCGTGAACGACATCAGGATCGACTGCGCCACATCGTCGAGGTTGTGGCCGGTGGCGAGCACGTCCGCACCCCAGCGCCGGGCCTCGGCGTTGGCCGCGCGCCGCCGCAGGACGCCGCAGTAGCTGCACGGAGCCTTTTCGGGGTTCGCCGCCGCAATTTCGTCGACGGTGATGAGCGCCTGCTTTTCAAGGTCGACGATGCGGTGCTCGACACCCAACTTGGCGCAGACCCCGGCCGCCGCTACAAGCGAAGGCGGCCGGTAGCCCGCAATGCCTTCGTTCACCGTGATTGCGAGCAGCTGCGAATCAGGCCGACCCCCGGCGATCTTGTGGAGCAGCACCAGGGTCGCGAGCGAATCCTTGCCGCCCGACACGGCGACCGCGATTCGCTTGCCCCGGCCCACCTTGAGCTGCCCGCGCACTTCGGCCCTTACGCGCGCCTCGACATAGTCCTTGAAGCAATCCGTGCAGAGGTGCGCGCCGCTGTAGCGCAGGAACGTGATCGCGCGCGCCCCGCAAGTGCACGCGGAGCCGTCGCTGCCTGCGGATTCCGCCAACGCGCTCACCGTCGCGAGGGCCTGGCCCTGGAACGCGGGCCCGCGCGCCGCCCCACTCCGGCTGACCGTAGATAAACGATTGGAGCCAAGCCGGCCGCCCCCGCCGCAGGATTTGGCGGGCCTGCGCGCCCCCCGAAAATGTTTATCACAGGTAAGGGCGTGCGAGCGCGAGAGAGGCTCCCCCATGCGCGCACTCTACATCCACGCCGATTCGCTCGAGTTCTCCGTGGAGGAGAAGACGAGCGTCGCCGAGGAGATCCCGGCCGGCTTCAAGGGGGGCCGCGCCGAAGAGACGCTCGTCTGCTTCGTCACCATCGAAGCCGAAGACGAATCCGACCTCGACGCGTCGGTCGCGGGGCTCGTCAAGGAAACGCGCGCGATCGCGGACCAAGTGAAGGCCCGCCACATCACGCTCTACCCGTACGCGCACCTAAGCGAGAGCCACTCGGCGCCCTGGTTCGCGCGCAGCCTGCTTGCAAAAGCCGGCGAGGAGTTGAAGGGCGCGGGGTTCGATGTGATGCGGCCGCCCTTTGGGTGGTACAAGGCGTTCACCATCGTCGCCAAGGGCCACCCGCTCTCCGAGCTCTCGCGGACGATCAGGCCGGGCGAGCCTTCGCCGGAGGCCGGCAAGAAGAAGGCGGCCGCGCGCGACCACGTCTCCCAGTCGCTGAAGGCCGAGGCCGCAACGAAGTCGCGCCTCCACATCCTTGACGCCGCGGGCAAGCTCCATGACATCGAGGGGTTCGACTTCGGGAAGTGGACCGACCTCAAAGCGCTCGCCGACTACGAGCAGCGCAAGGACCGCACCGCGCAGGAGGCGCCGGCCCATGTGGCCCTGATGCAGAAGCACGAACTCGTCGACTACGAGGAGGGCTCGGATTCCGGGAACCTGAAGTACTACCCGGGCGGGCGCGTAATGAAGAAGCTGCTCGAGCGCCATGTCTCGTCGATCTGCATCCAGGCGGGCGCCATGGAAGTCGAGACCCCGGTGATGTACGACTTCGAGCACCCGGCGCTCAAGGCCTACCTCGACCGGTTCCCGGCGCGCCAGTACACCGTCCAGTCCGACGACAAGCAGTTCTTCCTGCGCTTTGCCGCTTGCTTCGGGCAATTCCTGATCGCCTCGAAGGCGAACATCTCGTACCGGCACCTGCCGCTGCGGCTCTACGAGCTCACGCGCTATTCGTTTAGGCGCGAGCAGTCGGGCGAGGTCGCGGGGCTGCGCCGCCTGCGCGCATTCACCATGCCCGACATGCACACGATCGTCGCCGACGTCAAGATGGCCAAGGAGGAGTTCCTCAAGCAGTTCGACCTGTCGGTGGCCACGCTCAACACCTTCTCGATCCCCTTCGAGATGGCGATGCGCGCACAGGAGTCGTTCTTCAAGGAGAACCGCGAGTTCTACGAGGCGATCGCAAAGCGCTTGAACCGGCCGATGCTGATGGAGCTCTTCGACGACCGCTATGCGTACTGGGTCACGAAGTTCGAGCTGAACTATGTGGACGGCCAGCGCAAGGCCGCGGCGCTCTCGACGGTGCAGATCGATGTCGAGAACGCGACGACCTACGATATCCGCTTCACCGACGCGGAGGGCAAGGTGCAGCGCCCGCTCATCCTGCACACCTCGGTGTCGGGGGCCGTCGAGCGTCTGATCTACGGGATCCTCGAGGAGCAGGCCAAAAAAATGGCGCGCGGCGAGAAGCCGCAGTACCCGTTTTTCCTTGCGCCCATTCAGGTGCGCGTGATCCCGGTGGCGGCCGCCTTCGTGCCCTTCGCCGAGGCGCTTGCGGGCTCGCTGCCGGGGCGCGCGGACGTCGACGACCGCGACGAGAAGGTCGGGCGCAAGATAAGGGACGCCGAAACGGAGTGGATCCCGCTCATCGTCGTGGTGGGCGAGAAGGAAACCAAGAGCGAGACGCTGACGGTGCGGATGCGCGACGCCGGCGAGAAGCCGATGGGCAAGGAGGCGCTCATCGCCGAGATCGAGGACCGGCTGCGCGGGTACCCTTTCGAGCCGCGGAACGGCCCCTTACGGATTTCGCTGCGGCCTTCTTTCCGGTAGCCTTGCGCTTCTTGGCGGGCTTGGCTCGCTTTGGCGCAGGCTTGCGCGCCTTTCGGGGCTTGGCCTTGCCGAGCTTTGCGGAGGCGGGCTTGGGTGCCACGGTCTTTGCGGGTGCCCGCCCGTCCTCGTCGATTTCGCCCGCGAGAATCCGCGTCGAGGAAATCGGGTTGCCGTCAAATGCGAGCAGCCACGGCACGGTTACAATCTTGATCGGCGGGAAGCCGCGCAGGTCGCGAAGCGCGTTGATCTCCTCTGCGGTCTTCACGGTCTCGGGCGAGACGACGATCGCGTCGAACTCCTCCCTTTGGGAAGGGATGTAAGGGTCGTCGAGCGATGCCACGGTCCAGCGCGACGCCTCGTAGCCGGCGAGAAGCCGCCGCACATTCGCCTCGCGCTCCGGGTACGGCCGGACGTTGAGCGCCCGCTCCTGGCGCAGGCGGCGAACGAGGGAATCCGAGGTGACCCCGACATAGACCTCGTCGCCTACCTGAAAGGCGGTCGAGAGCAGCAGCCGGTGCCCGGCGTGAAGGCGGTTGAAAGTGCCGCCCACAGCGACGAGCGTGCGTCCGTCCTTCACGCCGGCGCCCCCGTCCTTACTTGGGTCCGTAGGTGATCACGACGGCCACGAGGACCATCGTGGCGGTGAGCCACAGGAGCCAGAACCGCTTGCGGTTCTTCCCGATGCGGGCGAACTTCTCCTCGCACTCGCCCTCGCAGGTCGTGCGGCTGGGCAGGATCGCCTTGCCGCAAGAGGGGCAATGCTTGTGCTGGACGAGGGTGGCCGAGGTCATCGGCCGGGGCAGGGGGCGTGCGCTAAATAGGTTGCGCTCGCCCCCGAAAGGGCGTGCCCTACGCGCTTGCGGAAGGCAGCGGCACGGAGGGCTCGACGATGAGCGCCGAGGGCTTCTCGACCCGCTGCATCATCGACTCGGGCGTCTCCTCGATCTCGATGGGCTGGCGCCAGGCGAGCTGGAGGCTCATCTTGAGGCGGCCCTGCTCGAAGGCGATCTTGATCGAGCCGACCTGGGACTGGTACTTCGAGTAGCGCTTGCCCTCGCGGGTGAGCTCCCTCGAAACGGCCTTGATGAGGCCGTTGTCCTCCAGTTCCTTGATCTTGCGGTAGCACGACGCGAGCGGGATGCCGAAGATGTAGGCAAGTTCCCTTGCCGACCGCGGCTTGAACGTCGTCGCGGACAGGATTTTCAAGTTATATTCGTCCATCAACAGTTTTGGCAATAGCAGGTTTTCCATGTCGGTTTACCCCCGAAGGCTTGTAGCCTACCTTCGGAGGCCTTACCTATATCAATCCCAAACAGAGATTTTCAGAAGTGAAAATATGGGAAATGCGCACCCAGGCAGTTCCATGCCCCGATAATATTTATGGTGTGCCAGGGGGGTCCGGGCTATCTTGGTCGGCCGGAGGCCGGCCGGCGCTTTGGGTCCAAGATACCTCGAAATGCTGCGTTTTCTTCCACGCGACATCGAGGGTGATTTTCAGCTTCCCGCCCTCGAAGTTGACGGACACGCGGATGAGCTGGGACTTGTAGACCTTGACGCGTTTGCCGCTCTGCGTTAGGGGGCGGTCGACGCACTTGAGGAGGCCGAGCGATTCGAGTTCGGCCATTTTCCGGTAGCACGAGACGAGGGGGATGTCGAAGAGGTAGGCGATTTCGCGGGCCGACAGGGGCCGGAAGGCGGTGGCGGAGAGGATTCGGATGTTCTTTTCGTCCATGATGACGCGGGGCAGGGTCGAGTAATCGATGGGGAGGTTGGGCTGGTCGTCGCCTGGGGGGTTGGCGGGCGTATCCCCCTGAGGGTTGTCAGTCAAGCCGTGCACGCCTCCCTTCACCTTAAGGGAAGTCGTGCGGTGGATTGCCTATATAGGTTGTGGAGCCAAAATCAACGGAAAGCCAGGTATGCACGTGGCCAGAGGGCGAAAACGGGCCCCTGGGGTGGGTCGCTTCAGTCGCCTTTTTCATCCGTTTGTTTCCACCGCGGGAAGAGTTTGTGGGCGATGCCGAGGTGGTCGAGGACCTTGCCGGCGATGTAGTTGCGGAAGTCTTCGAGGGACTTGGGGCGGATGTACCAAGGGGGGGCCGCGATGAGGATGATGACGCCAAGCGCGGCGAGCTTGGCCATCTGTTCGAGGTGGATGGCGGAGAGCGGGGTCTCGCGGGGGACGAGGATGAGTTTGCGGTGCTCCTTGAGGCAGACCTGGGCGGCGCGGGTGACGAGGTTGTCGCCGATGCCGACGGCGATCTTCGAGAGGGTGGTCATCGAACAGGGGACGATGACGAGCGCGTCGTAGCGGTTGGAGCCGGAGGCGGGGCCGGCCGCGACATCGCGGTTGTCGTAGACGCGGCGGGCCATTTTCTCGACGAGGGCGGCCTTCTTCCCTGTCTCGAATTCGATGACTTGGCGCCCCGCGTCGGAGATGATGAGGTCGGGCTTCTGGGGCAGGACCTCGAGGAGGCGGGTGGCGTAAGGCGCGCCCGAGCCGCCGGTGATGGCGACGATGATGCGCGGGGCAGGCATGCCGGAAGGGAGGGCGCGCGCGCCATTTCAAGATTGGCGGGAGCCTTTCCGTACCATCGCGCCTTTTCCGCGTTGATGGCGTGTGGGAAAGGCCTAAATACGAACCGGCTAGCTCTCGGGATCGTGAGTGAGACAGAGCCGGTTCCGACCTCTCCTCTGCAGGAGATGTTGGTTCAGCTTCGGGCCGAGAATCCCGAAGTCTACGAGGCGCTTGAACAATACCGGGTGGACGTGCGCGCCTATCGTGAGGTGATGGCGGCAATTCGCGATGCGAATCCCCCAATCACACGGTGCGCGGCCTCGACAGGGGAAGCCCAGTAATGGCCACCCCGGTTGACAATCTCTACAACCGCTTTCTGCAAGAGTGGCAAGTCGCGCAGGCAAGCGACCCTGGGTACATGGATCAGCTTCAGAAAAACCTCCTTCTCCAAATCCAGCAGAAGACGGGGCGGAAATGCGCCGCGTATTTTGCGAACAGCCGCAATGAAGACTCGATGCTGAATCAATTCGACAAGAGTTACTTCGTCACGCTGACGGATGCCATCAAAGGCAACGACGGCAAGTTAGATCTCATCGTCCTTTCGCCCGGCGGATTTGCCGAGGCCGTGGAGGCCATTGTCAACGTCATCCGTCGCAAGTTCTCGGATGTCCGGGTGATCGTGCCTGCGTATGCGAAGAGCGCCGCCACTATGCTCGCCTTATGCGGGAACAGCATCGTAATGAAGGACACGGCGGAATTGGGGCCCATTGACCCGCAGGTGAAAAGTCCTTCGATGCAAGGTCCGGCGCAGGCGATCGTGGAGGGTTTCGAGGAAATCCGCAAGGAAGTCGAAAGGAACAATGGCAAGCTCAACGCCGCATATATCCCCCTCCTTGAGAAATTGGATCTCGCCCTTCTTAGTCAATGCAAGGACGCAACCGAGTATGGCCAATCGATGGTCCGGTCGATGCTGACCCAGTACATGTTCAAGGGAGATGCCAATGCGGACGAGAAAGCAAAGAGGGTGGCAGCGTACTTCGGGACGCACAGCAAGCACCTCACCCACAGCAAACCCCTTTTCCGGGATGCCATTACGAAGGAATGCGGCTTGCCCATCGTGAAGCTCGAGGATCTTGGCCCGGAGGTCGCCCACCTTATCTGGGAATACCATTACCGTTTTGAGTACATCTTCATCAACAATAGCACTGTCGCGAAGGTGTTTCATTCTGAGGGCGCGTACATGGTGTACATCTCAGCACGTGTGCCAATGATGGCGATTCCTATGCAGGCGCCGGGCGGTAAGGGCGGCCCAAAGCCGCCTGAGGCGCCAAAGGCCGCCGAACCGGAACCCTCGGCGCCATAACGGGAATGCGGCATTTGGCCGGGCGCAGAGTTTGGGACGGGGCCGCCGGCTCAAGGGAGCTTGTCGCCCGATTCGGTAAGGACGAAAACGATCTGGCCGGACTTGGCGTCGACATAGGCGGTCGTGCGCGTGGACTCGGACGGGAAGCTCTCGCCGCCGAAGGCAAAGGGGACGGCCGCGCGGGAGGCGGCGGTGGCGGCGTTGAAGGAGACGGAGGGGAGTTTGAGCTCCTGCTTGATCGTGAAATTGGCGTGGCCGGCGTCGAAGGGGCCCACGGGGAAGAGGGCGTTGGCGCTCTGCTCGCGGCGCAGGAGGTCGGCGGCGTAGTTGAGGGAGACGACTTGCCCGATCTGCGAAAGCGGGTGCGCGGCGCCCTGCGAGCCGGCCAAGCAGCGCACCTGCGTGGTGGTCGAGTGCTCGTCCTCGACGCGCATGCGCTCGCCGCTCTTGTCTTGGGCGAACTCGAGCATCCAGCGCGGGTTGCCGGTGGCGAGGCTGTAGGTGCCGTTGACGGAGTAGGCCTGGGGGTTGTCGATGGTGAAATTGGCGAAGTCGCCGCAGTGCGAGACCCCTTCGTCGAAGGCGGTGCGGGGGGTGAAGGGGAAGTCGGAGGTGACGGAGGCGCGGGGGACTTGGGTCAAGGGGGCAAGGTCGGAGGGCGCGACGGTGGAGTAGGTGCGCGCCGTTGCGGTGAAGGGGATGGCGGCGGTGCCCGGGACGCCGGGGCCGGTGGCGGTGGCCTCGAAATTCGAAGTGTAGGTCTTGCCGACATCGTAGCCGCGGACATAGTAGATTTCGCGAAGGGGGAAGGAGGAGGAGGAGGAGACCCAGAGGTCGGTGTAGAGTTCGCCGACGTACTGGGGCGGGAGGTTGGTGGCGACGAGGTGGATCTTGATGGTGAGGATGCCCGACACCACCTCGGGCCCGCGGGTGACCCACGACCAGGTGAGGCCTTCGGCGGTGAATTGGCCGCTCGAAAAGTCTTCGGTGGAGAACGTCTTGCCCGCGTATGCGATTTCGAAGTGGAGTTGGCTGGAGGCGTTGGCAAGTTCGGGGAAGTCGGTGAGGTGGGCCGAGGAGGCGTAGTTCTTCGGCACGTCGGCCTGGACGGTGACGGAGGCGTCCTCGAAGGTCTCGGAGCGGACGGTGTCGTTGTTGTTCGGGTTCACGAAGTCCTTCTCGTCGATGTCGGCGGTGCCCGAGTAGAGCGGGTTGGTGGGGCAAGTCGAGTTGATCTGGCCCGAGAGGGGCACTTGCTGGAGGTGGCGCTCGAGGACGTAGGTATCGTGGCTGTCGAGGAACCCGTCTTTGGCCGTTTCGGGCGCGTCTTTGACGGTGCGCGTCATGGGGCCGTTGTAGGCGAGGTCGACGGCGTCGATGTTGCACGAGCGCTCGGCGCCGCCGAAGCTGAAGTTGACCGTGGCGAGGGGGGCGCCGACCCCTTCGACATGCGAGGTGCCGGTGACGTGGTACCCGAGCGTGTCGCCGTAGCGGTACGCGGGGGGCGTGATGTAGCCGGGGGTGACGCGCAGGGTCTGGGGCGGGGCCCTCGCGGAATTCTTTTGGTTGTCGGTCGCGGTGAGGATGACGGTATAGTTGCCGGACTTGGCGTAGGTGTGGCGCGCGACCTGCCCGGTGCCGTTGGTGCCGTCGCCGAACTCCCAATGGAACGTAACGGGGTCGCCGTTGGGGTCGGTCGTGCCGTTTGCGGAAAACACGACCTCTTCGCCGGCGGAGGGCGCGGTGGGCTCGATTGAAAAGACGGCCGTGGGCGCGGTGTTGACAAGGAGCAAGTAGGTGCTAAGGAAAAGCAGGACGACGAGGGCGAGGGCGGCAGGACCGGCGTACCGGCGGCGCGGCGCCTCGGCGGTCGGCAGGACCTCGACGGCGGCGGTGCCGGCCGCCGCGGCGGCGGGGCGCGCGCCGGGCGGGGGCGCTGCTCCCGACCTGACGACGACGACTTTCTGCGGTTTCAGGGGCGCGGCGCGGCCTGTGGGCGGGGGCGGCTTGGCGGCGGCGTCGAGCGGCGCGGCCGCGGCGGGCGCGCCCATCGAAAGGGACCCGCCGTCGGCAAGCGGCGGCGTCGCCGCGTCCTCGGGGGGCGCCTCTTCGAGGGCCTGGTCGAGGTCCTCAGCCATTTCGGCCTCGAAGGCGGTGCCAGTAGCGGGAGGACTTTCGAGCACCGCGGGCTCGGGCGCGGGGGGTTGAGCAGGGCGCGGCGGCGAAGGCGGGAGCGGCTGCATCACTTCCGAAAGGGCCGCGGCGAGCTTGGACAGTTCGTCCTCCGCCGGTACCTGCGCAGGCCGTGGCTCCCGGGAAGGCGCTTCGGGGAGCGCGGCCCCCGCGGCCTCGAGCCCGACCTCGGCGGTTTCCGCTTTCGGAACTTCAGGCTCCGCGGCTCCCGAGATTCGTATTTCCGGCGGGGCGGCCTCGCCGGCGGCCTCGCCTTCAGCCGCTGCCTCGCCGCCGCTCTGCAGCTCGCGGCGCATCGCCTCGTCGGCTTCGCGCTCGAAGTCCTGCGGGCGCGTTTCAAGCGTGACCTTCAGCGCGGCGGTGGGCACGCCGAGCGCTTCCAGCTCCTCGAGCTTGCGGCGCAAGGCGGCCATTTTTTCCGGGGCCAGAGGCGGCCCTTCGCCCTGCTCACCCATCCGGTGAGCGATCACGGGGCGGCTCTAATGTAACTTACCCAGCAGGAAGCCCACAGGCAGGCGCGCGCGAACTATACGAGGGGCGTGAGCAAAATCTCCGGGGCCCCTCCGGCGGGCGGCAGCGAAACATGGTACACGCCGGTGTGCGGCTTCTCGCCGTAGGCGACGACCGTGCCGTCGATCTTTTCGAGCCGGATGTGGGTGGAGGCGAAGTCGGCGACCTTGGGCAGGACATCGACGCTTGACTTCACGATGGAGAGGTCGACGTTGCGGTGCTCCTTGACGCCGATGTAGTGCTCGGCGAGGTCCTCCGTGGCCCTCGAGGCCTTCGTCTCGAGTGCGTCGTAACTCATGATGTGGAGCACGGGGGGCTTGCCGCCCTTGACGAGGTGGCGGATCATGTCCCAGCGGATGTAGTCGGACAGGCGGTCGCGCTCGGCGGGGATCATCCACGGGGGGTGCTCGCGGCCGGCTTGCATGGCGACTTCGAGGATGCGGAGGTTGTCGTCGAGAATGGCAGCGCTGATGTACGCTTCCATCGACTGGCGGATGCGCGCGCCTGACAGGTCGCGCGTGGGGAGCCAGAACACGGCGTGCCCTTGGCCGAGGAAGTTGGCGGCCGCGTTGATGGCAAAGAGGGTGACGATGGGGTTGGGCACGCCGCGTCCGACCTCGATCAGGTTGATGGAGCCGCGGTGGAAGCCGCTGCCGAGCAGGCGGTCGAGGTCGCGCGAGCCGGTCGAGAGGAAATCGCCGTTGTGGCCGGGCAGGACGTTCCAGGGTGCCGGCTCCGCGCCGGGGTTGAATTGGGCGGGCAAAAGGGAGGTGAGGCGCCCGCCGGCGAGCGTGTAGAGGTGGCGGGGGCGCTCGAGCGTGCACCCGCGGAGCTTCTGGATGGAGAGTTCGCGCACGGCGCGGTCCTCGACGAGCTTCGAGGAGAGCGACACGACGCCGTCGACGAGGTAGTCGACCTGCGAGTTGTCGGCGTGCTCGACGACGAGGACGATGTTCGTGTTCGTGTTCTCGACAAGGTCCTTCTGGAGCATGTTGACGATGCGGGTGGCCGGGATGCCGTACTTCTCGGCGAGCGCGTCGACCGAGTCGATCGCCACGCAGATCTGGTCAGGCAGCGCGTTCTCGACGCGTTCGTAGAGGCGCTCGATCTCGGGCATGTCGGAGTTGAAGTCGACCATGAGCGACTGGTAGGCGGAGAAGTCCCGGGTCTCGTCGGAGGCCGGGTCGCCGGTCTCCTCGGGCTCGAAGAGGCCGCCCACACGCGTGAGTTCGGTGCGGTCGACGACGTCCGGGGCATGGACGCCTTTGAGCGCGGAGAGCTCGCGCAGGAGCACCTTGGCGGACTTGATCTCGCCGTGGGCGCCGGGCTTGGGCGCCTTCGCCTCGGGCTCGGGGGCCTTGCCCTGCTCCTTGCCGTTCAGCGAGTTGAGGAACGAACGCGAGGCGAGCAGGAGCCGTTCGGTGCGCTCCTTTTGGATGAGCCATGGGAACTGGGTGAGGAGCGTCCGGTCGGACACGCGCGAGGAGAGGTAGAAGTTGCGCTCGAAGCCGTAGATGGTCTCGAGCAGCTGGAGGGCGAGCGTGGTCTTGCCGGTGCCGGCAGGGCCCTTGATGAGGAGCGAGTGGCCGCCGGGGTTGCTGAAGAACTGGACGATTTCGGGGGGCAGTTTGCCAAGCTGGCGGCCGTCCTGCTGGTAGATGCTCGCGATCTGCATGGAAACCGCCGGGCCCACAGGGGGCTCGGATCAGTAATCGAGGCGGCCGCGGCTTATTTAAACGCTCTTGCCCGCGTATCACGGGCGTAACGTCAATCCCTGGATTTCACCGGGGGCAAACATTGCAAGGGCCCGGAACATGCACGGCCGCGCGCCCGAAAACGGCGGTGCGGCCCGCCCGATATTTATAAAAGAGCGGCTCGACATCGCGCGGCTGTCAGTAGGTGGGTGTGTTGCTGGAAGAGGTTTCCGAGCTTATCGGTGTGCAGGTGTACACGAACAAGGGCGTTTTCCTTGGAAATGTGAACAACCTGATTGTGGACATTGACAACTGCAAGGTGGACGGGCTGTTCATCACCGACACGAACCCGCTGCTCGTGGAAGACTCGCGCAACATCGCGGTGCCGTTCCGCTGGGTGTCGAGCGTTGGCGACATCATCCTCCTGCGCTTCTTCCCGAAGCGCGTGACGGTGAAGCGGGCCCCGACGCCCTCGAAGGCGGCCGCCGGAGAGGCCGAAGAAGAGGCGACCTGAGCGCCCCTGCTGCCGCTCCGGGTGAGCGGCTCCTGCGGAAAGGACGCGGCGGTTTCAGCCTCGGCGCGGGACCGAGCAGATCGCGAACTCGTCGCCGTCGAAGAAGACGTCGAGTTCGGGGTGCTTCCCTTGGATCTCCTCGATTTTGTCTGCCACCTGGGTCAGGGTGACCGAGGGGTCGTCGCGGCTGATCTTCAGCCAGATCTTGCGGCCCATGTTCAAAGCGGCAAGTCAAGGCCCCTCTCTATAAACGTATCCGGGAGTGAAGTAAAGGGGGAAAATGGCCCCCTGGGTGGGGGCGATTGCCTTATGCGGGCGGGGCGCTCCCCGGCGGCGTGGCTGCCCGCGACTACCTGAGGCTCGCGCGCCTGCAAACTTCGGGCGTAACGGCCTGCGCGCCGCTGTACGGGTACCTCGCCGCCTCGCAGGCCGCCGGCCGCCCGCTTGGGGGCGCAATCACGGACCTCCCGGTGGTCGCGGTCCTCGTGACGATTGGGTTTGCGGCGCACGTCTTCGGTTTTGTCCACAACGAAATCGCGGACCGGGCCGTGGACGCCAAGGCGGCCACGCGGCGCCCCAAGCCGCTGCCGTCGGGCGCCGTGTCGCTGCGCGGCGCGTGGGCCCTTGCCGGGGCGGCGTTGGGCGTGGGGCTCGGCCTTGCCGCGTGGCTCTCCCTTGGCGGCAACTACGCGGTCGTCGCCCTTGCGGCCGCCGCCGTTCTGTTCGCGCTCCTCTACAACGTGAAGGGGAAGGCGGTCGTGGGCGGCGATGCGATTCTCGCAGCCTCGATTGCGGTTTTCGTGCTTTTCGGCGCTGCGGCCGTTTCGGGTTACGCGGGTGCGCTTTCGACTTCCGCAATCGCCGTTGCCGGCGTGTGCGCCCTGATCGTGTTTTTCAACAACGCGTTCGAGGGCGGCTTCAAGGACCACGCAAGCGACAGGGAGGGAGGCAAGCGGACGCTTGTCCTTGCGCTGCGCGCGCGCGGAGACAAGTACGACAGCCCCGACGGCCTGCTCGTGTTTGCGCAGGTCCCGGTGCACGCGGCGATGCTCTTGTTGGCCGTGTACCTTATCGCGTGGCCGTTTGCAACGGGCGACCGGGAGTTTGACACTGTGCGGCTTGCCGTGGCGCTCTTGCTCGTGGTGGCGATGGTGCGCTTCTACAACCGCGGGCTTGCGATGCAAGACCGGCACAGGATGCTCACTTTCTTCGCGCGGCACGAAGGCGGCGCGATGCTCCTGCTCCTTTTGCCTTTTCTCGGGCACCTGCCCATCGAGCTCTTCGCGGTGCTCTTCGCCGCGCCGCTGGTCGTCTTCGTCGCGGTGAACTGGGCGCTTTTCCGCACGCTCGCTGCGCCGGATGTGTAGGGTCACCGGGAAACGCGCCACTCGGTGCGGCCCCCGCCGGCCGCGCGCTCGACCTGCCCCATCGACTCGAGGTGCTGCAGGTGCCCCAAGACCTCGCCGATGGCGAGCCACTGGTCGAGGCGGGACGCGCCGGGGAAGAGCTCGTTGACGATCTCGTAGCCGGTCGCGCGCTTCTGCCTCGCAAGGAAGGCGAGGATTGCCTCGCGCCGCTCGGCGTGGTGGCGCTCGTAGAGGTCGAGCACCCCTTTGAGGTCGCGAAGCGGTTCGCCGTGGCCGGGCAGGACGAGGTCGACGTCGAGGCCGCGCAGCTTTCCGAGTGACTTGAGGAACGGGCCGGGGCCGGACGCTTCTTCGAAGAGCCCTTGGAAGAACGGGTTGGGGGTGATCCCGGGGAGCACCGAGTCGCCGGAGAAGAGGAGGCGCTCGCGCCGGGCGAGAAAGGCGAGCGAGCCCGCGGTGTGCCCGGGCAGGTGGATGACCTCCAATTGCAAGTCGCCGGCCTGCAGGCGGACGCCGCCCTCGAGCGGCGTGACGAGCTCTACATCGGACCCGAGCGAGCCGATGGCCTGATAGTGCGCTTCCATTCGGCGGATGAGTTCACCCGGCGCGCCGCTCTCGCGGGCCGCCCGGGCCCACGTTTCGTAGCGGTGCGCGATGGTCCCGGCGAATTCCAGCACGGCCCCCGCGTCGAAAGGGTGGCACAGGACCTCGCAGCGGTGCTTCGAAACAAGGAGTGCGGCCGCCCCGTGGTGGTCGGGGTGGCCGTGGGTCACCAAGAGCCGATCGACGCGTTCGTCCTGCGAAAGGGGCCCTTGGAGCAGTTGCGCCGCGTCGCCCCAAACGGCGCCGCAGTCGACCATCGTCACTTCGCCCTCGCCGATCATCCACGCGTTGGCCGGAGGGACAGGCACCGGGAGGGGAATCTTCGCCCGGCGAATTCCAAGCGACTGGAGCCGCGCCGAAGCGCGTTCTTCGGACCTGCCCTCGCCGCGCTTCACTTCGCGCGGCCCCCGGAGCCGAACAGTTTCGCGTGGGTGGCGCACAGCCGCCCGCCGACCATCGACTCGCGCATCTCGCGCTTGCGGTGCGGGTTGAAGAGGCGGCACTTCGAGTCGGTGCAGAACGGCCCTTCGCCCGCCCCGGCGGCGGCCGCCTGCAGGATGGCGCTTGCGACCGCCGAGGTGAGGGAAGCCGCGTCGTCAATGTCGAGGCGCTCTTCCGGGTACGTCTTGTCCATTTCCGCCTCGATCTGCCCGGCGTTTGCGCCGCGCTTGGCGAGCTCCCGCGAAAACAGGACGGCTTCCATCGAAGGCGCCGGCGCAAGGGCGAATCCAAGGACGCTGAAGATTGCGGGGTAGCCGTAGACCGCGAAGCGCGCGTGGTAGCGCATGTCGTCCTTCGAATAGGTCCCGAGCAGCCGGCGCGTGACCCACATGTGCAGGACATCCGTCGAGCGCTCGTTGGGGGGAATCGCGATGAGCCCCGCCTGGGCTGCGAGGTTGCCGTCGTAGAGCAGGCTGGCGAGGCGAGAGGGCGAGATGGAGCTGGTTGGGGAGTCGACCGCGGCCTCGAATTCCACGTCGGCAGTCGTGGCCGTGTGGAACGCGTTTGGAATTTTCACGTCCGCGACGCGGGCGCCTGCAAGGTGTGCGAGCAGCGTGCGCCCGCCGGCCTGGGCCGCCAGGTCGTCGGTGACTTCGAGCTTGGGGAGCTTCGGTGCCACCGCCGCGATGTCTTTGGAAAGCGCCTTGCGGTCCAGGGCGCTGAGGCCGGAGGGCGCGTGCACCACGATGCGCTTGGGAAGCGCGCCCGCCTTGGGGGCGCTTAGTGGAGCCGATTTGGCCACGCGCGCGGAAGCCGCTCCTTCTTCAAAAGGTTGCGTGCGGGCCGCGCCGGTTCCGACCGGTGAAAAGGAGACTATATTTCGCAAGAGGGCCTCGTCGTCACCATCGTCTGGGGGCGTTTCAGGTGGGCCGGTCGTCACGCGTGGGGCTGCGGCCCGTCCGCATGATTGGCGCGGCCATGAGCAAGTTCGGCAAGATGGAGCGCAGCATGCGCGAGGACGCAGCCGCAACCGGCCTTGCCGCGATCAACCGCGCCGGGGTCGACCCGTCGCTCGTCGAGGAGATCCTCATCGGAAACGCCTTTGGGCTCGTGGACAAGCAGGGCCACTTGGGCCCGCTCGTGGCGACCTCGCTCGGGCTGGAGACCGCCGCGACAGCGACGGTCGAATCGGCCTGCGCAAGCTCGGGCGTGGCCCTGCAGCTTGGCTACAATTCGGTCGCCTCGGGGATGAGCGACGCCACGCTCGTGATCGGCGTCGAGAAAGTCTCGCAGGTCGACACCAAGACCGCGACGACTTACTTCACCTACGGTTCGGACGTCCCCTTTGAGGCCGGGTCGGGGGCGACCTTCCCGGGGCTCTACGCGACGCTTGCCACCGCCTACCTGCACAAGTACGGAGCGACGGAGGAGCAGCTCGCGCAGGTGGCGGTAAAGAACCACAAGAACGCGCTTGCCAACCCGAACGCGCACCTGCACAAGGCGATCTCCGTGGAGCAGGTGATGAAGTCCCCTTACATCGCATGGCCGCTAAAGTTCTACGACTGCTGCCCGTTCTCGGACGGCTCGGCGGCGGTGCTGCTTGTGTCGAGCGAGGTCGCAAAGGCCTGGGGGAAGGACGGCGTCGAGGTGGTCGGGTCGGGCCGCGGCGGCTCGGCGGCGCAGCTTTCGTCGCGCACCTCGCTCGTCGAGATCCCGGGGACGCGGCAGGCGGCGCTGCAGGCGTTCTCGCAGGCGGGGCTCTCTCCGAAGGACGTGGACTTCGCGGAGGTGCACGACTGCTTCACGATCGCGGAGGTGCTGGCGACCGAAGACCTCGGGCTCGTGAAGAAGGGCCACGGCGCGCGGGCGGCCGAAGACGGGCTCACCGCGCTTTCTGGGGACATCCCAATCAACCCGTCGGGCGGGCTCAAGGCGAAGGGCCACCCGGTGGGCGCGACGGGGGCCGCGCAGGCGGTCGAGGTGTTCGAGCAGCTCGACGGCCGGGCCGGCGCGCGCCAAGTGAAGGACGCGGAGGTCGGCCTCACCCACAACATCGGCGCGACGGGCGGGTCGTGCGCGGTGCACATCTTCCGGAGGGTGTAGCGGTGCCAACGACGGTCGAGCAGCAGAAGCCGCCCTCCATCGCGGAAGTGATTGAGCGCGCAAAGGGCGGGAAGCTCTGGGGGCGCAAGTGCCTGAGCTGCGGGCGCGTGACCTTCATCGACGAGCTGCGCTGCGCGCAGTGCAAGAAGCAGGAGTTTGCGGCGCTCGAGTCGAAGGGCGAAGGCGAGGTGCTCACCTTCACGGTGATCGCCTTCCCCGCCGAAGCGTTCCAGGCGTACGGGCCCTACGCGCTTGTCGTGGTGAAGATGGCGGAGGGGGGCGCGACCACGGGGTGGGTCCCTTCGGTGAAAGACCCGCGTCAGCTCAAGATCGGGGACAAGGTGCGCGTGGTCCCCTCGCCGGCGGGTTTGGGTGTCGCCTTCGAGAAGGCGTGAAGCCCGGTAACGGGACTCGTCTTGGGGCTCGTAAGAAGACCGGGAATGCGCTTGAGGCCTTGCCTTCGTGGATCCCCTTGCGTCCACAGCGGGAAGGGGGCGGGCTCTGCCGCCGATCATTCTCGCTGAGGGGCCCTGGGCCCAAGAATGGCTGGTATTATTCGTGGCGGGCGCCGGAAGCCCCGCGTTGAACCCGTTCCTCGGTTTCTCACCTTTCCTGGCGTCCTCTGAATTGAATCGGCGCGCGCTCCAACCCGAACTCGCTGTATGCCTATTGGAGTCGGGGGAGCCAGGTACAACCTGCGTTTTGTAACGGGAACGTTCCCCGGAACAAGTGGGTTGATAAGCCTTTTGGCGGGTATGTTGGCCGGCCCTAACGATAACATTTTGAATAGGGGAGCAGCCAGATGTAGGGGCCGGTTCCTTATGCTTGCCCTCCTCAAGGGAAGCGCTTCTTCTGGGCAAAAGCAAATCATTCTTTCAACGGTAGCTGTAGCAATTCTTCTTTCTGCAACCACGGCGATCGCTTACAATTGGTACGGTGAATACGGGCACAGTGCGCCTCCCCCCCAGCCGCTCCAAGACGAGGATCATGCGTTTGAGTTTGGAATCGAATACGCCGGACACTACTCTGGGCCGTGGTGGGACCTTCCGGCGGCAAGCACAGATGCGGACGCGACTGCTTCCAAATTCGCCAATTATGGTTGGACCGAGCGCTACCGATATGGCAACGCAGCGGCTCTGGGGGGCGACTTCGGAGCCAACGACGACGGTTATGTCGACAATGTCGATCTGGTTTACGTGCGAAGTCACGGATCCTATGAATGGGATTGGCCCTTTTTGGCGATGAAGCATGGGCCATTATTCCCCTCGAGTGATTCGCACGTCCTTCCCGGCGCTTCCATCAATCGTTGGGGAACGAAGGATCTCGAGTGGATCGCCTTCAACGCTTGCAACGTCTTGAATGATGATAGTATCGGTTCGTGGGCGAAGGCAATGAACGGGGTTCACTTGATCCTCGGTTCGAGCGCGGACATGTACGATTCGGCCTATTTTGGAACTGATTGGGCACTTGCGATGTTCAAAGACGGCGCCGCTGATCGGGCCCAGAGCGTCAAACAAGCGTGGTTCACGGCATTCGATCAAAGTCAACCGCACGGAAAACAAGTTTCGGCGCGAGTAATTGCGCCGCAGGCAACCTACGGAGACGAATACGTTTGGGGCCAAGGAACCGGGCCAATCGCAGATCCCACTACGACTGCGGGTTACGTAACTTGGGAGCACAGCGTTGGGAGCCGCGCCCCAAACGAGACCAACGACCTTTCCACAATTCCGGTGTTCGGCGGAGCAACGGACGTGGATCAAGAATACGCACAATCGATTGCCAACAAGATCGGCTTGTGGGGAGAGGTTGAGCAATACGGGGACAACTGGTACCTTTCCAGCGGCAACGACACGCTCATGGTCACGAGTTCCGGACAGTTTTTCCTCTATAAGCTCGACAATCTCTGGATGTCAGCGGAAACGGAGCCTGACCTCCCGACAAACGCAGAGGCTGCGGGCATTGCTGAGGATTACCTCGTTAGCCACAATCTACTCCCTGCCGACGCGTACTTGGCAGACGTGAACAATGACACCCAGGTGGCTTACGACAGCGACAACAACACCACGGAATCGAGCATTGTCTTGAACCGGCAAGTTGTGTTCCAACGTGGTAGCGGGCAACTCACTGTGATGGGGACCGGGGGCCGGCTAAAGGTTTACGTCGGCGACGGCGGGCAGATTTGGGGAGTTGCCGGGGGTTGGCGAGAATTCGCGCAGACGGGTAGCACCTCGGTCATCACTGCGCAGGCCGCCCAAGATCGACTAATCCAGAACGGTTCCCAAGCGTCGCTGGTGGCACTTTCAACGGTCGGGAACTTGTCGATTACCGGACACACCATGGGGTACTATGCATTCTCAAATCTGACGGTTGTTCCCGTCTATATCTTCGACGCAACGTTCTCCATCAACAACACAAACGTTTCCTCCGATTACCTATACGTCCCAGCATCGGACGCGGTTGCCCCTCCGATTGCGAACATTACTAGTCCGGGCGATAACTCGAGTTACGGAACAACGGACACGATTGATTTTGTAGGTGAGGCTCACCTCGGGGCAAGCCCCATGACATATGCGTGGTTTTCGGATATAGATGGAAGCCTGGGAACTGGCACGTCGATTTCCGCACAACTGTCCGCTGCTACGAGGGATGGGGAACCGGTACCTCACACAATCCGGTTCCAGGTTACCGACGCTGCGGGCTTCGTTACGGTCGCGCAAATAGAGGTGATGGTAACTTGAGTTGCGTTGCGCAAACCGGCAGGTTCGCGGTTACGGCCGTCATCGTCGTGCTTGCGATCCAAACCATGGTATTCGTTCAGGGGGCCTTGGGAGCGGGCTCGGAGCCGACGCTAAATCTCGCCCTGAACCCTAATTGGGTAGCACCCGGCGAATCGGTAAATGTTTCCGTTCAATACCTCGGCTCGGACAGGTCGCCAATTGGGAACGCTTCGTTGGAATTCTTCATCAACGGGACAGCCATTCCGGAAATGGCAGGTGTTCGAACGAATTCGAACGGAGAATTCCATGGGAACTTCACTGCGCCGCGTTCTTTCGGCACGTTCGAAATTGAGGTTCGAGCGACGTCCTCGTCAGCGCCCCAGGCGACCATCGAACCCCTCACCGTGAGCGACATGCCTGCGCCTCGATGGTCCGATATCCTTGCGGGCGGGGACATTCTTGTCCCCATCGCGATCCTGATCGGGGTTGCCGCTGCGGCTGGCATTGCTGGTTTCTGGTTCGTGCGTCGGGCCGACAAAGGATCACCTCGCGTCGGCCGCTGAGTTTAGTGCCGCGTGGCGCGCTCGCGGCCGTCGCGGAGGTCATCGTAAGGGCCACGCACACCGTCACCGTTGGCGAGATTGATTCGGTCACTGACTGGAAAGCCAAGGAAATCCGCGACAATTCCTGCTCGGAGGCCTTCGAGGGCAAAGGCAGGGAGAGCGAGGCTAGAGCTCTTTTCCTTCCCATCGTTCGCCGGGTCATGCCCATAGGCCCCCTCCATCGCGCCACCAGTGTGCGGGTCGCCAATTACAAAGATACTTAAGCGGCGCTCGAATTTTCGGGCCGCTTGCCCGCTCGATCGCCAGCCGATTCCGCCCCCGAGACCAGGCCTTGGGCCGCGGTCAAGGGCGGCCCTTCGGTGCCGCTGCTGCTTGGCCTTGCCGCCGCCATCGCGCTCACGGCCCTCGCCCTCGGGGGCGCGAGCGCCTCGGCGAACGTCAGCGTGAATGCGACATTCAGCCCGCTCGTCCCGGTTGAGGGGCAACTCGTGACGGTCAACTTCACGATTGTGAACCTCGACAACACGACCGAGCAGAGCCTCGTCGTGAACTTTCAGACGGGGAACACGATTGTGCAATCGGCGCGCGGCATCCCTCTTGGGCCTGCCGGAGCCGCGAACGGCACGCAGAATCTGTCGGTTTCCTTTGTGGCCACGATTCCCACGCCGCTGGACGCGGGCAAGGGCATCACCGTGCAAGTGCAGCGCGCCGGAAGCGGCACGGTCCTTGGGAGCCAACCTTACGCGCTCTATCGGGTGACGCCAAAGCCCCCCGTTGTCACGACCTTCCCGATCATCCCGGTCGCGGGGGCCGCGATCGCCGTGGGCGGCGTCCTTGCACTCCTCCTTTTGCGCAAGCGCAAGCAGGAGAATGCTGCAAGGCTCGCAGCGGAAGCGGCCGCCAAACAGGAAGTGGAGCGCCGGGTGGCCGCCGAGACCGCGCGCGAGCTTGCGGTGACGCAGAAGGTGCACGGCAAGTACCCCGCCGAGTACTTCCAGCGGCGCCGGGGACGGCTCGCGGTGCTGATCCCGATCGGGCTCACCTCGGCCGGCCTCACGGTCCTGCAGCGGAAGAAAATCGAAGAAAAGAAAATCATCTACTCGTGCCCGCGCTGCGGGACGCATAAGGAGGCCTTTGACGCCCCCTGCCCTCGCTGCTCGGTGCAAGACGCCGTCGAGGCGCTGCGCGCGGAGGTCAAGAAGCACCGGACGGGGGCGGACTTCACGGATGTAAGCAACCTGCTCCAGCAGGCGGAGTTCCAGCTCTCGTACTCGTCGTTTGGCGAGGCCGACGCGCTCGTGCACCAGGCGCGCACCGCTTTCGAGGAAATCCTCGCGGGCGGCGAACGGACGACGGTCGTGAAGCGGATGGAGACGATCAGCGCGGCGGACAGCAGGTCGACGGTCCAGGACCTCGGGCTGATGACGAAGCACACCACGGTGGATGTGGCCGCCGAAGAGCAGGAGCACGAGGTGCGCGAGGAGTATGCGCGCGGCGGCCAGCACTGCCCGACCTGCGGCCACTCGATGTACGGCGACCTGTGCGCGTTTTGCAATTTCGACGACTATGCAAGGCTCGTCGAGGAGGCCATCGCGCAGGGCGCCAAGGCGGGCGCCGAGACCGTCGAGCCCCGCGACCTGCTCGAGCGCGCCCGCAAGATGCGCGAGGAGGACAACAAGTCGATCGCCTCGCGCTACCTCAACCGCGCGCGGTTCATTGCAGGCAAGCACCTGCAGGACCACCTCGCCTCGAAGGCCGAGGGGATGATCGACTACGCGCGCACCCTGATGCTCGTGGGCGACGAGGACGGTTTCTTCGCGGACTTCACCGGCGTGGCGGCGACCCTTGCCCAGGCCGATGCCAAGAGGAATGCGGGCGAAGCCGCCGCCGCCGTGGACCTTGCGGCGAAGGCCGAGGACCAGATTACCGAGGCGCTCCACGAACTTTCAAAGAGGGTCGCGATCAAGCGGATGGACGACGCCTCGAAGGACATCGACGATGCGCGCGGCAAGGGCACGAATGTGTCGGCCCCCGAGGCGAAACTGAAGGATGCCCGGGCCGCGTTCGACGCGGGCGAGTTCGAAAAGGCGCGCGACCTTGCCGCCGACGTGAAGAAGGCGCTCACCGACGCGACCAAGGGGAAGAATGTCTGCCCCAAGTGCGGCAAGCCGACCCAGCCGACGTGGGCGCGCTGCCCCTTCTGCACGACGCCGCTCAAGTAGCGGCGGGCTCAACCTGGAAGCGCCCTACCGTTTCGTGGGCTTCGAAGCGTCCGGTGAATCGGCGGCCCGCTTGCGCGCGTTCTCCGCGATCTCGAGGGCGGCCGCTTCCTTTCGGTGGCCTTTGAGCATCTCGTCGCGCTCGTCGATCGCCCGCTTGAAGTCGCCAAAGGCGCCGATGTGGCGGTCGAACCACCGGTCGCGGTCCTCGGCGGCCTTGCGCCAGAATTTGGCCGACTCGTAGGAGGCTTCCCACAGTTTCAGGACCTTCGCGTAGCGGTCTTCGGCGGCGCGCAGCTGCGTCTCGAGCGAGCGGATCTTGGGCTCCGACTCGTCCTTGTGGCGCCGGAGCGCGATGGCCTCCATCTCGGTCTCGCGCAGGCGGCCGTCCTTGGACTCGGTGTGCATCTTGAGATTCATGATGATGTTGTCCTTCTGCAGCATCTCCTGCTCGAGGAACGCGATGCGGTCCTTGAGGGCGGCGATGTCGCGCTCCTGGTGCTCGTAGGAGTCCCAGAGCTTGACGAGGGCGGACTGCTTCTTGGCAAGCTCGTCCTTGAGCTGCTGGAGGTTCGCTTGCGAGGCGGCGTCCATTTCGCCGCGCATCGCGGACATGTCGGGGCCCTGGCGCATTTGATCCATGCAAATCCCTCAGAATGCTGGCCGCTGGACGCCGGGCGGCCGATATAAACGTATGGCGTTTGGGGCGCCGTGCGTGCCGCGGTGGCTATCCGACCTCAGGCGACCAAGTCGGCTTTGCCGCTGGGCCGGGCTTGCCGTCGAACTTGACCTGGGGGATCGGGATCGGCGGGGGCAGGTGCAGGTCGCGAGCGACCATCACGGCCTCGGGGATGCACGCCGACATCACGGCGGTGTGGATCTCGGAGGCGATCTCGTTGGGCATGTTCTTCTTGTCTCGCCAGCTTGCCACAAGCGCCTTGGCGTCGCCTGTGAAGATTAGACGTCCCTCGATGCGGATCGAAGCGACCGCCCCGTAAGTGACGGTGAAGCGGAACTCGACGTCCGCGTTGTGGTCGTCGACGGGCATGATGACGGAAACGGCGCTGTTCTGTTCGAGGCGTTCGATCTGCGCGTGCTCGCCGCGGCGGGTGAAGCGCTTGGCTTCGACGGCGGTGAGTTCGAGGTCTTTGACGGGCATCGGATTCCCTTCAGGTGCAGGGCTCTCGTGCGCGATGAAAACACTTTCGAACTCGTCCGGTTTCGGTTAAGCGAAAACTCGCGAGGGGAGGCGGCCGCAAAACTCTATATAAGGCGCTGGGGCTAGCATGGCCTCGGTTCACTATGGTCATCGGCTTCGTACTGGTTTCAACGGCCCCGGCGAAGGAGCATGAGGTCTACAACCGGCTCCAGGAGATTTCAGAGATCGTGGAGTTGCACCCGCTCTTCGGGGAGTACGACTTGATCGCGAAGATCGACACGAAGGACTTCAACCACCTCGGGCAGATCGTGGTGAACAAGATCCGGACGATCCCGGGCGTCATCGACACGAAGACGCTGACGGGGATCAAATTCTAGTCGTTTCTGAGGGCAGCCCGTGAAGCCGCGTGCGCGGCCGAAGGCGCGCTTACTGCAAACCGTGCGGACGCGCGCGGCGCCGTTGAACTTGAACGCGGAGTTCGAAGCAGACTTGCGTGACCGCGAAGGCGGCCGGGGAATGGATCTTCTCCTGCGCCTTGTCGCAGAGCATTCGATTTGGGTCGGTCCGCGGGTGGCGCGCGCGGTCCCCGTCGTGTTCCCGAAGACGGCGCGCTCGGTCCCGGGGTCGGGCAAGATCGGGCGCGTCGAAGGGGGGGTGCGCAAGTGGGCGAACCAGCCCGCGCAGGAGGCTATCTTCGATGCGATGGGTTCGAACCAGAATGAGTGGCGCGGACAGGTTGTTTGTCATGTTTACCCGCTGTCGCCGTACAACCCGCAGCACTACACGCGGCTCGCGAACCTGTTCATCGTGCCGGAGAGCCTCTCCTCGTTTACGGAGTGGGGGCCGGTGCTTGAGGCCCTCAAGCGGCACGCGTATTACCTGTACGGCTACAAGGGGCCGGACGGGGCTACTCCATTTTCCTCCGGGCGAGCGCTGCCGTGGAGTCGGCCGGTTGAACTGACGGCGGGCGAGGAACGGCGGGTCATCGCGAAGCTGAAGCACATGCGGAGAACTCGCCCGATGTACAGCACGCCGGGCGGCGGGCACCCTCGGGAGTCGCGCCCATCGATAAAGCGAAAGAACGCCCGGCGAATCGAGGAGGAGTTTTGGGCCGCTTGCGAAGCGAACGCGCCGACCATGGAGGAGTTCGTGGGTTGGTTCGCGCGCCACACGCGGTTCGCCCCGCGGGCGGCGGTGGAGGCGGTGCCAAACCCGTTCCCGAAAGTGCGCAGGATGCGACGGGGCCGAGGCGAGAAGCTGGGCGACATCGTCGATGGAATCGCGGTCGCGGACAACCGACCCGCCCGCTTCGCCCTGCTGGCGGCGCTCGGTTATTCGGGGCAGGCTACGCGAGGAGGTCTAGTCGATCACCTTTGGAAGGGCGCCGCTTACCTGCCCGCGCACAACGCGCATCTGGCGGGCCTCGTGCTCGTGCCCACGGCGCTTGGCACTTTCGTCGATGCGCCGCCGATGCGAGGGATGCTCCAGCGCCGGACCTTCGAACGGACCGGGTACCGCGGACCTGGGGGCCGCGCCCCGCCGAGGTCCCCGTGGGCGCCGCAGGATTGGCCCGAGCTCGTCTTCCAAACGCCCGCGCAGCAGTCGCGGGCGTTGAGTCGCCTTCGCCGATACCGGAGCACCCGCCCCGGATACTTCACTGGCCGACATCCGAGGCGGCGCGGAAGCTCGAGATGACCGATCGGCGATACCCTGCTCGTGGATTAGAGGAGAGTGGGTCCGCCCCGATTTGAACGGGGGTCACAAGGTCCCAAACCTCGTAGGATACCAAGCTACCCCACGGACCCACGGCGCGGGCAGGCGAGTTTGCGGTTAAACCTTCGCCGTCCGCGCGACAAAGGAGGGCGCCCGCTCGGCGGCCACCGCGCGCGCGGTCGCCTCGACCGCTTCCTTCGATGAGATCTGAGGCCGGAAGCCGAGTTTCTTCAGCCGCGCGATCGAGAGTTGCATGACTTTGACATCGCCCGCCCAGCCGCGCCCGCCCGGCGCCGGCTTGTGGATGACTTCGACCCCGCGTAGCCCCATCGCTCGAATTACGGCCTTTGCAATTCCGTCGACGAGCATCGTGTCCGCCGAGCCCACATTGTAGACCTGGAACCCGCGCGGCGCGCGCGAGGCCGCAAGGAGCGTCGCGCGCACGAGGTCGTCGATGTGGACGTAAGACTTGCGCTGCCTGCCGTCGCCGAGCACCTCGAGGCGCGTGGGGTCGCGCTTCAGTTTCTCGACGAGGTCGACGATGACGCCGTGCGTGGAGCCCGGGCCGACGACGTTTGCGAAGCGCACGACGACGGCGTCGAACCCGTAAGACGCCGAGTAGCTCGATAGGAGCGCCTCGCAGGCGAGCTTGCTCGCCCCGTACACGGAAATCGGGACGAGGGGCGTGTAGTCTTCGGGGGTGGGAACGATGCTCGCGTCGCCGTAGACGGTTGAAGTTGAGGGGAAGACGATCCTCTTCACGTCAAACTTGCGCATGCCTTCGAGGACGCGCAGCGTGCCCATCACATTCTGGTCGAAGTGTTCGTACGGGTGGCGGGTCGAGTTGCGTACATCGGGGTCGGCCGCGAGGTGGAAGACCTGGTCGGTGCCGCGCAGGAGCCGCCTCAGGGTGCCGCTTTCCCCTATGTCGCCCGTCCAGAGGTCGAGGCCTCGCGCCCCCAGCGACTTGCGCACCCTCGCGACCGCCCGCGCGTCTTTGTCTACGCCGCGCACGTGCGCGCCGCGTTCGGCAAGCGCTCGGGTGAGGTGCGGGCCGATGAACCCGCCGCAGCCGGTGACGGCCGCCCTGGCGCCTCTGAGCCGGGTCACGATGGCGCGGTAGCGGCGCCGGATGTAAAACGCTTCGCGTGGCGAGGGTGCCTACATCTTCCGCCAGACCTTCCAAGGTTCGCCTTTGGCGAACCACGGCTTCCAGCCCGCGCTCTTGGGGAATGGGCTGCGGACGGGCCGCTTCAGCGTGTCACGCGTAAACTCGGTGAGCGGGTGGAAGGCCCGCCAGTCGGGCGCGGTGGCGCGCGCGCCCGGGTGCTCCGCTCGCCGCTCGTCCATCTGGGCCTCCATGACGGCGTCGGTCAGGCGTTCCCGCTGCGCCATTGCGCCGGCAACCACGGTCACCGCCTCAAAGGGGCACTCGGCCTCGCAGAGCTTGCAGCCGGTGCACTTGCCGACAAGGACCGGGAACTCCATCATCCAGGGCCGCGCCTGGTGGTCGCTCTCGATCCCCGACCTTGATGGCGGGGTCATGTCGATGGCCCGCACCGGGCAAACATCCATGCACACGCCGCACGAGTGGCACTGCGCCGTGATTGAAAGGGAGTAGGGCAAGTCCAGCGCCTCCCCTCTCAAGCCGTCGCATCGGCGCCGGCCGCCTCGACGACCGCCTCGCGGGTCGCAGGCGGCGAGGGCTTCTTGGCCTCGACCCCGGCCGGCGTGCGCCGCACCGGGGCGTCCTTCGACGGGCGCGTCACGTGGTAGAGCGCGTAGAACGCCATCACGGATAGGGCCCCGAAGCAGACATAGAACGTCCCGATCGCGAGCGGAGCGTTGACCGTGGAGCTGAAGGCGTTGTAGATCCAGGTCCATACATCACTGCCGCCCGCGGCGGTCGCGATCGTGCCGTCGGGGTTGGTGAGGTAGCCCGCCTGTCCGTAGCCCACGATGCTTTCCGTAACGAAGAGCGCGCCGAAGACGTAGAGGGCGGCCGCCCCCGCGACGAGGAAGGTCACGATGCGGTTCGTCTTCTCTTCCTCGTCGGCGTCGCGGACAAGCTTGAGCAGGAGCGCCGCGGCGACGAGCACGATGGCGAGGGGCATGAACGGCACGGCGATGGGGTAGTCCCCGAAGGTCCCCACGAAAAAGAGCTCGAAGCCGAAGAGCACGCCGAAGAACATGAGTCCGTCGCGGATCATGATGTAGGCGAGCCACCAGATGTCGGCCCCAAGCCGCAGGGTGAACTTGTTCAGCGTGCGCAGGAAGTAGTTGCGGCCGATCTGGAGGCCGAAGGCGGCGATGAGCATGATGCCTGTCATGAGCGCCATCGTGGCCTCCGTGAAGATCCCGGCGCCGGTCGCGATCGCGCCCGACGAGGTGTCAGCGGCGGCAAGCGGGGCAAGAAGGGCGGCGCAAAGAAGGGCGGTCAAGCCCAACGCCGCGCTGCCTGCGGCAAGTCTCAGACGGTTCCGGGGAATCCCTTCGTAGTTGACCATAGTGAACACCTTGAGCGACAGGGCTCGTTGTGAGCCGAAGAAGGCGAGATACTGTAGAATATGTACAGCGTAATTACCACAATTCCCCCGGTCGGGCCCCCCTCACAAGAGCTGGGGCGCGGAGAGCACTGCCCCGGAAGTGCGTACCCAAATTACAAAGGGTGCAGCGCCGATCGCCCGACGGCGCAAAGCCCCATGCAACGGTGCAGCGTTTGCCGCACGACCCTCGTCGCGGAAGCGGCCGAGTTCTGCGACGGCGAGATGGAGTCATGCCACAAGGTCTGCGCAAGGCTCCACATCGGGGACCACCGGGGCGCCCTCTTCGTCTGCACGGGTTGCTACATCTGGCTGATCGGCGCGTACAACGACCTGCTGACGGGCCGTCCCTTCGACGGGCGCGCCGTCCGCTTCCTGAGGCTCATGCGGGTGGACCAGGAGCCGGTGTTGCGGCGGGCGCCGCTTGGGCGCCCGGGCCGGGCCTGACTTCCGCCGACCCCCCGGCCTTGCCCAGCCAGCGCACCAAGAACGCCCGGTGGTCCTTGTCGAAGGGCTCGAGGCCGCGCTCGTCGCGGATCGTGAAACCGGCGCCCACGAGTTCGTCGCGTGCCCGCGCGAAAACCCGCGCGGGCTCGGCCGAAGAGTCGATGGACCTCGCCTTCACAAAGAGGAGCGAGGGCGCCGCGCGCGGAAGCAGCGCGCGCGCGTTTGCCTCCAGCACGGCGACTTGGTCGCTCGTCGCGACGTCTTGGATGATCGCCTGCGCTTTGCCGACGAGCCCTTCATAGGTGCCCGGCTCGCGCGCGTCGGCAAGGACGGGGAACACATTCGCCCAGGCCCCGAGCTTCACGATGAGTTCCTGGAACGGGCGCGAAGCGAGTTCGACCGCAAATACCGCCTTTGGCGCCGCAAGGTCCGCGACATGCGAGACCGTCGTGCCGCTCGCCGCGCCGAGGTACACCACCGGCGCGCCGTCGAGCAGGTCTTCCCAGTCTTTCGTGAGTGCTCCGCCCTGCAGCGCGGCGGCAAGCTTGCTGCGGTGCGGGTCCCAACGGCGCCACCTTGCGCCGCTCTCGTCGGTGCGGACGACCTCGCCGTAGACATCGCCCGCGCCACCCGCGCGCGTAAAGAAGTTGCCCCGGTCTCGAGCGAGATTGGGCAGGCGCGGAGAAACCGGCACGAGCGCGCCGGACTTTTCGCTCATCCGACGGGTGTCGCGCACCGCGGGCAAGCCTTCCAGTCCTCCTGGAGGAGCGTACCGCACTTCTTGCACTTGAGGGACTGCACTTCTTGGACCACCGATTCGAGCGCCGGCTGCGCGGCAACCGAAACGGGCGGCGCCGGCAGGCGCCCTGCGGCCTTGTCGGCCTGGACGCGGGCGATGAGCTTCGGCACATTGCCAAGCTGCACGAGCGGCGCCGACTTCTTGTAAGGCAGCGCCTTCTCCGACTCGACGGCGTTGATCGTGATGGGCGACTCCGCGGTCTGTATGGAATCGCCGGCGTCGTGCCACATCGTCTTGAAGCGCACCGGGTTCTCGCCTTTCTTCAGCGGGACGATCTCCCAGTTCTCCTCGTACCAGGAGCCCACGGCGAGGTACTCGCGCGCCGGGACGACCTCGCTCCTCACCTCGCCCTCGAAGCGGAACGAGATGTTCTTCGCGTGGCCCATCCCCGTATTCATGACAAGCGCCCGCACGGTGTTGGGCTTGCCGAGCCGGAACGCCTCGTTGACGACGCCGAGGATGGAGATCTGGGGCTTGGCGCGCTCGCGCTGCCTCGACACGATCTTGAGGGCCGCCTCCGCGTACTTGAGCGCGGGCGAAAATGCCTCCGCTTCGAGCTCCTGCTCGGCCTTCTGCGCGAGCACCTCGGCCTCGAGGACGACCATGCCGCTCGCCTTCGCCTCGTCGATCGCCCGGCGCACCGCCTCGATCGTCTTGCGGTAGTAGTTCTTGTTGTCCAGCATGTAGACGTGCTTGTCGTTGCAACCCACGGCGAGGTAGTGGCCCTTGGGCGAGATGGACATCGCGATGGGCTTCTGCGGGAACTCGTTGCGCCACAGCTCGTTCAGCTCGCGGTCGAAGAAGTGGAGCGAATTCGAGCTGGTGTAGCAGGAGATGTGCTCGCCGTTCTCGGAGACCGCGAGCTCGAGGATGCGCCCTTCGAGGCGGAGCCGCTTGGAGACCGTGCTGTCCTTGTGGTGCAGTAGGAAGAGTTCTGGCCCCTGCGCCATCGCCATCGTGCGAGCCGTCTCGTCGATGGCGATGCTGGTGGGGAGCTCTTCGAACCGCTGATTCGTGAGCATCGAACCCGTCTTTGAGAGTTGGTAGAGCCGCTTGTCGGAGGAGACCGCGAACACGAGGTCGCCCGAGCGCGTCACGAGGACCTTCTCGACGGGCCCCGTGGTCTTGTAGTTCCAGATCCCGCGGCCCTGGAGGTCGAAGCAGTAGACGAACGCGTCGAAGGAGCCCGCGTAGATGTGGCGCGCGTCGCGGGTCTGGGCGACCGTGGGGATTTCGCCGCCGAGCCTGTGGTTGAAGATCAGGTTCCCTTCGTAGTTGACGCAGTAGATGTTGCGGTTGTCCGAGCCGATGACGACGATGCCGCCGTCGTCGGAGATGGAGAGGCCGCGGGCGGCCCGGCCGACCTTGCGGCTCCACAGCAGCGCGCCGTTGATGCCGTAGAAATTGATGAGCGACTCGCCGTGCGTCGAGGTGGCGGCGGCGAGGTAGTTGCCGTTGAGCGAGTAGGCCAGCTTGCCGATGGGCGCGCCGAGCGTCTGCGTCCAGAGGAGCTCGCCTTCCCGCGAGAAGGCGTAGATGTTTCCGTCCTGGCTCCCCGCGATGAGGTAGTCGCCGCCTTGGGAGAGCGCGGTGCACGTCACCGGGCCGTAGGTGGCGTAGTCCCACGCCTTTGCAGAGTTCATCACGGGACAAGGCCTCCAAATTTCAGGATAAATCGAGCGGTTTTCCCGCGTGAAAACGCAAAGCGGGCTACTTATTTGTTTCTGGCTGATGGCCCTTTGCTGGATCGGCGCGCTTGCAAGGGGCGCAAGCGGGGGAACCCTTCATCATTCGGCCGGGCCGTCGCGGGAACGTGGCCGCTGGAATGGCCAAGGACGAGGCGGTCGGGGCCGCGCGAGGCGCGCTTTCGAACGGTCAGCTCGGTGCGGTCATCGCGGTGGCGGTGGCCGGGTACGCCGCGCTTCAGGCGGTGGGCGGCGGCCTGCCCGATTCCGTGAAGATCGGCGTGCCGTTCCTGGTCCTGCCGCTTGCCGCCGCGCGGCTGTGGGGGCGCCCGTGGCAGCTCGGGGCGATCGACCGCACGCTTGCGTTCTCGGCCGCCGCCTACGCGCCCTTCGCCGTGGCGGTGGCGTTGTCGGCGCGGGGTGCCGCGTGGTACTTCGCGCCGCTTGCGGCCACGGTGACGGCGGCGCCCCTGGCGGGCCTGTGGGCGCTTGACACCTTCATCCATGTCGGCGCCGTCGACTACTTCACGAAAGCGATCGTGCAGCGGGAGGCCGAGCCGCGGTTCGGCCGGTGGAATGCCTTCGCCCTGCAGGTCGTCGCATGGAGCGCGGGGCACATCGTCGAGTGGTTTTGGCTCCGCTTGCTTTTTGGCGGCCCGGCTGCGGCGCTCTACCTCGTGTCCGCGGGCGCGGTCACCGGGCTTGCGTTCATGAAGTGGCGCAACGTCCTCGGGCTGATGGTCGGCCACTTCTGCGTCAATGTTGCCGCGGCGGCGGCCGCGGTCTCGCTCTACGGGTAGCGCGAGTCCACCCTTGCCCCAACCCGCGCGATGCGTTTATCTGCGCCGGCCCAGAGTCCCGCCGCGTGCGGCACCGCGCATCGCCAGGGAGCCTCCTCGTTGCGGCCATGCTGGTGGTGCCGGGGTTCCTTGCCCTTGCCGTGCCTCCCGCGGAAGCCTCGCTCGACACCTCCCCGCTCGAGCTAATGATTGCGCCGGACTCCTTCGTCGCGGAGCTCCTGCCGCTCAAAGCCTTGCGCGAGAGCCAAGGCGTGCACGTCGACATCGTGACCACGACCTACCTCCAGTCGCTCATCGGCGGCTTCGACCTGCCGCAGTCGATCAAGGCTTACGTCGACCAGCGGGCGGCCACCGACTCGAGCCTCCGGTATGTCCTGCTCGCCGCCGACGACCCCACGATCCCGGGCCGCATCCTGCAGGTTGCAAACCGCACGGCGTTCCCGACCATGTCCATCCCGGAGCGCGCGATGGTCTCGGACTACTACTACGCAGTGCCCGGCACGGATTTCATCAACGCGTCGGACCTCGGTGACGAGTACACGACGGAGGGGCCCTGGTACGGCATCTCCGACAGCAGTTGGAGCCTGACGCCCTCGATCCATGTCGGGCGCATCCCCGTCTCGACGGTGCCTGCGTTGCGCGACTATGTTGCAAGGCTCGTGGGTTCGGAGCAATCGCCGCCCGCCGGGGCGTGGGCTTCGCGCGCCGTGCTCGGGTTCGCCGTGGCGTCGGTGCCCGACTTGAGCTTTGCCTCAAGGCGGCTCGGCGACGACGCCGGCGTGACGTTCGCGGCCGCCGAATCGGCGATCGCGGCGGCGGGCCTCACCAACATCTCGCTGCGCGACTACCCGAACTACCCGGCTGCCTACGACCCCGCCCTCGACCGGCTGGACGGCCCGACCTTCCTCGGCGAGTGGGGCTTTGGCGCCTCGCTCGTGGTGCTTGCAGCGCGCGACAGCCCGGCCTCCGGCGGCCCCGGCGACGCCTACGCGGGCGACGGGAGTTCATCTGTATTCGTGCCGCCCGCCCCCCCATCCGGTTTTCCCCCGCTTGCAAACGGCGCAAAGCTCCCGGTGTTCGTCGCCGCGTACGGCGGGTCTGCAAACTTCTCGCTCGACAACGGGAGCAACATCGAAAGCGCGCTCACCGCGGCCGGCGGGGGCGCGAGCCTTGCCGTGGGGTTCACCGGCCACACCGCTTCGGGCACGCAGGCGGGCGGCGTGCTCGGGGGCTGGACGCTGGCGGCCGATGTCACCGAAGAGCTCCTCCAGCGGCCCGGGCCCATCGGCGATGTGCTCGACGCGGCCCGCGCGCGGTTCGTCGCAAACGCGCGCTTGGCGCTCGGCGGCGCCTTCGACGAGAACAATGCAAGCCTGCGCCGGGCGGTCGCGGGGCTGACGCTGCTTGGCGACCCCGCTTCGCGGCCGTTCGTCGGGCCGCTCAAGCAGTTGGACATCGCGTTTTCCCCGGGCGTCCCGCCCAATGCCTCCGTGACGCTCGATGTTGCCGTTTCGGCGCAGGGCGTCCCCGTCGCCAACGCAACGGTTGCCGTACTCGACGAGACCGGGGAGCTGCGCGCAACGGGCGTCAGCGACCTTGCCGCGACCGCCCGCCTCACCTTCACGAGCGCGGCCCGCGCCGCTTGGACCGTGCACGCAACGGCCGCGGGCTACCGCCAGGCCTCCGGGCCGCTTGCGATCGACGCGCCGCCCCATGTTGCGCTGATCACGCCGGCCGAGGGGTCGAGCGTGGCCGGGCGGCTCAATTTCACGGGGCTTGCCGGCGACCCCGACCAGGGCGACACGGTGACCGCCGTCGAGGTCGCGCTGAACGGGTTCAACTGGACGCCAGCGCTTGGCACGAACGCCTGGTCGTTCGAGGTGGACACGGACATGCTGACGAACGGCCCCAACACCTTCGCAGCCCGCGCGAGCGACGGGACGGTGTGGAGCGCGCCCCAGACGGTGCGGTTCAACGTTACGAACCCGAAGCCGCCGCTCCAGATTAGCCCCTACGCCGACGTGGTGCTCAACGAAGACGAAGTCCGCGCGGTGGTGCTCGACCTCGCGTCGCACTTCCGCCCCAGCGGGCCCGGCGCCTCGCTGAACGCCTCGGCCTCGACGGACGACCCCCTGCGCCTAACGCTTGGCGGCGGCAGCCTCGCGATCCAGCCTGCCTTGAATTACAACGGGCTCGCCCACATTGCGCTGCGCGTTTCGGATTCCTACGGCGGAATCACCCTCGTGAACCTCACCGTCCGCATCGCGGCGGTCAATGACCCCCCGGTGCTCACGGTCGGCACGAATTTCACCGTCGAGGAAGGGGGCACCGTGAACTTCGACCCCCGCGCATCCGACCCGGACGGCTCGGCGCCGTTCCTGTATGTGGAATCGGGGCCCACCAACGCGACCGTGACAGGGTGGCAAACGCCGCGGGGCTCCTCCGGCGACTACACGATTGTCATTGCGGCGACAGATGGCCAATACATCGCCCGCGCGCTCGTCCTTGTCACGGTCACCTCGCACAACTCGCCTCCGGCGGGGGAACTCGTGGCCCCCGCCTCCGGGGAGGCGGGCCGGGAGGTCGACCTCTCCGCCGAACACGTGACCGACCGGGACAACGACTCGGTCACCGTCGACTGGGATTTCGGCGATGGGCAGAACGGAGGCGGAGCGCACACGAGCCACGTCTACGCGGCGCCGGGCACCTACACGGTCACGCTCACGCTCTCCGACGGCCGCAACAGCACCTTGCTCACCAAGGCGATTTCGATCGACCCGTACCGGCCGCCGGCGGGACCGCCCTCGTCCCTCACATCCTTCCTCGGCTACGCCTCGCTTGCCGTCATCGCGGTTTGCGCGGCGCTCGCCACCTACCTGCTCTTTGTGAGCCCGCGGTCGGCCCGGCGCGCGCCGCTTGCAGGGAGCCGCTCCGCTGACGAGGGAGAGGAATGAGGGCGCGCCCCGCGCGTCCTACCAGCCGCGCTCTTGCAGGCGCTGGTCCTTCGGGATCGCCGCGATGTCGATGCCGGGCATCGCCTCGCCAAGCCCCTTCGAAACCTGCGAGAGCACCTTCGCGTCGTCGAAGTTGTGCACCGCCTCGACGATGGCCCTCGCGCGCGGCGCGGGGTCCTGGCTCTTGAAAATGCCCGAGCCCACGAACACGCCGTCGACGCCAAGCTGCATCATCAGCGCAGCATCGGCCGGCGTCGCGATTCCCCCCGCCGCGAAGTTCACGACCGGCAGGCGTTGGAGGCTCGCGGTTTCCCTGACGATCTCGAAGCTCGCGCGCAGCTCCTTGGCCACCTCGCGCAGCTCGGGCACCGTCTTGCCTTTCATCGCACGGATCCCCGAAGAGACCGCGTGGTGGTGGCGCACCGCTTCGACGATGTTGCCCGTGCCCGCCTCGCCCTTCGTGCGGATCATCGCGGCCCCTTCGTCGATGCGCCGGAGCGCCTCGCCGAGGTCGCGCGCGCCGCACACGAACGGCACGGTGAACGGCCGCTTGTCGACGTGGTACTGCGGGTCGGCGGGCGTAAGCACCTCGGATTCGTCGACCATGTCGACGCCGAGCTCCTGCAGGATCTGCGCCTCGACAAAGTGCCCGATGCGGCACTTGGCCATCACGGGAATGGTCACCGCGTCGATGATTTCGAGGATCTTGTTGGGGTCGGCCATGCGCGCAACGCCGCCCTGCGCGCGGATGTCGGCCGGGACGCGCTCGAGCGCCATGACGGCCACGGCGCCCGCCTCCTCCGAAATCTTCGCCTGCTTCGCGTCCGTCACATCCATGATGACGCCGCCCTTCTGCATCGCGGCAAAACCGCGCTTGATGAGCTCGGTGCCGTGCCGGAGGTTCTGGAGGTTCAGGTTGAGCGGCATTTCTTCCACCTGGCTGGAGGGGCGCGCCGACTACCCGATGAGCATATTTAAGCGCTATCACGGAGGCGCGCGAGGCGGTCCGCGGGGCCGCCGTGGGGCGGGCGAACATGGCCCGAACGTTTGACGGATGGCTGGACGTTTCCACGGCAATCCAACTCCGATCCCCACAAATAGACCTTATATACAGCACGCTTCATCGCAAGCGCTGGGTTTTCATGGCACAATCCCGTCCACGAAGGAGTGCAATCGTTCTCGCACTTCTTTCTTGCACCAGCATGCTTGCCCTCTCGCTACTCCCGCTTTCCCCGGCCGTCCTTTCAGCTGGCGCGGGAAGGACGGCCGACCACGGGCTGCTCAACAACGTATCGGTGGCCGACTTCGAGGTGAACATCACCGGGACGGCCACCTCGAAAAACACGACGCTCCTCTTCCCCATCCACAAGGACGCACACGTTACGAACGCCGCCCTGAACGTCTCCGGCAAGCCCGAACTCAGCTACGTTACCATCCTCGGCCAGGGCAATGCGTATGACGACGGGGAGGACTTCGGCCACGGAATCGATGGTGCGGATTTCAACAACGACGGGTACGGCGACCTTGCGGTCGGCTGGGGCGGGCTGACGCAGTTCGTCGTTGCCTTCGGGCGCGTCGAAGTTTATTACGGCGGGCCCGCGAAAATCATTGGCGGAAGACAGAACTGGACAAACGGCGCTGGCCTCGGCGACGCGGGATACGGTTACTCGATTACGCACGGCGACTACAACCACGACGGGATCCAAGACCTCGTCGTGGGGGAGAGCTACTTGAACTTCGGAGGTAGCCCCGAAACCGTTCGGGTCTTTTACGGGTCCTCTTCGGGTCTGCCCGACAACGCCTCGGTCAACCTCACGATGAATTCCACATCGCAGAACTATTTCGGTCGTGCCCTTGCCGGCCACGTCGACATCAACGGCGACGGCTACGACGACCTGATCGTAGGCGAGCAGAACTACAACGGCGCGCGCGGCCGCGTCGATGTCCTCTGGGGTGGGCCCGGCGGCCTCAACGTGACGAATGTCACCTTCATCTCCGCGAACCTCACCAATAACTTCGGAGAGACGCTCAAGTCGCTTGGCGACACCGACGGCGACGGCCTCGGAGAATTCGCGGTTGGCGCCCCGCAAAATGGCACCCAATTCGGCATGGCCGTGGTATTCGAAGGCGTTGCCAATTCGACCTCGGTCGTCCAGCGCTGGTCGTACACCGCCAACGCGCTCGCGTACCTGGGCTATTCGATCGCAGGCGGCCTCGACATTACCGGCGACGGTGTCGCCGACCTCGCCATCGGCGCCCCCTTCGTGAACTCGCAGGGGGTCATCTACGTATTCGACGGGAAGGGCAACGCGACCTATTCGGCGACGCCCGACGCGACGCTGCCGGCGCTCTCGGGCGCCGCGGAAAACCTCGGCATCGGGCTCGACTTCATCCGCGACTTCGACGGCGACGGAAAGACCGACCTCATCGCGGGCGGCAACCGATGGTCGCCAGACCCCGTCAACAATCCGTGGGACGGCCGGTTTTACTTGTACATGGCCCAGAACCTGGATCCGGCGTCGGCAGTGGCCGTCGACAACACGAACCGGGCGCAGACGGATGAAATGGGGTGGCGCACGTACGACGTCGGCGACCTCAACGGCGACGGCGTCGACGAGTTCACCGTAACAGTGCACAGCGGAACCAACGGCACCGTGAGCCCAGGACTCGTCCGGCTCTATTACGGGAACAAGCACGCCTTCCCGGAGAATGTCACGATCTACGTCGGTTCGTCTTCCGCGTGGTCGCGCGCGGGCTCGCTGCGCGGAAACGTGACCGCGAGCGGCTTTGGCGCGTCGATACAGGCGTACATCACCGCGAACCAGGCGCTCGCGAACGCCACGGGCATCATCATGGTGCCGCTGTCGTTCAACTTCACCAACGGTGGCAAGCTCAATGTCAGCAACATCCTGATCCAGTACTCCCTCGTCTCGCCGCCCAACGCGTCCGTGACCGCGCCTTCGACCGGCGGCCTGCTAACGGTCTCGTGGGGCCTGCAGCCCACCGACGGAAACCTCTACTCGGTTTGGTCGAACAAGACCGGGTCGTGGGCGGTTCTCGCGAACGTGTCGTACCCGCGGAATTACTTCAATGACACCAACGTGACCGACGGGGTCCGGTACTTCTATTATGTGACCGAGACGGACACCTCCGTCCCGCTGCAGAGCGGGCCATCGGCGATCGTCTCGGCGACCCCGGTCGACGTGCTGCCGCCGCTTGTGCCCGCAAACTTCTCGCTCACCAAGACCCCAAGCACGCATACGATCCGCCTGCAGTGGTCGCCGAACGGCGACGACACGGTGCGCTACGAGGTCTGGCGCCGCGATGGCGACCTGGCCAGCTTCGCCCTCGTTGCAAACGTGAGCGTGCCGCTCTCGGCCTACTCGGACATCGGCCTCCAAGAGGAGGTCAACTACACCTACGAAGTGCGCGCCGTCGACGGCACGGGCCTGCGCTCGCCGTTCACGGTCCAGCTTACCGAACGCCTGCCCGATGTGACGCCGCCCCCGACACCGGCGAACCTCAACGCCCTCGCCGACGCCTCGGGGACTTCCGCGACGCTAACTTGGGACCTCAACGCGTTCGACACCGTCGCGTACGCGGTGCTGCGTTCGAACACCGGGCTCCCGGGGAGTTTCGTGGAGGTCGGACAAGCCGCCGCGGGCCCCTTCAGCGCGGGCGGGCTCACTCGCAACCAGACCTATTACTTCGAGATCCAGGCGGTGGACGCCGTGCTCCAGCGCTCGCCTCTCAGCGCGGTCGTCTCCATCCGAACGGTCGACACGCAGGCGCCGGGCGCTCCGGTGCTCGTGGACGTCTCGTCGCTTTCGGTCGGCAACACCGTGCAGCTCAATTGGACGGCCGCGGGCGACGACCTTGCCTTGTTCCGCATCTACACCAACGCCTCGGGCTCGTGGGCCCTTTCGCTCCAGGCCTCGGGCCAGGCGCGGTCGGCGATGGCGACCAATCTCACCGACGGAGTCGCCGCCTTCTTCCGAATCACGGCGGTCGACTTCGGCTCCCTCGAGGGCCTGCAGTCGAACACCCTCTCGGCCACTCCGCAAGACACCCAGCGCCCGGGCGCGCCCACGGGCCTTGCGGTCTCCGCGCCCTCGGCGGGCGCTTCGCTCTCGCTCGTCTGGTCGCCGCCCACGGACAACGATGTGGCAGGCTACCGCGTGCTTTTCCTCGACCCGACCGTCGGCGCGGACTACCACCTCGCGGGGATCGTCACGGGCGCCACGACCTTCACGCACACCGGACTCAAGAACGGCGTCACCTACCGCTACCAGGTCGTCGCCTTCGACGAAGTGCCAAACGACGGGGCGCCGTCGGTCGCCGCCTCCGGCAGCCCCAAGGACACCATCCCGCCCTCCCCGCCGCGGATCACCACGCCTTCGGTCACCGCGAACGTGGTGAACTTCGCGATCCAGGGCACCTCGGAGCCTAACATGAGCATCGAGATCTGGGTCCGCGGGAACCTCCAGTCGACGGTCGCCGCCGACGCGACCGGGAACTGGACGGGGCAGGCGAAGCTGATCGCAGGCGACAACGAGATCGCGGCCCGCGCGGTCGACCCCTCTCCGATCATCGACACGGCGGCCAAATTCTCGCAGAATTCGGCCACGCTCCACATCGGCCTCGACACGGTGAAGCCCACGGCGTCCTCCACCTCGCCAGCGGCCGGCGCAACGGGCGTCGACACGGGATCCTCCTTTGTGATTACCTTCAGCAAGACGATGAACCCGGGCACCGTGCACATTGCCATCCGCGACAGCTCGGGGAACGACGTTCCGGGCAATTTGACCGTGGATGTCGTCAACCACACGGCGAAGTTCACGCCCTCCGCGCCGCTCCAGGCGGGCGCGACCTACGACGCGAGCGTCAGCGGCTCGGACACCGCGGGCAACGCGATGGCCCCCACGAGCGTCTCCTTCACGACGAAGTCGGCGGGCGGGCCGAGTGCAGGCAAGGGGTTCCTACCGGGATTCGAGGGATTCTTGGCAATCGCCGCCCTGCTGGGTGCGGCCAGCCTAACCGTCGCTTACCCATCGCGTCGGCGCGGTGGTTGAGGAGTTCCCTCCCCAAACCGCCAACCTATAAATGGCGGGCCAAGGCTGGCACACAAGAGGCCATGGGATGCAGCCCTGCGATTCTCCTTCCACCAGGGCGCCCGCTTGGCGTTCGGCCGCCCTCGTTGTGGGGTCCGGGGTGCTGATGCTTGCGGCCCTTGCCCTGCTGCTCCCCGGCCACGCCGCGGCCCAAGACAACCCGCCGCCAGGCCCCGGCGACTGGGTCGTCAATACCCCGACCACCATCTCGAGCCAAACGGTGGTCGTCCAGGGGAACGTGATCATCAACAACGGCGGGTCGCTCACGCTCTCGAACGTCGCCCTCCACATCTCGTCGTCCTTCCCCGGCGAGTTTGCGCTCGTCGTCCGTGCGGGGGGCACGCTCGCCGTCTCGGGCGGGACAATCCAGGCCCAAAGCGCGGCCAACACCTACCGCTTCGAAATCTTCGGGCCCACTTCGCTCGACCGGGTGAGCCCGATCAGCGACATGTGGGGCGCGGTCGGCCAGGACAAGTTCGGGATTCAGATCTACAACGGGAACACGAGCATCACGAATTCCACCGTCACCCGCGGCCAGAAGGGCAACATCATGGTGATGGGCGGTTCGCCGTTCATCTTCAACAACACCATCGAGCAGTCCGCGTACCTCGAGGCGAGCAACACCACGCAAGGGTGGGCCTGCGGGATCGACATTACCTACACGGCCTACGGCATCTATGCCGCGAACAACAGCGCGCCTGTGATCCTTGGAAACACCATCCGGACCAACGGAGCCTCCTCGACGCTCACCGACCACTCGCAGGCGTACTATGACACCTATGACGCCGCTTGCGGCAACAACTACCTCTCGATCCAGGAGCGCATCCTTGGGTACGGCATTGCCGTGAGGGGCGCGAACGCCGAGATCATCAACAACACGCTTTCGCTCAATTCCCAGTTCACGGCAACTTCGTTCTCGCGGACGATCAACAACACGAGCGTGTATGTGTACCGCTATTCGGACAACCCGTATTCGACTTCCGACGCCGGGGCCGCGCTGCTGCTCGGCATCGGCAAGGGCAATGTCACGGGCAACACGATCGACCGGAACAACCTCTATGGCATCTACGGCGACGGTTCCCAGGCGGTCGTCTCCTACAACAACATCAGCAACCAGCGGACGCAGACCACCTACGGCCTCGGCGGCGGCGTTCTGGTGGGCGCCGGGATCTCGATGCGCAACAACACGCTCTACGACAACCTGAATGGGATTGTCATGGTGGGGTCCGGGACGGCGGTCTTCGACGGGGGCGTCATCAAGAACGCCTCGCTGCCCACGAGCGCCTCGCGCGCGATCGTCATCTTTTACTACGGCAGCGGGACGATCAACATCTTCAATGTCTCCTTTGCGACGTTCACGCAGACCATCAGCTTTGGCAGCCAGCAAGGGGCCGCCCTCAACCTCTTCAACTGCACCATCGACCCCTCCGGGATCGATACCGCGTCGGGCACCGGGTTCATCAGCATCTATTGGCCGCTGCAGATGCGCGTCCAGTGGCCGAACGGGGCGCGGGCCGCCGGCGCGTTTGCCATCCTCACCAACGCATCAAGCGGGGTGCTCTACGCGGACACCGTCGGCCCCGACGGGGAGTCTCCCTTGATCTGGATCGCCGGGCTCACCGAGATCCTGACCGGCGGCAGCTCGACCTCGACGGTCAACGACAATCTCGCCGTGAAGATCTATGCCAACGGGACGGTGTCCGGCCTCTTCCCGTTCCACTTCAACCGGACGACATTCCTCGTGATCACGATCACCGACCCCGTCCCGCCGAGCCTCAACGTTTTCACCCCGCTCTCCGGGCAGGGATTCCAAACGAGCACCGTCCGCCTTGTAGGCAACGCCTTCGATGTTGGGTCGGGCATGGACCGTGTGGAAGCCTCGGCCGACGGCGGCGCGACCTGGACGGCTTCCACTGATCCCCTCCCCGGGTGGGGCATTGACCTGACGTTCGTGGACGGCGTCTACGACATCTCGGTGCGCGCCTACGACCTCAGCGGGACCTTTACGGAGGTCAACATCACCGGCGTCGTGGTCGACACCGTCTCGCCGACGATCCTGATCCTCCAGCCCTCGCTGCCCTCTTCGGGCCCGCTGCTCAGCTACACGACGCTGTCGGCGGTTGCGCTGCGCGGGAACGTGGATGAGGACGCGGTCCTCACCCTGAATGGGCAGTCGCTCCCCGTCCAGGGCGGCACTTTCTCGCGCCAGCTGATCCTCAACGAGGGGGCCAACTACTTCCAGCTCCTTGCCATCGACGGGGTCGGCAACCGCGCCCAGGTCAACTTCGTGCTGGTCTCGGACACGACGCCTCCGGCCGTGTTCGTGAGCGCGCCCCTGGACAACTTCGCGACGAACCGCTCGGTCGTCCTTGTGAACGGCGTGACCGAGACCGATGTATTCCTGACGCTCAACGACCGGACGATCCGCACCGTGGGCGGGGTCTTCTCGGAGCCCTATTCGCTTTCGGAAGGGCCGAACATCGTGAAGGTCACCGCGACCGACCGGGCCGGGAACAACAACACCGTCGTGCGGACGGTCTACTTTGACACGGTGGCGCCGCAGATCAACCTCACTTCGCCATCGCCGGACCTCGTCACGCGGTTCCGCGACCTCGCGGTCACCGGTGCCGTCGAGTCGGCGATCGGCACCGTGTACGTGAACGGGGCTCCGGTGGCCACCGGCCAGGGCGCGTTCTCGCGGCTCGTGCGCCTCGATGAGGGCCGCAACGTCATTGTGATTCAAGCCTGGGATTCGGCCGGCAACCCTGCCACGATCTCCACCACGGTTACGCTCGACACGGTGCCGCCGCAGGTCGCAATCACGGCGCCCGCCGAGGGTGCGCTTGTGAACATGGTCAGCGTCCATGTCACGGGCACCTGGTCGGACGCGACGCACCTGCGGCTCAATGGGGCCACGCTCGACACCGCAAGCCCGTCCTTCGACGAAGTTGTGGCCCTTGCCGAAGGGCTAAACGAGATCCGGTTTCTCGCCACCGACGAGGCCGGCAACACCGCGGAGGCGGTCGTCCACGTGACGCTCGACACCACGGCGCCTGAGGTCAGCCTCGACCTGCCTGCGACCCCCGTGCACACGCAGGCGACGGTCGTCACCCTCACCGGACACATCACAGGCGCGACGCGGCTCCGCGTCCAAGGCACCGATGTCGCGATGAACGAATCCGGGGGCTTCTCCGTCGCGTTCCCGCTGGCGATCGGCCAAAACACCATCCAATTCGAAGCGACGGATGCGGCGGGCAACACGGCGACGGTGCTCGGCATCGTCGTGCGCGACCAGGTCTCCGTTGGGGCTCAAGGCCTCTTCGGCCTGGGCGACCTCCAGTATGTCCTGCTCCCGCTGTTCCTCGCGGCCGGCGCCGCCACGACCTACTTGATTTTCTTCAGGCGGCGAAAAGTGCCCGAAGCGTAGCGCCCGCGCCGGCAGGATTTCGCGAGCAATTGCCGACGAGAATCCTTCCAGTTCCATAAGGTTAAATACGGTGCCTCTCCCTGCCCGCCAGGACGGGAAACCGATGCGATTCCGTCATCTGGCTCTACCCTCGCTTTTTGGGCTACTTGCCCTCATCGTTTTGGCTGTCCCGCAGGCGGGCGCGACTTATTACTCCGGTGACCTGGTCATCGCCCTCTCGGAGACGCGCTCCAACCAGACCATCGACATCGCGGGCAGCATCTACATCCAGACCGGGGTCACGGCGGGCTGGTCGGACGTCAACGTCACCTTCAATTCGAGCTCGCCCTCCGCGCACGGCATTTACATCGACGGGTCCACGAACGTCGACTTCGTCCGCGTGAACATCGGCATCGTCCCGGGCACCACGCTTTACTGGTTCCGCATCAACACGAGCGCGACTTTCCGGGCGGAACAGAGCGACTTTGGTTGGATGAACGGCTCCGGGATCGACCCCGGCGGGTCGGCGACCGGGCCCCTTACCGACTTCTCGGCGCTTATCGGCGGCGTGCAGGTCTACAGCAATTCCGTCCGCATCGGCAACTCCACGATCCACGACGGGCGCGGGACGGACCTGTACATCGCCGGCGCCTCGCCCCGCATCAACAACAACCGGATCTTCGACGCGCGCTACATCCTCTTCGAGTACGCGACCGCGTACTCGGCCCCCCGCCAGACGAGCGACTACCGGGCGGTCTCCGCCTGCATCGTGCAAGTGTCGGGCACGGCGGACCTCGACACCAACCGCATCGAGCGGTGCGGCGCCGAAGCCTCGGCGAACGCCACGGACATTGGCGGGTCGGGCGCGACCCAAGCCACCTCGAACCTGCGGCTCGTCGCCTGCGGCGTCGTGGCCCTTGGCGGCGCCCCCTCGATGATCCGCGATGATATCCTCGAGGTCGCGAACTTCTCGAGCGCCTCCCGCTCGTTCACGCTCGGCAACCTCTCCGTCACCCAGAACCTCGTGCGGCTCGCGTCGTGGGGCGGCCTCTTCAAGGGCGTGTCGGGCGCGGTCGTCGGCGGCGGTTTCGTCTCGGGGGTCGGCACCGCCCTCGAGTTCTACCAAGACGCGGCCTACTCCGGCGGCCCGTCGACCTTCGACCTCTACTCGGTGACCTTCAATGGCAGCTACACCACCGGCATCCAAGCCCAATTCCGCGACCACAACCAGGCGGTCACCTTCACGGTCGACGGCTTCACCTTCGGTCCGGGCTCGACCTTTGCTGCCGTGGTCCAGTTCGTCAACCTCGCCAACTCGCACACGGCCACGCTCAAGAACGCGGTCCTCGACACGAACGGGGCCGGCGTCGGCTTCGACCTCTACGACGCCGTGTCCACGGGCACGCCCTCGATCGAGGTCGCCTCGAACTCCTTCACGCGCGTGCGCGCCCCCGTCTCGATCCACCTCGAGGGCCTGAACGCCGGCGCCTCCCTGAACATCCACCACAACACCTTCGACCAGACGGCAGGCGCCTCCAACGGCAGCGCTACGCCCACGCAGCGCGGGGCGATCGACGTCCGCTGGGTAAACGTCCTGCTCGGCACCCTCGACCTCAAGGTGGACTCGAACACGATCACGACCCAGGGCTGGCAGCTGGGCGGCACCTTTGCGGCGGGCGTCACGCTGTATTCGTCCCAATCGCACCAGGTCTCGACGAACTTCTTCGTGCGCAACAACCAGATTTCAAATGTCTCCGAGGGGCTCTACATCTACGAGAACTACGGCACCTTCCCGCAAAGTTCGACCTACAACATCTCCGGCAACACCATCCGCGTCGCCTCCGACTACGGCATCTACATCTTCTCAACCTCGAACGCCGGGAACGTTGCGCCTGACCTCGACGGGAACCTCATCGACCGCGCGCAGAGCTACGCGGTGATCTGGCAGATCGCCTCGGGCACGATCGCGGCGAGCACCTTCGGCAACAACACGGTCTTGGGGGCCGGTACCTCGCGGTGCTGCGGCATGTACTTCGTGGGCAACGCGAACAAGTGGCCGCTCACCCTTGCCGACACGAATGTGTCGAACAGTTCCTTCGGCCTTCTGTTCTCCCAGGTCAACGCCTACGTGATCAAGTCGAATATCAGCGCCAACGGCCAAGGCATCAGCTGCACGGACTGCATAGCGAGGCTCGAAGGCGTCGAGATCTACGAGCTCTCCGCGCAGGTCTCGGGGATCGGCGCCGAGGTGAACAGGTTCAACATGTTCCAAGCGCCGCGCGTGCAGTGGCAGGGCGACGGCGGCCTGCTCATCACCACGGGCAACCTCTACCTCAAGTGGACCGCGGGCGACGGCACGACGAAGGCAACAATCATCCTCGATTCCACGGGCGCCGTGGTCCCGCGGTGGGTCGCCGCTTGGCACAAGACCGCGACGCTTGGGGATGTGTACGGCAACCTGACGCCGATGCTCGGGGCCGACCTTGTCGCCGGGCTCAACATCCCCTTCCAAAAGGACTACAACGGCAACGTGACGATCATGGACCCCGAAACCCCGACGCTCACCTTCACCACGCCCGGCCCGGGCTCGCAGCTGCGCACCCACAGCGTGGTCGTCAAGGGCTCGGTCTCCGACCGCACGACGGGGGTGGAGGTGGTCCAGATCTCCGGCGACGGCGTGAACTTCACGAACGTCAGCCAGTACAACCCGATCGCCGGCCTCTGGGAGGACACGGTGACCTTCCCCTCCGACGGCCTCTACACGATCAGCATCCACGCGTGGGACCGGGCGCGCTGGGCGATCACCTTCGGCGTCTATTCGACGGGCTTCCGCGAGGTCAACATCACGGGGCTCGTGGTCGACACGCGCGCGCCCGTGGTCCAAATCACCGACCCGCCCTTCGACTTCACGACACGAGACACCACCTACACCGTCCAGGGGTTTGCCTCCGACGGCCTTGGCGGCACGGTCAACGTGTTCCGTTTCACCTTCAATGGCGCGGACCTGCCGGCGTCCCTTGCCGGGGCCGGCTACTTCCAGGTCACCCTAACGGGCCTGCGGGAGGGACCCAACATCATCTCGGTGCTTGCGACCGACCTGGCGGGCAACACGAACGTGGCCACGCGCACGATTGTCCTCGACACCATCCCGCCGCACCTGATCATCACCTCGCCCGCGAACAACTCGTACACGAACCGCCAGGGCATCGCGATCGCGGGCGAAAATGAGCAGGATGTCGTGCTCGAAGTCAACGGCCAGGTCTTCGACGCGTTCCCGTACCCCTTCACGCTGCGCCAGGGGACGAACCACATTTGGATCAAGGCCACGGACCGCGGCAACAACACGCAGAATGTCGAACTCATCGTCACGCTCGACCGGACGCCGCCCACGGTGCTCTTCACCTTCCCCCAGCGGTTCCCCTTCTCCACCCGCGACCCGCACGTGGTGATCGCGGGGAACGCGAGCGAGCCGATCGGCGCGCTCGTGGTCGACGGCGTGAGCTACCCGCTCAACGCGGCCTCGCCGACCGCGTTCTTCATCGAGCTCTACCTTGAGGACGGCCCCCACTCCCCGTTCCTCGCGATCACCGACCTCGCGAACAATACGTTTGAGCTGAATGCGGGGCCCATCATCGTCGACACGGCGCCGCCGAGCCTGCGCGTCGATTCGCCCTCCGACAACTCCGTGACTTCGTCGCGCACGCTGACGTTCCTCGGGCGCACCGACCCGAACGCGGTGCTCCATGTCGCCTCCCCCTCGGGGGAGAGCCCCTGGGATGTGAACCCCGTGACCGGCGAATTCACCTACACCGACACGCGCCCGACGGACGGCGTGTTCCCGTACACCTTCACCGCGACCGACAGTGTGGGCAATGTGCACCGGATCGTCGTCACAGTGACGGTCGACACGACGAAGCCTGTCATCGAGGTGCTCGGCATCGACCAGGAGCACCAGACGACCTCGCCCTTCGTGAACTTCCACGGGACGGTGAGCCCGGGAGCCACGCTCAAGGTGATCGTGCGCAAGCCGGACGGCTCGGTCAATGTGGACGGGGAGCCGGTCGCCGTCGACTGCTCCGCCGTGCAGGGCGCCGACTGCACCTACAATTTCGACCTCCAGTTCGGCGCGGGGCAAACGACGGTGACCTTGGTCGCGACCGACCGGGCGGGCAACCAGGAGGCCAAGGAAGTGCATGTCCTGCGGACGGTCGAAGCCGTGCCGGTTGCCACGACGGTGGCCCCCTACCTTGCGATCATCGGGCTGATCATCGGGCTTGCGACCCTCCCCCTGTGGATCTCCCGTTACCGTTCGAAGGCCAACGCGCAAGACCCGACGATCGCCCTTGGCGCGAAGCCGCAGCAGGTCCAGGCGCCCGTGCAAGCGCAGGCACCGGAGATGGCCGTCGAGGAACACCCTCAAGACATGTACGCCGACGACGCGATGCGCAGGCAGCCGCGCTCGCCGCGCCCGCCGCGGGGAGGGATGTAGCGTGGGGCTCAAGTCGGCCAGCTGGATTGCGCCGCTCGCGCTCGCCGCGTTCGCGGCGCTTGCGCTTCTTGCCTCGTCGGCATCGGCAGCCCCCCTTCCGGGGCTTACGGTTGCCGGCACGGTGAGCTACGAGCGCGTTTCGCTTTCCGTCGAGGGCCAGGTCACCGTCGCCGACGGGGGCACGCTCACGCTCGACAATGTGGACCTGCTCATCCTGCGCTCCGCGACGGATGCCCCGGCCCTCGTGGTCGAGCAGGGCGGGACGCTCGTGGTGCGGGATTCAGTCATCCGTGCCGCAAGCTCCTCGGCCGTCGATGCGGTGCGCGTCGACCTGCGCGGGAAAGCCTCGATTACCTCTACCACGATCAGCGGGCTTGCAAGCGACGCGGGGGCCGCGGTCGGGTCAGCGCTGTGGAACGGGTTCCGGATCGCGCCCGGCGGCGTGCTGGTCTCCTCGTCCGATGTGCTGCTCGACGGCGTCCTCATCCGCGGGAGCTCAGGGTGCGCGGTGACGGTGTACGGCGCGTCCCCGACGCTGCGCGGCCTCGACATCTCCGGCGTTTCATACCGGACGGCGGGCGACGATGCCTTCGCGGCGGGCGTTTGTGTGAAGGGCGGCGCGCCCTCCATCGAGGGCCTTACCCTTGCCGACATCGGCGACAGGCTCTCGGCCGGAACCCCGGCCCTCTACAGCGCCGGATTTGTCGCGGACACCCCACTGAGGCTATCGCTGAAGGGTATCGACGCCCGCGGCTTTGCTCCAACGCTTCCCGGCCAGCATGCGCCGGTCTCGGTCGCCGTGCTCGTGCTCAACCCCGCGTTCGTCACCATCCACGGCGGGACGATCGAGGGGTCGACCTACGGGGTCGTCCTTGAGGGCTACTCGGGCCCGGCCTCGGGCGGGTCGGTCGCGATCGAAGCGCTCTCGGTGATGAACACCCCGAGCGGCCCGATCAGCCAGTCGGGAGCCTACACCTCCGACCCCGGCGCCTCGTGGAGCGCCCTCGACATCAGCGGGTGCTCGTCGTCTGCCGGCCTCTACTTCGAATCGCGAAACGCGGGCACCACCAATGCGGTGACTGCCACCGTGTCGAACGTGACTGCGCGCAGCTGTAGCGGCGCCGGGATCGAGATGTTCGACAACGGCGCGCAGGGCCCGAATTACTTCAACCTCTGGACCTCAAACGCCACGCTAAATGGCCAGGACGGCTTCTACCTCCACGGCTCTTCGCTCGGCGCCGGCCTCAACATCCAGATGGCCAACAACGGGGCCTGGAAGAACGGCGGGGCCGGCATCCGCATCGACGCGGTGTACACGGTAGGGGGCGCGGCCAAGCTCGCCTCGGCAAAGCTCGAGTACAACACCGCCGACAACAACTCGCGGGTGTACACCGGCTCGATCAGCGGGGGAATCGTCCTCGCGCTCGGGGCCCCCTCGACCATGAGCTTCAGGTACCTCTACAACGTCGCGCGGGGCAACAACAACGTCACGAACCCGAACGACTTCGGCCACTACATCGCGGTCGCCGTGACGAACTCGATGACCATCGGAACCGGCTACATGACCGGCATCGTGGCCGAGAACAACGGCGAGTACGGGATCGGCCTCGTGGGCGGCGCGAGCCTGGTGTCGCGCTTGGACGCGGCGAAGTTCCGCGACTGCCGGATCCTCAACCAGTCGACGGGCGCCTACGGCGTCTACGCGCGCATGGAGCTTTGGAACTGCCAGATGAGTGACGGGGCCGAGTTCACCGGCGACAATACCGGGTTCTACGTGATGGGGGGCAGCCACAACCGGCTGGCGGGCACCACGACCGGCCTCCAAAAGATCGTCACCTACAAGCGGATCTGCCTCCAAGGCACCTGGCAGAACGGGGCGCCGCTCTTCCTCGTGCCCCTCAGCTTCACGGCGGGCACCAACGGCTCGGCGGCCTCCGTCTTTAGCGACGTGGCGAGCGACCCGCCCTCGCCGGCCGGGAACCGGCAGACCGACCAGAACGGCAATTGGTCGGGCTGGGTGCTCGACTGGACCTTCGACCCGCAGGCCACGCCCTCCTCCGCGCAGCGCCAGGACTTCGCGCCGCTCACGATCGCGGCCCAGCAGTTCGAGACGGCGGCCAAGCTCCCGCCCTTCGACCTGACCTCCGACATCTGCGGGCCGTTCACCTTCAGCGACCCGAACACGCCCACGCTCATCGTGAACTCGCCGCGCGAGAACGGCACCTACACGCGCTCCGCGCTCCAGGTGCAGGGCTCGGCGACCGACGACCTGTCGGGGCTTGCAGGCGTCGAGATTTCGCTTGGCGGCACCTCGTGGAGCGCGGTGCCGGGGCCCTGGTCGCCGTTTGCCTACACCTTCGCGAACCTGAGCGACGGCACCTACGACCTCTACATCCGCGCGTGGGACCGCGCAAACGACGGGCTTGCGATGCGCGCCGAGGCGCTGGTCGTCCTCTACTCGGTCACGATCGACACGGTCGCGCCGGTGCTCACCCTCATCGACCCGGCGATCCAGGACGGGGGCGACTACTGGACGCAGAACGACAACATCCTCTTCCGCGGCAGCGTCGACGCCTCGGTGAGGGAACTCTACGTCAACGGGATCTCGATCAACATCACGGGCACCGCGTTCCTCTACCTCGGGCCGTTGCCAAACGAGGGCCCGCAGAGCTTCCTCTTCCTTGCCATCGACGGTGCCGGCAACGCGCGCAATGTGACGGTGACGATCTACAAGGACAAGGTCGACCCGACGCTCATCATCGTCGAGCCTGCTGCGGCCGGGACGGTCTATGTGGCGAGCCACGCGGTCTTCGTCCGGGGGATCACCGACGCCAACACGCGCGTCACGATCAACGGCGTGAATGCTTCGGTCGTCGCCGGTTCGTTCAGCGCGACGGTTGCCCTCAACGAGGGCACGAACACGATCAACATCACGGCCCTCGATGCGGCCGGCAACAAGGCGGCGCGCACGCTCACCGTGGTTGCCGACACGGTGGCGCCCCAGCTGACCCTGGTCTCGCCAGGCGACGGGCAGTTCCTCAACAGTTCCCGCGTCACGCTCGTGGGCTCCACCTCGGAGCCCGTCGACTACGTGGAGATCAACCTGCGCATCTTCCAGACGGCGGGGCTCGACTTCACCGCGGTGCTGGGGCTCGCCGAGGGCCGCAACGGGCTTTGGATCAACGCGACGGACAGGGCGGGCAATGTCGGCAGGGCGCACATCGCCGTCACCATCGACACGGTCGCCCCCGACATCACGCTGCTTGGGCTTCCGGACTTCCTCGTGGTCAACAACGCGCTCCTGCGGGTCCAGGGCTCGGTGTCGGAGGCAGCGGCCGTCGAAATCGATGGCGCGCCCGCGGACCTCGCCGGGCTCACCTTCGACGTGCGGGCCACGCTGACCGAAGGGTCGAACACCTTTGAGGTGCGAGCCACCGACGCGGCCGGCAATTGGGCGAGCCTGCTGCGCCACGTCACGCTCGACACCGTGGCGCCGACGATCACGGTCACCGACCCCGGCGACGGCGTGACGGTGCACGGCGACCTTGTCGAGGTGGTGGGCACCTCGGAGCCCTTCGCGACGGTCAAGGTGGAGGACCAGCTGGTGGTTGCCGACGCAAACGGCCGCTTCCACGCCTGGGTCCCGCTCAAGCACGAAGGGGCAAACGCCGTGCTCATCAATGTGACCGACGCGGCGGGCAACTCGTTTGCCCGCAGCGTGACGATCAGCTACGCGCCCCAGACGGTGGATACGAGCGGCGACCTCACGACGGGGCTCCTGATGCTCGCGGTGCTTTGCGCGGGCTCGGTCGTGGCGAGCCTCTTCCTTGCGCGCAAGCGCGTCGAGGGCGAGGTGGGGAAGGCCCAGGCCAAGAAGCGCACGGAAGAGGAGGCGAGCCGCGGCACGCCGGGGTACACGGAGGCCCCGCAGGCGCCCTACGCAGAGGCTGAAGCGCCCGCCTATTACGGCCAGCCGGAGGCCGGGTATGTGGAGCCGCCGTACGCGCCCGAGCCGTCTTACGACAGTGCGCCGGCGCCGCCGCGGCCTCCCCGGCCGCCGCGGCCGCCCTCGAACTGACGGGGCCGCCTTGTCACCCTGGGCGCCCCGGGGTGGGGGCGCTCGCCACAAAGTCGGAGCCGAAGCCCGTGAACAGCAACGCAGAGCTTGGCAGCTCCGCCTGGCTGCCGAGGATCCGCGGGCGCGCGAGGGACCTGTCGGGCGAAAGTGCAGGGGACCCCGGAGCGAAGGAGCCCCAGGCGACCTCATCGGAGACCCAGCCGCGAGGGTTTACAAGTTGGAGGCGGTCGCCCCCGTCGTTCAAAGCCAGCGTGAGGGTAGGCACCTCGCCGACCACCGCAAACCGCCGAAAGAACGCGCCCGCGCTGCGCGAAACGACGATGGTTTGTAGGGCGCCGATGCGCGTGCCGTCGGGCAGGTAGAACCTGCGCCCCGCGCTGTCTTGCAGGCTCCAGCCGGTGAGGTCCTCCTGCACGGGGAGCGGGTTGTACAGCTCGATGAACTCGAGGTCGCTGTCGTTGCCCAAGGGGGAGGGCAAGACCTCGGAGATCAAGAGGCGCGGCCCCGCGAGCGATTCGACCTGAAGGTGTGCCGCCTCCAAGGTGTCGCCCCGCTCGATGAGGAGCGGCAGGAGCGTTCGGGAGGGGATGACAAAACCCTCGAAGCCGACCGCGTACTCGGTGACCCAGTGGATGGCGCGCTTGCCCTCAGCCGAGGCGAGGGCCCCGAGCGAGAGGAAGACGGACTGGAAGAGTTCCGCGTGGGGGAGGAAGGAGAGCGCGCGGCCAAGGAGCGGCAGGCCGTCGAGGCCGCCGTGCAGGGAGACTTTCGCAGTGGGGCCGATCCGTTCGTGGATGGCCGAAGGCAGGTAGTCGATGACCGACGGGCGCACCGCGCCGGGCTGTGCGGCGGCCTCGAGCGCGGATGCAACCAGGGTTGCGGCGCCGGCCGCGGCGCCGGCCGCGGCCGCGGCGCGCAAGACGAGGAGCGGCTCCTCGACGGCAAGCCCCAACTCGAGCGCGCCCGAGACCGTCCCGGCGGCCTCGCGCCAGACGACGCGCACATAGGCCTCGGCCCGGATCACGAACCTCGAAGCCTCGGAGGCGAAGCTGTCGGCAATCCGGCTGACCAGCCGGCTAAGGAAGCTTCGGGCAAGGCGTTCGACGTGGAACTGTTCGCCGACCTCGCCGATGCTCTGGTTTTCGAGCACGTCGAAGAGTGCGCGCTCGACGGCCCGCAGGACGAACCGGACGATGGTGGGCATCGTGACCCGCGCAAATTCGATGCGGGCGCCTGCGTCGAGCGACACAAGGCCCCCGCTCGGGGTCGCCGCGATGGGGACGCCCCCCGGGATGAAGTCGGAGAGCGCGACCTGCCAGTCGCCCGCGCGGCGGATGACCCGCGGCGCCACGACCGAGATCTGGAAACCGTCGCCCTCGGTGACGCGCAGCACGAAGCGCACGAGCCCCTCGTCGGTGCGCAGGAATGGGTCGAGGGTGAGCAGGGCGCTCACCGGGGGCGCCTCGTAGCGCCAATAGAGCTCGAGGGCGAGGCTCAAGTGGTCCTTGAACTTGGGCGATGAGGGGTCACCCAAGACCGTCACCCTGCGGACGCGCGCGCCGAAGGTGTGCGGGCCTTCGGTGTGCTCGATGGATACCTGTTGGCCGACGGGGTCAGGGACCAAGGTGAAATTCACTCCATAGAGGGTGAAGTTCACGGTGAGTGCGCTGCGCAAGTCCTCTTGGAAATAGCGCTCCATGATCTCGAAGAGCGCGCGCGCCGAGAGCGCACGGTCGTTCGATTCGAAGCCGTCGAGCACGCGGAAGGCGAGGCGCGCAATCCCGCTCGCCGAACCCTGCGCGATGCGCTGCGAGACGGCGTCGCGGAAGGTGGTGAGCCGGCGGTCGACCTCCTGGCGCACCGCATCGAGGGTCGAAAAGGAGGAAAAGAGCGGGCCCACGAGCGCGGCGGCGCGCGCGGGGGGAAGCGCAACGGCAAGGGCATGACCGCCGGCCGCGGGCGCGGCCTCAAAGAGGCGCGGGACCGGGATTTCGAGCGTGAACGGGTCGCTTCGGGTCGCTTCGGTCCACCGGGCGCCTTCCCTCACGCGCGCGGAACTGTCGAGGGTGAACGCGACGTGGAGGTGCGCGATGGGCGGCACGAGGCCGCCTTCGGCGCTGAATGCGGCCGGCGATGAGAGGGTCGCACGGGCGCTCGCGTCCTTTGCGAGGAGCACGACCTCAGCGGCCGATCCCATCGGCCCCACCTGGCGGGGGAGCGGCGCGAGGCGGGAGAGCGCGACCGAGGCCCCCCGCGCCGCGTCGCCCATCCGTTCAATGAGCGCAAGGCTTGCGGAGCGCAGCACGCCGATGGCGCCCGCCACGGCCGCGAGTCCGGAGGAAAGCCGCGAAAGGACTGCGCGCAAGGGGCCCTCATCGCCAGAGAGGAGTGCTCGGGCCGTGGGCAGGAGCGTGTCATTCAAGATAGGGACGGCGTCGAGAAGCGCTCGGGCTCCCGGGCTGCTCTCGGCCTGAGCAAGGAACCAGCGCAGGAAGGAGACGAATAGCGGGCCGGGTACCCACTCAAGCACCGCTGTCGAGGCCGGTTCGCTGGGTGCGGGGGCGGATGCTTCGGGGGTCTGCAGATCCCGACTTGCCGCGGAGGTGTCCCCCGGCTGCCCAAGTTCCTCCTCGAGGCTGCGGGCCGCGCGCTCCAGAGCCGCTTTGATCACGCCGTCGAGCGCGCTTTCCTGGAGGTCGACCCCCGCCGCCGCGATCGGCGCCAGCGCACTCCAGATGGCGGCGGCCGTCTCGGAGCGCGGGTCGCGCGACTGTTCGGCGAGTCGCTCGTCGAGGTACCGGCGCGCGCGGGGCTGCGCGGGGTCTGCGCATTCGGCGACGAGCGCCTCGGAAAGCGAAACGCCCCCCGGGAGGGCGGCTTCCAGGGTGCCTGACACGCGCACCCCAATCTCGGGGGGCAGAATCTCGGAAGGAATGTCCGGCGTCGAAATGGAAAGATTCGCAAGGCGTAGTTCAACCGGCCCGTGGGCGCTTGGATACCGCTGCGTGATCCGCTCTTGGAGCGACTGGGCCGCGGCTCGCGCGCGCACCAAGGGGTCGTGGGCGTCGAAGGGAACATCGCCCCAGGAGAGCGCGGCCGCGCGCTCGAACCAGGCGCGTTCGTACGCGATCGCCTGGGCTGCGGCGAACGGTTCCATCGTTTCGAGCCCCGCGAGCGCGGGCTGGGCCTGCGGGACCTCGGCGGCAACCACGACAAGCGACAGTGCCACGGCAAGGAGCGCACCACCGCCGGCCATAGTCGGCGGGGCGGCCTCGCCAGGCTTTGAACGGAACGCGATAACTATCGCCGGGGCGTCATCCTCTCAAGGAGCGGCGCAACGGCGTCGCGCAAGTCTCCCGACTGCACGACAGCGTCTGCCCGGGCGGCCACGTGCTCATCCACGGGGTTGAAGGCGACGCCCACGCGGCTGCGGGCGAAAAGGCCAACGTCAAAGTGCGAATCGCCGACCGAACCCGTTTCCTCGGGCGTGATTCCAAGGTGCTCCTGGAGCACCTGCAACACGCCCGCCTTACCGCGCAGCGGGACGCTCACAACCGCATCGTCGGCGAGCCGGCCGTCTCGGCCGAAGACGACATCGTTGGAGCGGGACTCCAGAAAGGGGGCCTCCCGCGCGAGCATCTCGGCGAGCTGGCGCAGGCCGCCCGTGACGATCACGCACGCGATGCCCTCGTCGCGGAGGGCGCGAACGGCCTCCGCCATCCCGCGCATGCGGGGCACCTTGGAAAGGATCGCCGCGAGGTCGGCGCGGCTAAGTTCGGGGTCGGCGCGCCTCCAGAGCGCCACATCGCGCAGGATGAACTCTCGGTCGTCGATGAGCCCGGCTTCATAGGCGTCGATGGCCCCCTGATTGTGGGTGCCGAGCGCGTCGTGGACGGCCCGCCACGACGAGACATGGTTGATGAGCACGCCGTCCATGTCGAAGGCTACAAGGCGAAGGTGCCGGGCTTCTCCCTTCGCGAAATCACCCGCTGGCCAGGGCACGGTCAAAGGCCTCATATAACGCCTGGGTCATTTTATCGCGGCATTCTGGTCTCGAAGACGTGGGGTGGCGTGATGGCTCCCGAAGGACCCCGGCCGGTCAAGAGAAAGCCCGAGCCCGGGCAAGACACCGCGGGCCACGAGTTTGCAGGGGAGGGCGGCATCGGGGAGAGGATCGGGCCGCCGCGGCCTGCGCCCTCCACGGCCGGCGGCCGCCCCTTGAGGCCGGTGCCCAGGGCCCCCAAGGAATTGGCTCGGCCTGCGCCGCCTCCCGCGCCGGCCAACCGGGCCCCCGACCCCGGCATCGCGGGGTCGAAGTACTTCACCCCGTCCGAGTCGCAACCCTCGCAGCCGCGCCAGATGTCAAGCGTGAACCGGGAGCGTTCGACGGACACGGACGCGCTCGACACGACGATCGAGGACGACCTGGGCGAAGTGACCCGCAGGCGCGAGCGCGAGCGGGCCGCGCAGGGGGCGCCCACCGGGGAGGAGGGCCCCTTGCAGACGGAGACTGGCAGCTCGCAAACGCACCGTGAGCCCCACGCGGAAGCGCGCCCGCGCGAACTCGACTTCAGCGCGCCGAACATGCCGCGCAAGCGGCGCAACACCGGGCCGCTGTAGGCGCGCGCCCGCCCGCGCGCGTCAGACCGTTTAAGAACCCTCAGGCCGATGGCCGGCTCCAGGGAGGGAGTTTTTGGCCGTCGAGCGCGCGCGCATCGCGAAAATCGCGTCGGGCTACGACCGCGACGGGGTCACCGTCGCCTGCGTGGGCTCGCACTCCGCGCTCGACATCTGCGACGGGGCGGCGGCCGAGGGGCTTGCCACGCTGGTCGTGGCGCAGGAGGGCCGCGAGCGCACGTTCTCGCACTACTTCAAGTCGCAGCCGGCCTCGGGCGGCGCGCGCGCACGGGGCGTGGTCGATGACTGCTGGGTGCTCGAGCGGTACGCGGACGTCCTGAAACCGGCGAACCAGGAAAAGCTGCGAAAGGCAAGCGCGGTGTTCGTGCCGAACCGTTCGTTCACCTCCTACGCGCCGCTCGACGACATCGAGTCGAAGTTCGAGGTGCCCATCTTCGGGTCGCGCGGGATGCTGCGCGTCGAGGAGCGCGGCCACGCGCGCGACTACTACGACCTGCTCGAGCGCGCCGGGATCCCGTTCCCCGAGCGCGTGAAGAGCCCCGAGGAAATCGACGGGCTCGTCATGGTGAAGCTTGCGCACGCCAAGAAGAAGCTGGAGCGCGGTTTTTTTACGGCGGCTTCGCCGAAAGAATTCCGCGAGAAGTCGGAGGGCCTCATCAAGGCGGGCGTCATCGCGAGGGAGGACCTCGCGCGCGCCCGGATCGAGCGCTATGTGATCGGCCCCGTGTTCAACTTGAACATGTTCTACTCGCCGCTCGCAACGCGCGAGGCGGCCCTCGAGCTGCTCGGCGTCGACTGGCGGTTCGAGTCGTCGCTGGACGGCCACGTGCGCCTTCCGGCGGCCCAGCAGCTCTCGCTCGGGGAGGGGCAGAAGGTCCCGGAGTACACGGTGGTCGGCCACAACAGCGCGACGCTGCGCGAGTCGCTGCTCGAAGAGGCATTCGACCTTGGCGAGAAGTTTGTGGCCGCCTCAAAGGAAAACTACGCGCCGGGGATCATCGGGCCCTTCTGCCTGCAGACCTGCGTGGACAAAGACATGAACTTCTTCGTCTACGATGTGGCGCCGCGCGTGGGCGGGGGCACGAACATCCACATGAACCTCGGCCACCCTTACGGCAACGCGCTCTGGCGCCTGCCGATGTCGACGGGGCGGCGCATCGCGGTGGAGATCCGCATGGCCGCCTCCGAGGGCAAACTTTCTCAAGTGGTGACGTGACACGCGGGCGATGGCCCGCACGAAAGTTGTCCTAACGCGCGACCCGACGCCGGTGCGCTACGCGCCCGAGCGGTTCAAGGTGCTCCTGCAGAAGCGGCGCCGGGCGCAGGCCTTCGTGAAGGCTTTGCCTGCGGGCACCCGCGTCTTCGGCTCCGTCGCGCGCGGCGACGTGCGCGCCGCCTCCGACATCGACCTCGAGGTGCCCTACGGCGTGCGGTCGTTCGTCGTGGAGGTTGCGCTTGCCGCGATGGACGACCCCTGGACGTCGCGCTCGCTTGCCCAAGCGACTCCGAATTCCGTGGTCAAGGCCCTGTGGCAGTTCGGGGAGACCACGGTGGCGCTCCCGCTCACCCCACCCACGCCGATCGAAGAGGGCTTCGTCCGTTTCGGCGGGGCACTCGACCTCGACGGCCTCCTCGAAGGAGCGCGCGTCCCGGGAGTGGACAAGCGCCTCTTGCTGATCGAGCCCACGCGGGAGGGCCATATCGAGAGCTCCGTGGCCGAGCGCGCCAACGAGGCGGCCCGCATCCTGCAGGTCGGCAAAGACGTGATCGAGGGGCGCATCCGGGTGCTGCGCAGGCGTAGCAGCACTGGACGCACCGGCATCTACCTCGCGCGCACGCTCGACGACGGCGAGAGCCCGGAGGGAGCGCTCGACGCCCTCAAGGACTCCGACCCGGCGGTGCGCCGCGTTGCTTCCGGATAGCGCGCCTCTCGATGTTCAGCTCCTTCCTCGCCTTCCAGTCGGTCGCCGCCTTCACGGACGGCCCCTTCGAGGCGGCCGCGGCGGCCACGCGCCGGTGGAACGAGGGCAGCTCTTCGACGGCGCGGATGGAGCCGCGGGTAAGCCGCCGAAGGGCCTTGCGGGCCTCGACCTCGACTTCGACGCCCGTGCGGCGGAGGCCCTCGGAAAGCGCGCGGGCAAGTTCGTCGCCCTTGGCGTCCCAGTCGGTAAGGATGGTGATGAGGTGGTGGTGCGCCGCGAGCTCGTCGCAGACACCGAGCAGCGGAGCGCCGCGGTTCAGGACCTCGATCGTGCCCTCCACGCCGAGCGCCTTCAGCGCGGCGGCGTCGCGGCGCCCTTCAACGAGGACTGCCCCGTCGAGGCTCGCCTTCGAGAGGTCGCTCAGCACCTCCTCGAGCGATTCCAAAACCTCGGTCGGGTCTTTCACCGGCTCGCCTCCAGCGCGGCGCGCACGGCGGCTTCGTCCAGCCCTTCGATGCGCACGACCTTTTCGCGCGACCGCGGCCCGCCAACAACGGTGACGTGGTTCGCAGGGACGCCGAGACGGCTGGCGAGAAGCGTGCATACGGCGTCATTGGCCTCACCTCGCTCGGGCGGGGCCCGCACCTGGACCTCCAAGCGGCCTCGCCACGGGTCTACCCGGCCAATGTGTTCGGCGCTAGCCGCGGGGCGGACGTGCAAGGCCAAGAGCACGGCTCCGTCGCTTGCCGTGGCAAAGGTGGCCGTCGGCTTTCGCACCATCGTTGGTGCAGTAGGAGCGCAACGGATGAAACCCTTGGCGCGCCACGCGCGACGGCCGCCTTGCTAAACCCTTTAATGCCGCTGCCCCGGTTACAAGGCCGCTGGCTCCATGGACCTTGGAATCCTTTCCCGCAACAAAGACCTCTACTCCACGCGCAAGCTCATCAACACCGCGCGCGACCTCGGCCACACCGTCCACTTCATGAACACGCTGAAGTGCTCGCTCGTGGTCGACGACGGCGAGTTCCGGGTCCTCTACGGCGAGAAGGACAAGTCCGACCTCGACGTCGTCCTCACGCGCGTGGGCACGACGGTCACGGAGTATGGGCTCGCGGTCGCGCACCACTTCGAGCAGATGGGCGTGCAAGTGATCAACGACTCCCAGTCGATCCTGAACTCGCGCGACAAGTTCCGCTCGCTCCAGATCCTGCAGGCCAATGGCGTGCCCACCCCCAAGACCGTGCTCGCGCGCTCCCCCGACGCCGTGTTCCAGGCCATCCGGCTCGTCGGGGGCACGCCGGTCATCCTCAAGATGAACCAGGGGACCCAAGGCGCGGGCGTCATGTTCGCCGACACCTTGGAGACCGTCGAGAGCGTGCTCGAGGCGCTCTGGGGGTTCGGCGCAAACATCCAAATCCAGAAGTTCATTGCCGAGTCGCGCGGGCGCGACGTGCGCGCGTTCGTCATCGGCGACGAGGTGTTCGCGGCGATGCGGCGTGTGGCCGCCGGCACCGCGTTCAAGGCGAACATCCACCAAGGCGGGCACGGGATACCCATCGAGCTTGACAGTGCGCAGGAGAAGCTGGCGCTCAAAAGTGCGAAGGTGCTGGGCCTCAAGATCGCAGGAGTCGACATCTTGGAAGCCAAGGGCGGGCCGGTGGTCATCGAGGCCAACTCGACGCCGGGGTTCGAGGGGCTGGAGCGTGCGACGCACAAGGATGTGGCCCGCGCGATGGTCGAATACATCGCGAAGGAAGCCAAGCGCAAGAAGTAGGAGGGGTGGGGATGCCCAAGAACGGCGAGGCCGCGAGCGATCGCAAGGACGAGAAGGCCGAGAAGGCTGAGCGGGCCGAGCGGAAGGAAGAGCGGGCCGAGAAGGCCGAGAAGGCCGAGCGGGCCGAGCGGAAGGAAGAGCGGGCCGAGAAGAGGGAGGAAGCCGAGAGGGCCGAGAAGGCCGAGAAGCGCGAGTGGGTGAACAAGCCCATCGTCATCGGCGGGGTCGAGACGAGCCCCGGCGAGACGCGCACCTTCGCCCTCAAGGTGTCGGAATACGCCGACACGACGGCCATGCGCATCCCGATCATCGTGGTGAACGGCAAGGGACCTGGCCCCGTCCTGCTCGTGAACGCTGCCGTGCACGGCGACGAACTCAATGGCGTCGAGATCGTCCGCGAGCTCATCTTCGAGGTCGACCACAGCACGATGCGCGGGGCGCTCCTGTGCGTGCCCGTCGTGAATGTGCCTGGCTTCCTCAATTCGACCCGCTACCTGCCCGACCGGCGCGACCTCAACCGCTCGTTCCCGGGGGTCCCGGACGGCAACATGGCCGAGCGGATCGCCTCGGAGTTCTTCGAGCAGGTCGTGAAGAAGGCCAACTACTGCATCGACCTCCACACCGCGGCCGAGGGCCGCGACAACATGCCCCACACGCGCGCCGACATGGAAAAGCCGGAGGTCAAGCGGATCGCCCGCGCGTTCGGGTCCCGCGTGATCATCAACAATGAAGGCAGCCGCAGCACGCTGCGGTACAACGCGATCAAGAACGGGATCCCCACAATCACCGTCGAGATGGGCGAGGCGCACCACTTCCAGTTCGACTACATCCGCGAGGGCCTTTCAGGGGTCCTCAACGTGATGGTCGAGCTCGGGATGATCGACGGCACGGTGCTCGCTCCGCCGTTCCGGTCGATCGTGCACGACACCGAGTGGCTGCGCGCCAAGCGCGGCGGTATCCTGCTGATGAAGACCAAGCCCGAGACGCTCGCCTACGAGGGCGACCTGCTCGCCCAAGTCACCTCGCCTTTTGGCACCGCGGTCGACCGGATCACGGCGCCTTTCACCGGGATCATCGTGGGCGTCACCACGGAGCCGCTCGCAGAACCGGGCTCGCCGATCTGCCACATCGTGAAAGTCGAGAAGACGCTGGAGACCGTCAAGCGCGAGCTTGCCCCGGCCCAGGAATACGAGATCAAGTCGTCGTTTGGCCCGCAAGGGGCGGGCGCTTTCGAGGAGGCGCCTATCGGGGACGATGAGGGGCGAAACCCGCCGGAGCACGGCGAGGACGAAAAGGGCCCGAAGCCCGTCGAAGAGGAAGAGGACGGCGCCTGAAGGGCGGTTGTCCCCCAGCTCTAACGGATGCGTTCACAGGAGCGCGACCGCCTCTCCCGCTCCTGACCCGAACTGGGGGGTTTTGTGCGGCCGTGCTAGCGCGCGTCTTCATGGCGCGCTTTTTTAGGGCGCGCTTGGGGCGCGAGGGTCACAGCCGTGTGCGGGGCCTTGTGGGCCCCTGTGGCTCCGCGTCGTCGGGGCAATTCACGAATCCTTGCCCACTTGTGTCGGAGCAGGGCGCCCTGCGCGAAGGGAGGAGAAGAACTTTGGGGGTTCTTGTCGGGATAACCCGGCAACCTGGGTTCCTGCGCCCGGCGCTTCGCGAGCCGCGGCGCAAGTTTCTTAACGGGAATAGCGGGCTTGAACAGCCCCCTTGGGTGGGGGACTGAGGTGCTCACGCTGGCCACGCGCACGCGCCAAGAAGCCGAGAAGCTCGCGGTCGCCTACCTCGAGGCGCTGCGCCGCGTCTCGGAGCGCGACCACTGGGCGCAGGCGCACCGGCTGCCCCTGAAGGACTCGGCGAAGGTGGGGGCCACCGCGTACCTGCTCGACAACGGCTGCGCGGTGCTGACGTTCAAGGCCGGGGTGGCCGAGGACTTCTGGCGCGGCGAAGCCGTCACCGTCGATGCGTTGAAGCGGGCGCTCGAGCCGCGCGAGTACGACCACCTCGTGGTGCTCTACCCGTCGATGATGGACGACGATGCCACCTTGGAGGCGGTGGCGTCGGAGGCCTGCGCCCGCGCGATCGCCGCGCCCAACTGGGCCGGCGCGCTTAAGGCCGCCGCCGACGACATGCGCGAGGTCCGCTCGAAGATCGCGGAGCTCTTCAAGGCGAACCCGTGGCTTGAAAAGACCCTCTCGGAGACCTCGATCGAGCTGGGGACCCTCGAGGGGCGGATCGGCGGGCTTGCGGCCGAGCGCGCGGCGGCGGAGGAGCGCCGCGCCTTCGAGGCGAACGAGGACGCCGTGGAGCGCGCGGAGCGCTTCCGCGTCGAGGGAGCCGCCGAGCGGCTCTCCAAGATCAACGAGCACACGGCCGAGCTCTTTGCAAAGGAGCTGCTGAAGACCTACCGCAAGCAGGTCGAGACCTCGGGGTTGTCGGCCGGCGAAGAGCCGCCGCTCTACCGCGCTTACCCGTACCGCATCGAGGCGCTGCTGCTCTCGAACAAGACGCTCCTGCTCTCCGTTCGCCGCTCGCCGCAGGCGGCCGGCTTTGCCGCACTTCCCTCCGACTATGCCAAGGCCAAGGCGCTGCTCGACGACCCGTCCGGCGCGTTCGTGATGGCCTGGGACAACGATGCGCGCCTGGAGGCGCCCGAGGCCCGGTTCCTCGGCGAGCAGGTCGCGGCGGCCGATGTGGAGGACGCACGGCACCTCGCGAAAGTGAAGCAGGCGGCCGAAGGGTTGGCCAAGGCGGAGAAGGAGATCGCCTCGGCCGGCAAGATCAACCCCTGGCTCGAGCCCCAGACGATGAAGCTCACGGCCTCGCTCGCGCGCGCCCGCAAGGCGCTTGAGCAGGTGGCGGCCCTCGTCGATGGCACCGTCGAGAAAGGAGCCGTCGTGCGCACGGAAGCGATCCGCGCGAACCTCGAAGTCGCGCCGCACGGGCTGCGCGCGGTGTTGACGCCCGCCGACCCCGCCGCTCCCTCGAGGTCCCAGCCGCCGCGCAACCTCGCGCGCGATGGGACGGCGCTAAGCGCTTCTGGAACCTCTGCCGGGACGACCAAGGGATCGGCGCCAACGTTGGTCAACGTCCCCGAAGGCGCCGACCATGTCTTCCAGGAGGTCGACTACTACAATTTCCCGCAGTCCGCGGCGGTTCGTTCGGCCGAGGCGGCCTCGGCAGTTTCCGCGCCGGTGGTCGACCTTGCGCCCCCGCCGCCGCCCCCGGCCGGGGCCGTGGACGCCGAGATGCGCGCCAAGGCCTACGACCTGGAAATGCGCCTCAACGAGTACGAGCGCCGACTCTACTACATGGACAAGTACACCGAGATGCTCCAGAAGCAGCAGCTTGACAAATTCAAGCTCATGCGCGAGCTCGTCAAGGTCGAGGGCAAGCGCAACCGCGCGCGCGCCTACGGGATCTCGGTCGCGGCCCTCGCCGCGGCGCTACTTGCCCTTCTCGCGGTCTGGCCCGCCACCGTTGCCGCCATCAGCGCGTTCTTCCACGGGCTTGGCCTTTGATGGCTCAGGGCCTTTCGGTCCGGGGCCGCGCTTGCGTTTGCTAAACTCGCGGTCGGCCTTTTCCTCGCGTTCCCGCGCGCGGCGCCGCACCGCCCAGCGCCTGTGCATGAGGAAGTAATAGGCCGCGGTCACGGCCACGAGTGCTGCCATGAGCAGGTAGGGGGCGGTGAGGTCGAACTCGCCGCCGTTGCGCGAACGGACGAGGGTGACGCCTTGTACATCGGTCGCGGCCCCTGCCGTTACATTGGCGTTGACGACGAGGGGTTCAAACCCCGGCGCGGTCACACGGAGCCGCACCGCCCCTGGAAGTACGCCGCCCACCTCGATTACGCCCGACCCGTTTTTCAGGATGTTCTGGCCCTCGACGGCGACGGAAACCGAGGGAACGGGGACGCCCTGCGCGTCGAGGACGCGCAGGCGGACGGTGCCGTAAAGGGCGATGCGCACGCTAACGAAGGCCGGCGCCGAGTCGTGGCCGGCCGCGTCGTGCGCAACGACCCTGAACTGGTAGGAGCCTTCCTCGACGGCGAACGGTCCCGATCGGTTCGAGGTGGCGTCCTGCCAGCCCCGGAACGCTTGGCCCTGGAACGAGTAGTCGAGGTCGAAGGAGACCACGCCGCTGCCCACGCCGTCGGAACCCGACCAGGCGAGCACCATGGGGCTTGCGAAGGCGACGGGGTCGAGGGCGGCAAAAGACACGGAAGGGGCCGTGAAATCGACGGGCACTTCGAGCGTGCGGGGGGCCTCGGCGTTGCCCGCCTCATCGACTGCGTAGTACTCCACCTGGTCGCGCCCCTCGCTGACCAGCCGGACCGAGCCGGAGGCGGTCGAGTACTCGGTGTGCACCTGCGTCCAGGCGCCCCCGCCGAGGCGGAAAAATAGGGAGATGCCCGAGGCGCGGTCGTCGGTTGCGAGGAAGGTCACCGTGGGCGGCCCGACGAACCAATTCCCGAGCCCGCGCGGGCCCTCGGCCACGGCAACCGTGGTGGGCGTCAGGTTGTCGAGCTTCACGCCAAGGGCGGTGTACCGCGTGACGTTGAGGGAGGCGCGCGCTTTGCCAAGCAGGGGGTGGCGCGCGTCGACCTGTTCCGGCCCGAACCACTCGACGCGGCCGGCCGAGCGCACGACGCGCTCGACGATGGGCAGGAGCGGCGTGGCCCCACCGCTGCCTGTCGAGGCGTTTGCGACGGTCGCGCTCGTGCTGTTGGAGACGAGCACCGCCGTGAGAGGCGCCGGGTACCCAGCCGAGTCCTGGACGAGCACGCGCAGGTACCAGCCGATCCGCACGACGGCGCCGGCAAGCACCGTGGGCCCCTTGCCGGTGGAGTTCAGCAGGAGCGCGGTCGAATTGTCGGTGGCAAGCAGGCCGCTCACGTTCCCGGTGAGGGTCAGGTTGACCAGCGTGGCCCGCGCGTCGCCGGTGAGCACCACCGCGTAATCGGCGGGGGTCCGCAGCGACGAATTGGCCAGGGAAAGACCCACACCCGACTCGGCCCTTAGGCTGGCGCCGATGTCGTCCTCGAAGGTGACTTTCTCGATAGTGACTTGCGGCGAGCCGAGCGCGAGGAGCCCGAAGACATTGCTGAGCGCAATTCGCCCGCCGGTGAGGGCCGCCGACCCTACGCCGTGGAGTTCGATGCCGCTCCCGCCGTTGGCGTCGATGTCGAGGGCCGAGAGCGTTAGGCTGGCGACGTCCTGGAAGAGGGCGCCGGTCCCGCCGGAGTTCGAGTGGCTCGTGAGCCCTGCAACCGACACCGTGGCGCCCCCCGAAACGACGAGGCCTTGGCCCCCCGAGCTCGACACGCTGATGTCGAATCCGCTCAAGTTCGAGTCGGTGGTGCGCAGGCCGGAAAGCGCGTTGCCAAGGGCGTCGAACCCGGTCAACCGCAGGTAGGCAATGGAGTCGAACACGGCGCCGTTCCCGAGGTTGAACCAGGCGGCGGAGCCCGTCGCCTGGACGAGCGTCGACCCCTGGACGGTCAGCCCGTCCAGGATGTTGTCGAGCGAAGCGAAGTCGATGAGCGTCACGGTGGCGCCCTGCAGCCAGGGCCCATTGTGGTTCTCCCGGTAGGTGCAGTTGCTGCAGTCGAAGGACCCGCCCGTGGCGTGGAGCGGAAAGTACCACCCGATGAAGTCGCTCGCCACGGCAAGGACGGAGGCGTTGGTGGCGTTGACCGACGAGGTGCTGTCATTGACGGCCCCTCCGGAGAGCACCGCCTGGAACGCTTGGAGGAGGGCGCCCTCGAGGAGGCCGACGCTGTAGGGCAGCCTCGAGTCGCGGGGCGCGATGGCCGCGTGGTCGAGGGCGAGCGTGGCGTTCGGGCCGACCTCGATGCGCGCGAAGGGCTCGAGCGCGCGCCTCCTCGCGGTCTGCTCGACCGTGATGTTGGAGCGCGTGACGGTAAGGGCAGAGCCCGGCAAGAGCCGGAGGTCGCCCGTGAGGTCGATGCCCTCGTCGACGAGGCTCGCAATCCCCTCGATCGTCCAGTCGAGGCGGATCGAGGGGGCCACGGCGATGCCGGCCTGGCCGTTCGCGCTGATGTTGCCGTCGATCAGCCTCGTGCCGTTTGCCGAGACGAGGATTCCGTTCCAGAGGTTGGAGGAGGCGGTGATGTTGCGGAGCGTGACGCCGGGCGAGAGCAGGTCGGTGTAGACGCCGATCCCGCCGTTGAGGGAGGCGTTGAGGTCTTCGACGAGGAGGTTGGGGCTTGCAAGGACCTCAAGCCCGGAGAGGCCGCGCCTCGCCGAGACCTGGGAGATGGTGACGTTGCGCGGCGAATAGAGGACCCGGAGGCAGGCGCCGCTGGGGCCGTCGAGGTTGAGCCCCACGGCGCTCGTGTTGGCGAGGAAAAAGAAGAGCGCGCCGTCGCCGGCCGAGCCGCTTGCATCAATCGAGCGCAGGACGAACCCGTTGACGTCCGTGGCCATGATCGCGGTGTCGGCCGCGCGTGAAAGGTCGGCATCGGTGACCTGCACATCGCTCGAGTCGGAGACGGTGAATGCCGAGCCCGTGAAGGTGCTGGCCATCCGCAGGTCCGTCACCTTGACAGAGTGCAGCGTCGCGAGAATGAAGCCTTCCCCGCAAAAGCTTGCAGCGAAGTGGGCGATGTCGATGAAGCTCGAGAATTGGATTTGGGCGGCGAGCGTGCACCGCCCGGAAAAGCTCACCTGGGTCGCGGTCACATAAGTTCCGAAGGAGACCTGCAGGAAGGTGCCCGCGGTTTCGCCCGTGGGCGAAGACGCAGCAACCGGGCCAAGCGAAATTCGAGATGAACCCTGGCTAATGAGGATCCCTTGGCCCCGGAACTCGAGGCTCGAGTTCGAAAGCGTCCCCTGGCTCACGCCTAGGAACGCGACGCCTCCCCCGGAGTTGGTGGCCTCAAGCGCGTCAACGGTGACCTCAGAGGAAAGGGCGACGCGCACGGCCCAGGCGCTTGCCTGCGTGGAGATGTTGGCAAGGGTAAGCCGCTGGCAGCCCGTTGCGTCGACGGCGAAGCCGCCAACCGAGTGGAGCGTTTCGGCGGAGAGGTCCGAACATTGGTCGATGTGCAGGGCCGCGTAGGCGCCGCTGTGCGTGATGTTCTGCACGCGCGCGTTCGTGACCCCGTCGAACTCCACGCCCGTGCTCGATTCGGCGACGATGTCGGTGACTGAAGGCCCGCCGACAAGGGAGAGGTGCACGCCGACGGCGTCGGAAGCCCGGTAGCTCACGTTCGTGACGGTGAGGTTCCAGGCCGCGCCCTGCGACACGACGCGGACGCCATCGAGCTGGAGCGAATAGAGGCTCAGGTTCGCCACGGAAAGCGAGCCGCTAAGGGCGAAAGCTGCATAGACGCCGCCGCGGTTCGAGAGGTTCGCGGTAAAGCCTTCGACCACCGCGCTAAACGCCGTGCCCGGCTGGCTGCCGTTTGTTTGGCCGGTGGCGTCAAGGATAATCGAGGCCGGGGGCCCGGTCGGCGGCGGCTGGTTGCCCGTCGTGAGCGTGAGGTTTGAGATTCGGGCGCGAACGATGCTGCCGCCCTGCACGAACACGAGGATGCCGCTTGAGTTCGTGCTCGTTAAGTCGTGCACGGCAAGGTCGCTGACCCCGTTGGTTTCCAAGCGCACGAGCGCCTCCAAATGGAAATTGGCGGAGAACCCGGTGACCGTAACGTTGTCGAGCGCGGCGGCGGCGACGTGCAGCACGTCCAGCGTCGTGTTGTTGGACAAGAACCGGCTGAAGGCCAGGCGGCTCGCGTTCACCGAGGTGAGGTTGAAAACGTATTCCCCGACGGCCTCAGTGTCGAAGTCGCTCGCCGAAACGATGGAAACATTCGTGAACGAGGCGTCGATGACGCTGCGCGTGACTTGGCGCGCGACGACGCCGGTCACGGTCAGGCCCGACCCGTCTGTCAGCGTGAGGAGCACGCCGAAGGAGACGTTGGTGAGCGTCAGGTCCTGCAGGGTGGGGGCCGACGCGTTGCCCGTGAAGGTTGCAAGGCCGACAGAGTCGGTGGCCGATGCCCCGATGAGCGAGAACTGGCCGAAGCTTGCGCCTACATCGAGGGCTGACGAGGAGAGGTTTCGGGCAACGAGACCCCGGATAAGCACGTCCACAGAGCCGCGAAGCTGGAGACCCGAGCGCTCGTTGGTGCCGTGGAAGTTGATGATGGTCACGTTGCTACACGACGAGATCTCAAGGGGCTGGTCGAAGTTCGTGGCGAACGTGTCGTTGAGGAATACGCTGGGGGATGCGAGGATATGACCGAGTGCGTCCCCCCAGCTGCCGGTGACATTGCTAAGGAAGACCCCCGTTGAATTCAGGACGAAGAAGCCAGTCAGGAACCGCGGCGCCGTGGCCCCTTGGACTCCGTCGACATGGAGGTCCGCGACCCACACCGTCGTGCTCAGTCCGATGGCGACCGCCGTGCCGCGCGGCGGGGCAAGGGGCGGGTCGTAGGCGGTTGCCGCCGTGGGGCCCGCCTGGACGTGCTGGACGAGGACGCTCGAGGACGAATTGATGCGCAGGCCGTAAGTGAAGTTCGCGAAGGTGAGGTTGGCGAACACGTCAAAACTGTCGCCACTCACGTTGACCGCGCTCACGGCCCCGTCGAAGCTGGAGTCGGTCACCCGAACATAGGTCGCCCCCGTAATCACGAAAACCTCGAAGCCGCCTACAAAGGTCGAGCCGGAGATGTTCAGGGAGCCCGGCAGCTGGAGCAGGAAGCCGGGGCCCACCGCAAAGGGCGGTCCCGAAGACCAACCCGCGTTTTCGACGCGGGAGTTGGTGATGGTCAACCTCGCCCCCTGTCCGAAGGTGGAATTGAAGGGCAGCCCGTCGGTGCGGAGCACGCTTTGGTCGCCGGTGGTGCTCCGCAAGCTGTCGAAGTCTCGGAGGGTGAACGAGGCGTTTGCCCCAACGCGAAGGTAGTTTGTGCCGGGGCCATCGACGGTGAACAAGACGGTGGAATTAACTGCGGCGAAACTGCCCGACACGGAGATATTGCGGTCAATGCGGAGGGTGGAGTTGACGAACGTAAGCGTGCCAAGCACGGTGACGTTTCCGCTCACGTTCACGCTCTCGGCGGTCACCGTCTCCGTTGTTGCCGGCCCGATCGACCAGTCGCCCGACCCGGAGTACGAAGAGGCCGAGGCGTGCGGCGAGAGCGCAAGCACGCTCGCCGCAAGGATTGCGCAAAGAATCGCCGCTTGAGGGAGATGCCCGAAACGCCCCGTCCTTGCCGCCCCCTATCGCCCCGGGTTCAAACCCCTCGGCGGTTCCCTGGCTCATTCCGGGGAGCGCCTAAAAACACTTCCAAATGGGCCGAGCCTGCCCCGCCGAGGGGGGCGCCAGCATGACCGGCGCTATAGGCAGAATCCGCCGCCCGTGCTCGCGACGCGCACGCCTCCGTAGCCTTCGAGGCGGTGCGTCTCGGTCACTGTCAAGGGGCCACCGTACTGGTACTCGAGTTCGGGCGAGTACCCGCCTTTCATGTTCACGGTGTACGAAGTCACAACGTGCTGCCCTTGGGATTCGTCCGCGCGGCCCGGGATGAAGGGCGTGGGCGCGCCCGGCGCGAGCGTGTACAGCACGGTGGGTTCGTGGTACGCGGCCTTCACCTCGACCGTGCGGCCGTCGGCGAGGAACGAGACGAGCTGTTGCCCTTGACTTTGGTTGGAGGCCCCGCCCATACTCGTGTATTGGATGAGCACGACGTTGCGTGTATTCGCCGGCATGCTCTGCCCGCCCAGGCTTAGCACGCGGGTCGCGGGGTCAAAGTTGGCGCCCCCGCAGGGATCGAACAGAATCGTGATCGGTTGGGCTTCGAATTCGCTGGAGTCATTCGTGGGGGCCGTCCGGACGTCAACGAACACCTCGACGAGTCCCATCGTGTCCGTTGGACCTTGCACGATGAGGTAGGCGATCCCCCCGCCGATTGCAACGAGTGCCGCAAGGCCCACGACCCCGGAAGTGCTTGCAAACACGGCGGCGCGGCTGTTGTGCGGGGCGGCGGCCGCTGGGGGAGTCGACATTTCGCACGGCCTGCCCAGCCACTCGACGGACTCAGAGATAGCGGTTGCGGTCTGATCAGGGGTGTTGCGCGCGCCCATTCGGGCCGCCTCGCCGCCCGCCCTTGGGGCGGGAAAAACCCGGGGCGGGGCCCTCTGGCCCCGCCCGCGGAAGGGACAACACGCGGGCGCTTCAGCCGAAGAGCGCGCCAAGGCCGGCGGCTGCCTCTTCCTCGGAGACGTCGGGCTCTTTCTTTTCTTCCTTCTTCTTGTCCTCGCCCTTGGCGGGGCCCGCGGCGTGGGCAGCAGCGGGTGCCGCGGCTGCCGGCGCTGCGATCGCCGTGGCGATCGCCTCGTCGATGTTCACGCCCTCGAGGGCGGCGGTCAGCGCCTTGACGCGGGTGGCGTCCACGGCGACATCCGCGGACTTGAGCACCTTGGTCACAGCCTCATCGGTCACTTTCTTGCCCGCAGAGTGCAAGAGCATCGCGGCGTACACGTATTCCATGTGTTGTTCCTCCCGTTGGTTTTCTCATCGACTCGTGGTGATCATCCAAAGAGCGCGCCAAGGCCCGAGGCCGCCTCGTCCTCGGAGACGTCGGGCTCCTTCTTCTCTTCCTTTTTCTTGTCGTCGCCCTTCGAAGGGGCCGCGGCCTGCGCAGCCGCCGGCGGCGCGGCGCCCTCGACCTTGGACTTTAGGTCGTCGTCGAGACCTCCCTTGAGGTGCGAGGCAAGGGCCAACATCTGGCCCTGCGCCTTTGCGACCATGAATTTGACTGTCGTCTTGTTCAAGATCCCTGCGTTGACCGCGAGGTTCATCGCCTTTTGACCCGCGACCGCCAGGATCGGGATGATCGTGACCTCGTTCGGGTAGGCCGAGTAAACCGCCAGGTTGAACGAGGATACCGCGCCGCGGCGCACCTCGCTTAGGATCGCGTCAACATCGACCCGCAGGACCTTCGGAGTGTAGATGAGGCCCTCTTCGATGAGCGCGTTGAGGTTCAGGCCGACCTCCACCGGGTAGATCTCGAGTTTCGTAAGGACGGGGGCAAGCTCGCGGGAGATCGCATCCCCGGCCTTCACGAGCACCTTTTCCTTCTTGATCACGACTTTGCCCTGGTCGATCGCCGCCGGGACGCCCACTTTCTGGAGCTCGCCCACGATGGGGCCCGGCTTGAACGGCGTGTCGCCGGCCTTCACCACAATGTCCTCGGTCGCGATCTCGCCGCCGCGGGCGGGCGCCTTGGACTTGGTGGCCTCGAGCTTTTGGAACAGCTTGAAGGGGTTGAGGTCCGAGGAGATGAACGCCGGCTGACCCGTGAGGTAGGGCTCGAGCTTCGAGACGTCGCCGGCCTTCGACTTCGCTTCCTTGAGCGCAAGGCGCACGAGCGTCTTCTTGGCCACGACGATGCTCGCGGTGCCGCGCAGGCCGCGCCGCATGACGTTGAGCTGGCCCGACGGGATGCCGCGGATGTCGAGCACGCCCACCACGCGCTTGGTCTCGAGCTCGCGCACGAGGCTGCCCACGACGGTCTTCTTCTCTTCGGGGATCCGCTTCGACAACGCATTCCCCCCTAGAGCATCCGCTCCGCCTTGCCCATGGTCGTCTTCACGTACACCGAGTGGATGTTGAGCTTGCCGCGCGCGAGCCTCGTCGTGATCCGCTTGATCACGGCGTCCGCGTTCTCCGCAATCTGCTCGGCGGTCATCGAGGTCGACCCGATGGGCGCGTGGAAGGTGGGCTTGTCGCGCGAGCGGACGCGCACGGTCGTGCGCATGGTCTCGACGATGGGCTTGGGGTCGGCGCCCGGCGCGATCGGCTTGGGCATCTTGCCCCGGGGGCCAAGCACCACACCGAGCCTGCGCCCGATCGTGGGCATGAGCGGCGCTTCCGAGAGGAAAAAGTCGGTCTGGTTCGCCAGGCGCTTCGCGCGGCGCTTGTCGCCCGCGATCTTTTCGATCTCCTCGGGCGGGATCACGACATCGGCCACGGGCTTGGCCCGCACGGCAAGTTCTCCCGAGGCGAACACGCCCACCTTGATCGGCTTGCCGCGCCCGTGCGGCAGCTGTACTTCCTCGTCGATGCGGTTGGCCGGGACGGCGAGGTCCACGTCCTTCAAATTGATTGCAAGTTCGACGGTCTCGACAAACTTGCGCTGCGGGCGCTCGTCGAGCGCCTTCTTGACCGCCGCGAGCGTCTGTGCCTCAACCATCGTCGTCGTGCCTCCGTAGTGCTGGCGGGAGTTTCCCCCCTCCTACGGCAAGGGCCCATGCGCCTACTGCGCACCTGCCCGGAGGGCCGCGTCATACTGGCCTCCACTTATCAACTTTTGTACCTCGCGCGGGTCCTTGCCGTCGATCGTAACGCCCATCGAAACGCAGGTGCCCGCGACCTCGCGCGCGCGGTCGCGCACGGACTTGCCAAGCAGGTCGGATTCCTTCATCGCCGCGACCTTCAGCACTTGGTCGAAGGTTAGGTTGCCCACAAACGCGGACTTCGGCTGGCCGGAGCCTTTTTCGATCTTCGCCTCGGCGATGATGAGCGCCGAGGTTGGAGGTGTCCCGACCGAGACGGTGAATGACTTGTCGGCCTGGATCACGATCTTGATGGGCACTTTCATGCCCTTGAACGCCGCCGTCTTCTTGTTGATCTCCGTGACGATGTTGATCACGTTCACGCCGAGCGGCCCGAGGGCCGGCCCGAGCGGCTGTCCGGGCGTTGCGGCCCCGCCCTCAATCATGACTTCTACGGTGTCTACCATGTTCGTGCCTCCTCATGCAAGCGCGAGCTACCCGGTGTTGCCGGGGCCTTCCTCGCCCTCTTCCTTTTCGAGCACGCGCACGGCGTCGCCGCGCACGGTAATCGGGATCGAGATCATCGCTTCGATGAGCTCAACCGTGATCTCTTCCTTGCCTTCGTCGATCTGCGTGACGCGGGCCTTCTCGCCCTTGAACGGCCCCTGCGTGATCTCGACTATGTTGCCCTCAACGATGCCCGAAACCAAGGGCTTGGGCTCGAGGAAGTGCTCGATCTCTTTGATTGGGATCGCCGACTCGGCCGGGTCATCGGAGCCGCGCCGCCGGACCATCCCGCGCGCGCGCTTTACCCCCTTGATGAGGTCGGCCAGGCGGTCCGGGTTCACCCCTTCGAGGTAGACGTAGCCGCGCATCGGGGCGGGGCAGAGGATCGAGTACACCTCGACCTTCTCCCGCTTCGCCTTGTACGCGATGCCGTCGGCCACGGTCTTCTCGTGGCCGATCGAGGTCTTGACAGCGTAGATCGCCGGCGGGAAAACCGGCTCGGCGTCGTCGTATTCGACCTCCTTCGCTTTGCCCCTGCCGCGCTTGGGCGCTCTTGCCTGCTCGGCGGGCGCATTGGCCTGCGGTTCTCCGGCCGCGGTTTCGGGTTCCTCTTCGGTTTCGGACATGGGGTATCACCAATCGCGGCAGCGGCTCTACGGGTGCAGCCAGCTTCCGAACCAATTTGTCAGGCCTGCGATTGCGCCTTGCATGAAAAATCCGGTGAGTCCAAGCACAAGGAGGCCTGCAAAGGCGAGCTTCAAGGTATTCATGTATTCGTCGTGCTCCGGCTTGACAGCGAGCCTAAGGACGCGCATGTACCGCCCGCGCCTGCGGTTGGAAAGCCATGTGTCGAGGCGGTCTTGGAGCGCCTGCGACCGCTCGAGGATGTCGACCATCGGCCCGTCCCGCGTTTGGTGCCTGGCCGCATGACCCTCAGGGAGAGGGGGTCATCTGGAACAGATACAAATTCGGCCAAGCCTGCCCCCGGATATAATTGTTGCGGGGGTACGGAGGCGCAGACCGCGAGCGCTTGCCCGCTCGCTACCGGATGAACTCCATGCCCATCTCGGTGCGCCCGCGCCGCGCGGCCTCTTCCTTGCCAAGGATCTGCTTCGACTTGACACCGGTCACCACGAGCATGACGCGGATCTTGCCTTCGAGCGACGGGTCGACGGCCGCGCCCCAGATGATGCGGGCCGTCGGCGAAATGCGGTCGTGGACCATCTGCACGACGTCCTGGGCCTCGGTGATCGTCATGTCCGGGCCCCCGACCACGTTCACGAGCGCGCCGGTGGCTTCCGAGATGTCCAGGTCGATGAGCGGCGAGTTGATCGCTTCCTCGATCGCTTCCTTGGCACGCTCGTCGCCGTCGCTCTCTCCAAGGCCGATCATCGCGACCCCGCCACTCTTCATGATTGTCTTGATGTCGTTGAAGTCGAGGTTCACGAGGCCGGGCTTGGTGATCGTCTCCGTGATGCCCTTGATCGCGCGCACGAGGATCTCGTCGGCGACCTTGAACGCCGCGTTGAGGGAGAGGCGCGGCACGAGTTCGAGGAGCTTGTCGTTGGGGATCACGATGACCGTGTCGGCGGTGTAGCGTAGCTGCTCGAGCCCGTACTCCGCGTTTTCCATGCGCACGGCGCCTTCCGAACGGAAGGGGAGCGTGACGACCGCGATGGTGAGGGCGCCCTGGTCCTTGGCGGCCTTGGCGAGCACCGAGATCGACCCGGTGCCCGTGCCGCCGCCCATCCCGCAAGTGAGGAACACCATGTCGGCGCCGCCCAGGCGCCGCTTGAGCTCGTCCTCGACTTCGCGGGCCGCTTCCTCGCCGACCTGGGGCTGGGCCCCGGCGCCGAGGCCGCGCGTGAGCCTGCGGCCGAGCAGGATCTTGTTGGGGGCGTGGATGGTAAGGAGGTGCTGGGCATCGGTATTGGCAGCGTAGAGCTCTGCGCCGACGATGCCGGCCTCGACCATCCGGTTGATGGTGTTGCAGCCGCCGCCGCCGCAGCCGACGATCTTGATGTTGGTGCGCAGGCCCTCGAGCACTTTTTCGAGTTCCGCGTCGTCGGCGCGCGTGTCGAGCCCTTGGGGGGTCTGGAAGGCGTCCGGCGAAGATTTGTCCTGCAGTTCCTTGACGATCGATTTCACGACAACCACATCCCACTTCTGTCTCGGGCCATCGAGGGGCGCGGCTAAAATAGTTGACGGTGGAGCGTCGGCGCTGCAACTCGCGCGCGCGCATGCGCACGTGCGCGTGCGCGCGACCAGCGTTGCCGCTAGTGGCGCAGGAAGTCGATGCCCATTCCGGCCTTTGCAGCGGCCGGGATGGGTTTGGTCGGGGCCGCCTGCGTCTTCTCCGGCTTTGCGCCGGCAACAACAGGCTTGCTGTCGCGCGGCGTGACGCCGGTCAAAACGACCATGACCTGCATCGTGTTCTGGAGCGAGGGGACCACCGAGGCGCCCCAAATGATGCGCGCTTGCGGGTGGACGTGCCTGCCGATTTCGGAGACGACGCTCTCGGCTTCCTGGATGGTCATGTCCTCGCCGCCGCGCACATCGACGAGCGCGCCGTGCGCGGTCGAGATGTCGACATCGATCAGCGGCGAGTTGAGGGCGCCCTGGACGGCTTCCTTTGCCTTCTCGCGCGGGTCGCTCGACTCGCCGATGCCCACCATCGCCATCCCGCCGTTCTGCATGATCGTCTTGAGGTCGTTGAAGTCGAGGTTGACAAGGCCCGGCGTGGTGATCATTTCGGTGATCCCGCGGATCGCGCGCATCAGCACCTCGTCGGCCACCTTGAATGCCATGTCGAGCGGGAGCTTGGGCGCGATCTCCAGGAGTTTGTCGTTGGGGATCACGATGACCGTGTCGGCCACGCGCTTGAGCGCGTCGAGCCCGTACTGGGCGTTTTGCATCCGTGTGTGGCCCTCTGCGGAGAACGGGAGTGTGACGACCCCGATGGTGAGGGCGCCAGCGTCCTTGCAGATCTTCGCGACGAAGGGGGCCGAGCCCGTGCCCGTGCCGCCGCCCATGCCGCAGGTGACGAACGCGATGTCCGCGCCGCTCACGTGCCGCTTGATGTCGTCCTCGGCTTCTTTGGCTGCCTCCTCGCCGACCTGGGGGAGGGCGCCGGCGCCAAGGCCGCGTGTGAGCCGCTTGCCAAGCAAGATCTTGTGGGGCGAGTTCACGTGGAGCAGGTGCGAGGCGTCGGTGTTGAGCGCGAAGAGGTCGGCTCCGTGGATGCCCGATTCAACGAGGCGGTTGATCGTGTTGGACCCGCCGCCGCCGCAGCCGAAAATGCGAACATCGACGCGGAGCCCTTCGAGCATCTGCTCGAGTTCGGCGTCCTCTTGGCTGCCTGTGGCGCTGGCTGGCGCGCCCTGGGTGAGCTTGTTGTTCTCGTCGACCTGGCGAAGCGTGTCCGCGATGAATGATTTCACCGTAATCCCCCTTCTGCTGGCGCGCACAGGGACGGTCGCGGTATAAAAGAGTACTCAGGTGCAGGAATCCGCGCGAAGTCGCGGTGAAATGCGCGGCGCTTTCGCGCGCGTGCGCGCGCGCGCGTTGAAGTTCGCAAGGGCCCCGGGCCGGGCCGTCGGCGGGCGCTTGCGGCGCGCGCTTCTTGAGAATCGGGGGCCGGCAAACGAGGCAGGATAGGCGTCGGTAGGCGGGTGGCTACCCTTAAATAGACCCCCCCAAATCCGAACGACGCGCCTCCGAAAACTGGATGAGTGATTTTCGCACCGCCAGTCGGAAGTCATTGCCTTAGAGGCAAGAATCGGTGGAGGGCGCTTGGGAACGGTCACCAGATGGGCCCTCGAGGAGACGCGCAAGCCAGGCAGTTCCGCTTGAAGAGCCCGGGGCTCTTTGCCTTAGTCACCGCGGCCCTGCTGCTGCCGGTCCCCTCGGCTCCAGCGGGCGCTTTGCCCGTTCCGCTCGCGGTCCCGGGGGTCAGCCTGTCGGTCGCCTCGAGCGGGTTCGCCTTCTCTAGCGCCTACGTGGAGGCCGGCGACCTGGTCTGGGTCAATGTCACGGTCGCCAACGGGGGCCTCACCGCGGCGAACGCCTCGGTCGAAATGCTCGTTGGTGACGGCCCGCCGGTGGTTTTCGCCTCGCTTGCCGTAAATGTCGGGGGCGGCAGCACGGCGGTGGCCTCGGCGCGGCTCGACACCTCGGGGCTCGTGGGGATCGAAACGGTGACGCTGCGCATCATCGACTCTTCGCCCGGCGAGTCCGGGCCGCTCACGGACAATGAAGCGTCGGCGCCCCTGCGCGTCCACCACGCGATCGTCGACCAAGTGTGGCAGGGCAACCAAGTCGGCTCGATCAACACGACCTACCCGTTCACCGGCTTCGTCACCGTTCGCGACAACGCCTCGCTCACGATCGGGCCCGCGGGCCTCCTCATTTTCGAACAGCTCCGCAACGACCAGTTCGACATCCTCGTGGAAGGCAACGGCCTCCTGCGCGTCACCGGCGGCGAAGTCTTTTCGAACTTCTCGCTCTCCGTCGAGCTGCAAGGCGCCGGGAGCCTGGTGGTCGAGCGGGGGGCGCTGTTCAACGCGTCGGTGCGTTCCACTTCGACGGGGGCGGTCGTCGTCGACGGGGCCGCGGTGAACGCCGCGTCCTTCGACCTTGAAGGTGGAAGCCTTGCGCTCACCGGCGCGCAGCTCAACGCCGGGCGCGTCGCGCTTGGAGATGCGGCGGTCACGGTCGCGGGCTCGGCCGTGGCATCGATGGAGCCCGTGGCCCTTGGCGGCGCCTCGGGCGCGGCCTTCCGCGACAGCACCTTGCGCGTCGAGTCCCATTTCGACAACGCGCCTTCCGCCGAGGCCGTGTTCCCGGGTATCACCGGCGCCCTCTCGCAAGGCCAGGGCCCCTTCCAGCCGGCGGTGGCCCTCTCCGGGACCGCGACCGCGGAATTCCGCGGCACCTCTGCGGTGTCGTTGGTTTGGGTGGGCGCTGTCTCCGTCTCCTCCACGACCCCGCTCCTTGCGGGCGGCGCCTCGAGCGGCACGCTCTACCGGACCGCGCGCGTGCTGGTCACCGACCCCACCGGCGCTCCCGTCCCCAACGCGAGCGTCGAGGTGCGCCACCGGATCAACTCCACGCTTGTGGCAAGCGCCCTGGCGGCGAACGGTTCGGTCGACATCGAACTGCCTTCCACCGTGCTGCTCTCCGGCGCCGCGCTGATGGTCGGCCAATACAAGGTGACCGCCTGGCGCGCCAGCACGACCTCCGACGAGGTGCCGTTCAATTTCCCGCTCTATCCCGAACTTAGCCCGGCCTCGCTCGTGCAGGTAGTGCCGGTTGCGCTTGCCCTCAAACTCCCTGGCGGCCTCTACGGCGAGCCTCCGCTGCTCATCAATGTCACGCCGACCGTTGTCAGCGACTTGGTGCTCAACCGCAGCGTGGAAATCAGCGTGCCGCTGCTGCTCGGCGGCCACAACCTTACCCTCCTCCAATCGCGGCCCTTCGAGCGCTACATCCTCCTTACCGACAACGGCACGCTCGGGGCGCAGGGCGCCCTCATCCGCTCAGACTACCCCTTCAACCTGTACCTCATCAACGGAAGCCGCCTGCACCTGGAGAACAGCGCCGTCCTTGGCGGGAACCTCCTGCTCACAAGCGCGGGAGACCTCACGCTCACCAACTCGCGCATCGTGGGCTCGGTGATCGGCGACGCGGCTCGGCTCGACTGCACCGGGTCGTTCGTATGGTCGCGCCTCTTCGACCTCCAGGTCGGCTCGGTTGCGGCGACCGACTGCGTCTTCGCGGGCTCGCAGCTTGTGGCGCTGCGGTCAACCGGCCTGGCACAACTTTCCTCGGTTGGGCTGGGCACCACCTACGAGCCGATCGACGCCGCCAACCGCAGTTCGCTCTCCGCTTCCGAGTACGACGCGGCCGCGCAGGGCGGGGTCGGGGCCTCCGGGGCGCCCTCCGTACGCCTCTCTGCCGCGGGCCTTGACCTTGGCCCCGCAACGGTGTGGACCTCGCGGACTTTTGCCCTCGAGCTCGGCCCCGACAACTCGACGCTGGCCGGGCCCCGGATCTTGGCGGGCGCGGTCACCTTCAGCCTCACCGCCGCGAACGTAACCGTCGACCACGGCACGTTCGACCCCAGCGCCGCCTTGTCGTTCACCGGCACGGGCCAAGCGGTGCTGCGCGGGGACGACTCGGCGCCTCCAACGGCCGCGCCGGGCGTTACGCTGGACATCTTCGAGCCCGTGACGGTGCGCGTGCTTGACGCCCTTGGGCTGCCCGCGGCGGGCGCGGCGGTCGTCGCCGTCCCCCAGGCGGCCGGCGGGCGGACCGAGACGGCGACAAGCGGGCCGCAGGGCGCGGCGGAAGTCCTGTTGCTTGTTTCCCACACGGAGGGCGGGGCGACCACGCCCGGCCCCCTGTACCGCATCAACGCGACGCGCGCGGGCTCGTCCTCGGCAACGATCACGTGGGACGCCACGCAGGCGGACTCGTTTGCGCTCACGCTCGGCGAAATCTTCGGTCAAGCGAGCGCCCAGGGCAGCTTCGCTCTGGTCACCCGGTTGGCCTCCGGGGTGTGGCGCCTGCTCGCCACCAACCTGCCGAACGCTTCGCTCGCGGTGTTCCTTACCTCGTTTGGCGCAGCGCTCGGCCCGCTGAACTTCACCGCGCCCGTGTTCCCGGGCGAGGATGCGACGGTCTATGTTGCCGCAGACTACGACTTCGAAGCGGGGGGCGAACACGCTTCCCTGCCCATCGCGGGCGAGGCCGGCACGGTGCGGATGGCGGGCGCGGTCGTGGGCTCGTTCGTGCAGGGCCCCGACGGCCTGGGCACCGCAAGCTTCAGCTTGCCTGCGAACCCCGGCCTCTTTGATGTGCTTGTCTCGGTCGGGGCCTCGCGCCTGCCCGGCCCGCTGGACATGAGCGGGTCCTTTTCGCTCACGCCGCGCGCAAAACTCGTGATCCTCGCCTCGGTGGCCAAGCGGACATTCAAGCCCGCAGAGCAGGTCTCGCTGGTCGGCGTGGTCAAGGACGACGCCGGCCGGCCGATCGCCGGTGCCACCGTGACGCTCGAGACCTCGTCGGGTGCCGCGCCGCGGACGAACCGGACGAACGTGGACGGCAGCTTCCTGTTCCGCCTCCTTGCGCCCACGGTGGTGGGCAACTACGACCTGAGGCTCACCGCTTCCTTTGCCGGATCGGTCGATTCTGATACGGTGGCGTTCCCCTATGAGGTGAGCACGCAGGTCGTGGCGCCGCCCAGTTCCCACGGCCCCACGATCAACCTCTTCGCGCTCCTGCTCGCCATCGTAATCGCCCTCGGCGGCGGTCTCGGGCTCGTGTATGCCTGGACTCAGTGGCGCGTGGGCCGCGGCGAGTTCGTCGTCTGCGGCCGCTGCGAGAAGCCCACCCTTGCCACCGACCGCAAGTGCCGCAATTGCGGGGTCGAGTTTGAGGTGACGGTCGCCAAGTGCAGCAAATGCGGGTCCTGGATCCAGCCCGACGCAAGCCAGTGCCCGCAGTGCAAGACGAAGTTCTCGACCTCGGTCGTGCGTGAGGAGCGCGAGCAAGGGCCGACGATCCCCGAGCCCTCTGCGGGGGTTCCGGCCGGCTTCGACATCCCGGAGTCGATCCCGCTCACCGCAAGGCGCGCCGACGGGGGGCGCCTGGAGGACATGGAGTTCCGCCTGCCCGGCACCACCGACACGCTCGACCTGGGCGAGAAGGGCAGCGCGCCGACCTTCGGGGCGGCGGGCCCTTCCGCCGCGACGCGCGCGCCGCCGTCGAGGCCATCGGCCGACCGGCCGCTCGAACGCATGGAGCTCCCGCGCCACGAAGAGGCCGACTCGCCGGTGCGCGAAGTGTCGGCCCTCGAGGGCGGCGAGCCGACGAGGAGGGAGCCGGTCTCGCTCGGGACCGCGAACCTCGACTTGTCGCGTACGACTGCGGCGGCGACCTCGACCAAGCCTGACCCCACCCCGGACGAAGAGATCCCGGAGGACGTGCTGCGCGAGCTGCTCATGAAGGCCGCGCCCGAGCTTGGCGGCGACGTGCTGCCGGGCGAAATCCGCAAGGAGCTGCAGGAGATTGCAAGGAGCGAAGCTCCCGTAGCAAGCGAGAAGCGGGCCGCCTCGTCGCCGAAGAGCGAACGCCCCGCGGGCGGGCTTTCGCCTGAGGAGCGGCCGGCCGAAGCGCCCGAGAAGTCGCGCAAGACGGCCTTCGATGTGTTCTCCAAGCCCGCGAAGAACATCCCGGTGGGGTACGAGAAGAAGGGCGCCCCCCCGGGGAAGGACGCGGGTGCGAAGGCCGCGCCGGTCTGCCCCAACTGCGGCGGCAACTGGGTGGTCCAGCGCGACGGCAAGAACTCGTGCCGCGTCTGCGGAACACGCTGGTAAGTGGGCGCGTTCAGTCGACGCGAATCTGGATGAGCGCGAGGGTCACCGTCAGCGTGTGGACGCCCGAAAGGCGCAGCGTGGCCGTCTCGGGGGCCGCCGCCGGGTACCTCGACACGTTGTAGAGGGTCGAGTTCACCGAGGAGCTGTTCATCGCATCGGGGAAGTACTGCGCCCAGGCGTCCACGAAGAACGTCGACACGTTGAGGGAGATGGTGTTGAGCCCGGGCCAGGTGTAGTTGAACGTCTGGGCGAGGGAGAGGCGCGAAGAGACCGTGTGGCTGTCGACGCCGCTCACGACCGAATTCGTGCCGTCAAGGGTAAACAAGGAAATGAACACGTCGAGCCCGCCCGTCCCGTTCTCGACGCGGAAGGGCGGCGTGAGGCGGACGGTCTGGCCGCCTCCCTGGGCCACGATGAGCGCGCCCGTCTCGTAGGACATCTTTTGGGGGACGAAGTAGCGGTTCTGCATTTTGTAGAATAGCGAACCGGTCGCCGAGAAGTTCACCTCGCCGTTGAGGTCGGTGAGGTTTGCCCGGAAGCGGACGCGCCCGCCCTCCAGGTACTGGTACGACAGCTGGCCGGGGGTCTCGGCGCCGAACAGCGGGACGCCGCTTACGCCGAGCGGGAAGCCCGTGGTGAGCAGCTGGTTGGAGTTCCCCTGGAGCGTCTGCAGCTCGACGGCGTTCTTGAATTCGGAAAAGGAATTGACGACCTGGCGCGAGTGCGCCACGTCGCTGTCGTAGCCCCAGGCCGGCACCCAAAACGTCACGACCATCCCGAGGAGGACGGAGATCAGCACGACGCCAAGCGAGGCGGCCACCACACCGGAGACCGCGCGTTCCTGGCGGCGCGGGAAGAGCACGGCAGTGGCCCGCAAGCGGCGTTTCGCTTCCGGCAAGATTCACGCCTCCCCAGCCTTACGGCCAAATCGGAACTGCAGGGCTCGTGATGGGGAAGGTGCCCGAGGGGGTGATCCCGAGCCCGCTCGTGGCGCCGCTCGCCGTGAGGAAAGAGACCGAGGTAAGCTCGACGCCGACGGTCTTGTAGGCATAGGCCGACGAGGTGACCAGGATGCGGATGATGATGCGTTCGTTGCCGCCCGCGGCGATGTTGAGCAGCGGGCTGCCTGAGAAGGTCACATCGCCCGACCCGAAGGTCGAGAGTCCAAGCTGGGTGTCGGCGCCGGTCACGTCGTCGTCCTTGTTCACGTCCCACCACGCGGCGACGTTGATCACGGAGCCCGTCACGTTTCCGAGCATATGCACCTTGAGGGCTGTGATGCCCACGCCTTCCACGGCCGCTGAAAAGGTGATCCGGATCATTTTGGCAAGGACGTTGTAGTTTACATGGTCGCCGTTCTGGTTGATCGTGGCAAGCGAGAGCGTGCCGCGGTCGTAGACCGTGACGGGGGGCGTCTGGTAGATGAGCTGCGTGGGGTTGGTGATCCCGACCTGGGTGTTCGGCGTGATCGTCGCGCCCGAATAGATTCCCCGGAATGTCGTGTTGCTCGTGTTCACGCGCGACTCCATCTGGAAGCCTGCGGCGCTGGGGGCAAAGTCGAACACGAAGAGGATGTTCGTGTCGCCCCCGATGTTCACGCCGTAGGCGGGCGCAAACGCTTTGAGCGCGTCGCTGCCAAACACCCCGGCATCGGCCGAGCCGATGTCGACGTCGTCGCCCTGGAGGACGGTCGTCGTGTCGTTGTTGGTGTCGCGGTACAGGTGCACGACGACGCCGGCCGGGGGCACGCCCTGGAGCGAACGCAGGAACACCTCGTCAAAGGTGAGGTTCTCGCCGACAGGCTTCAGCGTGAGCTTGAGCCAGGGCATGAGGTTTGCCGTGGCAAGCACCGTAGAAGGCGCGAGGTTCGTCCCGAAGATGAGGAGGTCCCCCTGGATGCGCCGGACGCCAAGGGATAGTTGGTAGGGCGCGCGCTCGGGGTCGGCATAGAGTGTCGAAAGCGAAGTCTTGCCGTACCCGCGCGCTCTAGTATTGTCGTTGAGGTACAGCGAGAATTGCTTGGCCTGCTGGCCCGTGGTGATGTTCGCGTAGACATCGAGCACCGCCTCCCCGGTGTTCGTCACGTTGATGGTAATCGCGAACAGCTTGCCGGTGACTCCGGCGTCCCAGGTCACCTTGCCGGCGAAGAAGGTGCCCGAGAGCCAAACGCCTGCGCGCACGCGCACGGTGATGGCCGTATACTGCGCGTCGGTGAGGTTGCCCGTCTGGACGAATTCGAGTTTGTTGAAGTCGATGTTCTCCCCGTGCGCTCGCAGCTTGAAGGTGTGCAGGTAGATGCCGGTCATCCCCGCGCGCACGGCGGTGGCAAGCCCGGTCTCGTTCCACTCGTCGATCGACAGGTTGCCGGCGCTCGTGAGCGTGACCGTCCCCGAGTCGAGGGGGAACGGCTGGCTGGAGATCCCGCTGCGGCCCTTGGACGAAATCTGGCCCTGGGCAAAGCTCTCGGTGACAGCGGCGATTTGGACGCCCAGCGTCTGGCCGCTGTTGCCGGAGATGTTGAGGTAGACCTCGAGCGGGATCCATCCGGCGGTGTCGAGGATCTGGAAGCTGACGCTGAAGCGCGCGACGCGCGACGAGTCGAAGTTCTGCGCGGCGGAGATCATCGAACCGTTGATCTTCACGTAGGCGGAGGCGCTCGAGCGCGGGATCGTGCCGGTAAGGGTGACATTGAACTTCTTGAGGCTGAACGGCTCGCCGGCGGCCCTCACGGTGAATTCGAAGACGCGCACGTTCTTGGAGCCGGCGATCAGCCGGTCGGGCACGCCGGAGACGGGTTCGAGGCTGAGCTTCGAGCCGACCACGATGTCGGTCGTGGAGAACGGGAACGCGCCGGTGGTATTGGCGGCCACCCCGCCGGGGACGCCCGTGCCCCGCACCGAGGAGGTCGCCTGGAGAGTGAAGGTGACGTTGGTGCCGTCGGTGGCCGAGATGAGGCCCATGACGAGGAAGACGGTGCTGGTGGTGCCGTTCTGCACCGTTGCGATGGGCACTGCAAAGACATTGGCCGAGCCTGCGACGAACCCGGCATCGGCAGTCACTTCCAGGTCGTCCGAGGGCGAGAAGGCGCCATTGCCGTTCACGTCGAGCCAAGCGGAGAGCGACGCCTGGCTGTCAGGGAGCGACCCGCTTTTGGTCACGATCAGCTGGCCCACGCTCGTGTCGCCGCCGGTCGAGGTCAAGTTGAGCCGCATGATGGCGACGCCCGACTGCGTCGAGTTGACCGAAATCGGCGCGACTGAGGCGGCATCGACCGAGAGCGTGGGCCCGCCGCTTGCGCCCATCGCGTCGATGATCAGGGGGAAGCGGTAGGTCGCCGTGCCCCCCGCGTTGTCTTGAGCCGTGACCGTCACGTAGTAGCTGCCGGCCGGGATCGAGGTGGCCACCACGAGGTCGGGCGACTGGAAGTGCGCGTCGTTGGTGTGGCTGAGGTTGTAGCGCCCGGCCCCGATCGCGTTCACCTGCAGCGTGGGCCCGGCGGCGACCACGGTGAGGTTCACGAAGACGCCGTTGGTCGCGTCGAGGTTCCCGTCGGTGTCAATGACGATGGCGTGGACACGGAAGGTCTGGATGCCGTTGCTGGTCACGTGCGCGGTGCCGTCGGAGGCTTGCGCGTAGGCCCAGGTGATGATCGGCGGGAAACCGGCCGAGCCGGACTGGTAGCCGGCCTGCAGCTGAGCGAGGTAGAGCACTCTGTTGCTCGCGGTGGAGACGACGGTGACCACCACGCGTGTGTCGGGCGAAACGGGCAGCGGGACGCTCGCGCGCCACTCTTTGCCCACCGCGAAGGTGTTCTGGCCGCCGAGGCCCTGCGAAACGTTGTAGGTTAGCGTGGTCTGGTTGACGGTGACGAGCACGATCGCGTTGCCCTGGGTGAGGTCCTCGCCGCCGAGGTGTACGATGACAATGTTGACGCTCGTGGGGCCGGTGCGTTCGATGGAGGCCTGCAGGTCGGCCGAGACGCCGGGGGTCGGCTTGGGCATCCCCTGGACGAGCACGAAGAGGACGGAGAAGGCGGCGACCGTGATCGCAAGCAGGATGACCGAACCCACGACCTCGGAGACGGCGTCGCGCCTCGGCCGGAAGGGGGCGCGTGCTCGATGGTCTTCCATGGAATGCAGCCCTTGATTTGGGCCCCCAAAAAGGGGGATCGAACTCCAGCCAGAGGGCCGCTATTTAAGGGTTGGCGGGTGGCGTTTGGGCCCGGAGAAAACCCGGGGCGCTAAAAGGGCCCGCGCATGACCTTTCGGTCGATCTGCATGCCCGCTGGCGTCACGACGAGCATGTTCTTGGCGATGCCCGCGACATCGCCCTTGACATCCCGAGCGACCGCCTTGAGTTCGTTCGACATCCGGCGCATGGCGCCGTCGTCGCTTGCAATCGCGCTGAAGTCGATGACGAGGATATTGCCCTTGTAGACGTGCGTCGTCACATTGGCGAGGTCTTCGAACCGGTGGAGCTCGGCGACCTTCACTTCGGCGCGGCCGCTGTCGCCCTCCAACTCGAAGTCGGAGGTGTCCATCTCGCCAAGGTCGATGAACTTGTCCGAGTCGGCTTCCGCCCGGCGGTCGTCGCGCATTTTCGAGAAAAGGCCCTTACCCATGAGATCCCACCCGCTGCCGCGTGCATCGAGGGGCGCGGTATAAAACCTTCTTGAGCCGCGCGGGGGCGCGCGCTGCCCCGGCTCAGGGCGTTTCCTGGGTGAGCGCCCAAAGCTTGTCGCGCAGGTGGTGGACGGTGCGGACGGCCTTGCCCTTCTCGGCTGCCGCCATCTCGGGGCCGCTCATGATGGCGACGCCGACGGCGAGGGGCCGCAGGTGCTTTTCCTCGCGGATCCACACGGCATCGCCCGGCTGGACCTTCGGGTCGGCGGCCACCACCCCGGGCGCCATCACGTCGGCGCCGCGCAGGATGAAGTCGATTGCGCCTTCATCGACGGTGACGAACCGGTCCTTGGCGGGGAAGGCGAGCAGCCCCTTCACCGTGGGCATCACTCGCCCTTCAACGGAGAAGGCCATCGGGACGCCCTCGACGAAGAAGATGCGGAAGCCCTCGTCGTCGCCCTCTTCGACGAGCTTGCCCTCCCAGCGGACGGCCGAGCCGAAGACGTTGGCAAGGGCGTCGGCCACCTCGCGCGCGTCCTTTTCCCGGATCGGGTGGCGGTTCTTGAGCAAGGGGGCCCTCGCGCCCCACGGGGGGCCGCCTCACATAAGCGTTTGCGGGGAGGCACAGGGCGCGGGGCCGCACAGGCGGCTTTTTGAAGGCGTGCCGTATCGGCGCGAATGTGGCGGCGACCCCGGCGCTCAAGGGCCACTTCGCAACGCTCCCAGAGCCGCTGCGGCGGTGGGTCGAGAGCAACGGGTTTACGCAGCCGTCGGCCCCCCAGTCGCTCGCGTTTGCCCCGATCGTCGAGGGCAAGCATGCGCTCCTCATCGCCCCGACGGGAATGGGCAAGACCGAAGCCGCCCTCTTGCCGCTCTTTGAGCGGATGCTTTCGGCAAAGCCGGTGGGGCACGGGTTCCGCCTCCTCTACATCACGCCGCTGCGGGCGCTCAACCGCGACATGCTCCGGCGGATGACCTCGCTTGGGGAGCAGACGGGCCTGCGCGTCGGGGTGAGGCACGGGGACACCAAGCCGTCGGAGCGCGCGAAGCAGTCGAAAGACCCGCCCCCGGTCCTCATCACGACCCCGGAGAGCCTCCAGCTCCTCTTCACGGGCAAGAACCTGCGCAGCCACCTGAAGAGCGTCGAGGCGGTGGTCGTCGACGAGGTCCACGAACTTGCCGACGACGAGCGGGGTGCGCAGCTCTCCGTGGCGCTCGAGCGGCTCGTCGACCTCTCCTCCCGCGAATTCCAGCGGGTCGGGCTGTCGGCAACCGTGGGCGCGCCCGAGGAGGTCGCGGCATTCCTTGGCGGCACCGGCCGCGAAGTGATCGTCCTTCGCGTCGAGCTGCCCAAGGCCGTGGAAATCGAGGTGCGCGCACCCGTCGTCCCGCCGGAGGGAGACCCGCGCGTGGAGGCGCTGTGCGAGAGGCTCAAGGTGTCGCCCTCCGTGGTGGCGGCGCTCTTCGAGTGCGCCCGCGAGATCAAGAGCCACGACCAGGTGCTCCTCTTTGTCAACACCCGCGACACCGCCGAGCTTTTGGCCACACGGCTTGCGATCATCGAGCCGGCCCTTGCTGTGGGCATCCACCACGGCTCGCTGTCGCGCGATGTGCGAATTGAAATGGAGAACGAGTTCAAGGCCGGCCGCCTGAAGGCGCTCATCTGCACTTCCTCCCTCGAGCTTGGGATCGATGTCGGCGCGGTCGACTTCGTGATGCAGTACAACTCGCCAAGGGAAGTCGCCCGGCTCCTCCAGCGGGTGGGGCGGGCCTCGCACCGCATCGCGGAGACCTCGAGGGGGCTCGTGCTCACCTCGAACTTCGACGACACCGCCGAAAGCGCCGTCCTTGCCCTCCTTGCGAGCCGGGGCGCGATCGAGCGCAAGGGGGTGCGCGAGCGCCCGCTCGGCGTGCTTGCCAACCAACTCATCGCGATGGCGAATAGCGAGGGCCGGGTGGAACGCGCCCGGGCGCTTGCAACCGTGCGCCGCGCGTACCCGTTCCGGAACCTCTCCGAGCTCGAATTCGACCGCACGCTGGGGCTCGTGGCCGACCTCGGAGCCGTACGCGACATGGGGCAGGCGTTTTCCAAGCGCGGGGGCACGCCGATCTACTTCTTCGAAAACATTTCGATGATCCCCGACGAACGCACCTACGCGGTGATCGACATCGTGTCGCGCCGCTTCATCGGCACGCTCGACGAGGCGTTCGTGTCGACCTTCGACGAAGAGAATTCCAAGTTCATCGTGAAGGGCCGGTCGTGGAGGGTCGCGGAGGTCGGCGAAGATTCGGTGCTCGTCGAGCCCTCGGACGACTTGGGCGCGGTCCCGTCTTGGATCGGGGAAGATATCCCCGTCCCCTTCGAAGTCGCGCAAGGCGTCGGGGCCGCGCGCCGCGCGGGCGCGCTTGAAGGGCCCGGGCCCTCGAAGGACGCCAAGGCCCTATTCGCCGCCACCGTGGCCGAGCAGCGGGGGCGCGGGCTCGCCGTCCCGGACGACACGACCATCGCCCTCGAGCGCGAGGAGCGCACGGTGGTGCTCAACGCCTGCTTTGGGACCCGGGTCAACGAGACGCTGGGGCGCGCGCTCACGAGCCTGCTGACCCAGCGGCTGGGCGCCTCCGTCGGGCTCTTCGTCGACCCCTACCGGGTCGTGCTCACCCTCCCGCGCGTAGTGACGGAGCGCGAGGTCGAGGCGCTGTTGCGCAGCCTGCCTCCCGAAGGGCTCGAAGAATTCATGCGGCTGGTGCTGCGCACTTCGACGCTGCTCAAGTGGAACCTGCTGCACTCGGCCAAAAAATTCGGGGCGCTGCGCAAGGGGGCCGACCACCGGTTCGTCTCGGCCAAGGCGATGCTCGAGCGCTTCAGGAGCACGCCGCTGGTCGACGACGCCATCGACCGCGCGCTGCACGACCGGCTGGATGTGGACGGCACCGAGAAGGTCCTTGCAGCCCTGCGCGCCGGGGCGATCACCGTCGTGCACCAGGGGCTCTCGCCGATCGGGCTTGCCGGCGGGCAGCGCATGCGCGAACTGGTGGCGCCCCAGCGGCCGGACGGCGCGATCCTTGCGGCCCTTCGAAGGCGCCTCGAAGACACGCGGGTCCTGTTGGTGTGCATGGCGTGCCACAAGGCCCGCACGGTGACGGTGAGGGAATCGAAGCCGGAGGACGGCTGCCCGTACTGCAGGGGCAAGATGCTCGCGCTCCTGCACCCGCGTGAGCGCGAGGCCGTCTCGCTCCTTACGAGGAAGCCCCGTTCGCCCGCCGAGCAGAAGCGCCGGCGCCAGCTTTCCACGAGCGCTAGCCTCGTGGCTTGGCACGGGCACCGCGCTGTCCTTGCCCTGGCCGCGCGCGGCGTGGGCCCCGACACCGCGGGCCGGATTCTGACCAAGCAACAGGAGTCGGATGAGGAGTTGCTGAAGGACATCCTGGCCGCGGAGGTCCTCTACGCGCGGACCCGGCGGTTCTGGGGCTGAGCGCCCGTGCGATTCTCGCGCCGCGCCATCGATCACCGCCGTTTCAGAAATGCTTAATACGCGTCGAGGGCCAATGGCGCCTCGGGATGGCACTCAAACCTATCGGCGCCGTTTTTGGCACCGTCGGTTCGGCCGCGTTTCGCATCGCGGTCTCCGACGCGGCGCTGCGCCGCAACGACTACGTGAAGGTCGAGCACCCCTCCTGCGGGTGGGTGCTCGGCCAGGTGGTCGACCTCCAGCGCGAGTCGGACGTGAGTTACGAGAAGGCGTCGAGGATGCTCTCGGGCGAGCAGGTCACCGTCCAGGAAAAGATCATCGCCTCCATCCAGATGGCTGGGTACCGCGATGAGCGCGGGATCCTCCAGCAGCCCGAGACGCCCCTGCCGGCCGGCTCGCTCATCTTCCGCGCCGACGCGGACATCATCAAGAATGTCCTCGGGCTCGACCGCAAGGTGAAGGGCGGCGCCTACATCGGGCTCCTCAAGGGGCACCCCGACATCAAGGTCCTGCTCGACCTCAACACAATCGCTTCGTCGCACGTCTCGATCCTTGCAAAGACGGGCGGCGGGAAGAGCTACACGGTCGGCGTCTTCCTCGAAGAGATGATCAAGCGCGGGGTGCCCGCCGTGGTGGTCGACCCGCACGGCGAGTACGCGTCGCTCATGCACCCGAACAACTCGGAGCGCGACCAGGCGCTGATGGACACCTTCGATGTGAAGCCGCGGGGCTATGCGGACCACGTCGTAGAGTTCTCGCCCGACCGCAAGCTCAACCCGCAGGCGCTGCAGTTCGCATTCGACTCGGTGAACCTCACCATCGAAGACCTCGCCGAGTTCACGGGGATCCCCTTCTCGGGCCCGCAGATCACGGCCCTCGACACGATCATGAAGGACCTCAAGAAGGACACGCCGTTCTACACGCTTCGCAACCTGATCGACGCGATCAAGGCGTCGAGCTCGCCCGCGCGGTGGAGCCTGGTCGCGCCGCTCGAGCAGCTCGACTCGATGGGCCTCTTCTCGAAGAACCCCACGAAGATCTCCGACCTCGTGAAGCACAGCCAGGTCTCGATCGTGAACCTGAAGGGCGTGCCCCCCGAGGTGGGGGAGATGATTGTCGCGCGCCTGTGCACCAAGCTCTTCGACGCGCGCAAGATCGACAAGATCCCGGCGCTGATGCTCGTGATGGAGGAGGCGCACAACTTCTGCCCGCAGATCGGGGTGGCCAAGTCGACGAGCATCCTCAAGACGATCGCGGCGGAGGGCCGCAAGTTCGGCCTTGGCCTCTGCGTCGTGTCGCAGCGGCCGGCGAAGGTCGACAAGAACATCCTGTCGCAGTGCCACACGCAGATCATCCTGAAGGTGACGAACCCGAACGACCTCAAGGCGATCTCGCAGTCCGTGGAGGGCCTCACCGAGGGGATGATGGAAGAGGTGCGCGAACTCGCCATCGGCGAGGCGCTCATCACGGGGGGCGCCGTCGCCGCGCCGATTGTGGTGAAGACGCGCGTTCGAGAGACCAAGCACGGCGGCGGAAGTGTGCAGGTCGTCCGGAGCTGAGGCAAGGGTGCCCGGAAGAAGCGCCGCGCGCAAGCGCGTGACCGTTACCCCCGAGCACCTGGAGCGTTACCTCGCGCTCACGGGGCGGGCCCTCAAGACCGTCAAGGTCGCGCCGCCCGCGCGCTCGCACCACAGGCGGCTCGCCGAGGACTTCCTGGGGATGGCCAAGGCCTACGAGGCCGACGCGCGCCACTTCCGTGACAAGGGGGACTTCGTCAACGCGCTCTCGTGCATCAACTACGCCCACGGGTGGCTCGATGCTGGCGCAAGGCTCGGCCTCTTCGATGTCGGCGGGGACGACCAGCTCTTCACGCTGGCCGATTAGTCGCTACTTCGAGGCCACCGTCGCGCGCCGCAGCGCGTACCCGAGCGGGCACGGGATGACCTCGCCAACATGCAGCACCTTGTACGAATGGCCGATCCGCAGCGGCGCGCCCACGCAGTCCCCCCAGAATTGGCAGCCCCGATATTCGCACGAGCGCTCCGGGTAGAGCAAGGACTCCCCTTCGACCGTCCCTCGCGAGGGCAGGATCACCTCGTGCTGCGCGCGCTCGACCTCGACGACGCGCACGCGCCCCGACTCGTGGAGGAAGCACGGGTGGTCCTTGTCGCGCACCGCGACGACTTCGTAGGACTCGCCGGGCTCAAGGGCAAAGCAGGTGCCCTTTAGCCGGCACGGCGTACACAAAGCCTCGGGGCCCTCGTTCGGGCCCTCGAAGCGAAACCTTTCCCCAACTTTGGCTTGCAGTTCTCCCAGAAGTGTGATCGTTGCCATGGTTTGCCGCCTCCCGTCTTGCTAGGTTCACGCCGAGACCCCCGTCAATTCCATGAGGCGCTCGGCCGCCTCCGCCGTTATGCCCTGGTCGCCGAGGATCGTGTAGCGGTCGGGACGGATCCGGTGGGCCGTCGTGAGCGCCTCGACCATCTGCTCTTTGGTGATGCCAAGCTGGCGGATCGTGACGGGGGCACCCACCTTCTCGAGCGCCGTGCGGATCTTCTTCCACTCCCCGCCGTGGAGCGCCATCATCATGATTGTGCCCACGCCGCACTGCTCGCCGTGGAGCGCTTTGCCGGGCGCGATGGCATCGAGCGCGTGGGAGATCAGGTGCTCCGAGCCCGACGCCGGCCTCGACGAGCCGGCGATGGCCATCGACACGCCCGAGACGATGATGGGGCGCACGATCATCCATGCGCTCTCTTCGAGGTTGCGCTTGAGGAACTCCGACTCGCCGATGATGGCGTCGGCGCTCATCTCGGAGATCGTCGCGGCCGACGAGGAGAATTCCTCGTTGCGAAGGCGGTGCGCGAGGCGCCAGTCGAGGATGGCCGTCTTGTTGGAGATCACGTCCGCGCAGCCGGCGGCGAGGAACCGCCAGGGCGACTTGATGAGCACGGCGGTGTCCGCGAGCACCCCGAGCGGCACCTGCGCGTCGAACGACTTGATCTTGCCATCCACCTTGATCGTCGCGCGCGGGGAGGCGACTCCGTCGTGGGCGCAGCTCGTGGGGATGGAGATGAATGGGATGGAGAGGTCGCTTGCCGCGAGCTTGGCGATGTCGATCTTCGTGCCCCCGCCAACGCCCACGAGGAAGGTCGCCTTCGACTCGCCCGCGATCTCCTTCACATCGGCAACGCTCTGGGCGGTGGCGTCGCCCGCTTCGTAGGTCTGCAGGTCGTAGCCGGCGTCGGAGAGGGACTGCGCGACCGCGTCGCCTGCAAGGGGGCGGGTGTGCGGGCCCCAGACGATCACGCCCGTCCCTTTGAGGCCGAAGTCGCGCGCCATCTGCGCCACCTGGGGGAGCACGCCGTGGCCCGCGACAATCTCGCGCGGCAGCTGCATCCCTCGGGTCTTCTTGAAGGACGGGTTCACGCCGCGCCATCTGGACGAGGACACTTTACCCTTTCGGACGGCAGGCGACGGTGAAGCACGAGGGCTCCCGGCGAAAGGATTAACGTGGGGTACCCGGCTCCTCGCAGCGGGCGCGGGCTGTGAGCGGACCGAACGGCGATGCCCCTCAGTCCGCGGGCGACAAACCGCCGCCGAAGATTTTTGCCGTTCGCGCGACGGAAGGCTTCGAGCAAGAAGTCGCCGAGGGAATTCGGGAGCGCGCGGCCAAGGAACGGGTCGAGGTCCGCAGCGTGGTGGTGCCGGCCGAGCCCTCGGGCACGGTCTTCGTGGAGGCCGACGACCTCAACCGGCTCAGCAACCTCGTGGCCGTCGTAAAGCACGCGCGCGGTGTCGCGCCGGAAGCCGCCGCCTCCATGGCCTCGATCGGCGGCCCGTTTGGCGCAGGCGGCGCGGAGGGCGTTGCAAGACAGGCAGCGGCGGCGAGGCCTGCACCCGCCAAGGTTGTCGAGGCGGAGGCGGAAACACAGGGGCCCAAGAATGGGGCGGCGCCCAGGGCCGGCCGAGACGGAGCAGCGGCGGCCGATGCCGAGGAGGGCGGGGCGCGCAAGCCGCTTGGCGCCGAGCTGCCCCCCGTAAGCGAGCGCACCGGTCGGCTCCTCAACGTCGCGATGCTCCTGCCCGTGGCGATCGTCGCCGTCGGGCTGCTCGTCGCGCCCCGGATTTTCTGGGACGGGTTCCTCTACCCATACTTCTGGCGCTCGATCGAAGCCGACGCCAACAATGTGGGCGGTCCGGCCGAGGCTTACAATGTCGTGGACACCCTGTCGTATGCGCTCATCCTCGTCCCTGCGGTCATTCTGATTTACCGCGTGCTCGAACGGCTCAAGATCAAAGTCGACGCCCGCTTCCTCCTCATGCTGACGCCTTTCCTCATCCTTGGCGGCGCGGCGCGCGCCCTCGAGGACGCCCAGTACTTCGGCAAGCCCCTCACTTTCGCGTTCATCTCGCCGATCATCTACGTCGCCGAGGGCCTGCTTGTTGTCCTGCTTGTTGTCTCGTCGTGGTGGGTGGTGCGCGAGCAAAAGGACCACGGGCCGGCCAGGGGCGCGCTCGCCTGGAGCGCCGCCTTTGCGCCGGGCGCCGCCACGCTCCTCTACTTCCAAGCCGTCGACACGCGCTTTGTTGCCGCGCCGATCCCCCTGCCGATCCTCCTCAGCGCACTGGCCTGCGCGTACCTTGCGGGCCTCGTGCTCGTCAGCCGCGCGAAGGCCGGCGAGGTGCACGGCTTCGTCCTCATCGCCGGCTTGCTGCTCCTTGCGCTCACGGCCTACCTCATCGCGCGCTGGACCGCCCTCGGGGGCTGGTGGCCCCTGCCTGCTTCACCGGTCGCCACCCGTGCCGGCGAAGTGGGCGCCATCGTGGGGCTCGCCACACTTGCGACCGCGCTTACCCTCGCCGGGATCTACTTCGCGTCGTGGCGCTTCGAGCGCCTCGCCCTCTTGCTCACGCCGATCAACGTCCTCGTCTTCTTTGGCCAGTTCCTCGACGGCGCGGCGACGTTTTGGGGCATCGACATGTTCCACTATGAAGAAAAACACGTCCTGCCCGGCTTCCTCATCCAGCACACGGGCACCGCCGCGGTGATGTTCCCCCTCAAGCTGGGGTTCGTCTTGGTCGTCCTGCTCGTGACGGATGTGGTTTACCGCAACGACCTCTACGATGAGGAGGGGCACATGAGTTCGTTCGCAGGCCTGCTCAAACTCACCGTGGCCGCGCTCGGCATGGGCCCGGGCACGCGCGACATGCTGCGTCTAGCTATGGGCGTCTGAGCCTGCGTGCCCAGACTGCGGCGACCGCGGCAATGCCCGTTGCGCCAACCGCTGCTGCGCCTTCAAACCCAGGGAGGAAGCCTTTTCCGGAGGGCGTTACGGCGGGGGGCGGCCCGGTGCTCGTGCCCTGGTCGGGCGGAGTCGCCGAGAAGTGTTTCAAGGCCGAGGCGGCGACCGTCAGCCCCTTTGCGGCCGCGCCCGTCGAGAGCGCGACGATTGAGAGGGTGAAGTTCCCCTCGGTGACGCTCGTAGGGACGCTCACGTTGCCGTTCACGTTCGCCGTAACTTTCGCCGCAACGGAAACCGGCGAAGGCAGGTACACGCTAATCCCGCGGGACTGGAGCTCGGCGAGGTTGTCAAGGTGCAGCTCGAAGGAGTCGCGCCCGTTGCCGAGGTTCTGCAGGCGGAAGGCAAATGGCGTGTCTTTGCCGGCCTGCGCCGTGAAGTTCTCGTTGCTCGTCGAGGTGCGCGGGGTGATATCGAGTCCGAAATACTGCAAGACGGGCAGCGCCGTCTCTCCCCAGAACAGTTTTCCAAATCCCGGCGGGACCGAGACGTTTGCCTGCACGGAGATCACCGCGTTTGCGTCGACCGCGGAGCGACCCGGAACGGAAACGCTCACCGTGAAAGGCACATCGCCCGAGCCATTGAGCGACGAGGTCATCGGGCTGATGGTGGCGGGCCAATAGGAGTTGTTGATCGTCACATTGAGGTAGATGTGGGTGCCGACCGTGGCCCACGAGGGCAGGGTCACGTTGACCGTGCCGTTTGCAACGACCGCGGTCTCGTTGTCCTTGTCAACGTCGACGGCGGCGACCGGGTTGACGGTGACGCGTACCTGGGGGACTACGGGCGGGGAGGGCGCCGCCCCCGCGACCGGTACTGCGGCGGTGGCTCCGAGCAGGAGCACCACAGCCAGGCCGACGAGTTTGGCCTTCATGGGTTGGGGAGCCCGCGCGGCGCCTTAAATAGGTATTCCGGTCGGTCAAGGAACGGTGGGCCGTGCTGGATGGAGAGAGTGAGCGACGTGTTAAATAGCGGGCAAGCCCATACAAACCCACTGGTATACAACTAATGGTTACCTTGTGGGGATCTGGCGAGTTGGCAGGAGGAAGCGTTCCGGGCAAAGATGGCGCGGCCGAAGCGGCGGCGCAGCCGTCCGTGGAACCCCAACCGCCCGCCGGCCCGGGTCCCGATTACAAGGACCTCTTCCTGCGGGCGGCCGCCGAACTCGAGAACTACCGCAAGCGCGTCGAGCGGGAGCGCCAATCGCTCCTCATGTCGGCCTCCGAGGGCGTGGTGCGCCGGCTCCTCGAGCCCTACGACTCTTTTGGCCGCGCCATCGCCGACCTCGTGCGCGTGCAGGCCGAAGCGCCGCGCGAGCTAAAGGCGGCCCTCAACCGGACCCTCGAGGGGCTCCGCGCACTCCAGCGACAATTCGCCGAGCTGCTTGCGGCCGAAGGCGTCGAGACGATCGATGCGCAGGGCGCCGAATTCGACCCGGCCTACCACGAAGCGCTCGTGCGCGTGCCGCACGCGACCGCGCCCTCAGGCACCGTGGTCGAAGTGCTCCAGCCGGGCTACACGCAGCGCGGCCGGTTGCTTCGCCCGGCAAGGGTCGCCATTTCGGCGGGCCCTGGAGAACCCGCGCCTGCGGCGTCCGCCGACCCTAACTTTTCTAGCCCAACCCCGAAAGGGGCCGGCCAGAATCATTCGAAACCATAGAAGGAGGAACAACAATGGCGAAAGTAATTGGAATAGACCTTGGAACAACGAATTCGTGCGTGGCCTACATGGTGGGCGGCCGCCCGGAAGTCATCCCCAATGCGGAAGGCGGACGGACGACCCCTTCGGTGGTCGGCTTTGCAAAGAGCGGCGAAGTGCTCGTCGGGCAGGTCGCGAAACGGCAGGCCATTTCGAACCCCGACCGCACCATCGTCTCGATCAAGCGCAAGATGGGCACCGACTTCCGCGTCAAGATCGACGGGAAGGACCACACCCCCCAGGACATCTCCGCCCTGGTCCTGCAGAAGCTGAAGCGCGACGCAGAGGCGTTCCTCGGCGAAGAAATCAAGCAGGCCGTCATCACCGTGCCGGCCTACTTCAACGACAACCAGCGGCAGGCGACGAAGGACGCCGGCCGGATCGCGGGCCTCGAAGTCCTGCGCATCATCAACGAGCCTACGGCCTCGGCGCTCGCCTACGGCCTCGACAAGCAGAAGGGCGAAAAGCTCCTCGTGTTCGACCTGGGCGGCGGCACCTTCGACGTCTCGGTGCTCGAAGTCGGCGACGGCGTCTTCGAGGTGCTCTCCACCTCGGGCGACACGCGGCTCGGCGGAGACGACTGGGACGACCGTATCATGAAGTGGATGGCCGAGGAGTTCCGCAAGCAGTCGGCCGTCGATGTATCGAAAGACCGCCAGGCGATGCAGCGGCTGAAAGAAGCCGCGGAGAAAGCCAAGATCGAACTTTCGACCGTGACCACGACGAATGTCAACCTGCCCTACCTCTCGGTGAGCAGCGACGGCCCCGTCCACCTCGACCTCAACCTCTCGCGCGCCAAGCTCGAGGAGCTCACGCGCGACCTGTTTGACCGGCTGCGCGGGCCCACCGAGCAGGCGCTCAAGGACGCGAAGCTGAAGCCCGCGGAGATCGACAAGGTGATCCTCGTGGGCGGCGCCACGCGCATGCCCAAGGTCGTCCAGATCGCCCAGGAGATCTTCTCGAAGGAGCCGTACAAGAACATCAACCCCGACGAGTGCGTCGCGATCGGCGCGGCGATCCAGGCGGGCGTGATCACGGGCTCGGTCAAGGACATCGTGCTCCTTGATGTGACCCCGCTGTCGCTTGGCGTCGAGACGCTGGGCGGCGTGTTCGAGAAGGTCGTCGACCGCAACACGACGATCCCGACGCGGCGCAGCCAGGTGTTCTCGACCGCCTCGGACAACCAGACGGCGGTCGAGATCCACATCCTGCAGGGGGAGCGCCAGATGGCGGGAGACAACATCTCGCTTGGCCGCTTCCACCTCGTCGGGATCCCGCCCATGCCGCGGGGGATGCCCCAGGTCGAGGTCACCTTCGACATCGACGCGAACGGCATCCTCAACGTCAAGGCAAAGGACCTCGGCACCGGCAAGGAGCAGAAGATCGTGATCACCGCAACGACGAACCTCTCGGAGGCCGACATCCAGAAGAAGGTCAAGGAAGCCGAGACCATGGCCGCCGGGGACAAGGCGAAGCGTGAAGCCGCCGAGACGCGCAACGAGGCGGAGTCGCTCGTCTACCAGATCGAAAAGTCGTTCACGGAATACGAAGGCAAGCTCGACCCGAAGCTCAAGGCGTCGGTGGAGTCGGCCCTCAAGGAACTGAAGGACGCCTCCAAGGCCGAAGACCAGGCGCGCACGCGGCGCGCCTTCGAGGCGGCGAAGAAGGCGTACAGCGACATGGTGCAGGACATGTACACCAAGGGCGTCCAAGCCGCCGGGCCGCAGGGCGCGCCCCCCTCGCAAGGCGAAGGTCAAGGCGAGCCCCCGCAGCAACCCGGTCAAGCGGCTGCACCCCCCGAGGGCGGGACGATGGACGCCGAGTACACCGTGGTGGAAGACGACAAGTGAGTTTGCCAAGCGCGCGGGGCTACCGCCCGTGAGCGCGCGGAGCGCACGCTGAAATAGGCGGCGCTTGGATCGGCCACGTCCTCGAGGAGGCGGTCACCGGTGGCGCAGAAGCGGGACTACTACGAGGTCCTCGGGGTGGCTCGAGGCGCTAGCCCCGAGGAGGTCAAGAAGGCCTTCCGCAGGCTTGCAAAAGAGCACCACCCGGACATGCACAAGGAGAACAAGAAGGCCGCGGAGGAGCGCTTCAAGGAGGTCTCCGAGGCCTATGAGGTGCTCGCCGACCCCGAGAAGCGCCGGCGCTACGACGCGAGCGGCTTCCAGGGGGTGGCCACCGACTTCGGGGGCGAAGGGTTCCGTTGGGAGAACTTCTCGCATCAAGCCGACGTCGCCGACATCTTCGGTGACATCTTCGGCCGCGGCGGCACCTCGTTTGGCGGTTCGATCTTCGACGACATGTTCGGCGCAGCGCGCGGCGGCCCCGGCCGCGCAGGTCCCCGCCAAGGCGACCACCTGCAGGTCGTCGTGCCAATCACGCTCCAGGAGGCCGCGACCGGCGTCGAGCGCGAGATCACGCTGCGCCGCCAGGAGCCCTGCGAGTCTTGCGGCGGCACGGGCGCAAAGCGCGGGACGAAGCCCGAGACCTGCCCGAATTGCCAGGGCACGGGGCAGCTGCGACAGGTCCAGCAGCGCGGCGTGGCGCGGATGATCACCGTCGCCGGCTGCGGGCGCTGTGGCGGGGTCGGGGAGATTGTGAAGGAAAAGTGCCCCGCCTGCGGCGGGGAAGGGACGCGCGAGCACCGCCCGAAGATCAAAGTCAAGATCCCCTCCGGTGTGGACGACGGCGTGCGCCTTCGCATCCCGGAGGAGGGCGAGGCGGGGATGAACGGCGGCCCCCGCGGCAACCTCTACGTAGTCGTGGAGGTGGTCCCCGACGGCCGGTTTCGCCGCGAAGGCGACGACCTCCACGTCGACGCGCTCGTGCCCTTCCCGGTCGCGGCGCTGGGGGGCGAGGTCGAGGTGCCCACGGTCACCGGCGAGACCGCCCGGGTAAAGGTGCCCCGCGGCGCGCCCTCCAACACGATGCTCCGTCTGCCCGGCCTTGGCATGCCGAGGATGGGCAGCGCCTCGCGCGGGGACATGATGGTGCGCGTGGTGGTGGAGGTGCCCAAGGACATCTCGAAGGAAGAGGAGGAGCTGTTGCGCCGCCTTGCCGAGCACCGGGGCATGAACGTGGGCGGCAAGCGCGGCGTGTTCACAAAGTTCCGGTGAGCCACGGGCGCGGCAATCCAAATCGCAGTGCCGTCGCCCACCTCGCAAAGTATAAGTCGGCCGCGCAGGGGTCTTGGACGCCGTGCTCGCTCAACCCGACGCATCCGCCGAGGCGAACATCCTGCTCCTCAGCGAGAAGAAGGCGCAGTTCAAGCTCGTCCGGCGCGTCGGGTACACGGCGCTTTCGTTCCTCGTGCTCGCGCTCATCTATGTCGCATGGGTGAAGGGCGGCGGCTCGACCGACCCGCTCTTCATCCCGCTGCCGCAGATCATGTTCGTGATGCTCCTCGGGGCATTCCTGCTCAACCTGACCTCGGTCCTCTTTGGCGTGTTCGAGGTGCAGGCGGCCTCGGGCGGCGAGACCCGCTACCTCATCGCGCGCCACGGCTACAGCACGGGGCTTGTGACGGCGGCGTTCGCGGCCTTTTTCCTCGTGATCATCGCGGCCTTGGGCCCCGTCATCGATGCGCAGATCGACTACGACAACACGCTGGGGCTCGGCGTGCGATCCCCTGGAAATACGGTGACCGCGCCTTTCAACGTCACCGCCGACTACACCGGGTCGAGCTACCTGAACTGGGTCGAGGTGAACTCGCGCAACGGGGTCCCCTTCAGCATCTTCGTCTACCAGCAGCAAGACTACTCGGCGCTTGAAGACACCGCGGCCCAAGCGAACCGGGAGATCGTGAATGCCTCGTATGTGACCCATTTCCGCGTTTCGTTTGTGGATAGGACGGTCGAGGTCGATCGAGAGCATCCCGGCAACCTCAGCAAGCCCGATTGGACGCGCGTGAAGGCGGCCTCGCCCGAAGACGACCGGTACATGATCGTGCTCGAGAACAAGGAGTTGAACCTCGCGGACATCAACTACCACCAGGACCGCCAGCTTGACCCCGCCTTCGTGGGGTCCGTTTACGCGCTGCTCTTCGGCCTAATCGGGCTCAACATTGCTGCTGCCGTCTACAACCGTTTTGTGCGCCAGAAGTGGCGCGCCTACGGCGAGAAAAACTACTAGGCCGGCTACGCGCCCTAGAACTGGACGAGGGAGACCTCGCGCGTGCGCAAGTTCACGACCGGCACCCGCGCCGGATCGGGGACGAGGTTCATCATCTTCTGGTATTCGGTCTGCGACTGCCACGCCGAGTCGTGGACCATCGTGACCGACTTGTAGGGGCGCGCGCCGGTGAGGTGGACGTGCCCCGTCACAAAGATGTCGGGCACCTCATCGATCACGAGCCAGTCGCGGTGCTCGGGCGCAAGGGGCGTCTTGTCGCCGTAGATGGGCGCGAGGTGGCGCTTCTTCAGGAGGATCTCCATCATGTCGAGCGGTGCGCGGTAGCTCATTCCCTGGATATTGGTGACCAGGTCGTCGAAGCTGCGCCCGTGGTAGGCAAGCGTGCGCACCCCGTGCAGCGAGAATTCGGACGGGTTGCCAAGGAAGGTAATGTTCGAATCGAACGAGCGGCGGGCGCGCGAGGGCAGGGCCGGCTGCGGCTCGGCGGGGCGCACCCCGTCGTGGTTCCCGGGCAGCATGATCACCTTGATGTGGTCGGGCAACTCGGCCATGAAGCCCGCAAGCGTGGAGTACTGCTCTTCGAGGTCCGAGATGGCAAGCGCGTGCTCCTGGTTCGGGAAGACGCCCACACCGTCGACGAGGTCGCCGGAGATGACGAGGTACTTGACGCGTTTTGCAAGCTCGTTGCCTTTGTCGTAGTCGCCCGACAACCACCGGAGGAACCGCTGCCAGTTCGGCCCGAGGAACGTCTTGGAGCCGACATGGATGTCGGAGATGAACGCGGCCGCCACATCGTCGTCGGCGCGCCGCGAGGGCACGCCCGAGGGGACGTCGGGCCGCACGATCTCGTCGACGAACAGGGCCGGGTCTGCGCCGCCCGCCATGTTGCCGATGACGAGGACGACTTCGTCGTTGACGAGGTCGGCGGGTGCGGCGGCGCGCTTGCCGCACACGCAGCGCACGGACCCGGTCTCGTCCTCGAGGTCGAAGTAGGTGGCGCCGGTCGAGGCCCGGTGCACGTCGCCCACCATGCCGATGGCGCGCACGCCGCCCGCCCGAGCCTTGAGGCGCGCGACTTCCTGGGCGCCAGACGCCTCGCGGCGCCCGCGCAGGATCCGGCGAAGGCGCTTGAGCCTGTCTTGGAAGTAGCGGGTGAAATCGTCGATGCGGCCCTCGCAGGTCGACTCGCCGGTGGGGTCTTTGTGGATTTCGACCTGCGCGTCGACATCGGCTCCGGGCCGGATGGTCGAGGCGCGTGAGGTCGTGGGGGTTGCCGCCGCCGCGGAGAGGCCCCTTGCCAGGATCTGTTCCACTTCGAGGAGGGTCAGCGACATGGGGGGATCCGGGAGGCCCTTAAGGTGCACGAGCACCTTGGAGAGCGCGCTTTCGGGGTCGCTCGCGTGTTCGATCGCGTCCACCGCATCGGGTTGGGCGAGCACGCCGAGGCGAGCGATCGATTGGACAACTTCAAACCGCACCACGAGTCCCCGCACACGCACACCGAGCCTTGGCAAAAACATTGCGACCCGAAGGCCCCCAGTTGCAAGGAGCGCGGGCGCGCTCGCGCCGCCCCGCGCGGCTTATATAGCGATTCCTCGGTGCAACGATTCCCGTTGCGGGAGTAGTATAGCTGGTTAGTACGTGGGCTTGCCAAGTCTACAACGCGGGTTCAAATCCCGTCTCTCGCACTCCTCCTTGGTGAGCGGGAGCGCCGCGGCGAGGGCGCCCGCGCCCGGACTGCGAGGCACGACATTTCAAATGCCGCCGCGCCACCTTACCTGCGGAGCCGTGCTTCGCGTGACGCTTCCGCTCCAAGCCCTCGAAAAGGCGCTTGGCCAGCGCGTCGTGCTTGCCCTCAAAGACCTGCGCGTCCTTGAAGGCACCCTGTCTGGCTTTGATGAGCACATGAACCTCGTGCTCACTGAGGCCGAGGAGCGTGTTTCGGACGCGCAGAAGAAGCTCGGGACCGTCGTGCTGCGGGGCAATAACGTCGTGAGCATCGCCCCGAAGTGAGCCCCCTCCGGTGACGCCCTTGAAAGCCGCAATCCTTGCCGGCGGACTCGGCACGCGGATGCGCCCGCTCACCTTCACGACGCCCAAGCCCCTCCTGCCGGTCCTCAACGTGCCGATGCTCGTGCGCACGATCGAACGTCTGCCAAAGGGCGTGGACGGCGTGGTTCTCGCGGTGAATTACCTCGCCGACCAGATCGCGGCTTACCTCAAAGAGAACCCGATGCCGCTGCCGGTCAAACTCGTCCAGGAGGACGAGCCGCTGGGGACCGCCGGCGCGGTGCGCAACCTCGAGCGCGACCTCGGCGGCGAGCGGTTCTTTGTGCTCAACGGGGACGTCATCACCTCGGTCGACCTGGGCGCGATGGTCGATTTCCACCGGCGGCGGGGCGGGGTTGGCACGCTCCACCTTTGGCCGGTCGAAGACCCCACGCGCTTCGGCATCGCGCGCGTCGATGACGACGGGCGCATCCTCGAATTCAAAGAGAAGCCGCGCTTAGAGGAGGCCTTTTCCAACCTCATCAACGCAGGCACGTACATCCTCGAGCCGGAGGTCCTCGACACGATTCCAAAAGGCCGGGCCGTCTCGATCGAGCGGGAGATCTTCCCCCAGCTCATCGACCGCGGCCTTTACGGGTACACCTCGGGGGAATTCTGGATCGACGCCGGCAAGCCGCTCGACTACATCGAAGCGCACCGGCTCCTCATGAACGTCGACCGCGCGCGCTACCGGCCGAGGCGCAAGCTGCCAGGCGTCGAGGTGGAGCCGCCGTGCCTCATCCCGGCGAGCGCCGAGCTTGCGCCGGGCGTCCGCATCGGCCCCAATGTGAGCCTCGGCGAGCGGGTCGTGATCGGTGAGGGTGCGCAGGTGGCAGACAGCGTGCTCCTCGACGGCGTGCGCGTGGGCGCGCGCGCGCGAATCGAGATGTCGGTCGTCGGCAATGGCGCGTTCATTGGCGACGGAGCGAGGCTTTCGCGCGGCACCGTTGTCGCCGACGGCGGCGAGGTTGGACCGGGCAGGCGCACGGCGAACTTCGAAGGGGTGGAGGCCAAGGGCGCGCGCGCCGGGCAACGCCACGGCTAAGCGGGGATTCTTCGCGACGGGCCCCGGAACATCGGGCAGAAGGGGTTTTGACATTCCTCCTCGGCGTTGCGGAGGTTGCCGCAGGTCGTGCAGCGGTTCTCGCGGGTGCGCGTCCGGTACTTCCGCCGCCGCCTCTTGGTCACGTCCCTTTGCTTGGGCAAAGCCGGCATATAGCCTTCGTGGCGGGGCCCGTTCAATTATCGAACTTTAACCGGGCGCGCGCTTCGGGGCGCAGGGGCGCGTCCGCACGCATCTGGAATTCCCGCCGGCTCCCGCGCCGGCCCACGTGGAATGCGATTTCGCCCTTGGCCCGGTGGGTGACCTGCGGCCGCTCCCCGGCCGACACAAGGGCCGACTCCACCCGTGCGTAAGCGCCAGGTAGCCCAGTCGTGCGCCGGGCGAGGAACCGGGAAAGTTCATCGGCCGGGTAGCTCCGCGTCTCACGCCCCTCCCGCTGGCCTTCGATGAGGCCGAGTCGCAGGAGCGGCTCCCGGGCGCGCAGGACTGCCTGGGACGAGCCCCCGGCGTGCGCGGCCAGTTCGCGGATCGAGAGGCCTGGTGTCTGGACGACGGCGCTCAACACGGGCAGCGCGCGCCGGCCCCGCAGCACCGCAAGTACCGCCCGCGAGGTCTCGTCCACCGTCCCCACGACGAAGTAACGGACCTCGCGAGAGGTCCGTGCCGACTGGACAAGGCCTGCCGCGGAGAGGGCTTTCAGGTGCCAGCGCACCGACGGGGAGCGCAGGCGGCAGGAGCGGGCGAGCGCGGCGGTGTGCGACATGGGCCGGTCGAGCAGGCACTGGAAAACGCGGGCGCGCATTTCGTTCGAGAGCAGGCCCGCACCAGGCGCACGGTCCTCGGCGGTGGGGTGGACCGCGAGCTTGCCGGTGAGCGCCTGCTGGAGGGCGGCACCCAGCCTCCGCTTTGACCGTGGCGCGTGCGGCACCGGTGAACCACCCTACACCCGCCGGCCGGCGTCTTCAAGGATGAGGTCGAGGAGGTCCTGGGGCGACATGCCAAGCAGCGGTTCCGGGTCGATGTCCTTGAAAAGCTGGCGCACGCGCGCAGCGGTGGGGGCCGACAGCTCCTTCTCGTTGACGCGCTCGCGCACGAGCCGCTTCCACTCGACGTCGAAGTCGAGGCCCGCTTCCGCAGGCAATTGCCCGCGCACGGAGGGGCGCACGACGACGCCGAGGCCGCGCCGGATTTCGTACGGCGCGATCAGGTTGCTGTGCTTGGAAGAGCGGGTCTTCAGCACGCGCACCGCGCGCGAGACCATTTCGCCGGTGACGCGGTACTGGAGGTGGATGATGTTGTCGGCAAGGTACATCGGGATCACGCTTTCCTGCGCCGACATCGTCGGGTCGGCGGTGTGCTCTTCGAGGGTGGCAAGCAGCGTCCCTATGCGCTTCGCCTGCTTGAAGAGGAACGACAAGAGCTCGCGCTGCTCGTAGCGCGTGGGCGTCGCCCAAAGGACGGGGGTGAGCGGGTCGATGACGATGCGCGCGTCCGACGAACCCCACGAGGACACGAAGTCGGCAAGCTCCTTGAGGATGAACTCCCGGAACTGCTTGCCCGACGCGTCGATGAAGATGAACTGCTCCTCCTTGAGGGCCTCTTGGATGTCCTCGAAGCCCATCATCTCGGCTTCGCGGATGATCTGCTCGGGCGGCTCATCGAGGGTGATGTAGATGCCTTCCTGCCCGTCGGCAAGGCCCCGGCGCAGGAACTGGGTGGCGAGCGTGGTCTTGCCGGCCCCCGAGGCGCCGATGACCACCGTGCTCGAGTGTTCGTTGAGCCCGCCGTCGAGCATCGGGTTGAGCCCGTAGATCCCGCTCTTGATCTTGGGGTGGGTTGCCATCGCAAACGACCGCACGCGTCGGCGTGAGCCGCGCCGCGGGCCGCGCGATCGGGGCGGCGCGTATTAGAAGTTGCCAGATCAAAGTTGGAATCTATCCGCGCCGCTTGGACGGTGCGGACTTCTTTTTGGAAGGTTGGGCGAAATCGACCTTCACTTCCTTTGCGCGGGAGGGCGGCCGTTTGCTGGCCATCCCTTCGACCCCCCGCACGGCCATCCGGGCCGCGCGGATGGCTTCGTGCTCCGCCCGGTCGAGGTGCTCCTGCGCTTCTGCCGAGAGCGGGAGCGAACGCACCACCGCCCGCGCGGCCAGCAGGAGCTCGACGCCCGATGTGATTGCCGCCTCCAGGGCCTCGGCACTATCGAGATTGAGGGCTTTGGCGAGCGCAGGGGCCGCCTCGCGGCGCAGCCGGCCAACCACTTCGTCGATCTCCAGTTCCGTTTGCCGCTTAGAGCCCGATTTCTTGGCCATGTTGCTCCCCTCCTCCGATCCCCGATTCGTCCGCCTCGTCATCCGCCTCGCCGGCTTCCGGCGCCGGCACGTGGTGCACTTTGTCGCCGAAGGAAATGGTGAGCCGGCGGTCGGCGTAGCGTGCGCTCTTTACTTCGCGCCCGGCGAGCGTGTAGGGCAAAAGCAGGGACCGCTTGAAGTTGCCGTAGCGCACGATCACCTCGCCGCCCTTGGAATAGACGTCGAACTTCTCCGACTCGAGGAATGGCATGTGGAGCGACACGCGCACCTCGTCCTTCGAATCGAGCTCGACGCGGATGGGGTCGGGCACGGCCACAAAGGTAAGGGGGTCGTGAGCCCCGTAGAGCGCCGCAGCGTACATCCTCAGCGCGTCGGGCCCCAGAACCTCGCGCCGGAACACGGGCGCAAGCCTGACGGGGATGCCGAAGAACTCCTGGTCAATGGTCTTGAGGTAGGCCACCTGGTCGGCCTTCATCTTCTTGAAGTACGGGTCCGAGACCTCGTCGGGCAGCACCTTGTTCACGACGACCTCGTCGACGAAGAAGCCGAAGAGGCAGAGGTACGAGAGCGTCCGCTGCGCCTCCTTGATTACCATCTTCTCGGGGTTCACCACGATGCGGACGCTCGTGAGCTTCGGGTCGGTCAAGATCGCGTTGATGTCGCGGACGCGCTCGTGAAGCATGCCGATGGTGTCCACGACCATGTCGGTGGGGAACGGGATCGACATCACGCGGCCGACGGTCCCGCGCCCCACTTTGACCGCGCGGCGGAACGTCTTGAAGAAGCGGCGGTAGTACCAGTCCAGGGCATCGGGGATGGAGAGCAGGCGCAGCGTGTCGGCCGTGGGCGCCGTGTCGAGGATGAGCACATCGAATTTGCGTTCTCGGTGGATGTGCTGCACCTCGAAGAGCCCGGCGAGCAGCTCGAAGCCGGGGATGTAGGCGAGCTCCTTGGCCGTGAGCGCGTCGAGCCCCTGCGCCTCGAAGAAGGAGACGAGGTAGGCCTCGACCTCCTTCCAATGGGTCTCGATCTCGTGCTGCAGGTCGATCTCGAGGGCGAACAGGTTCTCCGCGACGCGCGTGGGCTCGCCGGTGAGCTCTTGGTCGTAGGCGTCGCCAAGCGAGTGCGCGCTGTCGGTGGACATCACGAGCGTGCGCTTGCCTTGGGCCGCCACGTGCAGCCCGGTTGCCGCGGCGGTGGTGGTCTTGCCCACCCCGCCCTTGCCCGTGTAGAGCAAGATGCGCTCAAGCCCGCCTGGGGGCGCCGCGTGTTTCTTCTTTGCAAATGCCACCTTGCCGCGCGTCCTTGGGCGCAGTTTGGACTTTTCGCGCGCGGGCACGCCACGGCGAGGGGCCGCGGCCCATTTCAAGTCTGCGCCATTACGCGCTGTCGCCCACGCCATCTTCCGTGACGCTGAACACGGCTTCGCCTTCAGGCAGGCTCGGCGAATCGATGAGGCGCGCGATGCGCTTGGGCACCTTCGACTTGCGCAGGTACAGCCGGTAGGTCGCCATGTGTCCGACGATGTGGCCGCCGACCGGCCGGGTCGGGTCGCCGAAGAACGTGTCGGGCTTCGACTGCACTTGGTTCGTGACGTAGATGACGGCGTTGGCTTGGTCGCCGAACTTGAGGAGCGTGTGCATGTGGGTGTTCAGCTTCTGCTGGCGGTTGGCGAGCGTGCCGCGGCCGACGAATTCGGCCCGGAAGTGCGCGGTGAGCGAATCGACGATGAGCAGCTTGATGGGGTGCTCCTTGGCAAGCTCGAAGGCCTTCTCGGCGAGCAGCATCTGGTGGTGCGAGTTGAACGCGCGCGCCACGCGGATCTTCTTCAGCACCTCGCGGCCGTCGAGGCCCTTGTGCTCGGCCATCTGCAGGATGCGCTCCGGGCGGAAGGTGTTCTCGGTGTCGATGAAGAGCGCTTCGCCTCCGAGGCCGCCGTCGTCCTCGGAGAGCGTCACGTTCACGGCGAGCTGGTGCGCCAGCTGCGTCTTGCCCGATCCGAATTCGCCGAACGCCTCGGTGATAGCTTGGCACTCCACGCCGCCCCCGAGCAGTTCGTCGAGGGCCTTGGAGCCGGTGAGGATCTTCTTCAAGCCCCGCCGGCGCTCGAGCAAGACATCTCCGGTCTCGAAGCCGCCGACGTCGGCGGCCTTGCGCGCCGCCACGATCAGCTTCTGCGCCGTGGTGATGCCGATGTCGACGCTCTCGGCCAGGTCGCCTGGCGAGGCGACGGCGATCGACAGCAGGTCGTCGTAGCCGGCTTCCTTCAGCTTGTCCAGCGTCGCCGGGCCAACTCCCGGCAGTTCTTCGAGTGCAACGCCCATCTTCTATCTCCTGCGGAGGCGAACGTTGCCTACGCGAACCGGGTATAAAAGCAAAAGTGGGGGGTGAGCGAAAGCCCGATGCGCGTCAGTGCTCGCGGCCGAGCGAGTGGAAGAGGATTTTGCGCTCCGCGCGGCGGAGCTTCTTCGAAACGGCGGCTTTGCTCACACCCGTGTACCTTGCGAGCTGTGTGAGGTTCACCCGCGCGGGCACCTCGTAATGGCCGAGGTCGAGGGCAAGGCGCAGGAGCGCGCGCTGCTCGCGGGTGAGGCCGTCGGCGCGGCTCTCGCGCGGACCTTTCCGCACCTCCTTGATCTCGTAGGGGATTTGGAACTGGTCGAGCAGCTCGATCGGCTTCTCGCCGCCGCCGAGCACAACGAAAGACAGCGACGTATTTTCGGGAGTGATCTGAATCGGGCCGTCGAGGAAGGCCTGCGACCCCACGTCGGCCCACGCCTCGGCAAGCTCGTCGGGGATCCGGGCGCGCAGGAGCACGGTGTACACTTTGCGGTCCTCGTCCACGTCGACGACTTCGAAGTGCTCGAGGTTGTAGCGTTGGAGCAACTCCTTGCGCATCTTCTCGATGGCCCGCCGGTTGTAGAGCGCGTCCGTCCGGTGGATCTCGGCGATGAGGATGGCGGACTTTTGCGCGACGGCAAAGACGCGAAGCACATCGAGCCTGCGGTTGTGTGCGAAGAACCGGCGGGGGATGACGCCGCCCTTGACGAGGGTGCTTGTGGGGAGGGTCAGCCGAATCTGCTTCACGGGAAGAAACCTGCCGATGGCGCGAAGGGGCCTTGGGTTAACATGTTAACCATCACTTTAAGGCTGGCGCTGGCGATTTAGCGTCGGTAATCCCCATGCCCGAAGGCACCCACCTTGACCTTGGCGCGATGGACTGGAAGCCGGGGATCGGCCCCGGGATCGTCAACAAGTACCTCGTCGCGGGGCAGGACACGAAGACCTCGGGCGAGCACTTCCTTGTGAGCATCGCGAAAATGGGCCCGGGCGTAAAGTCGCCGCCGCACCACCACAACTACCCGCAGGTTTTCTACATCATCGAGGGCTCGGGCCGGGCCATCATCGCGGGCAACGAATTCAAGTTCGCTCCGGGGCACGTGCTGCGCCTGCTGAATTGCGAGGACCACACGATCATCAACGACGGGCCAGGCGAGGTGACGCTCATGGAGATCCGCGTGTTCTCGACACCGCGCAACAAGGGTGAGGTCGATGAGGAATCCGCCCGCATCGAGGCGATGCGCAAGGCGAAGGCGGAAGGAAAGGCCGCGTGACGGTACGCTTCGGGAGCGCGCCATGGCCGGGCTCAAGGTATGGCTGAGGGCCACCCAGGCGCAGTCGTTCGTCGTGTCCGTGATTCCGGTGCTCGTTGGCGCAGCGGTGGCGGTGTTCCAAGGCGCGCCGCTTTCGCCGCTGCTGCTCCTGTTAACGCTTGCCGGCGTGCTCGCGATCCACGCCGCGACGAACATGAGCAACGACTGGGTCGACTACAAGACTGGCGTTGACAACCAGCCGCCGGAGATCATCTCGCCTTTCACGGCGGGCTCGCGCGTGCTCCCCGACAAGATGCTTACGCCCGACCAGCACAAGCGGGTGTGGCTCGCCCTGTACGCCGTGGGGGCCGCCATCGGCCTATTTTTGGCGCTCACGGTCCCCGACGGTTGGGTGATCCTCGCGCTGGGGGCATCGATGGGCTTGCTTTCGCTGTTCTACACCTACCCACCGCTGAAGCTGCAGTACCACGGGTTTGGCGAGGTGCTCGTGGGCGCGATCTTTGGCCCGGTGCTCGTGTTGGGCTCGTATTTCGTTCAGGCGCACCGGCTCGAGGTACAGCCGTTGCTGGTCTCGGTCCCCTTCGGGATTTTCGTGGCCGCGTTCCTGCTCGTGAACGAGATGCCGGAATGGCAAAGCGACCCCAAGGGCGGCAAGGTGACGGTCCCGGCGCGCGTCGGCCTCGAGAAGTCGATGAAGATCTACGTGGCGATGATGGTCGCCGGGTACGGTTGGATCGCTGCGGTGGTGGCGCTCGGCTTCTTGCCCTATTTCGTGGCGTTCGGGTTCGCGTCACTGCCGCTTGGCGCCAAGGGGATCTCGGTGCTTCGCAGGGACTACGCTAGTTTCCCGAAGCACATTCCAGCCAACGCCTCGACGCTCCTGACCGTGCTTGTGACAGGCCTGGGCTTGCTGATCGGTTATGCACTGGCCGTCCTGCAGATCATCCCGGCGCGCCTCCTATGAGGGCGCCCCTGCAAGTCCAATGAAGCCCAAGGCGGCCATGTAGACTGAAAATCCGTAGTGGAGGAGCACCGTTGTCCGCACACCTCCTTCGACCTTACGCGGGTCGGTGGACCGGAGTTGCTTGACGACGAATCCCGATGTCAATGCGATCAGAAACGTCGCCAGGAGGTTTGGGTCCATGGGCGACCAGGGCGGATTCCAGGGGAAGCGGGCCGCCACGAACAACATCAGGAAGACCGCGCCAAGCAGGAGAGCGTCAAGCACCAGACCGGCAGGGCGCGCGCCCATCCGCACGACGGGAGTGCGCTTCCCCTTCAGCGCGTCCTCGGCGGCGGGCGGAAAATAGCGCGCGAAGGAAATGGCGGCTGCGAAGAACCCAAACAGGGACCCAAGCAGAATGGTATTGGCGTAGAATGCGGGGTCCTGCGCATAGAACGCGCCAATGAACATGAGGGGCCCAAACGCGAGGAAAGTGGAAACCTCGCCGGCGCCTCGATAGGAGAGCTTGAAGGGCGCGCCGCTGTACGAGTAGGCGGCGACAAATCCGCCCAGTCCAAGAACGAGCAAAATGAGGTCCATGCGGACAGCGACGACCGCAAGGCCAAGGGCTGCCCCGAGGCCGAAGGCCCCGATCGTGAGCCGTTTTAGGGCTCGTTCCTCGAGTCCTAGGCGGCGCACGGCGCCGGCGTCGAAGACGAAGGTAGACCGCGGCGTTGCCGGTGCGGCCGCCAGGTCGCCCGACTCGATAAGCCCCTTCTGGATATTTGCCGCGACTTGAATGGCCAGAACGCTTGCAAGGACCAGCGCCATTACCAACGCATCGAGGTGACCGCCGTTGCTTGCGGCCCCGAAGAGCGAGCCGGCGATGACCGGCCCGGCGCTCACCGGCAGCACGGGCACCTGCAGCGCCCGGAACCAGTCGCGCGCCGCCATCGCGCTCTCACCGGGGCGCCCCGTCTAAAGCCTATCGAGGCCCCCTTGAAGGCTCCGCGAGCCCACCCTTCGAAGGTCGTTTATCAAAGAGTAAATACGGAGGTCTGGCATCGCGGGGCTGATGTCGAAAGCAAGGCCGTTGGTGGCGCTTGGACTCCTCGGGCTGATGCTCTCTGCCTTGACTCCCGTTGGCGCCGCTCCAGGCCAAGGCGCGCCTGCGCCGACATCGATCGAGCCGCTCTCGTTTTCATTGCCGTTTGTTTACCGCACGATGGAGGGCCTGCAAACGAACCTCATCAGTCCTTCGCCCACCTACGACCACCTCCACGATGTCGCCTGGGCGCCCGACGGGCACATGGCGCTCGCGGTGGGGAGCCACAACACGCTCGTCGCCTTCGACCCGGCCGGCCCCTCCGCGCGCATCTTGCGCAACGGCACGCTTGGAAACCTCTACGGGGTCGCCTGGTCGGACGACTCGCAGAGCGCCCTTGCCGTAGGGTGGAATGGGGCGCTTGTGACCTATACTTCGCTCGGCGTGCAGGACCTGCCCAGCCAAGGGTTCACCGAGTGGCACGCCGCGGCGTTCGTCCCTGGCAGCGGGTTCCTTGTCGTTGGGCTCGGCGGCGCGATGTTCTTCCTCAATGGCACGACGCGCACGCCTGTGAGCTCCCCCACGACGAACGACCTACTGGGCGTCGCCTACAACCCCGTCCTTGGCCGCGCCCTTGCCGTTGGCCGGGCGGGGACGGCGGTCGAGGTTTCCCCGACGGGCACGGCATCCCTTGTCGCCTCGCCGGTTGCCGACGACCTTCGCTCCGTGGGCTTCGAGTCGGACACGGGCAAGGGCCTGGTCGCTGGCGGGGCAGGCGTCCTGCTCTCCTACCTCGGCGGCGCGCTTGCCAACGAGACGCACAACGCGACCGACGGCGGCTACTACGACATCTCGGTGAGCCGCTCGGGCGAGCCGGCCGTCGTGGCGATCCGCAACGGCAGCGTGGGCTCCCTCCTCTTCACGAATGCCTCGTACTCCAATTGGCTGACGGGCCGGATTTCTCTCGGCGGCGTGGAAGCCGTCGCGCGCGCGCCGTCCCAAGGTTACGTGCTCGCCACCGGCTTCTTCGGGGTTTTCGTACTCGCCTACCAAAACGGGACGCTTACGAATTTCTCCAACCCTTACCGCCCGACGCTCACCGACGCATCTTGGCGCTCCACAGGCGACTTGGCCCTCCTCGTCGGGTTCAACGGCACGGTCATCCTATTCAACCGGACCTCGAACATGACAAACGCGGTTCCGGTGCCGAGCGTGAACGCCAGCTTGCGGGGCGTCTCGTGGGCCGCCAACGGTTCGGAGGCGATCATCGTCGGTGGCTCGACCTTATGGCGCTACGATGCCGCGTCGGGCAACGTCTCGGAGCCGATCGGCCCCACCGCCTTAGACCTCTACGGCGTGGCCTTCAGGCCGGGCGCCACGGAGGCCGTCGTGGTGGGCTCCGCCGGGTTCGTCGGCGTGTGGAACGGATCGTCGCTCTTGCGCGTCTCCTCCACCTCGATTACGCAAGGGATCTTCACGGTCCGATGGCACCTCGACGCCGGCGGCAGCGGCGACTATGCGTACGCGGCGGGCGCCAACATCGCCGCGCGCTTCGACCCGCCGAACGCGGTTTCGACCGTAACCCGCATCGGGTCCTTCTTCGGCGTCGGGTTCATCGGCGACGACGTGTGGCTCGCCGGCAACGCCCACCAGATCCAGCGGTACGATTCTTCCAACGGGATTTGGGACAACCTCTCGCTCCCCTCCGCGCTCTCCACCGTCCGCTTCACGCGCGCAGTCCCGCTGCCCTCCGGGGAAGGCTTGCTCCTCGTGGGCAACCAGTCTTTCAGCGGGTACCTCAACCTAACCCGTATGCTCCGCTTCGACACGGGGTTCCTTGCAGATTTCAACGGCGTCGAGTTCAACCCGGTGACGCGGGAGCCGCTCTTGTTCGGGGCATTCAGCCTCGCGTTTGACATGCGCGAGGGCACTTTCCCCAACCTGGCTCCTTTCGTCGTCCTCTCAAGCCCGACCAACGGCACCAACTGGACGTCCGCCGACACGATCACTTTCGACGCCTCGTCGTCGTACGACCTCGACGGCGACCCGATCACCACCACCTGGTGGGACAACATCACAGGGTACCTCACCGCCGCGCCCTCGTTTGCGACCCAATTGCCGGCCGGCCTCCACACGGTCACCGTGTTCGTCGACGACGGCCGGGGCCACAACGTCTCCGCTTCGGTGAACCTCTTCGTGGCGGTTGCCCAGTACGCGCCCGTACCGGTCATCGGCTCGCCGTCCGCCTCGTCGAACTATTCCGATGACGACAACATCACCTTCAGCGGCGCGACCTCGTACGACCCCAACCCCACCGACACGCTCTCCTACCGCTGGACGCTCGACGGCTCGGAAGTCCTTGCCAATTCGTCGATCGTGGTGACCAAGCTGCGCACGGGGACCCACGTGGTGACGCTCAATGTGACCGACCAAACCCGGCTCTCCGCCGAGGCGACCGTCGTCCTCGTCATCCACCAGGGCGACGCGCCGCCCTTCCCGACCGTGGTGTCGCCCCAGGAGTCCGGGAGCTACGCCTCCAACATCCCCATCCTCTTCGACTCTACAGGCACCTTCGACAACGACTCCGCTTGGCTCACCTATGTTTGGCTTGTGGACGGCGCCGAGATCGGCCGGCTCCCCATCATGAACGCGACGCAACCTGCCGGAGCGCATACCGTGACCCTGCAAGTGAGCGACGGGGCCAAGACCTCGCAGATCGTCGTAAACATCCAGGTCGGCGGCCCCGTCGACCTGCCGCCGAAGTTCCTCTCCATCAACCCGCCGAACGGGACCGTCCTTGTCGGTACCGTGGTTTTCAACGGCACCGTCGAGGCCGACCCTCAGGGGCCGGTGCGCTTCATCCGGTTCAGCATCAATGGCGGAAACCTCGAGACCGCGGCCGGGTCCTCGTCGTCCTGGTCGGCGACCGTTGACACCACGCTGCTGCCCAACGGCACCATCATCGTCACGTTTCAAGCGATTGACAACGCCCACGCCACGTTTGAAACTCGGTCGTACATCGTCGCCAACCCGTTTGTCGATGTGGTGCCCACCGTCGACTTCCTCACGCCTTCGTCCGGGTCGTACCTGCGCGGGACTGTGACGCTCGCGGGGTCGGTCAGCGACCCCGACACGCCGGTCGCCACGGTCGAGTACCGCATTGGCCAAGGGCCGTGGACGGCGGCGACGATCCAGGGGACTACCTGGACCGCGACGCTCGACACCGCCGGGCTCCCCGACGGCCCGGTGATCATCGAGCTGCGCGCCTTCGACGGCTACAACTACAGCAGTTCCTCGTTCGTAACGGTGAATGTCGACAATGGCGTGGTCGCCGAAGCGGGCCTGCCGCTCGAAACGCTCGCCCTTGCGGTCTTGGCCCTCGCGGCCGTCGCGGGAATTGCGTTCGTCCTGCTGAAGCGCAGGCGCGCCTAATCGGCGTTTCCCGACAATAAGGCCCCTGGGCCCCCCGGCCGCCCGAGTCCTCGTTTCACCAATCACTACAAAACTCTTAACACCTGACGCCGGCCACGTTGAGGCGCGATGAAGACCGTCGTATTCTGCATCGACCGCGACAACGATGTCGGCGAGAAGGCTGGCGTCAAGGGCCCGATCATCGGGCGCAAGGACAACCTTGCGGCTGCGATGCGGCTCGCGCTTGCAGACCCGGAGGACACCGACCTCAACACGATCTTCATGGCCGTCAAGATCCACGACCAGATGAAGCGCGACGGGCGGGACGTCGAGGTCGTCACGCTGCTCGGCGACCGCGACGTTGGGCTCACCTCCGACGAGAAAATTTCCCACCAGATCGACGCCGTGCAACAGGTCCTGAAGGCCGAGGCCGCCGTCATCGTCACCGATGGGGCGGAAGATGAGTTCGTCCTGCCGCTCATCCAGAGCCGGATGAAGATCATCTCGATCAACCGCGTCATCGTCAAGTCGCTCCCGACCGGAAAGGAGACCGTCTCGATCCTGCGCCGGTACATGCAGGAGGAGCGCTTCAAGATTCAACTGCTCCTGCCGCTGTCGCTCGTCGTGCTCTCTTACGCCATCTTCGGCGTATTCCGAGTGACCGAGTTTTGGCCGATCGCGCTCGCGTTCGTGGTCGGCGGCTACCTGGCGATGAACGCCCTCAACGTCGAGGAGGGCGTGCGCAACCTGATGCGCAATGTGCGCGTCGGCGTGGCGACTTCGAGGCTCACGCTTGCCGGCAACGCGGTGGCCGCGATCATCGTGGCGATCGGCGCAATCGTGTCGGCCCAGTTCATCCTCTCGGGCAGCTCGCCGCTGGGCATCGTCCTCAAGCGGGGCCAGGCTCCGGCCGATGTGCCGGGCATGCTGATCGCCTTCGCGCTCCTTTTTGCCCCCGTGATTTACACGGCGCTGCTCGTGCGCCTCACCTTCCGCGTGCTCGACTTCCGCCTCCGCCGGGGCAAGCACGCGGGCGGCCTGACGCTGCGCTTCCTGCCGCTCACGGGCTACGCCCTGCTGGGCTGGGGCGCGGCCGGCGTCTTCTCGGTAATCTTGGGGATGGCCTACGGGTTTGGCCTGTGGGCCTCGTTCGCCATCGGCGCGCTTGGCCTTGTCATCGTGTTTGCAGGCGCCCTTGTCGACCGCCGCTTCAAGGACCGCGTCTCGGCGGAAGCCGAAGAAGCGGGCGCCTAAGCGAGCTTGCGGGCAAAAGTCAAGTAGCCCGTGTGGGCGAGCATTTCGAAGCTCGGGCGGCTCGCGCCCTCCCTTATCGCATGCTCGCGCTCCAGCACCTCGACGGTGCGCACGTCGGAAAAGTGGGCGGCCTCGAGGGCGGTCACCGTTTTCTCGGTCTGGTTCACCGTCGGGGAAAACGAGGCGAGGCGCCCGCAAGGCTTGAGCAGCCGCTGCGCGGGGGGCACCGCTTGCCACGGGTCGGAAATGTCGATCACCACGGCGTCGGCGCCGGTCTCGGCGATGCCCGCCGTGCAGTCGCCCTCTCGCATTTCCCACCAGCCGCCCCACGGCGTGCGCGCCACGTTCTTCCGCGCGACCTCGATGTGGCGGGGGTTGATGTCGAGGGAGATGACGCGCCCCTCGGGGCCCACCGCGTGCAGCAGCGCAAGGGTAAGCGCGCCCGACCCCACGCCGAACTCCACGACAAAGGCGCCGGCGCCCACGGCGGTGTTCGCAAGGATCACCGCCGCGTCTTTGAGCGTGATAATCTGCGCGCCCCGCCGCAGCAGGCGGATGAAGTCCGGCAGCGAAGGCCGCAGGAGGTGGACCGTCTGCGCGCCCACCGTAACAAATCCGCCCCACGGCGTGCCGACGAGCGTTTCGAGCTTGAACACGCCAAGGCCCTCCACCTTGGCGCCCTTCTCCGTCACCTCGGCAAGCGCCTCGTGGCGGTCCCAGCGGAAGAGCACCATGTCCCCCGAGGAAACGGAACTGGAGTGGCGACGAGCAGCCCCACCGGAAGGCGCGCTGGCTAGCCTTTCAGTTGAAGGGTCGCCTTTTCCCCTCTGTGAATCCACGCTTTTGTTCACTCCTCGTGTACGCATCGCGAGGGTCTATTATAACGCCTCACCCCAATGGGTTCTTCATGAACGTCCGCACCGTGCGAGACGCAGTGGAAGAACCTGAGATTCCGGCCGGGGATAGCCGCCGGCTGGAGGAGGGGCAATGGCTTCTTTGACCGAAGGCCTCGAAAGCGTGCCGTGGCACATCGTGATCCGCCCCGACTCGCGCCTGTGGTCGTTCCGCCTCTCGGCAGGGATGAGCGTGAGCACCTTCATGCGGACGCTCGCCCCGCCGGAGCCCCGGCCGCAGGATTGAGCCGCTTCCCGACCGCGCGCCCCTCCGATCAAGCGCGGTCGGCTTTCTCCTTTCAAGAAAACTTCAAGTGGCCTGCGGCAAGTCCCTTTCCGAAAGGAAGGGCTTGCGATCGACTTCGACCTCACCGACGAGCAACAGATGGTGCGCAAGGTCGCGCGGGACTTCGCCGAGACGCGTGTCAAGCCGATTGCGGCGGAGATCGACCGGACCGCCAGGTGGCCCGCCGAGACCGTGGAAGGCCTGGCGGAGCTCGGGCTGCTTGGGATGATGGTGCCCGCGCAGTGGGGGGGCGCGGGCGCCGACTACGTGTCGTATGTGGGGGTCGTCGAGGAGCTGTCACGCGTTTGCGCTTCGACCGGGGTGATCCTCTCGGTCAACAACTCGCTCTTCGCATACCCCGTGTCGTCCTTCGGGACGCCTGAGCAGAAGGAAAAATACCTGCGCCCGATCGGAGAAGGCAAGAAACTCGGCTCCTACGCGCTATCGGAGCCCGCCGCCGGTTCCGACCCGGGGGCGCTCAAGGCTACCGCCAGGCCCGACGGCGAGTTCTACATCCTCAACGGCACGAAGCACTTCATCACGAACGGGCCCGCCTCGGACTTCTGCGTCGTCTATGCCAACGAAGACCTCTCGAAGGGGCACCGCGGAATCTCAGCGTTCATCCTCGAAAAGGGGATGAAGGGCTTTGATGTGGGCTCCGAGGAAGAAAAGCTAGGGATCCGCGCCTCCGGTTCCTGCGAAATGGTGTTCCACGACTGCGCGGTGCCTAAGGCGAACCGGCTGGGCCCCTCCGGGGAGGGGTTCAAGATCGCGCTGAAAACGCTCGACGCCGGCCGCATCGGGATCGCGGCGCAGGCGACGGGAATCGCGCAAGGGTCTCTGGACGCGGCCTGCGAATACGCGAAGAACCGCACGCAATTTGGCCAGAAGATCGGCAACTTCCAGGCGATCCAGTGGAAGCTTGCGGACATGGCGGTCGGCATCGAGGCCGCACGGCTGCTCACGCAGCGTGCGGCCTGGCTGAAGGACCGGGGCGAGCCGCACAGCTTAGAGGCCTCGGTCGCCAAGCTCTTCGCGTCGAACGTGGCGATGCAGGCCTCGACCGACGCCGTGCAGGTCTTCGGCGGAGTCGGCTACACGAAGGACTACCCCGTCGAGCGGTTCTATAGGGACGCGAAAATCACGGAGATCTACGAAGGCACGAGCGAGGTGCAGCACATCGTGATCTCGCGCGCGGTGCTGAAGTGAGCCGCTTTCGCTCTACCCCCCCACACCCTATACTACACGCGCGAGAATAGGGTGGGCGGGCGGGACGAAAAACGGAGGGGCGAGCGTGGAACACCACCGCGAAGGCGACCTGATCCTGGTGCGGCTCGACCGCGGCGAGGACCTGATCGGGAGCCTGCTTTCGGCGCTCAAGGCGAGCGGCGCACGGGGAGCCGCGGTGATGACCGGGCTTGGCGCCGTCGAGGATGTCGAGTTCGCATACTATGACCCCAAGGCGCGAACCTACGACCGAAAAGTCCTCGAGGTCTCCCACGAAATCCTCGGGCTCTCGGGCATTGTGGCAAGCGCCCCCGACGGCTCCTACCAGCCGCACTTCCACATCACGCTGGGGGGCCCCGACCACCGGGCCTATGGGGGCCACCTCTTCCGCGCACGCATCGCCGTGCTTGCGGAATTCGCCCTGCGGGTCGTCGACAACCCGAAGATGAGGCGCGAAAAGGAGCCGCAGTTCGGGCTGAACGCGCTGCGGCTCAATTGAGCCGTCCGGAGTGGGACGCGCCCGCTTAGCGTTGAAATTGCGTCTGCCGCAGGAAAGCAGCGTGAATTCCGCGCCGCACGCAATGGGCGGGCAGCTGCTCCGCCTGAAACACGTGATCGTGCGTTTCGTCCGCCCTTGGAGCGGCTGGGGAGTGTCGCCAGCATGTTCAATTCGCAACCCCGGTTGCGCGCGGCGAGGGACGGGCCACGATCCTCCTGCTTGCCGCCTTCGCCCTGATGCTCGGGGGGGGCTGCTTGGCCTTGACCCTTCAGCGCGACTCCAAGCGCGCGAGCGCCGCGGGCGCCCTTGGCGTGGTGGTCGGAGGCTCGTTGGGGCTCGTCGATGTTGCCCTCCGTTTCCTTTCGGGCACCGAGGACTCCCTGCGGTTCGAGTGGGGTTTCCCGGGCAACACCTTCTACCTCGAAGTCGACGCCCTTTCCGCCTTCTTCCTGGTGGTCATCTTTGCGGTGGCGATCGCAAGCGCCGTCTTCGGCGCGCCCTACCTTCGCGGCCACGCCCCCAACCGCCCGCTTGGCGCCGTGTGGTTCCACTACAGCGCCCTCGTCGTCTCGATGGCGCTCGTCGTCGTCGCCCGCAACGGGCTCCTCTTCCTGATCGGGTGGGAATCCATGGCGCTGACCTCGTTCTTCCTCGTCATGTTCGACGGACGGGAAGCGCGCGTTCGCCGGGCCGGCTGGACTTACTTCGTCGCCTCTCACTTCGGGACCGGCTGCGTCCTCGCCTTTTTCGCGGTGCTTGGTGCCCACGCCGGCTCTCTCGACTTCGACCGGATCGCGGCCGCTCCGCCGCTCACCCCCGCGACCTCATCGCTCCTGTTTCTCCTTGCCATCGCGGGGTTCGGCACGAAAGCGGGATTCATTCCGCTCCATGTGTGGCTCCCCGAGGCGCACCCGGCCGCTCCGGCCCATGTCTCCGCCCTGATGTCGGGCGCGATGATCAAACTTGGAATCTACGGGATCCTGCGCGCGCTCACCTTCCTTGGGGCCGCCCCTGCCTGGTGGGGGTGGCTGCTCGTTGCCGTCGGGGCGACCTCGGGCGTGCTCGGCGTCCTCTTCGCGCTGGCGCAGCACGACCTCAAGCGATTGCTTGCCTACCACAGCGTGGAGAACATCGGCATCATCGCCCTGGGCCTCGGGGTGGGGCTGCTCGGGACAACGGCAGGCGATCCCGCGGTCGCGTTCCTCGGGTTCTCCGGCGCGCTCCTCCACGTCCTCAACCACGCGCTCTTCAAGTCCCTGCTCTTCCTCGGCGCCGGGGCCGTGTCCACCGCCGCCCATGCGCTCGACCTCGAGCACCTCGGCGGGCTCCTGCGGCGGATGCCGCGCACCGGCGCCTCGTTCTTGGTGGGTTCGGCCGCCATCAGCGGCCTGCCGCCCCTCAACGGCTTTGCAAGCGAGTTCCTGATTTTCGCCGGGGCGCTTGCCGGGGCCACCACGCTTGGGCCAACCTTTGCCATTCCGCTTGCGGCGTGCGCCGGCGCGCTCGCGCTCATCGGCGGCCTTGCGGCCGCCTGCTTTGTGAAGGCGTGCGGGGTGGCTTTCCTCGGCGAGCCGAGGACTCCGAACGCGCGGGACGCGCGGGAGGTTGCGCCCCTGATGGCCGCCCCCCAGGTCGCGCTTGCCGCCCTTTGCGTCGCCCTCGGCGTCGGCGCCCCCCTTGTGGTCCCGCTCCTTTTGCCGGCCGCCGCGCCGGTACTTGGCACCACGCTTGCCGGTGCGTCGCAAGCCGCCGGTTTCGCATCGGGCGCGCTGGCATCGATCTCGGTCGCCTTCGCCCTGGTCGTTGGCCTGGCGCTCGCCCTCATCGTGCTCCGCCGTGGACTTGGAAGGGGGGCCCCCATCCGGACGGGTCCCACTTGGGACTGCGGGTTTGCGGCGCCTTCACCGCGGATGCAGTACACCGCCTCGTCGTTTGCCGCCCCGCTCACAGGGTACTTCCGGAGTTTGCTGCGCACGCGCGCCGAAGTTGCAGCCCCTTCGGGGCCGTTCCCCGGCCGCGCATCACTCGAAACCGAGAGCCCCGACTTCTTCCTTGAAGGCGTGTTCGAGACCGCCATCCTTGGAGCTCGACGCGCGCTCTCGGGGGTGCTGCGCCTCCAAAACGGGCGGGTCCAGTTCTACGTCCTCTACCTCGTGGCCACTTTGATCGGGCTGCTAATCTGGAGGCTGATTTGAGCATGGAGCCCGCCTCCCTGCTGCAGGCCGGCCTTGCCGCCTCGCTGTCTCCCCTCTTGCTTGGCATCATCAACCGCGTCAAGTCCGTCGTTGCCGGCCGCACCGGGCCACCGCTCGTCCAGCCCTACCGCGACCTTGCAAAACTCATGCGAAAGGGCTCGGTGTACAGCGAAACCACCACATGGGTTTTCCGCACGGGCCCCGCCTTTGGGCTCGCCGCGCTCTTCGGGGCCGTGCTGCTCCTGCCGCTTGGCCCCTCGGCCGCTCCCCTTGGCTTTGCAGGTGACCTGTTCCTGCTTGCCGGCCTCTTCTCGCTCCAGCGATTTTGCCTCATGCTCTGCGCGCTCGACACCGGATCGAGCTTTGAAGGGATGGGCGCAAGCCGCGAGGCTTTTTTTGCGGCGATCGGCGAGCCGGCGCTCCTCATCGGCCTGCTCGTGGCGGCGCGCGGCGCCCTCAGCCTCTCGCTTACCGGGCTGCTCGGGGCGACCACCCTTGCAACCGCGGTGGCTGCCGGCCCCGCCCTGCTGCTCGTTGCCGTTGCGCTCTTCCTCCTCCTGCTCGCCGAGAACGCGCGCATCCCCGTAGATGACCCGAGCACGCACCTCGAGCTCACGATGATCCACGAGGTCATGGTGCTCGACAACAGCGGCGTTGACCTCGCGTACATCACGTACGCCTCCGCCCTGAAGCTGTGGGTCTTTGGGGCGCTCGTCGTCGGCCTCCTGCTGCCGACCGGCGGCCTGCCCATCGAGGCCGTCGTGCCGCTGTTTGTGCTCTCGATGGTCGGGCTTGCCGTCGCCGTGGGCGTCGTGGAATCCACGATGGCGAGGGTGCGCCTCTCGCGCGTGCCTCGTCTGCTGGTCGGCGCCGGCGGCCTCACCGCGCTCGCGCTCCTGCTCTCTGTATTCTAGGAGGTGCCTCGCTTGTCCTCGCTTGCCGACTCGGTGCTCGTCCTCGTCGTGCTTTCCAACTTGGCAATGCTCGGCACCAACAACCTTGGCAACTCGATCCGGCTGCTTGCGCTGCAGGGGTTCGCGATCGGCGCGCTCGTACTCCTGCTCGCCCCCGAGGCCGACCTGCGCACGCTCCTGCTCGCCGCCGGGGTGGCCGGCCTCAAGGGGCTCGTTTACCCGTGGGCGCTCGTGCGCGTGTTGCGCAAGGTGAAGGTCGTAAGCGAGGACGAGCCCCTGGTGGGCTACTCGGTCACCTTCATCACGGGGATCCTCGCCCTTGCGGTCGCCTTCATCGTGGCCCCGCGCCTCGCGCCGGTGGGGCCCGCGCCGCCCCCGCTTGCACTCGCCGTCGCGCTTTCCACGATGATCGCCGGACTCACCCTCACGATCACGCGCCGCACCGCGCTTGCCCAGGTCCTTGGATATGTAGTCCTTGAGAACGGGATCTTCCTCTTCGCGCTCACCCTCGTCGGCGGCCTACCGCTGCTGCTCGAGCTCGGCGGCCTGCTTGAGGTATTCTTTGCGGTGTTCGTGATGGGCATCGCGGTCGACCGCATCAGCCGGGAGTTTTCGACGATCGACGTCGACGCGCTCGACCGGCTCCGGGGGTGAAGCGATGGACGGCTCCTTGGAGTTCCTCCTGCTGCTCGGGTTGCCCCTCCTTGGGGCAAGCGTATCGCTTACGCTCGGCCATCCGCGCAGCGTGCTGGCCTGGAGCGGCGCTTGGGTCGGCGCCTGGGCGCTCGTCGCCTTCGAGGCCGCCTCCAGGGTTTTCGCCGGGGAGGCGCTCGACGGCGCTTCCGGATGGCTCATGCTCGACGCGCTTTCCGCCTACCACATCTGCGTGATGGCAGTCGTGTTTGTCCTTGCCACGGCGTTTGCGTATTTTTACTTCGGGCGCGAGGTCGACGAGGGCAAGCTTTCGCCCCGCATCGCCCGCCGCTTTGGGATGCTCTGGGCCGGCGCCCTGTTTGCCATGACGCTCGTCCTTTCGTCCAACAACCTCGGCATCATGTGGGTCGGCGTCGAGTTCACCACCCTTTCGACCGCGTTCCTGATCCGCCTCCACGTTACGCACGAGTCGCTCGAAGCCACGTGGAAGTACCTCGTGATCTGCTCCGTCGGCGTCGCGCTCGCCTTCCTCGGAGTCGTGTTCATTGCGGCCTCGGCCCGCGCCGTGCTCCCCAACGGCGAGGAGGCGACGATGTGGACGAGCCTCCTGGCGGTTTCCGCCAAGCTCGACCCAGGCCTTGCAAAGGCCGGCTTCTTGTTTGTCCTTGTCGGCTTCGGTACGAAGGCCGGGCTTGCGCCCATGCACACCTGGCTCCCCGACGCGCACAGCCAGGCGCCGGGTCCTGTGTCGGCGGTGTTCTCCGGCTCGCTGCTCAACGCGGCGCTCTACTGCATCCTGCGCTACGTGCCTATCGTCGAAGGGGCGACCGGCCGCTCGGGTTTTGCGCTCTCGCTGCTCATCGTGTTCGGACTGGGCTCCCTGCTGCTTGCGGCCGCGTTCATGGTTTTCCAGCGGGACATCAAGCGCCTGCTTGCGTATTCGAGCGTCGAGCACATCGGGATCATCACGCTCGGAATCGGGCTCGGGCCCCTCGGGGCCTTTGCGGCCCTCTTCCACGTGTTGAACCACTCCGTGTCGAAGTCGGTCGCGTTCTTGGCGGCCGGCCGGCTGAGCGAGGCCTACGGCGGAAGCGAGATCGCGCGCCTGCGCGGGGCCGCGCGCGCTCAACCGCTCTGGGGAGGCGCGCTCGTCGCGAGCTTGCTTTCGCTTGTCGGGGCCGCCCCCTTTGCCGTGTTCCTCAGCGAGTTCTTGGTGCTGCAGGCCGCGGCCGCGGCAGGCGCCTGGGCGGTGGTCGGCCTCCTTGTCCTCGGCCTGGGTATCGTGTTCGCAGGCGTCCTCGTGCACCTCGTGGCCATCGGCTGGGGCGAGCCGACCTCGCCGAGCCAAATCACCCGCGCGGGGCCCTTCGAGGCCGCCACGGTCGTGGTGCCGCTTACCGCCCTTCTAGTCCTCGGCCTTTTCATGCCGGGGGCCCTGCGCGACGCGCTCGAACAGGCGGTCCGTGTCGTGGGAGGCGGACTCTGATGTCTTCACAGACAGCGGTTCTTCGTTCCGCATTGCCGCTCGGCAACGGCCAGGCCGCGAGCGTCTCGGAGGTCCCGACCCTCGACTTCGGCTCGTTCCGGGCGCTCATCGAGTCGGCGGTCGAGGCCGGCGGCCGTGTTGCAGCGCTCTACGCCTCGGCGGGGCAGGGCGGCGGGCCGATGCTGACCGTGGTGCTCGCGCTCGGCGCCGAAGGGGTGCTTGGCGTTGCCTCGACGCCGGTGGGCGCCACTTTCCCTTCGATGACCGTGGAAATCCCGCAGCTGCACCTCTTCGAGCGCGAGATCTACGAGGGAGGCCTCACCGCGCCCGTCGGCCACCCGTGGCTGAAACCCGTCCGGCTCTTGGCGGGCGGCGGGAAGGCCCCGTTCTACAAAGTCGAGGGGAAGGAAGTCCACGAGGTGGCGGTCGGCCCTGTCCACGCCGGCGTGATCGAGCCGGGCCACTTCCGCTTCCAGGCCCACGGCGAAGAGGTCCTCCACCTCGAGATTGCCCTCGGCTACCAGCACCGGGGGGTCGAGCGCGCGATGGTGGGCGGCCCCCATGCGCGCAGCGCGCTCCTTGCCGAAACGCTCGCGGGCGATTCGAGCGTCGCGCACGCGACCGCCTACGCGCGGGCCGTGGAGGCGCTTGCCCACGCCACCAACTCGCCGCGCGCCCGCGTGCTTCGCGGAGTTGCCCTCGAACTCGAGCGGATGGCCAACCACACGGGCGACCTCGGGGCCCTTGCCGGTGACATCGGCTTCCTTCCGACGGCCGCGTTCTGTGGACGGGTGCGCGGCGACTTCCTGAACCTCACCTTGGCGCTCACTGGCAGCCGGATGGGCCATGCGTTCGTGGTCCCGGGCGGGGTGCGCGCCGACGCCGACGCGCCGCTCGTGGAGGCGCTGCGGGCGGGCACGAAGCGGGCGCTTGGCGATGCCCGGCAGGGCGCCGACCTCCTCTGGAGCACCGCCTCCGTGCGCGGCCGACTTGGCGGGACGGGCACCCTCAGCCGCGAGACCTGCGAGGAGATGGGCATCGTCGGGGTCGCCGCCCGCGCCTCCGGCCTGCCCCGCGATGTGCGGCGCGAGTTCCCCTGGGGGGTGTTCCTCGACCGCGCGATCGAAGCCCGCCTCTGGCCCACTGGCGACGTGTACGCCCGCGCGCGGGTGCGCTGGATGGAGGTCGAGCAGTCGGCCGGTTGGGTCGATGGCCTGCTTGCCAAGCTCCCGGAAGGCGTCCTTGAGCACCCGAGGGGACCCCTTGCCCCCGATTCCCTTGCGGTCTCGCTCGTCGAGGGTTGGCGCGGCGAGATTTGCCATGTCGCGCGGACGGGCAGGGACGGGCGGTTCGTCGACTACAAAGTCGTTGACCCGTCCTTCCACAATTGGACGGGCCTTGCGCTCGCGATGCGCGGTGCGGCGATCTCCGACTTCCCGCTCATCAACAAGAGTTTCAACCTCTCCTATGCGGGCCACGACCTCTGAGGGAAACCCATGATCCGAATCATCGAGGCGCGGCGCCACCAGGGCCACAAAACCACGCCGTTCCCGTACGGCAACCCCGGTCTGCCCGGCCGGTTCCGGGGCCTGCCGGTCATCCAACCGGGGAAGGTCACGCAAGGGTGCAGCGCTTGCGTCGAGGCCTGCCCCACCGGCGCGCTCACGATGGAGGCCGGCGCGCTTTCGCTTGACCTAGGCAAGTGCATTTTCTGCGGTGACTGCGCGCGCGCCTGCCGCTCGGGCGCGGTGACCTTGAGCAATGGGTTCCGCCTCTCGTCGCGCAGCCGCGAGGGGCTCACCTTGAAGGACTCGGAGGTCCCGCGCGTGGAGGCGCTCGACCGGAAGGCCCGCCGCCTCTTCGGGCGCTCGCTGCGCCTGCGCCAAGTGAGCGCCGGGGGGTGCAACGGCTGTGAAGTGGAACTCGCGGCGCTGCAAAACGTCGTCTTCGACTTCCAGCGGTTCGGGATCCAGTTCGTCGCTTCGCCGCGCCACGCCGACGGCCTGCTGGTGACCGGCCCCGTAACACGCAACATGGAGCTCGCCCTGCGCAAGACCTACGCCGCCGTCCCCGAGCCCAAGATCGTCATTGCCGCGGGGGCCTGCGCAATCTCCGGCGGGCCGTTTGCCCTCAACCCCGAAGTGATGGGGGGCGCGGCCGCTGTCGTCCCGGTCGACCTCTACATCGCTGGCTGCCCGCCCCACCCGATAACGCTGCTCGATGGGCTCCTGCGGCTCCTCGGGCGCATCGAAGGTGGGGATGCGCGCGGCGAAGGCCCTGCGCCGCCCTCGCCCTAGAACTCGAGCGGCGCTGCGTACTCGCGGAACGACTTGAGGATGACGATGACCTCCTCGTCCTTCAGGCGCAGCCTGGCAAGGCCGCTGCCGAGGAAGGCCTGCAAGTCTTCAAAGTCCTTGGCCGCCACGAGGAACACGATCCGTTTGGCGCCGCTCGTGTGGTGCACCTGGAGCACGTTTGGCATCTCGAGCAGCGCACGCGTGACCTCGGTCACGCGGTCGTTTTCGACGGCAGCGACGACGAAAGCGCTGCAGGTGAGACCGAGGGCGGTGCGGTCGAGGATTACGGTGTACCCCCGGATGATCCCGCCCTTCTCCAAGCGCTTGATGCGGTCGCGCACGGTCGACTCGGGCCGCCCAAGCTTCTGGGCGATCTCCTTGTACCCCATCCTCGAATTCTTGCGCAAGAGGCCGAGGATCTGCTTGGTGACAGCATCTTGCGGCGGTGGGCGGCCGGGCATAATGACCGGATTTGCGATGGGGCGTCGAGATATAACCGTTCGCGGAAGCGCCCGCCACGGGCCCGGCGCCTGGCCGTGGAGCCGACCCGGATCCTCGCAAGCCCTGACACGGCCAGCCCCTGTCGCGCCACCCCTAAGCGCCTGCTGGCCTCAGGCTTATGTTCGCGAGGGGTATTGACCCCGAGGGCCGCCCATCGCCGAAGAGCGCCAGGTGAGCGGCATCGTCCTTGCCGGCGTGCTCGACTACTACGCCAAGGTCTGGGGGAAGATCGCCGAGGGCGAGCTCAAGAAGAAGATGGGGCTCGCCGAGATCTACGTGGGCTCGTGGTATTCGCTCGACAAGCTCGAGCTCATCCTCAAACAGATTTGGCAGGAAACCCCGATGCGGATGAGCCTCGCGGGCCAGCACACCTCGCAGCTCATCGGGGACGAGCGCCGATACGACCGCAAGTTCTACACGCCCGAGCAGATGCTCCAAGAGACCCGCGAAGCCTGGCGCCACTCGTTCAGCTTCGGCCAACCCAATGTCGAGCTTGTCCCGGGAACGACCAAGATCCTCGTCCCGCGCGAGGGGTTCAAGGCCCCCTATTGGCAGGAGTTCCTGCGCGGGGGCATCACGGGGATGCTGTCGCTGTCCATCTCCATTGAGAGCGACATCGAGATCGAAGGCTCGGTCGACGAGGACGCTGACGAGTTCGTCTTCATCTTCCACCCGCAGAAGCGCGAACGGTAGGCGCCCCGCTACACCACGCCCATTTCCTGGAGCTTCTCGGGCAGGTAGCGGTCCGTCACGAAGTCGAGGCCGTACTTGGCAAGCGCCTGCTGCTCTGCCTTCTTGTTGAGCTGCAGCTGCAATTGGATCTCGTCGTGCCAGAACGAGTCCTTGAAGCGCGGGTCGGTGAGCTCGGCCTTGAGCGCCTTGACGTCTTGGTCGTTCAGCTTGTCCGAGGGCAGTTCGTAGTTCACGATGTCCGACGGCGTCACGCCCAGGTACTGCGCGGTGGGCGTCGCCAGGTACTCGGAAATGTGCGCCGTCTTGATGGCGCCGTAGGCGACTGAGGCGAAGATGCGGAACGACCACGGGTCGCCGTCGGTGAAGCAGACGACCGGCAGCTTGCACTCCTCGTTCAGCCGCTTGATGAAGCGCCGCGTCGAGCGCGCGGGCTGCCCCTTGAGGTGCACGAGGACGGCGTCGAACTTCTCGTCGAACCCGTTTTCGACGAGCCGGTCGAACATACCGCCCGTCTCGATCGCGCAGATGAACTTCGCATCGTAGTCCTTGATCTGGATCTTCTCCTTCTCGACATTGAAGGGCAGCGCGTAGCCGGAGTCGCCCACATCGTCCCTGCAGTTGATCGTCTTGAGCTCGCCCTTGCGGTTGCGCTCGACGATGGTGATGTTGCCGATGACCGACGCCCCGTTCTCCTCGGGTCTGAGTTTGAAGTCCTCGCGCATCGACTTGGAGATGATCTCGAGGTCTTCGGCCACCGAATTCGACTCGTCCTGGCTGTCGAACTTGGCGAGGTCCCACCCTTCCGAGATGTAGTACATCTCACGCAGGGTGGACGACTTGTTCTCGGCGATCATCGTCTTGATGAATTCGATCATGTACATCGTCCGCAGCAGCCCGTAGGCGCCCGCCTTGGTCTTCGCGGACTTGAGGCTCTGCGAGGGGCCGTACTTGAAAACATGGAGTCGCGGGTGGAACACGATGTTTTGCTTCGTGCGCGAGGGGATCTTGATGCCGGGCACACGGCCGGAGATCAGCTCGTTGTAGACCTCGCCCGCGATGCGCTCGAGTTCCTTCTCGGCCGCGCGTTGCGATGCGGGGATCGTGCCGCGCTGGAGCGGCTCATCGCCTTTGATCTTACGCTTGGCCATCGGATGTCCCTCCCTCACCACTCATCGGCCGCGATCTTCGCTTGGCGGGCCTTGCCCGATTTACGCGCGGGCGGCGCATCATCGTCGTCATCAAGAACCTCAGCTTCCTCTTCTACGGCGACTTCCTCCTCGTCCTCTTCGGCTTCATCCTCGGCCGAGGGCGGCTCTGCAAGCTGCGTGCCGTCCGCGGAGAAGATCTTGATCTGGAGTTCCTTTTCCTCGTCGGCGAGCTTGCCCGTGGCCGTGCGCCAGGCGTCCTCGTCCCACTTTTCGGCGCCCGAGACGATCTCGGGGTCGATCCCGAACACGAACAGGTCGTTCTCGTCGTAGTCGTCCTTGGCAAGGCCCTTGAACTGCCACTTCACGACGGCCTGTTCGGACGAGTTGATGGACTTGAGGTCCCACGACAGGATCTTGCCTTCCGCGAGCGTTGGCTTCGGGTCGGCGGCAAGTGCTGGCCAGCCTTCCGGCAGCACCGCGATGAGCCTGAACTTCTTGCGTGTGCGCGTGTAGTTGGAAACGACAAGCGAGATCTCGTGAACCTTTTTCTTGGGGTCGTAGTCGATCTTGTCCTCGATCAACACCGTGTTCATGATCCTCGAGATAATCGACTCGATGTCGGGCACCGGCTTTCCGATGATGGCCGCGCTCTTGGCCGCGATCATCGGGATGACCTTGCGGATGATGGTCTCCTTCTCGTGCATCCGTTCGAACTTGCCCTTCTTGTGGATGTGCGTCAGCATCTTGCGGGCGCAGTCGCGGACCGCAAGCTGAATCTCCTCGAGGATCTCGGGCACTTCGGCGACGGCCTCCTTCGATTCGGAGGTGAAGGGGACCTTGGTCGCCGCCACGTGGACCATGACCGCGACGGGGCCGTACGGGAGCCCCTTGCCGCCGCGCTGGTCGAGCTTGTAGTGCCTCCAGTTGAGCTTCTCAATGCCCTCGGTGATCGCGCAGGAGCCCTGCTGGTAAAGCAAGGGCACGCGGTTTGCGAACCTCATGATTTGGATCTGGTCCTCCGGGTTCAGCGACCCTCCATAGACGAGTCCCGCCTCGATCTGGAAAGGGGTGCCCGAGTACACGGTGGGCGCGCGTGTGGCCGTTACGACAAATTCAGCGCTTGAGGCGTGCTTGAGCCCTTTCTTGACAAGGATCTCGCCGATCGGCGAGAGGCAGTCCATCGCGGGCGCCATGATCTTGACCTTGTTGAACGCCTCGATGAGCCGTTCGCTTTGCTCGCGGTCGAAGTCCGCGGGCCGGGCCATTTCGTCCATGGACGCGGTTTCGCAGACCTCCTTGGCCACGCGGGACGAGACGCGCGAGAACTCGTTTTCGAGGAACCCCCTGAGGCGCGGCTCCTTGGTGGCCTTGGCCATTTTCATGAGTTCGCCAAGCTGCATTCCCTTGGGGTGCGGCTTGATTTCCTTCGTGGGGTCGGGGAGCTTGTCGGTCACGCGCTCGAAGACCGTCTTGGTGCCGTCCGGCTCAACGAAGGTAAACTGGGCGTGGGGGTTGACCACGGCCGTGAGGCGCAGGTAATCGTACGCAGACTGCTTGCCCTTGATGTAGCGGCCGTCGAACACCACCTCGACGCGCGTCCCGTGCGCCTTTTCGGGCCACGAGACCGGCTCCTCGCGCAGCACCTCGGGGGCGTTCTTCTTGAGGTCGATGCGCAGCTCGAACTCCCAGGCGGCCTGGTCGGGCCCGATCTTGGAGCGGACGAGCGCGGGCCGCCCCGTCGTGAGCTGACCGTACATCACGACCGCCGATATCCCGATGCCCTGCTGGCCGCGCGACTGGCGGATCGCGTGGAAGCGCGACCCGTAGAGGAGCTTGGCGAAGATCGGCGGGACCTGCTTCGGGACGATCCCTGGCCCGTTGTCCTCGACGATCATTTTGTACCGGTTTTTGGCCTTGTCGAAATCCTCGATCTTGACGCTCACCTCGGGGAGGATGCTCGCCTCCTCGCAGGCGTCAAGCGCATTGTCGACGGCCTCTTTGACGGCCGTCACGAACGCCTTGGTCGGGCTGTCGAACCCGAGGAGCTGCTTGTTGCGTTCGAAGAACTCCGCGACGGAGATCTCCTTCTGCTTCTTGGCAAGCTCCTCCGCGATGAACGTCACTGGCATCCCATCCAGCGGCGCAGGCGCGGCCAAGCGCGCCTCGTGCCTTGCCGTTTGCAACGGCCGTTCCGGATTTAACCCCTTTGACCGGCTGGCCGAACCACTCGCGCCGCGCCCTTGCGCGCCCCGCTTTTGCATTTCGATTGCAAGTTCACCGGCCGCTCCCATCAATTTTCGCCAAAAGAAACTCGGGCCGCGACGTGCGGTACCACGCTGCGTCCGCGAGCGTGTCTAACCCTCTGAGCGATTACGTAACGCTTATTAGGGGTAATCCGATTGGCCACAAATTGAACTGACCTATCCAGAGGCTCCGATATGAAGGGATTGAACCGTTTCGCCGCCGTGACTGCGACCGCCATCCTGCTTTCCTCCACGGCGCTCGCCATCTTTTCGGCGCCCGTTGCCGCAACGACCGGGCAGGACTCCCCCGCCACTGCGGTGGATGGGCTCAGCGGGCCGTTCGGTTCCGCTATGGGCGGCCCAACGGTCTACGTCCAGCCCGGCCCGCCGGTTGTGGAAGACTGGTACAAGGTGAGCGTCGTAGATGGTCAGATGCTCCAAATCTCCTTCTTCAACGACGCCGGCTCGCGCGTCACAGTCTACCACCCTGAAGGGTGCTCCGCGACCGGGTGCACCAACGAACTTACAAACAGACAAGTCCCCAACAACTGCGCCGGGCTTGGCCTTGGCGGGATCGACCAACTCATCAACAAGACCGAGATTGTGTACATCAAGATTACGCCCTCCGGCACCGGCGGGACCACGCAATACTACAACCTGGCCGTACGGACGTATTTCATCAGCGAAATTCGCTCGGGCGGATCCGTGACGCCGACTCCAAGCAACGAGTCGATACACGGTTGGGCGGTGCCCACGCTCTTCTCCGGGTCGTGCTCGGGAGGCGGTGGTGCCTCGATCTATCTGCCGATGCGATACGTCACTGACTACTACTGGATCAACGTCAGCGACATTTCGGGGCCGAACCACCAGAACTATCGGGTCTCCCTCTCGTGGACGTGCTCCACGGCTATTTTCGACCTTTTCTTGTACCAGAGGTTCGACCCCCAAAACAACAATATGGAGCTCCTAAACCATTCGCTCGGTTACCAGCGGCGCGAAGTCCGCACGGCAATGTCGACGATCCCTGACCAGCTGGAATTCGCGCCGGTCCTCTACGATGGACGCTACCTGGCCGAGATCGACGCCCTGGAAAACGGGTCGTTCGTGTTCCCTACTGCCAATGCCGTTTACAGCTACACCCTCTCGGTGACCTCTTCGGGCGGCTACCAGCGCGATTCCAACGACCAGCGGGAGAACGCCACATGGGTGAACACCACCCAGAAGGTCACTGGAAGGATTGACGGCCGCGACGACAGCGGCGACTGGTACCGGTTCCCACTCTATGTGGGCGACCAGGTGTCCGTCGGCGTTTCGCTCTTCCGCGAACTTAATCAGATCACGACGTGGGGCCAGCGCTACCGCGTGCTCGTTTACGACCCGAACGGCACCGCGATCCACGACAGCATCAACTGGGGCTTTGCCGGGGGCAATTACTTCTTCAATCCGTACCTCAGCGTGCCGAGCTTCGCGGCGGCGATGAACGGGACGTACTCGCTTCTCCTCATGACGGCTGACGGTGCGCTCTACAACCTGCCCGGCAACAACCAGCCGCAGCTTGCCGGCTATGTCGGGCGCAGCTGGGCCGACTACGAAATCAACTTCGCCTTGCCCAACCGCAGGCCGGTCCAGCTCCAGGACCCCCTGCCGGATGTCATCATGAACGAGGACGGCAGCGGCTCGATCAACCTGGGAGCCCTCTTCATGGACCCGGAGGGCAAGTTTGGCTACCCGACCTTCTCCGTGGGCACCAACCTCAATTTCACGTTCGCCCTCGACCCGACCGGCAAGAACCTGACCGTGACGCCGAAGCCTGACTGGAACGGGCGCAACACCGTGCCGATCATTGTCCGCGACGACGTCCCCGCCAACGCGCTCACGGTGAACCTGAACCTGGTCGTCGACCCCGTGAACGATGCGCCGCGCATCTTCGGGGGTGCGGCCGCCAACTGGTCGACGGTCACCCTTCCCGAGGACACGGAGACCACGGTCCCGCTGCGCGCGATCTTCTACGACATCGACGACATCGAACTCAACTTCAGCGCGGGCGGTGTCTCTGGCGGCCACATCCAGGTCATCATCAACAACGTCTCGAAGATCGTCACGCTCACCCCACAGCCCAACTGGAACGGCTGCCAGGACATCACCTGGACGGCGACGGACCCCGGGTCCCTCACCAACGACTTCCAGACCACCGTCTGCGTCACCCCCGTGAACGACCCGCCCCGCGCGACCGACCGCCGGCTGGACCGCATCCAGTTCAACGAGGGCGGCGAATGGACGGTCGACCTCTCGAGCGAATTCTACGACCTGGACGGCGACGCCCTGCGCTACTTCGGCGTGATCGAAGACCCGATCGTGGCCCAGTACGTGCGCATCAACAACTCGCTCCTCACGCAGACCGACCCCCACATGCGCATTTACGTGATCGACTCGGTCCGTGCGGACTACTTCACGGACGGGCCGGTCCAGGTGCGCTTCTACGTGCTCGACCCGCAGAACAATTTTGACCCCGCGACCGGCGGCCCGGTCGAAGTGTCGAAGACGACCTTCCTGCAAATCGACAACGTCAACGACCCGCCCGTGCTCGACGACTATACCCCGACCACCGACGAGGTTGCGCTCACCCCGTGGCACGAAGGGGACACGATCACGTTCTCCGTCACGAGCGTGAAGGACGCCGACCGCGAGACGCAGTTCTTTTACAAGTGGTTCGTGAACGGGGAAGAGGTGGCCCAAGAAGTCTCGCCGACCTTCGTATTCCGCACGGTGCTCGACAAGACCCGCCCGGGCCAGTACGACCAAGGCAACTACACGGTCTCGGTGCAGGTGTTCGACGCGGCGGGGGCCAAGGCCGTGCGCCAACCGGAGTGGACCTTCGAGGTCCTCAAGACGAACCGCAAACCCACGGTGCAGGTGCTGCGCCCGACCTCTCCTACCTTTGATGAAGGCTCGTTCATCGACTTCCAGGCGCTTGCAGGTGACGAAGACCCGGAGGACGCCAACCTCCTGCAAACCACATGGCAGATCACCGACGCTGCGGGCCACACCACGGAGATCGGCACCGGCGACCACCTGAAGAAGATGCTCGACCCGGGCAGCTACAAGGTGACGGTGAAAGTCTTCGACGGCACCGACTGGGCGAACTCCACGATCAACCTCCAGGTCAATGAGCACAAACTGAACACGCCCGGCTTTGATTTGGCCGGCGCAGCCGCCGGCATTGCGGTTGCCGCGGTGCTTGTGGCGGGCGCGCGAAGGCGCGCGGGCAAAGACGAGTGAGGCGGCCTTAGCCTGAGCGCGCGGGGGCCGCTTCGGCCACCGCCTCGTCGCCTTCGCTTGCAGCGGCGGCAAGGGCGGGCTTTAGGGCTTCCATCCGGTCGTGGAGGCGCTTCTTCAGGGCGGCGAACTCGCCCACGGCGCCGCCGTCGAGCAGGTTCGCGCCTTTCCAGTAGCGGTTGAACGCCTTGCGCGGGAGCCCGCGGTCGCGGTAGAGGTCGCCCAGGATCTCGTCGATCTGGGCCGCGACGACGGCCATGCCCGCCCGCTCGAAGATCCCGGCGGCGTACTCGAAGAACCGGGCGGCGCGCGCATGCTCGCCGCGGGTGCGGAAGTACTCCGCGATCTTCGAAAGCGCCGCCGCGATCCCGGCGACGTCCCGGCGCTTGTGGAGGTACGCGAGGAACTCGGCAATCTCCTTCTCCGACACCGACGCGTTGGGGTCGGCAAGGTAGGCCGCGATGAGCTTCCCCACGAGCTCGTCCTTCCGCTTCTCGTAGAGGGTGTCGTCGTCCCCGACATTGCCGGGTTTGCGCACCGTGAGGAGCCCCTCGTTCATCGCGAAGGCTTCCTTGAGGTAGCGCTTGGCGACGACCACGTTCATCTGGGCAAAGGCGAGGTCGCCGAGCTGCTCCAGGGAGGCGCTCAGGCAATCGGCGTCGAAGATCTTCTTGGCCAGGAGCGCGGAGTTGTTGAAGCAAGACTGCGCGCGGTCGCTGAGTTTTTTGCCTGAAAACGCGCGGCCCATGTCGAAGAAGATGCGCATGCGCAGGTCGGCGTCGCGCTCTTCGGGGGCAAGCGGCAGCGCCCGCCGGTACCAGTCGAGGGCCTCGTCGAGGGCGCCTCGGTCCATCTGGATTCGCCCGAGCGAATGCGCGATCTGCGCCTGCGCCCACTCGTCCTTGAGGATCTCGAAGAGGTCGAAGGCGTCCTTCAGCATCTCGAAGGAGCGGTCGACCGACCCGGTGCCCTCGAAGAAGAGCCCCGCGTCGCGCAGGATCGGCGCGAGGTACGCCGGGTCGGCGGTTTTGGCTGCCGCCGCAAGCGCTTGGTCAAAGAACGCCGCTGCGTGCTTGTCCTTGCCGCGCTGGTGGAGGCTCTCGGCGACCTCAGCGAGCGTGAAGGCGACTTCGTTGTGCGCGTTGGCCCCCCTGAAGATGTTGACCGCTTCGACGTACATCTGGAGGGCCTCGTCGAAGTCGCCCCGGGAGGCCTTGCTGCGCGCCTGCGCGCGATGGACTCTACCTTTGGAATCGGGCTCAGCCAGGAGTGCCCCCCCGGCCGCGCGATCGGGGCCGGGTTATTTAGGATTTGGGCTCCGCGTCTGCGCCGTGAATTTCGTCGGTGCGTCCGCGTCAGTTTCGATTGCAGGGGGGGCGGGCAGTGGCGCAAGCAACGCGGCCGTGTGCCCGTAGGGCGGCAGGTCGCCGGAAAGGACGAGCGGGTGCGAATCGAAAAGCAGCACCGCGTCGTTGAGCGCCCTGCGGACGGACGGGCCCGCGACAGCCCGGTTGGCGGCCTCGTCGAGGTCGAGGAGGCGTTGCGAGGCGGCGCGAAGCCGAGCGCGCTCGCGCGACCGCGCGGATTCCTTGGAGTAGGCGACGATCGAGAGGGCAAGGGCCTCGCGCAGGCTCGAAGCGGCCTCGCCGAGGCGGCCCGCCTGGAGGTAGAGCCCCGAGAGCCCGAGAGAAACCAGCTCCCGGTCGGACGAACGCCCGGACGAGGCGGCCGCGCGCGCGGCGTCCTCGTAGCGGTCGATCGAACCCTTGAGGTCGCCGACCGAGAACGCGACGCGCCCCATGTTGAGTGCGAGGCGGACCCGCAGGGCCCCGTCGGCGTCGGGCGGCAGGTTGGCGGCGCGTCTTAGCAACGCGCCGGCCTGCGCGTGGCGCCCGTCCTTCAGGTAGACTTCGCACAGGTCGAGGAGCGCGCGCAGCGTGGAGGTATGGCGCGAGGAGAACTCGAGGTGCTCAAGCGCGCGGTCAAGGCACACTTCCGCCTCTCGCAGGGCCCCGCGCGCCTTGTAGAGCGTGCCGAACCCCCGGTAGACCTCCCCCTTGAGTTCGGGTGCGCCGCGCTCCCTTGCAGTGTCGCGCGCGCGGTCGAGGAACCGGCTAGCCTGGCGGTACTCGCCCATCTGCACCAACGATGAAGCGCACTCGACGAGCAACTCGCCGATGAGCACCTCTTCGCCGAGCGGCTCCGCGAGGATCACGGCTTTCTCGAAGAGGATTACCGCGCCTTCGTGGTCGCCCTGCCCCTCGCGTTCGCGGGCCCTCGCACACAAGTGCTCGATGGCGGCTTGCAGCTCGCCGATGGCCTCGGCCGACCCCTGCGGCGCCTCGCGGACCTCCCCGGCCGTGCCACCCGCTCCGCGTGGGAGCCACCCTGCGCCCGAGATAACCCTTGCGGCACAACCGCGCCCCAAGGCGAAAAAACGAGGCTATTCGCGGCGGGTGTAATTGACCATCCGCTCGACAGAGGCGCGGGCCCGCTCGATGGTCAGAGGGTCCAGGGTGACCTCGGGGGTGAAGGTCTCCATGGTCTCGAGCACCTTGTGGATCGTGATCTTCTTGTGCGTGGGGCAGATCGCGCGCCCGGGCGTGTAGAACCGCTTGCCGGGGTTCTCCCGGCGAAGGCCGTAGGTGAGTTCCCTCTCGGTGCCGATGATGAATTCCTGTTTTTGCGAACCTCGGCAGTGCTTCAGCATCCCTGAGGTCGAGAACACGAAGTCGGCGACATCGATGACATCGGGCGGGCACTCCGGGTGGACGAGGACCTCGGCTTCGGGGTGGGCGCCTTTGAGCTCGAAGATTTGGTCGGGCGTCATGTTCTGGTGGACATGGCAATAGCCGGGCCAGATGACAATCTTCTTGCCCGGCAGCTTGCGCTGGACATATTGGCCGAGGTTCTGGTCGGGCGTGAAGATGATCGTCCTGGCATCGATGTTCTCGCAGACATTGACGGCGTTTGCGCTCGTGCAGCAGACGTCGGCGACCGCCTTCACATCCGCGCGCGTGTTCACGTAGGCGACGATCGCGGCGTCGGCGTAGCGCTCCTTGGCAAGCATCAGCCCCTCGACGTCGGTCATCGCGGCCATGGGGCAGTGCGCCTTGTTGTCGGGGATGAACACGCGCTTTGCGGGGTTGAGGATCTTGGCCGTCTCGGCCATGAAGTCGACGCCGCAAAATACGATGTTGGCCTGGGGGACTTTGGTGGCCGCGATCGAAAGTTCGAGCGAGTCGCCGCGGATGTCGGCCACGGCCTGGATCTCGGGGTACTGGTAGTTGTGGGCGAGCAGCACGATGTCGCGCGCTTCCTTGAGCGCCTGGATGCGCTCGACGATCTCTGGGAGCGTGCCCTCAAGGTCAGGGTCGAGGGCCTCCAGGGGGGTTCCCCGCGCAAGCGTGAGTGACATCACGCGCGCCCATGGGGAGGCAGGATAAGGGAGGGACGATCGCGGCCAAATCTGCCGGTATTTCAGGCCCCGAGGGCGCCTTCAAGCGTGGCCGAAGGCCCTTTCTATCCGCTCTGCGCCCGTTTTCAGGTTTTCCTGGGAGGTCGCGTACGAGAGGCGCAGGCTCCCTTCCCCGCCCGGGAACATGTGGCCCGGGATCACCTGGACGCCAGCCGCAAGGAGCTTATCGTACACCTGTTGAGAGCTCAGCCCCGTGCCGCGGATGTCCGGGAAGGCATAGAATGCGCCTTCGGGCTCGGGGCAGCGCCAACCGGCGACGTGGTTGAGGGCCGCGTGGAGCGCGCGCCTGCGCCTGTCGTACTCCTCTACCATCGCCCGCACGCTGTCCGCGCACTGCGTGAGCGCGACGGCGGCCGCGCGGTGCTCGAAGGACGAGGGGTGCGTGACCGCGTGCATGTGGATGCGCCGCAGGGGAAGGGCAAGTGTCTTGGGTGCGGCGGTGTAGCCGAGGCGCCAACCGGTCATCGCAAACGCCTTGGAGAAGCCGTTGATCGTGACGGTTCGCTCGAAGGCGCCGGGGAACGAGGCGACCGCGAAGTGGCGCCTTCCGCCGTAGACCATGTGCTCGTAGATCTCGTCGGAAATTAGGAACAGGTCCTTGTCGAGCGCAAGGTCCACGACGGCCTTGAGCTCGCGCTCGGAGAACACGGCGCCCGTCGGGTTGTTCGGCGAGTTCACGAGGACCGCTTTCGTGCGCTTCGTGACCGCGCATTTGAGCGCCTCCAGGTCGAGGTGCGAAGCGCTCGGCTCGGTGCGCACCGGCACGGCGCGCGCCCCTGCGAAGGCGGCGATCGCGTCGTAGGAGGGCCAGTAGGGCGCGGGCACGAGCATTTCGTCGCCCGGGTTCAGCAGCCCGAGGGCCGAGTCGAACAGCGCCTCCTTGGCCCCGACGGTGACCGTGATCTCGTCGAGCGCATAGTCCAAGTTGTTGTCGCGCTTGAGCTTCTGCTGGATCGCCGCGAGCAGCACGTCCTTGCCGGCGGTCGCCACGTAGTGCGTGTCGCCGGCGTCGAGGTCGGCCTTGGCGGCTTCGACCACGGGCCGCGGCGTGGGGAAATCGGGTTCACCGACGGTGAGTCGCACGCAGCCGGGCGGCGCGCCCTTGAAGAATGACTCGAACCCCGCCGAGATATGTGCGTTGCGCTCTGCTGGGGCCGGCAGTTTTCAACCTCGCGCCCCGGAACATCGGAGGCGCATTTGAAACCACAGGGCGAACCTTTGTGGAACGTTAGGCGGCAGGCGCGTCGGCTTGCGCGGGCGCCCCGACCGAGCTTGCAGGTCCTTGCAAAAAGGCGTGGATGGCGGTCGCCGCGCCTTTGCCTGCGGCCACCGCGTCGATGAGGTCGCCCGGCCCCGTGGTGGCTTCGCCGGAAGCGAAGACGCCATCCAGCCGCGTCTTGTAGGTGCCTTCCTCCACGGCAATCGAATTCCACCGCGTGATCCCGATGACTTCGGGCTCGGCGAAGGCATCGATCTCGGGCGTCTGAGAAATCGCGATCACGACGCTGTCGACCTCGAAGGTCTCGGTCTGCCCTTCGACGGGCACGGGGCGGCGCCGCCCGGACCCGTCGGGTTCGCCAAGCGCCATCACCTGCAGCTCCATCGCGCGGACGGCGCCTTGCGGGTCGGCGAGGAAGCGGTTGGGGTTGCGAAGGCACAGGTACTTCACGCCCTCTTCCTGCGACTGGGCCACCTCTTCCTTGATCGCCGGCATCTCCTCGAAGGAGCGCCGGTAGACGAGCGTGACTTCCTTACCGAGGCGCGCGAGCGTGCGCACGCAGTCCATCGCGACATTGCCCGCCCCCACAACCGCCACCCGCTTCCCCATCTCGGCCCATTTTTCGAGGTTGAAGTCGAGGTTCACCTCGCGCAGGAACGGCGTGGCGTGGTAGATGCGCTGGAGGTCCTCGCCCTCGATGCCCATCCGCCGCGGCTTGAACGCGCCGATGGCGAGCAGCGTCGCGTCAAAGTTGGTCTGGAGGTCCTCGACGGTGATGTCGCGGCCCACGCGGACGCCCGTCTTCACCTCGACCCCGAGCCTCAGCACCCGCCCCACGTCCTGCATCAGCGCTTCGCGCGGCAGCCGGTAGGGGGGGATGCCGTAGCGCAGCGCGCCGCCAAGCTCGGGCATCTCCTCGAAGAGCGTGCACTGGTGGCCCTGCAGTTGGAGGTACATCGCGGCCGTGAGCCCCGAAGGGCCCCCGCCGATGATCGCGACGCGCTTGCCCGTCGAGGGCGCGCACTCGGGCAGGTAGTCGGAGTGGTCAGAGGCGAAGCGCTTGAGCCAAGCGATCGCGATCGGCTCGCCCTTGATCCCAAGGACGCACACCGACTCGCAGGGGTGCGAGCACACGCGCCCGCATGAGGCCGCGAACGGGTTGTCCTCGAGGATGATCTTCATCGCGCCGAGCAGGTCCATTTCCTTGATTTTCATCAGGTACTCCGGCGCGCGCTGGCGCGTCGGGCACGCGATCTGGCACGGCTTGTGGCGGCAGTTGAGGCAGCGTGCGGCCTCGCGCTGGGCTTCCTCCGGCGTGTAGCCGAGGTCGACCTCGTCGAAGGTCTTTACCCGGGTGTCGGGCTCGAGGTGGGCCATCTTGATCCGCGTGCCGCGGTCTTTGGAGGCCAACCCTGCACCCTTGTCCGGCGATCGAACGATTGGAGATAAGCGTTTGGCGGCGCTTCGCGCGCATCGCCGATAGCGGGGTTCGCCCGCGGCCAGGGCTTTCGCCCCCGCCTTTTCGGTATATGCGAAACGGCCTTGAGGGAGCACGGGCGGGGGCGCGGCGGCTACTTGCACTCCGCCACGCCTTTCAAGATGCGCTCGTGCGTGCGCTGGATGCTCTCTCCTTTCGCCCCCGTGTTGAAGATCACGCACTTGGCCACGCGCATCTCCTCGCGGAAGAACTTCTCCTGGCGGTCATCGTCGCGCACGAGCAAGTAGGGGTTGTACCAGGGTTCGTAGCCGTAGGTCCCCCACTTTTCCTTGGGGCCTGCACCGGGCCGGATGAGCGTCTTGCCTTCCCTCAGGATCTTGATCGCCTCGTCGGGGGTCAACCACTCCTCGGCCGGCGACTCGTGGTTGCGCCGCAGGAGCACAATGAGCTTCAGCGGCGCGGAGTCCGACACCTTGTTGGGGCCCTTCATCCACTCGCGCGGGAGCAGCGCGCGCGAGTTGCCAAACGACCAGTAGCACACGGGCCGGCCCTCGTCGAAGACGCACTTGCGCTCGCCCTTCGCGATCTTTGCCTTGCAATCGTCGTTCTCGCAGTCCGCGTACTTGTCGATGGCATTCTCGACCATGCAGCGGTCGAAGAGGGGCCGGAGCCACGGCTCGGCCTCCTCGTTCTCCGTCCTCACGTAGAGCATGCGTTCCGGCTGGGTCACCACAAGGTTCGGGTGCTCGTCGGGCGCGCGGCGCGGCGGGTGTCGGATGTAGACCCAGTCGTCCCCGAGCACCCGTCCTTGCGGGTGGAGGAACAGCCGGTTCACCTGCGTCGTCTTGCCCGTCCCCGTGGGGGCGACCATCACGACACCCTTCCCGTCGACATCGGCGCAGGCCCCGTGGATCGAGTGCGTGTTGTAGTGGCGCTCGAGGGCGGCGGCGGCCATCCCGAGCGCCCACGACTTGCACTGGCCGTAGTATTCGGTGTTGAGGAAGATCGAGGTGTTGTTTTCGGGGCAGTAGTACGCGAACGGTTTGTGGTTCGCGACTCCCACGACCGAGTACATGAACGCCTGGGCAAGCACCGTGTTGTTGTTGGGGGCGGGCCACCAATTGCCGACCCAGAACTGGTACTGGTGGAGCGAGTTGCCCACGTAGCGCACGATGATCCCGTTGATGTTGGCGTCCCAGGTGTAGGTCTCGTCGAACTGCAGGTTGGGGCGCACAAAGGTCTCGAAAATCTCGTTGTATTTGGCAAGCGAGATCTTCTTGTCGGAGTCCACGCGGGCCTTCACTTCGCTCTTGTAGTTGTCGATCCAGAGGGGCTCGGAGAGCATAGCCATACACCTCGCGCGGCGGGGCCGCGAGCGCAAATCGCGGCATGAGGTCAGGATAGTTAAGCGTTCGCCGCAGCGGGGCCGCCTGTGTCGGCGCGCGCAGTGGGCAAACCTTCATCGCGCGCGAGGGGTGGCTCGCGTCCGTGGAGCGAAGTCAAGGCGGCGGGCCGGTCACCGGCGCGACGGGGGGCGTCCCGGAGGTCGAGGAAGCGGTGCGCCTCGCCGTCGAGCAGTCCGGCGGGCGCATCACGTACGCGCGCTTCCTTGAGATCTCCCTCTACCATGAATCGCGCGGCTACTACACCGGGTTCGGCCCGGAGGGCACCCCCGGCGCTCGGCTGCCGGCTTCCGATTACTTCACTTCCGTCGACCTGCACCCCGCGTTTGGCGAACTCCTTTCGCGGGAGGTCGCGGACCAGCTCGCTCGCCTCGCGAAGAGGAGCGAGGGCGCGCTTTGGGTCGTCGAGCTCGGTGCCGGACGCGGCCTGCTTGCGCGCGACATCCTCCAGGCGCTTTGCCGCGAACGCCCCGAATTATTCGGGCGCCTACGTTACCTCATCATTGAGCCAAACGTCGGTTGGCTCCAAATCCAGCGGCGCAACCTCTTGCCGGAGTTTGCCGCGCAGCTGCGCTGGGCGCGCTCGCCTGGCCCTGGCGTTCCGGTGCGGCAAGTCCGCGGCGTGGTCGTCTCCAACGAGCTCTTCGATGCGCTGCCGTTCCATGTCGTCGAAGGCCCGCAGGGTCCAGGCGGCACCCCGCGGGACGCGCCGGTCGTCGAGGTGTTTGTGGGCGCGCCGGAGGGCGCTGCGGGGCCCCTCAGCGAAGTGAGAGGGCTTCCCTCCGACCTCCAGCTCGCGGCGCGCCTCGCCTCTGAAGGCGTGCGGCTCGCGCCGGGCCAGCGCGCCGAGGTCTCCCTTGCATCGCCCACGCTCGCCGCCGAGATTGGCTGCGCGCTCTTGGAAGGAGCGGTCATCGCTGTGGACTATGGCGCCGAGGCGCAGGAACTCTACAGCGTCCGCCTTCGGCCGGAGGGCACGATGCGGTGCTTCTTCCGCCACCGGCTCAACGACGAGCCGCTCCGGCGGATCGGCCGCCAGGACATCACGGCGAGCGTCGACTTCACGGCGCTCGCGGAGGGCTTTGCAAAGGGGGGCCTGAAGGTCCACAGGCTGGAACGGCAACAGGACTTCCTCGAGCGCCACGGGCTGAAGGCGTTGGTCGAAAAACTCGAGCGCGACCAGCCCGAGCTTGCCCGCGAGGTCTATGTGCGGCACCGCCGCGCGCTCGAAGCGCTGCGCGACCCGAAGGGGCTCGGGGGCAATTTCGTCCTCACGGCGTGGCGCTAGCGCGCATCACTGCGGCGGCGGGGCGGGGCCGCGCGGCCCCTTCGGCCCGCGCGAGACCTGCGCTTGGGCGGGGGGCGCGCCCGTTTCCTCGGCGCCCGAGGTGCGCGCTTCGGCGGCGGCGACCTCGCTCTTGGCGCGCGACCTTCCGCGCACCACAAAGCCCACCGCAACGCCGGCCGCGATCCCAACCAAGAGCATCAGGATGGAGGTCGTGCTGTCGCCGTTGGTCGTTACCACGCCGGACGCCTTGCGCGTCACGTGCACCGACACGGAATTGGAGTTGCCCATTGCGTCGCTCGCGACCACGGTGATCGTAGTCGTTGCGCCCGAGAGGACGGGCACGTTGGTGGTGAAGGTCCCCGAGGTAAGGGTCGCGCGCGCGCCGTTGACGAGGACCTCCGCGCCCGGTTCTGCAGAGCCCGTTACCGTGGCGGTGTCGCCCGCGACCTCGGTGCCATTGGCCGGCGAGGCGATCGTGAGTTCGGGAGGCGTCGTGTCGCGCTCGACGGTGACCGTCTTCGAGGTGCCTGGGTTCCCCGCCCGGTCTCGGAATGAAATCGAAATGGAGTTCGTCCCTTCGGCGAGGCTGATGTTGAACGAATTCGGGCCAGCCGTGACGCTCTTGGACACACCCCCGACGGTCGCTTGCCCGGCCTCGGACATCGTGAGCACGACGGTGACGAAACTTCCGCGCGTGGTGGGAGTGGTGCCGAGCGTGAGGATCAGCGAATCGGCCGCCTCCAGCGAGTCAACGGCCTGAGGGGCCGTGCTGTCCCGCAGGACGCGCAGCGTAACGACCGCCGTGTTACCGGCAAGGTCGGTCGCGCTCACGCGCACCGTCGACTCGCCCTCGGGCACGGCAAGCGACATCTGGAAGGCCCCGGTCGAGTCGACCTGGAAGACCGTGCCGTTGATCGTGACGTTGGCAATAGGCGTCGTGGCATCCGTCGCCCGCCCCGTCACCGGCACCGCCCCCGCTCGCGTGATCGAGGCGCCGTCGGCGGTCGTGTTGCCCGTGTCGATCGACGCCACAAGGACGGGAAGGTCGTTGTCGCTCACCACGACGCCATACCAGCTCGCCCGGTTGCCCGCCCCGTCCGTGGAGGTGATCGTGACCAAGTTGACGCCCGGGACGAGGGAAAGCGTGTAGCTGAACGCGTCGCCGATCCGCTGGGTGGCCGCGCCGTTCACGCGCACCACCGCGGTCGGCTCCGAAAGGCCGGTGAATTCAAAGGACGTCTCCGGCGTGAGGATGTTCTGCCCCTGCGCCACCGCGAGCGAAGGGGGCACGCTGTCCACCGTGATGTTCCGCTGGATCGAATAGGCGTTTCCCGCGGCGTCGACGGCGGTCACCCAAAGGGTGTTGTGGCCTTCGCTCAACGCAATGTTCGGGAAGCTGAAGGTGCCGTCGGAGGCCGCCGTCGTGGAGACCGGCAGGGAAGAGCCAAGCACATAGGTAACACTTGCAAGCGCCTCGGTGTTGCCGGAGATGTTGAGCAGGAAAAGGGAGGAAAAGTCAACGAGGGCGGGGATGTCGAGCGTCGGGGGCGTCATGTCGATCGTGATCCCGGTCACCGACTTGAAGGCGGAGAGGCCCGTGCGGTCCACCGCGCGCAGGTAGAGCGTGTACACGCCGTCGGTGAGGGCGGTCGCCGCAAGCGACCAGTCCATCGGTCCCGACCCTTGCGTCACCGGCCCCCACGACGCGTTGTTCAGCGACCACTCGAGCGTGTTGATCCCCGAGCCGTATTCGCTGCCGGAGCCGTTCGCGAGCAGCGTCGGGGTGTTCTGGAGGCGGTTCGCCGCGGGCCTGAAGACACTGATCGTGGGCGCCACATCGTCGGTGCAGACGATCGAGAGCGCCGCCATCGGGTCGGTGACGAGGAACGGAGTGGGCAAACAGCCGAACTTGTGGCCGCCGTCCTGGATCTCGGGGCGCAGGTCGCGGTTGTCGACCTGCGGGGCCTGGTAGTAGAGGCCCCACCAGACGATTTCGCGGGGCGACCAGGTCTGCGGGTCGATGGTGAGGCTGAGGTTGCCCGTGGCCTCACGCAGCAGCACGAGGTCGCCAACGATCGAGACGCTATTTTGCCACGTGGCGCCAAGCACATTCAGGAACGCGAAGTGCTCCACGCTTGCGCCCGTCTGGGTGACCGCGACACCCGAGAGGGCGCGGTCCACGGTCGTGAAGATCTTGATGTGGCCGTTCGACTCCGACTGGTACTGCGTATCGATTGCGCGCATCGAGACGCTCGAATTGCGGATCAGCCAGGTGGCCTCGTTGGCCACGATGCCGGTCACGCCGAACATGCCACCGGCGTTGGAGACGATCGTCACGTTTTCTGCAACCGCGGTGATGTTCGTACCGATCGTCCCCGAGAGCCGCATTGCGCGGTTCACATTCGTCAAGGTCAAGTTCCAGACGCTGAGCACGCCGCCAAAGCGGTCGGCCGCCGCCCCCTGTCCAACCTCGAGCGAGGTGCTCCCCGAACCGACGAAGGTATTGTCGTGGACGAGGTAGGTCGTGGACGACGACGACGAACCGAACGCGATCCCGTCGTCGCCATCGGTGAAGTTGTTGTCGTGGATGTCGAAGGTGACAAGGCCCGTGTGCAGGGCGTTCGTGATGACCAGTCCCGTCGTGCGCTCGCTGCCCATCCCGAAGCCGGCCCCGAGCTGGAAGCGGTTGTTGGCGACCGTGATGTTGGCGTTGCCCGAGATCGTGGGGAGCTCGTAGATGACCTGGCCGCGCCTGCCGACGTAGTTCCCGCTGAAGTCCATGATCACGCGGATGTGGATGAACCAGTCGCGCTGGCCGAAACCCATGACCGTATACATCCAACGCACACCATTGAGGTTCACGCTGGAATTGGAGATGTAAGTACCCGAAACGCCGCCTCCGATGTCGCGCGACACGTTGAAGAGCGATACGTTAGTCAAGTCGGCCGCGCCGCGCAGGTAGAGCAGCCAGCCCGGGCTGCGGATCGTCGAGTTGACGACCTCCAGGTAGCCCTGGTTGTCGAGTGTGCGGTTGTTGGGCAGGATGAGCGTGATGTTGTTGAGGTGGAGCTCGGCGCCCGCGAGGATGTAGACGTTCCCGGCCGAGCCGTTGGCGACCACCGTGATCGTGTCATCAGCGTAGAAATCCGCGGTGGTGACCGTCCAGTCGCCGTTGATCGTCAAGGCAGCGGCGGAGGGCGTTGCCAAAACGGCTGCCAAGACGGCAAGGAGCATACCAAACAGCAAACCCAACGCGAAGTGACCCAGGCGCACGGGTGAACCCCCACTCCGCACGGGTGCCCCGCGCGGACTTATGCGATGCCAACCGGGCGTATTTGAGCCCTACCGCTCGATCCGACGTAAAGTCAACGAAACGCGCGTCGAGGGGGGCGCCTCGACCGTTCGACAGGTGTCTGAGACTGTTCGATGGATGTTCGAGATTATTCGGCCGGCGTCTGAGAGCGGTTATTAGGCCGGCCAGCCAGATCACCTCTGGCGTTAGCGCCGGGCGGCCCAAGCGTTGTCTATTCAAGAATCGAGGATACGCGAGACCCGGGCGACCCCCCTTCCTATTCCTTCGCTTGCGCCGACTTGCCCGAGCGCCTGAAAACACGAATGGTGGAACCTGCATGAAAAACAAAACAGCCTTTGGAGCCGCAACTGTGATCGTCTTTGCCCTGATCGCCCCCGCCGCGTCGGCCTTCGACCCGACCGACCCGCTCGACGGCGCGCGCGACAGCGACGGCGACGGACTTTCGAATTTCCAGGAGTTCCTGCACGGCACCGACCCGTCGAACCCCGATTCGGACGGCGGCGGCGCTCCTGACGGCTGGGAAGTCAGCTTCGGGCTCGACCCGACCAACCGAGCGGATGATTACCTTGACACCGACGGCGACGGCTGGGACAATTACCGAGAGTACATCGCCGGGACCGACCCCCGCAACCCCGACACCGACGGCGACGGAATGATCGACTCGGTGGATCCGAATCCTCTAACCCCGGACTGCACGATCATTGGCAAAGTCGGGTCGTGCGCGAGCGATGGCGGCAAAGGCATCGGACCCGGCCAGGGCCCCGGCGACACCGGAATTCCAGGGCCGGGCAGCGGGACCGGCCAGGGCTCGGGCTCCGGCGGACAAGGTCAAGGCCAAGGCAACGGCCAGGGCCAGGGCGCCGGTCAGGGCGCTGGCCAAGGCCAGGGCAACGGCCAGGGATCGGGCGCGAACGGCGGCAACCAGGGCACGCCCACTGACCGGGACGGAGACGGCATCTTCGAGCCGGGCTTCGTGCACGGCCCGCGAATCGCGTTCCCGAACGTGTACTTCCCGACGATCGACGCATGAGTCATTACGTCGTTTCTCTTTCCGGGGCCTTCGGGCCCCGCCTTTTTTTTCGATTTGATGAGCCCGCTAAATCCCCGGCGGACGCGGTCCGCGGGGCCCGCGCTGGGGAGCCGCGGCGGCGGGCGGCGAGTAGGCCTGCGGGCTCTCACGCGCCGGGGGCGCGGTCGCGTCGGGTGAGGGCACGGCCTCGTCCGGTGCCCGCCGCATCCGCGTCCCGGCGAAGAGCCCGACACCGACGCCTGCGGCGAGCCCCACGAGCAGCAGGGGAAGGGCGGGCAGCCCACCCGCCGAATTGTCGACCGCGCCCGTGGGCTCCGACCGCGCAACCGTGAGCGTGGCGTTGTTGGAGTTGCCGAGCGGGTCGGTCGCGGTCGCCTTCACCGTGTTCGCGCCGGGCACCAGGTCGACGCGCGCGCTGAATCCGCCGGTCGGGCCCACCGCAACGGCGGCCCCATTGAATTTCAGGGTCGCTCCGGCTTCGGTGACGCCTGAGACCATCACGAAGGTATCCTCGATTACGGCGCCATTGGGTGGCGAACCGAAGGAAAGGGCTGGCGGAGTCGTGTCCTTGTATGCCGTCACGGTGCGCGGCAGGGCCGGGTTGCCCGCGCCGTCCTGCGCGTTGACCGCAATCGCGTTTGGGCCCTCGTCCAGCGTCCAGGTGATCCGGTTCGTGCCCTGCACGCCCGCGGTCCTCACGCCGTTCACATCAATCGTTGCGGCCTCCGAAAGCACGACCACGAGTGTCACCGTGTCGCCGCTCGTGTACGGGACGCCGCCGATATCCACGAGCTCGCCGGCGCCGGCCTCGACCGCAGCCGTGAAGGTCGGGGCGACCGAGTCCCGCACGACCCGAACCTCGACCGTCCGGCTGTTGCCGACCGAGTCTATTGCAACAACGGAGAAAACGTTCTCGCCTTCGACCAAATCGACGGCGAGCGCGAAGTTGTCCGAACCGTAGACCTGCGCGGCAACTCCGTTCACGAGCAGCGACGCCAGCCCCGAGGTCGCGTCAACAGCACTCCCGCTCATCGTCACTCGTGCCGACCGCGTGAGCGGCAGCCCCGCGGCCGTGACGTTGTCGGTCACCACACGGGCCGTCAGGTCGGGCAGGTCATCGTCAAAGAGGACTGTGCCGAACCACTGCGCGCGGTTTCCAGCCGCGTCGGTCGCGTTGACGGTGATCGCGTTGAGGCCGCGGACGAGGGGCACTACGCGCGAGAAGGATTCGGCGGAACGCGTCGCTGGAAGCCCGTTGACCTCGACCGTCGCCGTCGGGTCCGTGAGCCCCGAAATGGTGACGTTTCCTTGGGAAGTGAGCTCGCTCGGGGGGTTAGACACCGCAATCGAGGGCGGCACATTGTCGACCAGCACGGAGGACGAGCGGGTGAACGAGTTGAGGGCGTAGTCGGTGGCCGTCACATAGAAGAGGTTGAGGCCCTCGACGAGGGAGATCCGGACCGTGAAGCGGCCGCCGGCGTCCGAGGTCGTGTTGAATCGCAGGCCGCCGGCGGTGAGCAGCTGTACCGAAATGAGGGGGTCCGTGGCCCCCGTGACATTGAACTCCGTGCCGGAGGCGCGCGGCGGGGACGTGTCGAAGTTGACGGGCGGAAGTACGGTGTCCACCACAATGGGCCCCCGCGAAAGGTAGGACGTGAGTCCGACACGGTCGCGCGCGCGGAAATACAAGGTGTGTGGACCATCGGCGGCGGAGGGCGAGGAGAGCGTGAAGTTCAAAGGCTGGCCGGAAACCGGCGTGACGGGCCCCCAGCTTGCGTTGTCAAACGACCACTCGGCGAGCGAGAGGCCCGAACCGGGGTCCACGGCCGAACCGGCGGCGGTGACCGTGGAGGAGTTTTGGTAGCGCAGCCCCGGCGGCCCTGCAAGGGTAATGCGCGGCCCCTTGTCATCGGTGCAGACGATGGGCACCGGCGCCATCGGCGCCGTGACGAAAAACTGACCCGGCGCGCAGCCGAAGACGTCCGCACCGTCCACCACCGAGGGGTGCAGGTCGCGGTTGTCAACATTGGCCGCCTGGAAGTACGACCCCCACCAGACGATGTACCTCCACGTCCAGTTCAGTGGGTTGACCGTGAGTGCCAGCACGCCGGAGCCGTTGCGCAGGGTCACGTTCTGGCCCTGGAACGGCACCGAGCCCTGCCAGGTGATGGTCCCGAGGTAGAGGATCGTGAAATGCTCCACGCTGCCCCCGTTGCCGTCGACAAGCGTGGAGAGCGCGTCGTCGGTCGTGTCGTAGATGAAGATGTGGCCGTTGAAGTTCCCGTCGTACGCGGTCGTCGTCTGGCTAATCGTGGAGTTGCGCACCCAGATGTCGGTGTCCAGGGCGATGACCCCGGTCGTGCACGAGGTGATGCTCACGTTCTCGAGCGTCGCCTTGATGCCGTCCCCTTGCGCCGCGCGCAAGAAGAACCCCTGGGCGGAGCCCACGACCGAGAGGTTCCAGAAACTGTAGGACCCGTGGATGTCGGCGTCGTTTGCGTCCACCGCCGCGTTGCCCTCTCCGGCGAATGTGTTGTCGTGGATGAGGAACCGGGTGGTGGCCGAGGTCCCGCGAATGTGGATGCCGTCGTTGCCGCCGGTGAAATTGTTGTCGTGGATGTCGAAGGTCACAATTGCCACATGCACTTGCACGTCAAACGCGACCGAGTCGGCGCTGCTGCCGCCCCCCTCGAACCGGTTGTAGGCGATCGTCATCGTGCGTCCACTCGAGAGCCCCGGGAATTCGATGTTGAGGCCGTAACCGGGCCCGAGGTAGTTGCCGGTGAAATTGAGGGGGGTGCGCAGGTGGACCGCGCCGGCTTCGCCGTTCGACGAGGTCCACCGGACATTTTGGAGCACGGTGGAGGCGTTCACGAGGTACGTCCCCGAGAAGCCGCCTCCCAAATCGTGGGTGGCGTTTTGGAGCTCCACATGGCGAAGCTCCGTGCGCCCGCGGATCCAGAAGAACCAGTTGGAGCTGTTGATGAGCGAGTTCGTGAGGAAGAGGGTGCCTTGGACGTCGAGCGTGCGGTTGAGCTCCATGTTGAGCGTGCAGTTGGTGAGGTTGAGCAACCCCCCTGGCATGATGTTCACGAAACCGTCCGTATCACTGCTGTTCACTACCGCAATCTGCGTGTCGACAAGGACGGTCGAACCGGTGATGTTCCAATCTCCAAGGATGTTCAGCGTGGCCGCCGACCCCGAAGGCGCCATCGCGGCGAAGCCGAGGAGCGCAATGGCGACCGCCCCCAGTGCGATTCCTGCCGCTCGAACTGCGTCCATTGGCTGCGACCCTCCCTCCCGGCCCTAAGGCAGACCGGCTTTGAAAACTTGCTTGCCAGATAAGCGAGGCCCGCCGATGTCCGCTTTAGTGAACGATCTTGGCAGGGGGGATCGCGCAACGAGGGCAGGTCACCCGGACGCACTGCGCTGCCAGTCAAGGGCGCGCCGGCCCCGCCAACCGTGATATAAGCACCTGTCAATGGCCGTCCCATGGCCAAGGCGGCACCCCCGGCAGCGTCGCTGCGCGCACCTCGCGGGCTCGATATCAGCTGCAAAGGGTGGCGCCAGGAGGCCATCCTGCGGATGCTCTACAACAACCTCGAGAATGCGGAGATCCCCGAGGAGCTCATCATCTACGGGGGCACCGGGCGCGCGGCGCGCAGCTGGAAGGACTTCCATGAGATCGTTTCGGCCCTGCAGGACCTCGAAGAGACCGAGACGCTCCTCATCCAGTCCGGCCGGGCCGTGGGCGTGTTCGAAACCCACGCGGATGCCCCGCGCGTGCTGATCGCCAATGCACACCTGGTCCCGCGCTGGTCGAACTGGGACTACTTCCGCGAACTGGAGAGCGCCGGGCTCACGATGTATGGCCAGATGACCGCGGGTTCGTGGGCGTACATCGGCACGCAGGGGATCATCCAGGGCACCTACGAGACCTTCGCCGCGGTTGCGCGCCGCCATTTCCGCGGCACGCTTGCAGGCCGGTTCGTTCTCTCCGGAGGCTTGGGCGGGATGGGCGGAGCGCAGCCGCTCGCGGTCACCTTGAATGGCGGCGCGGCGCTTATCGTCGAGGTCGACCGCGAGCGGGCCCGGCGGCGCCAGTCGCGGGGATTCCTCCAGATCGTTACCGAGGACTTGGACGACGCGCTCCAAGTCGTGCAGGGAGCGCGCCGCGAGAAGACGGCCGTGAGCGTCGGGCTCGTTGGCAACTGCGCTGAAGTGCTGCCAGAGCTCGTCGCCCGCGGCGCGATCCCCGATGTCGTGACCGACCAGACGAGCGCCCACGATGAGCTGAACGGTTACGTGCCGAAAGGGCTAACGCTGAAGGAAGCGCGATCGCTGCGGGCATCCGACCCCGCGCGTTATGTCCGGCGGTCGATGGATTCGATGGCCCTCCACTGCCGCGCGATCCTGGCCATGCGAAAGAGGAAGGCGGTGGCTTTCGACTACGGCAACAACCTGCGGGGCCAAGCCAAGAAAGCCGGCGTCCGGGACGCGTTCGCCTACCCCGGTTTTGTGGTGGGGTACATCCGGCCGATGTTCTGCGAGGGACGCGGGCCGTTCCGGTGGGTGGCGGTGTCGGGCGACAGCGAGGACATCCGCGAGACCGAGGATGTCATCCTCGAACTCTTCCCCAAGAATGAGCAGCTTGGCAATTGGATCCGGCTCGCGCGCAAGCACCTCCCTTGGGAGGGCCTGCCCGCCCGGGTCTGTTGGCTCGGGCTCGGCGAGCGCGCGAAATTCGGGGTCAAGATCAACGGGCTCGTCAGGGACGGGACGCTCGCGGGGCCCATCGTGATCACGCGCGACCACCTGGACTGCGGGTCGGTCGCCTCCCCGTACCGCGAAACGGAGGGGATGCGGGACGGCAGCGACGCTGTGGCGGACTGGCCGCTGCTCAACGCGCTGCTCAACGCCTCGGCGGGCGCCGACATCGTTTCGCTGCACAACGGCGGCGGCGTGGGCATTGGACTTGCCACCCACGCCGGGATGCACGCCATCGCCGACGGAACCGACGGCGCCGAACGCCGCCTGCGCCGCGTGCTCCATACCGACCCAGGCATGGGGGTCGTCCGCCACGCGGACGCGGGCTACCTCGAGGCGATCAAGGTCGCCAAGAGGGAGGGACTGCAGATTCCAGGGATCACCAAAGGCCGCCTGCGAAAACCGCCCAAGGTGCGAAGCGCGCACACCCGGTGACCGGACTGCGTGCGGACGGGCGCTTGCCCTGCACCCATCTATTGGGGTGGCGGCCGTGGCCCGCGCGGCCCGGCGTGGTATGCGGGGGCGGGCGTCTGGGCAGGCGCCTCGTCCGCCGGCGTTTCCTTCGGCTTGCGCGAGCGCCCGAGCGCGATGCCGACGCCCGCGCCGACGGCGAGCCCAACCACGAGGAAGAGGATCGCCGCAAGGCCTCCGCCTGCGCCCGGGGTCGGCGTGCCCGTGGCCGCCGAGCGCGTTACCGTGCGATTCGCCGCATTCGTGTTGCCGACCTCATCGGTCGCCTCGATGTGCAGCGCGTTCGCTCCGGGTGAGAGGGACACCGTGGCCCGGAAGTCGCCCGTGGCAAGCACCGCCACCGCCTGCCCATTGACCCGTACGGTCGAGAGCGGGTCGGCCGTGCCGGCCACTTCTACGACCCCTTGGTCCACCACCGCCCCCTCGGTGGGCGCGCGCAAGGTGAGCGCTGGGGGGCCGCTGCGGCGCTGCACCACCACGGTTGTGGGCGGCGCCGAGTTGCCCGCGAGGTCGCTCACGGAAACCGTGAAAGCGTTGCGGCCCTCGACGAGCGGGACCACGAACTTGTTGCTGCCCCCCACGACGGGGAGCGAACTGCCCGCGATCATCGCCGTGCCGTTCTCCGTGACCTTGAGCACCACGGTCGCCGTGGCGCCCCGCGTGTAGGCCTCGCCCGCGATGAGCACGACGGGCAACGTGTCGGCCTCGACCGAAACAACGACCCCGGGCCGCGTCGTGTCGCGAATGATCGTGATGCGGATGGTGGCTGTGTTCCCGACCGCATCCGAGGCCGTGATCAAGAGGGCGTTCTCGCCTTCGTTGAGGGGCAGGGCCGTGGCGAAGCCGCCGCTCAGGTCGAGGGCAACACTCCTGCCGCTCACCACGAGCCAGGCCACCCCGGTGTCATTGTCCCGGGCGCTCCCGGCGACTGCCGCCGAGGCAGACCGCGTGACGATCGTGGCCCCCGCGGCCAGGAAAGCCCCGTCAACGCTCGCCGTAAGCGCGGGCGGTGTATCGTCGAAATAGGCGGCACCCGACCAGGAGGCGGCGTTGCCCGCGACATCGGTGGCCACGACCGTCAGGTTTGTGAGCCCCTTCAGGAGCGCGAGGTCGTAAGAAAAGCCGTCGCCCGCGCGGGCCGCGAGTTGCCCGTTGACGCGAACCTCGGCGGCCGCCTCCGAGAATCCCTCCACGCGCACCGCCGCGGTGCGCTCAAGCGCGGTCGTCGCGGGCATGCCGTCGAGGAGCACGACGAGCGGCGGCGCCTTGGTATCCACAATCGTCGTGGCCGCGAGCGAAAAAGCGTTGCCCGAGGGGTCGCGCGCGGTCACCGTGTAGACGTTGAGGCCTTCATCGAGCGGGACGCCAACCGAGAATGAGCCCGTCACGCCTGACCTCGTCGTGTTGGTAAAGCCCCCCGCGTGCGAGATGGTCACCGTCGTGTTCGGCTCCGTCGTCCCGTCGATCGTGTAGTTCGAGCCTGAGAAGATCGCGGGCAGCGGGTCGATGGAAAGGACCGGCGGAACGGTGTCCACCGTGAGGGGCCCGGCAGTCACAAGGCCCACGTTGCCCGTCCGGTCACGCGCCCGGAGCCATATGTGGTAGACGCCGTCGGGCATTCCGGCTCGCGAGAAGCTGAAGTTGCGCGCGTCTCCCGGGGCGAACGTCACGGGTGCGTAGGCCGAGCCATCGAGCGAGAACTCGACGGTGGTGAGCCCCGAGCCTGTCTCGTCGACGCGCGCAGTCCCCGCGACCAGGGTGGAGTTCTGGAAGCGCGGGAAGGCGGGGGCGATGGAGCCGATCTTGGGGGCCGAATCGTCGGTGCACACCACATTCACGCGCGGCATCCCCGGCGAGACCAGGAACGAGGCCGGCGTGCAGTTGAAGGACGTCCCGGCGTCCTGTATCGTGGGCCGCAACTGCCTGTTGTCAACGTTGCCGCCCGGGTACATTCCCCACCAGACGATCTCCTGCGCCGTCCAGTTCGCGGGGTCGACCTGGAGGGTCACAGCGCCGCTGGCGTCGAGCAGGCTCACGAGGTCGCCGGTGATCGAAACGGCGTTTTGCCACGACGGCACGCCGAGGTTCAGCATGATGAAGTGCTCGATGCTGCCCCCCGCGGCGGGGGTGCCAGAGCCCAGCGCGCTGTCGACCGAATCGTAGATCCGGATGTGCCCGTTGGCGCCCGCCTCGAATTGGGGGGCCGCGCCCCCGATCGTCGAGTTGCGCACGATCCAGGTCATGTCGTCGGCAAGGATGCTCGCTGTGGTCCCGCTCACGGTGATGTTGTCGAGGGTGCCAACCACCGAGCCGCCCGGGAGGCCGTCCATCCTGGCGGCCCGCAAGACGCCGACGAACGAGTCATTGTAGATGTGCAGGTTGCCCTCGAAGGAATCGGCCCGAATCGCGGCGGAGCCGGTGTTCACGAAACGGCTGTCGTGGATCAGGTACGTCGTGTTCGGCGCGGTCACGCCGATGTAGATCCCCCAGCCCGACATGTTGTTGATGAAGAGGTCGTGCATGTTGTACTGGATGTAACCGGTGTGGTAAACGTCGGCGAAGGTGAACCCGGTGCCCCCGCCGGCTTCGGTGACGGTGTCATTGGAGATCTCGACCGACTTGTTTCCGGCCTGGGCCGCCGGCTCGTAGGAAACGATGCAGCCGTTTTGCAGCGTCTGGCTCTTGAAGTCGATGACCTGCTGGATGTGGATCGTGCCAGCGGTGCCGCCGCAGTCCCACACGATCCGGTCGAGGCTTGACGTCGTGGAGTTGAGGAACATTCCGCCCGTGGCGTTGATGAAGGTGTCGCCTGTGAAGACCGCCTGGCCGCGGATCCAAAGGGTCCAGGTCTCGCCCTGGACGGTGGAGTTGCGGAACACCGCGCGGCCCTGGACGTCGAGCAAGCTCTGGAATGGGAGCACGAGGGTAACATTGTCGAAGGTGAGGTCGCCCGCAGCGCTCACCGTCAGGTTCCCGTAGGCGGTCACGTTGCCGCTGACATCCGTCGCGTTGGCGATCGTGATGACTTGGTTGGAGTAGGACTCGGCGCCCGCGACGCTCCAGTCACCGGTGGCGGGCGGCGCGGCAGATGCAAGCGCCCCCACGGCGGAAATGAGCGCCAGCACCCCGAAGGCCGCGCCCGCGCCAAGCACGACGGTTCGTGCTTTTGCCACGCGTCTTCCCTCCTTTGCCCCCTTTCCCAGGGCCGCAGTCCTCCGGCATGCGGCAGAGGCTATTTCAACGCATAGCCGCGGCACGACTGGAAGTGAACGAATTCGCTGGGAGGGTCGCTCAGACCCGGTGCAGTAGGCGGGCGCTAATCCGGGCCTTTGGCTTTGCTCGCGGCTTCCTTGCGCGCCGCTTCCTTGGCCTCGAGAGCCGCGGGCTTGGTGATGTCGGGCTCGCGGCCCGCTTGAATGTCCTTCACGGCCTTCAGGTATTTCTCGCAGGCGAGCTTCACCGTGGGGTTGGCTTCGACCGCGTCGAGCTGCTTGATGATCTCGAAGTACTTGATTCCGACATCGTAGTGCGTCACGATCAGCGTCTGCAGAAGGCGCACCGCGTCATAGCGCTCGTGGCCCTCCACCGACTCGAGCCGCTTCATGAACTGGGGCAAGATCGGCAGGATCGCATCCGGGTGGCGCTCGCCGACCCGCAGGAGCGTGATCGCGGCCATGTTGCGCGGCATGTGGTGGCGGTCGTCGAGCAGCTCCGCGATCTTGGGGACGAACGGGATGAGCGCATCGGCCTTGATGCGCGTGATGTGGTCGAGGACTTCCGTGATGCCCCACCGCAGGCGGAAGTCCTTCTCGTGCAGGTGTTCAACAAGCGCGCCGAGGAACGCGGGGTTCGCCGAGGCGTCGCGCGAGACCTCAACAAGCTTGGGGTTCTCGCGCAGGAGCAGCTGCTTCTTCAGCTCATCGTCCCACTTGGACCAGCCGGCTCGCACCTTGAAGACGCCGGGGCCGATCGACATACGAGTGCCTCCTTGGCCTCACCCAGGTCCGCAGGGGTAGAAAAAACAGAGGGCGGGGGGCCTTTCGGCGACCCCCGGAAAAGGTCGGTTGCCCGACCTCAGGTGTGGATGTCCTCTTCGGAGCCGCCGTTGACCGCCGCGTACTCCTTGAAGGTCATCGCGAACTTCGACTCGATCTCCGTGCGGAAGGTCGGGCCCGTGTTGTACGCGCAGAACGGGATGATGCGCCCGTCCGGGGTCGCGTAGTGCACGATGCAGCGCTTCACACGGTCGATGTCGTAGTTGTAGCGGTCCATGAAGTGCATGGCGCCGATGAAGAGCGTGTTCCAGTGGAACTCGCTCAGCCCCGCCTTTCCGCCGTCGTAGAACACGCCGCGCAGGAGGTCGGCGACCTTGTCCACGCCCTTGGGGGCCTTTTCGAGGTCGACGTACTTGAGCAGGCGCCGCGCCTTGATGAGCGCCCGGACCTTCGAGGCCTTGAGCCCCTGGGTCTCTTCAGCGATCTGCAGCGCCTCGTGGTAAAGGCCGTCGATATCGATGAACTGCGAGACGCCCATATAGCGCCCGTCTTCGCCGCGGATGACATACGCGCCGATGCCGCAGGCCGGGTGGCAGGTGAAGGCGAGCTTGCCTTCCCCGTGGATGACCGACACGACCTCAGAGATCGCGGCGGCCACGGGCACCGGGTAGAAGTCGTTCTTCGTGAGGAAGCCCGTCTGCTCGACGGCGTCCTGCACGAGGTCCGACTGCGTGTACCGGCCGCGCATGCGGTCTTCGGTCTCCATCCGTCCCGAGAACGAGACGGGCTGGAAGTTGACGCTCCGAACGACGTCGAGGTTGTTGAGCGCGAACCGGATGATGTCGCCGACCTCGTCGTTGTTGAGGTTCTTGACAATCACAGGCACGAGCGTGACGGCGAGGGGCTTGGGGCGCACGCGCCGGCAGTTCTCGATCGCCTGGAACTTCTCTTTAAGGAAGCCCGGCCGCTTGCGCGCGCGGATGTACGACTCGTCGCGGAAGCCGTCGAACTGCAGGTAGATCATGTGTCCGCCGTTGTCGACGAACTTCTGCGCGAAATCGGGTTCCTTCGCGAGCCGGATGGCGTTCGTCGCCACCTGGATCTGCGGGAAGCCGAGGTCGCTGCCGGCCTTGACCGCGTCAAAGAAGCGCGGGTAGATCGTGGGCTCGCCGCCGGCGAACTGGATCGCCTGGACCGGGACGGGCTTGAGGTCCCGCAGGTTGCGCATCATCGCAACGACGTCCTCGAAGGGCGGCTCGAAAACGAAGCCGGCCGAGTTGGCGTTGGCAAAGCAGATGGGGCACTTGAGGTTGCACCGGTTCGTGAGGTCGACATTGACGATGCCCGGGTGCGAGGTGTGCGCGTTGCAAAGCCCGCAGTCGTAGGGGCAGCCCGAGGTGAGCTGCGTGTGCGGGTTGTCGATGCCCACACCGTCAATGGCGTAGCCTTCGAACTTCATGAACAGGTCGACATCCGAGTAGTAGACGTCGACGAACTCCCCGTGGTCCGGGCAGTTCTTCTTCAGCATGACGCGGCCTTTGTCCTCGTAGATGACGCCCATGATGGTGCGGATGCACTCGGGGCAAAGCGAGCCGATCTTGCGCGGCAGCTTGGTCTTGATGCCGGTGGGCTGGATGACCGTGAGCTTACGGGTGATCCCGGAGTTGGGAGCGTTGACGATGTCACGCTCAACTGCGTTCACTTCGTAACCGAGCAACTTGGCTTCAGCGGGGACCACTTGTTCCACCTTAGGTCGCGGTCACACCCCGTCTGCTTATAAGCGTTTTGTAGTCTCTGAAACGACAATTCGATGTGCCGGGCGGGCGGACCGGAGGCCCCCAGGAGGGGTTCGCGAGGGAAAACCCCTCGCGCGCACGCGTTCGGGGGCCAGTTGTCAAAGTAGCGATGGACGGGATTTGGAGGAGGGGGATTTGCGGCTCTCCCGAGGCGGCCGCAGCTGGAGGGGAGCAAGCCCGCGACGTGGGCTCGGGTCCCGGGCTGCCGGTTTGTCAGAGTTCGACGCCCCCACCGTTCAGCTTCCGCAAAACCTCGCCAATCGTTATATATCGCACGGCAAAGTCAGCGGCCCATCGTGGCTGGCTCCTCGCGGAGCCATCTCCGGGGGGTTTACCTTGAGCGGCAAGCGCGGACGGGCAAGGTCGGTATTCGTCGCCTTGGGCCTCCTCCTGCCGCTCGCCATGGCCGTTGTGCCCGGGCCCGGATCAGCGCTCTTTGTTGCCCCCTCGACGGGCGACTGGGTAATCAACGACACCGTGTCGCTTGCCGGGGCGGCTTACCACATCCACGGCAACGTGACCATTGAGGCGGGAAAGAGCCTCACGCTTAACAACGCGATCCTGTACCTTGAGGACCGCGCGTCGTGGATTTCACTCATCGATGGCGCCCGCCTCGTCCTGCTTTCCGGCGCGGCGGTCAAGGACTCCACCGCCGACACCGACGACGGGTCGGCGAACGACTGGAACTATACGATTACCATGAGGGCAGGCTCCAGCCTCGAGGTTACGGCCGGCTCAATCGAAGGCTCGGGCGGCGTTGACGCCACGGACGCCACGATCACGCTCCGCGATTCCACACTGCGGGCCAATGTGGGCCCCATCCGGCTCTTGGGCGCCTCCTCGCTCACCGCGCTCAATACCTCGTTCCTGCAAAACAGCGCGCCCTCCCTCGACCTGCGGGGCACGGCGTCGGCCGACATCCGCGGCAAGTCGCTCGCCCCGTACACGATCGGCCCGATGGCGTCCCTTTCCTTCGCCTCGTTTGCGGCCGTGAGCGTCAACGACACGAGCGGCAAGCCGCTTGCCGGCGCCGACTGGAGCTTCGAGACGGTGGATGGCGTTGTCGGCGGTTCGCCGGCCATGGGCGGGATGCTCACCACCACGCGCGTGGACATGGAAGGGTACTCGACGCCGATTTGGGTGCAGGTCCCGCACCTCAAGGACATGGGCGGCGCCAAGAGCTACGCCGGCGTCGTCGCGCGGGTCAAGTTCGCCGAGTGGTCGGACGGGCGCGCGGTCGACACCTCGATGGACCGCCTCCTCAACTTTACCGCCCGGAACCGAGGCGTGTCGCTCGAAGATGTGTCCCGGGGCGCGATGCTCGATGTTTACCACGGGATGGACATGGGAATGGGGATGGGAATGTCCCCTATGCCCTCCACGGGCGGGATGGACATGATGGGCCCCATGCAAACCCAGGGGCCCGGCTCCGCGTGGGGCGACTTCAATGGCGACGGCAAGGTCGACGTGATCATTACGGCCGCGCCCGAGACCGACGAGGCGATGCTCATGAGCTCGATGATGAACGTCACGGACTACCCCGCCCCGCAACTCTTCCTTGGGATGGGGGACGGCACTTTCATGCATGAGGCCATGTCCGGGCTCGAAGGCGCCATGGGCGCCCAAGGCGTCTCGGCCGGGGACTTCAATGGGGACGGCCACCTCGACCTCTTCGTCGCGCGCTACGGCAACGTCGGAATGGCGATGGAAGACGCGGCGATGCGCGTGACCTTCATGGACGGAATGCCCCTCAGGTCGATGATCTTCGAGGGCGACGGCAAGGGAATGTTCATGGATGTCACCGATGCCGTCCACTTCGACATGCCCGCGCGCTACACCACCGGCGGCGTGTGGAACGACTACAACCGCGATGGCTGCCTCGACCTGTACGTGGTCAACATGGGCCAAATGGCGATGGCCATGATGGACGGCGCGGCGATGGGCGAGGTGAGCATGGGGATGAACTTCGTGCGACCCCAGGCCAATTACCTCTTCAAGAACAATTGCGACGGCACCTTCACGGATGTCACCGCCGCGGCCGGGGCGCCCACGGGCGGCGCACCGCCAGGCGCGCAGAGCGCCTGGCAGTCGCTCGCCATGGACCCGGCCGCCATGTACTGGTACGCGAACTTGACCGGCCACGATCCAGGCGGCTCCGGCGTCTCGTACACGGCGGCGTTCTTCGACTACAACGAGGACGGCTGGCCCGACCTGCTGGTGGCCAACGACTTCGGCATCTCACCGCTCTACCGCAACAACGGCAACGGGACCTTCACGTTGCAGACCGTCGAGGCCGGCCTCAACAAAGTCGGCTCAGCGATGGGCTTTGCAATCGCCGACTACAACCGCGATGGCCACCTCGACGTTTTCCAGTCCAACTTCAATGAGGACTACCTGTGGATGGCGAACGGCGACGGGACCTTCACCGACCGCGCGTACGAGTACGGTGTGGCCGACATGGCCGTCGGCTGGGGGGTCGCGGCGCCTGACCTCAACAATGACGGCTACCCGGACATCGCGATCTCGACGGGGTACATGTCCCAGATGATGAAGGCCTCCGAGCGCTCGTCGGTCTACATCAACGACGCGGGCAAGCGCTTCTGGGACGGCTCGGCGGGCTCGGGGATCGACGCCGACCCGGCCCTTGGCATCTCGCTTGCCACCGCCGACGTGAACGGCGACGGCAAGCTCGACCTCTTCCTTGGAAAGACCACGGGCTTGAACAAGCTCTACCTCAACCGCGAGGTCGGCGGCAAGAGCGTCCACATCGACTTCCAGGGACTCGTCTCGAATGCCTTCGGCGTTGGGGCCGAGGTGACGGCAACGATTGCCGGCAAGCCCTTCCGCGCCGTTGTGCAGCCGGGGGGCGAATACGCTTCCTCCAACGAGCCGGGTCTCACCATCGGCATCGGAAACGAGGTGGAGGCCCGCGATGTGGTCATCCACTGGCCGTCGGGGACGGTGCAGTGGGTCGGAGCCGTCCAGGAAGGCGCGCGGGTCACCGCCCGCGAAACGGTCACCACGACGGCGCTTGCGGGGCCCAATGGGGTCGGCAAGACGGACGTTGGCGTCTCGATGGTGGGCACAACCATGGGCAGCCCGCTTACGGCTGCCACCTACACATGGACCTTCACCGGGGTTTCCGGCAACAGCACCTTGGCGGGCAAGAGCGTGACCTTCGTCCCCCAGCAGCCCGGCGTCTACGTTGCGGAGTTCAAGGTGACGGACCGATTCGGAACTTTCGTCCACTCGAGCACCTGCCTGCTGACGGTGGCTGACGCCACCCCACCGGTCGTCAACATCAAGATGCCCAGCGGGCCGGTCACGGCCTCCGGCAAGCCGACGTTTGACGCCACCGGCACCACGGACAACGACCCCGCCTTCGCGCGCGGCGCGGCGACCTTCAGTTGGACCTTCACGAATGGCGCGCTTTTGGTTGCCGCCACCGGCGCCAAGCCCACGGTGACGCTGCCCAAGGCCGGCACCTGGACGGGGACGCTCAACGTCACCGACGGCTCGGGCAACAGCATCCAGCGCGCCTTTGACGTAAAGGTGAGCGGCGCGGCGGCGGTCACCGTGACCTCCGACATGGTCCTGTGGGCGATGTTCCTCACGACCGCCTCGATCGTGGGCATCGCGCTCGCCTCGACCCGGATCTGGCGGCCCGGGCACGGCGAGGGGATCACCGCCGACCACTTCGCAGAGCTGCGCCCGCACGACATTGTCGTCGCTGAGGTGAGCGCCGCGGACGCGCCGCCGTTCCCGTTCCGGCCGCAACGCGATGAAGAAGAGGAGTGAAGATGCCAACGGAGGTGCCCTCCAGCAAGAGGCCGCCCCAGCGCTCCTCGAAGAGCGCCAGCGTGCGACATGTGCCGGCGCGCCCCGTGCCGAAGGAGGAGCTGCTCGCCGCCCGCAAGCCGACGTTCCTCGAGAAACTCCGAGGTCCGCGTTCGATGGGCTACTTCCTCGTGTTCCTCGGCGTGGCGCTGATCATCCAAGGATTCCACGCGCTCGAGCACGTCGTCCAGACCATGCAGATCTTTGTGTTCGGCGTGCCGCGCGCCCAGGCCGGCGGCCTGCTCGGCTCCGCCATCGACTTCCCGATCGTCCACTTCACGTACAATTTCGTCTACTTCCTCGCGCTCGTGTGGCTCGTCGCGTGGGCATTCGGCCTCGGTGGGTTCCGCCGGTTCGACCGGTTGGGGCTTTGGCTGCTCATTATCGCTGCCGGCATCCAAACGTACCACGCGGGCGAGCACGTCGTCCAGATTGCGCAGGAGTTTTCCACGGGCTCGCCGCGCCCGGCAGGCTTCATCGGCCTCTTTGCGGACAATGTGATCGTCCACCTCATCCTCAACCTCGTCGAATGGGTGCTCCCCTTCATCGCGTTCGTGCGGTTCGGCGGAATCGGCGTCCTCAAGGAGTGGCTCCTCCACCGAGAGGTCAAGCTCCCTTCGGCGGCCTGAGCGGCGCGCCAGGCGGGCCATCCATGGCCCTTACCAACATTCCTTTATAGCGTGCCGCTTCGTCGCGCGAATGGATATGCGACGCCTCGAAGGCCTCCGGCGGGCGGCACTGGCTGCCGCCACGCTGGTTTGCCTAGCCGCCCTATTGCCCGCCACGGCCCCGCTCGCCGCGGCCCACGGCGGCGTCCCCGACGTGTTCCAAGCCTCCGGGGCCGTTTACGACGTCACATGGAACAAGCAGGGGACCATGTTCGCAACGGCGACCGACACCGGCGTGATCGCGCTCTACGACGGCGTCTACCACGTCCCGATCCGCAACTGGACGGCCCAAGCCGGACCGATCAACGAGGTGGCGTTTTCGCCCGATGGTTCGAAGATCGCCTCGGGTTCCGGCGCGTACCTTTGCAAGACCCTTGAGCAGACCCTTAAGGTGTTCTCGATCGAAGGGCAACTGCTCCTCAACATCACCGACATCTTCGATTGGGTGACCTCCGTACAGTGGTCGCCCGACGGGGCCTTCATCGCTTCGGGGTCGGGCCGGGACGACCACATCGACACAGGCAACATCTATGGCGAGGTGAAATTCTGGAACGCCTCGACGGGCGCCCTCTTCTGGAACGCGACTCCACCGAACGCTTCGTACCCCGCCCGCATGGCGTGGGCGCCCGACGGCCACGCGCTTGCAACCGTGGGGCACCTCAACGACATCTACCTCTACGACCCCTACGCGACGCCCCCGAGCTACGAGCTCATCAACCACTCCTACCGCGACCCCGTCGGGCACGCCTCCCACGGGTGGGCCATTTCCTGGTCGCCCAATTCGAAGTACATCGTCGGCGGTTTCTCGTATGATTGGACGCGCCCGTCAGCCCAGACCCCGGACTTCAACCCGGACGGGCAGACCGATGTGGGGCCCGTCATCGTGTTCGACCCCGACCACCGCGACGCCGACGGCTTCGCCGAACAGCTCCTGCGCGGCGAGGTCCACGGCAGGCCCGCGGAGTGGGTGAGTTGGGACTCCACCGGGACCTTCATCGCATCGTGCAGCGGCGTCGACCTCGTCGATGCGCGCGGGCCGCAGGCGATCGCCGGCCAGGACGGCATCGTCGATGCGGGCGAACTCGTCGTTTGGAATTTCTCGGCGAGCCACGACGGGAGGCTCGCGGCAGTCAACGTATGGATCTTCGGCACTTCGTGGTGCTCCTCCAACGCGTTCCGGCCGGGAAACAATATCACGCTGGCCGCGGCAAACGCGGACGGCAAGGTGAAGCTGTACATCTTCGACGAGGACGGCGATGGCTACATGATTTGGGAGGACGACGCGCCGCTCGACCCTGCAGTCCACCGGATCTTGCCCGCGCGTGTCCCCGACCTGCTCGAGCAGTGGGGCCTCTTGATCCTGCTCGTCCTCGTGGCCGGGGTCGCGGTCATCGTCTACGCGGCCTTTTCGCGCACCCGCGTTTCGGCGGAGCCGGAGCCGCGGCGCAAGAGCCCCAAATCGCACGAGAGCGGCCGGTCGAGCGGGCGAGCGCGCTCGGCACGCAGGCGGTAGGCTCGGCTTCCGGCGAATTGGACAATCGCCAGCCCGAGAGTATAGCCCCCAAGGCCCATGTTTATCATTGAAATCAAGGTTGGGAGCCCCATGGCGTCAACTCGGTTTTCGCTTTGTATCGCAGCAGCGCTCGCAGTGCTCACGGCGTTTGCAGTTCCTATGGGCGCCTCCGCCGCAACCGTCCAGGTCCACCTGACCGCCGGGGCCTTCTCGTTCACCCCGTCGACCGTCAACATCAGCGCGGGCGACACGGTCGAATTCGTGAACGACGACTCGATGGCGCACGACATCACGTTCGAGGCGGGCTTCAACTCGGGGGCAACGGGGGCGTTCGCCCCGGGTGCACACTACAATCACACCTTCGCCGCCAATGGCACGTTCAAGTACCGCTGCACCATCCATTCCTCGGACTTTGCAACCGGCATGGTGGGAGTTGTCCAGGTGGGGCCGGTTTCCGCTGCCCCGCCCGCCCAGAATCCCAAGTCACCCGGCTTCGAATCCTTGGGGGCGCTTGCCGCGGTCGCCGCGGCGGCCCTCGTAGTCTGGCGGAGAAAGGCGTAAGCCCGCCGCCCCTCGGGAGCGTCGTCGCATCAGCGGCCGCCGCGCCGGTCCTCGACCGCCGCAGCTTCTGAAGGTCCGAGGATCCTCCGCCAAGGCGGGCGGGCACGAAAGCCCACGGTTTATCTCGGGAAGTCCGGTTCGCCCTAACATGACCTTGAGACGAGTTTCGTTTTGCGCTGCCGCAGGCCTTGCCGTCCTCGCCGCGTTCGCGTTTTCGATGGGCGCCTCCGCCGCAACCGTGCAGGTCCACATCGCCGCGAGCACTTTCGCGTTCACTCCCTCGACGGTCAACATCACGGCAGGGGACACGGTCGAATTCGTGAACGACGATTCGATGGCGCATGACGTGACCTTTGAAGCCGGCTTCGGCTCCGGCGCCACGGGCTCCCTTACGCCTGGCTCCCACTACAACCACACCTTCGCCGCCAATGGCGCCTTCAAGTTCCGGTGCACGGTGCACTCCTCCGACTTTGCAAGCGGGATGCATGGCGAGGTCCAGGTGGGGCCGGTTGCCACCGCCCCGCCCACGCAGATTCCAAAGTCACCCGGCTTCGAATCCTTGGGCGCGCTTGCCGCGATCGGCGCGGCGGCTGTAGTGGTCTGGCGGCGAAGGGCGTAGGCTTTCGCCCCGTCGTGGGGACAGGGCCTTTCAGGCGCTCTTGCGCCTGCGCATCAGGAGCAAGCCGGCCACCACCGCCGCGGCAGCGACCACGCCCACCCCGACCACGATCGGCACCACACTGGAGGCGCCCACGACGATGTCGGTGGAGCCACTCGCGCTTGCACCCTCGACGGTGACCGTGACGGTCACGCGGCAAGTGCCTGCAGAGGTGGGGGCCGTGAAGGTCGCCGAAGCGCCCGCGCCGGCCACGGCTCCGCAAGAAGAAGTCCAGGTCGCCGTGTCGGGCGCCAAGGTATTCCCCTTGGCGTCCACGATGGCTAGCGTGAGGGCCTGCGCGCCGCCGGCAGAGGCCTTCGCGGCCGGCGTCCCGATCGTCACGGAGTACGGCCGCGCGTGGTGCACGGCAATGTCTACCGTCGTGGTGGCCGAGCCCAGAGTCGCCGTAAGGTGGCAGGTACTGCCCGCGGCGTCCTGGGTCGCCCGGACCGTAGTTTGGACGCCGGTGGTCGGCGAGGTTGCCGCGCAGTCGGTCGTCCAGGTCACCCCCGAGGCGTCGAGCGCGTGGCCGGCAAGGTCAAGGACGCGAGCGCTTGCGCCGGCAAGGCCCCCTTCGTCGAGGACACCCACCGCGACTTCGATGGTCGAGGGAGGCGAGTGGGCGACGCCAAGCGACGCGGTCAGCACGAGCGTGCCGGCCGTTGCCCGGACGGTGCAGGTGAGGCCGCCGGCCGCCGCGAAGGCCGCGAAAATCGAGGATGCGCCCTCGGCCGTCGAGAATGCGCCGCAGGCGCCAGGCGATGACGACCATGTGAACACGGCCGGGTGGCCGTGCGCGTCCGTCGCGCTGAAGGGAATCGCGCCGCCCTCGACGACGCTGCCGCTCGCGGGCGCAATCGCGCCCGAGCTAAGGTCGTGGAGCAGGTGCACGATGGCCTGCTGCTCGTTTCCTTGCGAAGTCGCGCTCACCGTGCAGGTCAGGCCGCCCCCGTCCTCCGACGAGATGAACGAGGTTGCGGCGGCGCTTGCTACCGTGAATGACCCGCAGGCGGGCCGGTCGAGCGTCCAGTCGGCCGCGATCGAGTGGCCGTACGTGTCGGTAACCGAGAAGCTCAGGGCCCCGCCTTCGACGATCGTTGCGTTTGCCGGCGTAAGGTGCATGACGCTGGTGTCGTGCAGGATAGTGACGAGCGCGGTCACCGTGGTTTGGGCCACTTGGGCCGTCACGGTGCAGGCGTTGCCGCCGTTCGTGACGGCTGAAAAGGTCGTCGTGGGTCCAGACGAGGGCGAGACGCGCCCACACGACGCGCTCCAGGTCGCGGCCGCGGCGTGCCCGTTCGTGTCGAATGCCCCGAAATCGACCGTACCCCGCTCGACGACCGTCGCGGTGCCGGGCACAAGCGAGGGCGCGGAGAGGTCGTGCACCACGGTCACGGTCGAGATCCCGACCGCCCCGCCGTAGGTCGCGCGGAGGATGCACGTCAGGCCGCCGGCGTCCCGTGTCGAGACGAAGGTCGCTGCCGACCCGTCGACCGCCACACTTCCGCACGCCACCGGGTCGACCGACCAGGCAAAGTCGAGCGCGTGGCCGCGGTTGTCGAAGGCGCCTACCGTGAGGCTCCCGCCTTCGGAGACCGTCGCCGAGGGCGGGGCCATCACGATGGCCGAGAGGTCGTGGGCGATGGTCACCGAAGGGGCCGTCGCCTGGCACGATTGGCCGAGCGCATCACGCACCGTGAGGACCGGGGCGAAGGTGCCGACCTGGTCGATGACGTGTTCGGGCGAGGGGACCGTGGCGTTGCGCCCATCGCCGAAGTCCCAGAACCACGTGAAGGGGCGGAAGCCGCCCGCCACGGACAGGCTGAAGAAGAAATTCGTGGAGCCCTCGATGCCGCTCGTGGGTGTCACAGCCGCCCCGCAGGTGACCGGGTCCACATGGCCAACCACACGCACATCGTCAATGTACACGCCCTCGGCGCGTCCGCTCCCGTCGCTGACGAAGCGGAATCCCACCCGGGTCGAGTCGAGCGGGATGTCGACGGTCGCCGCGCGCCACCCGCCCGACGAGCCCTCCTGCCTCTGCGTGTAGTGCCACATGTCGGTGAAATAGCCGACTTCGAGGTAGTCGCTGCCCACCTGGGTGTCGGCCCAGAAGCTGTAGTCAATGCGCGCCGACTGGTAGCCTGAGATGGTCACGGCGCGCGACATGGTGGCGTCCATGCCGTCGTCGTAGAGGTGCGCGTCCGAGTTCAGCTGGAACTGGTTGCCGCTCACCGTGATCGAATCGACGTACACGCCGGGGTAGATGGTGCTCTCGTCGGAGGTGAACAGGAACCCGACCATCGTCGCGCTCACGGGGATCGAAACGCTCGCGGTCGTCCAGCCGCCGCTGCTGCCGCCGAGCTGGTTGATGTAGTTCCAGCCGCCGTCGAAGTAGGCGACATAGAAGTAGTCGTACCCTGGCTCAATGTCCATCCAGTAAGCGAAGTCGAGGGTCGCCGTCGCGTAGCCAGTGAGGTCGACGGAGTGCACCATCGTCGTGTTCATCGAATCGTCGTAGGAACCGACCTCGACATTGCTGTAGGCGTCGCCGTATTCGCTGTTCATGCCATATTGAGCCGACCAGAAACTGTAGGTGCCCGAATAGGCCATCGCGTCGGACAGTCCCCAATAGTCGCTGCCCGCGTTCGGGTCTGCGTCGTTCACTGCCCAGTCCGAGCCGGCCGTAGCGCCCTCGAAGTCATCGGAAAGGGCCGTGGCAGGAGCCGAGCGGTTTCCGCTCGCCGCCACCCACGCGCTCATCGCTCCGGCTTCAGCGCGGTACGAGGTCGTCCCCCAAGTGTCGACCCCCGAGGAAGGGTCGGCGTCCCCGACGGTCCAGGTCGTCGACGGGAATGTAGTCTCGAAGCTGTCCGACCAGATTGTGCCGTCAACACCCGGCGCGGCCAGCACGTCCTTGGCCGCAGACCCCTGCGGCAGGGTAGTCAATGCCGAAAGCGACAGGATCACAAACAAAACACCGATGCCCCCGCGCCGCGCTACGCGGCGCGATGGCGTCTCAAACCGTTCGTGCACTCCAGATCCCCCTTTGCTACCGTGACCTCCGGCGCGCGGTTAAGGGCGCGCGCAAAGCGCACTCCCGTGTGTCCCGAAACGGGTGGACACTGCAGGGTGAACGTCAAACGACTGCACAACGCAAGATTGCAAAAGCGGCGCGCAAATCGACCCGGCGCGCGCGTGCGCGAACTCATCAAAAGAACCGATGCGCCGCCGAAACGGTCATCCGTTGGAGCTAGGGTTCATCTGCCCCGCTAACGAAACGGGTGACTGCCATGAGCGAAACCCCCACGATCCGTACTCCTTCCGAGATCATCGCTGCAAGGCCCACGATCGAAGGCGCCGGCGTGCACCTCAAGCGGGCCTTCGGCCAAGCCTCCCCGAAGCTCGACCCGTTCCTCCTGCTCGACGACTTCCGCTCCGAGAACCCGGCCGACTTCATCGCGGGCTTCCCGTGGCACCCGCACCGCGGCATCGAGACCGTGACCTACATGCTCGACGGGAAGGTCGAGCACGGGGACAGCATCGGCAACAAGGGCGTCATCGGCCCGGGCGGCATCCAATGGATGAGCGCGGGCAGCGGCATCATCCACCAGGAGATGCCCAAGCCGGTGGGCAAGAAGATGGGCGGATTCCAGTTGTGGGTGAACCTGCCCAAGGCGCACAAGATGAGCGACCCGCGCTACCAGGAGTTCAAAGCGGAACAGATTCCGACCGTCGAGCCCTCCCCAGGCGTGCGGGTCAAGGTCGTGGCCGGAGAAGTGGGCGGCGTCCGGGGGCCCGTGCGCGACATCAGCGCGGAGCCTGAGTACCTCGACGTTGAGCTCGCGGCGCACACCGTTTTCGAGCGCCCGGCCACCCCGGGCCACACGATGCTGTCCTACCTTGTCGAGGGCCGGGCGGCGTTCGACGCCGAGGGCCGCGACGGCATTGAGGACGGCCACCTCGTGATCCTCAAGGACGGCAACCGCGTCCGGGTCCAGACCGGCGGCGAGAAAGCGCGCCTGTTGCTGGTCAGCGGCAAGCCCCTGCGCGAGCCCGTAGCCTGGTGGGGCCCGATCGTCATGAACAGCCGAGCTGAGCTCGAGACCGCGATTGAAGAATATCAGAACGGGACGTTCATCAAGAAAGGGAAGGACCGGCGCCCGTCTGCTCAATAGCCTCGACTCAGCCGGGCGGGGGAGCGCCCTCCCCCTTCCGGCGCATGATGATTAGGAGCCCCGCGCCCGCTGCGGCCGCCACGACGACGATGAGGATGAGGAGCATCGAAGTGCCCCCCGCCGCCGGGGCGGCGACGGTGACCGTGGAGGTGGCGCCCCTGCTCTCCGCGCCTGCCGAGTCGCGCACTTTCAGCGTGACGGTGTAGGTGCCGGGAGCGGCGTAGGCGTGCGTCGCCGTTGCGTTTCCCGACCAGTCGCTCGATGTGCCGTCCCCGAAGTCGAAGGAGTAGGCGGTCACGGCCCCCTCGGGGTCGGTAGAAGCGGCACCCGAAAACGTGATCGGCACTCCCGCCGCTCCTTGAGCCGGGGCTGTCAGGTGGGGTGTGGGAGGCGTGTTGACCGCAATGGCGAACGCGTAATCGTTGTTGGTTTCGTTGGCCTCCGGCAGGACGTTGTTTGCGTCGGCCGTGACTCGAAGGGTGTGGCTTCCGCCGACCGCTTGCCAAGTGAACGTGGCCACGCCGGAGCCGGAGAGCCCAACGGCAGCGTTTGAAAAGAGATTCATGTTCCCATCGTTCAGGCTCACAACCACATCGAAAAGTGAAACAGACCCGAGGTTGCGCACGGTAACGAGGACGCTCAGATTCTGCCCCGCGTCGGGCGTGGGGTCGCTGATCGTAACATCTGCGGGCCCGATCGCGAAATCAGGGAGGTTGATGGAGGCGTTGAACCATATGGAAAGGTTCTGGACAGAACCCTCCGGCGTGGCGTTGATCGTCATCCGCCAGGTGAGCGCCCCGGTGAGCGCGGTGGGCAGCGTAACCGTCACGTTGAAGGCAACCCATACGTCCGCGGAAATGGTCGCCGAATCCCGTGAAAGGGCGGCCGACCAGCCGCTCGGGGGCGTCGAAAGCGTAAGGTGGATCGTGTCGAGATTGTTCCCCATGTTTCCGACCCGGCCGCCGAAGATGAGCGTCGTCCCGGGGTTTCCGCTCATGTTGAAGGCGTCGGCGGTAAGGCCCGCTCGGTGAATCTGCGGGCTTACGGTCGTCCAGAGGACGAGGCTCACGTTGGCGGCGCCGCTCCTGCTGGACTGCGCGAAGACCGTCGTGAGCGATAACCGCCCTGCCGGCTCATCCTGCGGCACGGTTACAGCCACCCAGGCTTGCGCCGACGCGCCGGGTTCGAGCAAGAGGCTCGCATTTTGGACGAAAACTGTCCATCCGAGCGAGGAATATGCGCCGATGAGAATCGTGTCGGGGTTGTTCCCACCGTTGCTCACGTTCAGGAGGTAGATCGGGGCGAGCCCTTCGTCAACGGTCCGATTGGTGACAGGAGCGGCGATGTGGGGGTGGTAGTCTCCTAGCGGGTAGAGTTCGACGGTGTAGTCGTAATTAGTGCAGCTGTAGCCTGGAAAATCTTGCCGCACATCGGCCGTATAGGTCCCGTTCGGCTCGGCCCGGCTAAGACCGAACCCGGCGTACGAGTTCGTGTCGGAGAAGGAGTCCGTGGTCCCGTGGACGCTGCTCGAGTTGGCGATCGTGAAGTTGGGGTAGTAGAACGTGATGTTGGTGTAGAATTCCAACGTCAGCCCGGGCGAGTAGGTCACGGTGATGTACACCCCGTCGTTGAGGCCGTCGGCGTCGCTATCATACGGTGCCATCAAAACGTTGCCTTGGTCGGCGTTGGTGCACGAGGGCCCGCCGCCGCCGCTCGCGTCGACCGCGTGAGCCAGAGCCATCAAACCGGCGATTCCAAGAATGGCGGCCATCAAGGCGACCTGCTGTCCGGCAAACACGCGCATCCGTTTCACCTGCAGAGAGAAGCCCGAAGCGCGGCTAATGAAGTCTCGGGTCGCCGCGCCGGAGTGGGAACGCTCGCAGGCCAGGCGGTCGGCGGCACCCCAAGGGGTGGCGATCAGAGCCGGAGCGCCTTGGGCATTGCAAACAGCGCCTCTGGGTCCTTGCGCCAGAGTTCCGGCTGGACGTCGATGTAGAGCTCGATCTCGTTGCCGTCGGGGTCCTTGATGTAGAGGCTGTGGGTCACGCCGTGGTCGGTTGCGCCCACGAGCTCCACGCCTTCCTTCTGCAAGCGTTCGAGCACCTCCTTCAGCTCCTTGTCGGTCGACCCCACCTTCAGCCCGAAGTGGTAGAGCCCGAGGTGGCGGCCGCGCGGGAGGGGGGCGGCCTGCGGCCCGACTTCGACGAGAAGTAGTTCGTGGTGCGTGCGGCCCGACGAGAATGCCGCGGCAGGCATCCCCTCGGCAGAGCCGACCTCCTTCCACCCGAGGATGTCGCGGTAGAAGCGCCGCGAGCGCTCGAGGTCGCGGACATAGAGCACGATGTGGCCGAGTTCGTGTATAGTCATGATAGACACCTTCCGTTGATGGTGAATCGGCCGAGTGCCGGATGAGCAGTAGGTTCAACCGCTGTAGGGGGCAAGGCCGCGGCGAGGTCGAAGGGAGCCTCCCTACGGTTAGGGGAACGGCGTCATGTACGGATTCTCGAGGGGGTTGACCCCCGCTGCAACATCAATGGCGGTCGCCCGGATCAAGGGCAACAGGGTGTTGCGCAAGACCCGGGCGGGGGCCGAAGACCAGCCGGCGATCTTGGCGACGCGCCTCGACACCTTCTGCTGCTTCCGCACGAACCTTCGGCGCACGCGCTCGTACTCCTGCGCGACCCCCTCAAGCGTGCGCGCGCCGTCGCGCCACGACGCGAGCAGTCTGGCCAAGAGAATCGCGTCGACGACCGCGCCGTTGGTCCCCTGTCCGATGTCGGGCGTCATGCCGTGCGCCGCGTCGCCGAGCAGGAACAGCGGCGGGGCCGACCAGTGCCGCGCCTTCACCTCTTTGACCTCGTCGTAATTCACCGATTCCCAGTCGCGCACATGCCGGAAGAGGTCCACCGCGCGCGCTCCGCAGTCCGCCCAACTCTCGATCCACGGTTGCAGATTTTTCTCGCGCGTGGCCTCCCAACTTCCGGGCGGAAGGGTGCAGTAAAAGTACGTCTGTTTGTTCGGGAGGGGCGCAAAGCCGTAACGCCTGCCGCGCGGCCCCCAGACCTCGCGCACGGACGCGTCGGGAGACTCGCGGTCTGCGATCCCGCGCAAGTACGCGGTGCCGGTGCGCCTAACCTTGGCGGGAAGGCCGGCGGCCGAGCGCAGGCCAGAACCGGTCCCATCGCACCCCAAAACGATGTCAAACCGGTCCTCCTCGCCTCCCTCGAATTGGATGACACCTCCGCCGTCGTTTCGGAACCCCACCGCCTTGCGCCCGAAGGCCACGGGAACGCCGGCCTGTGAGCAGGCTCCAAGGAGCAACTCTTGCAAGTCGTGCCGGATCACGACCGCCGCGCGCGGGTGGTCGACGCCGAGCGACTCGTATTCGATTGCGGCGAGCTGCTTGCCGTCCGGGCGCTCGAGGATGAGCCGGCCCACCGGCGCGACAATCTCGAGGAATTCGTGGAGCAGCCCGAGCACCTCGAGGCCCTTCTGGCCGTTGGAGTGGATCAGCACGCCCGCACCCACTCGCCTGAAGTCGGGCGCGCGCTCGAACACGACCGCGTCGAGGCCGACTTTCGAGCAGGCGAGCCCCGCCGCAAGGCCCGATGGGCCGCCGCCGACGATCCCAATGCGAGGCGCCATACGATCGTCCCTCTTCGGTATCGGCCGGGCACCGGCGCCCGGAAAGATCGGGGGGTTGCAGCCCCTTCGGAAATCGAAGCGTCGGCTATTGAGTCTTCCTGGCCGCCGAGCCCCAACGGTTCCGGCTTCGGAATACGCACTGTCGCCCGCGGGCAAGCGTCCGTACCCGCCCTCGAAAGTTCGCGCCGGGTCCCCTCAATCCCCTTGCGTACGTTCTTGCAGCCCGCCAAGAGTTATATGGCCGCACGCCGACCACCGGCGGCAGGAATCCACCATGCCCATACCCACAGAACCCATCGGAAGCATCCCTCGGTCGCCGGCCCTCCAGGAAGGCATGCAGTCGTACGCCGCCGGCCGCATCGGCAAGAAGGAAATGGACGCCCTTTACAGCTCCGCGCTCCGCGACACGATCACGCGTTTCGAAGCCACCGGCTCGCCGGTCATCAGCGACGGCGAGCAGACCAAGCCGAGCTTCGTGACCTACCCGATCGCGGGCCTCAAGAACCTCGCCGGCGGCGGCGTCACCATCCCCTTCGCAGACGGCCACACCCGCCAGCTTCCTACCCTGTCAGCCGGGCCCTTCCGCTACGCGACGCACGCCGCCGAGTACCTCAAGGCCGCAAAGCCCCTGGCGCACGTCCCCCTCAAGCAAGCCGTGATTTCGGCGTCGGCCGTGAGCCTGATCTACCCCTCGGGCGGGATCGCGGGCTATTCGCAGGGCGCCTTCCTCGACGACGTGGTCAACGAGAGCGAGGCGGACATCCGCCAGTGCCTCAAGGCCGGCGCGCACAGCGTCCAAGTCGATTTCACGGAAGGGCGCCTCTCGCTCAAACTCGACCCTTCGGGGGGCCTGCTCAAGAACTTCGTTGCGCTGAACAACCGCGTCCTCGAGCGCTTTTCCGGCGAGGAGCTCAAGCGAATCGGCGTGCACACGTGCCCGGGGGGCGACAAGGACTCGACGCACAGCGCTGATGTCGACTACGCGAGCTTCTTGCCGACTTTCTTCGAGCACAAAGCAGGCAATTTCTACCTCCAGCTCGCCAGCGAGCGCGACCGCGCGCACGCCCTCCAGCTCATCAAGCAGCATTCGAAGCCGAACCAGCGGATCTTCGTCGGGGTCACCGACCCGATCAACCCGAAGGTCGAGACTGCGGAGCAGGTGCGCGACCGCGTGCTCGAGGCGGCCAAGTACATTCCGCTTGCAAGGCTCGGGACCACCGACGACTGCGGCTTTTCGCCGTTCGGAGACGACTCGTCGACTTCCCGGGATACGGCGTTTGCAAAGGTCCGTGCTCGTGTCCAGGGCACGGCGATGGCCGACAAGGTGCTGAAGGCCTGAGGCCGGCGCGGCGATGGACATCGGCCTTTCCCCGCCTTCGCAATCTCTCTTTGCCGAGCCCATGCCGGCCTCCAGCCGCCATTGAGGAGATTCTTCGGGGGGTGCACGGTCTTTCTTGTTCGGCTGTTGCCGGCCGTACGGCCGCACCCTGGCTGGAGGCGAGTGCCGTCTCTCAGCCCTGGCAGCAGGGATACCTTCAATGCGCACTGCAATCTACCCGTGACCTTCCCGGGGCTAACCACCGATGGACAAGACGATCCCGATCGCCATGCCAGCAACCGTTCGAAGTCGGCCGTTGGCAGCCTCGCGCGCGGTTGCCCTGGCCGCCGTCGCACTCATGGTGATAGGCATCCCTGCGGGGACGCTGGTGGCCTCCGCCGCCCCAACAAGCGGCTGGCAAGGACCCACGCTCGCTGAGACCGTGGACGGGCTCCGCATCATGAAGCCGCAAGTGGCCGTTGACGGCGAAGGCAACGCGTTCGCCCTCTGGTACACGACCAACGGGACGCGGAATCTCGTTTGGTCGAGCCGCACCTACCCCGGCGCAGGCTGGGGGCCAGCGACGCAGCTCGCCCCCGAAATCCCGGGCAACGGCTACCAGAACCCCGCCATCGCGGTCGGGGGAAACGGCGATGTGTTTGCCGTATGGGAGCAGAGCAACGGTTCCGTCAACAACATCTGGGCCAACCGATACGCGGCCGGGTGGGGATGGGGCCGGGCCGCCCTGATCGAATTCGACGACGCAGGCTCCGCGGGCTCGCCACAGGTTGCCGTCGACGGGAGCGGGAACGCCTTCGTGGTGTGGTCCCAATCGGATGGAACGCGCAACAACATCTGGTCAACCCTGTATGCGGCGGGTTCAGGCTGGGGCACTCCCCAACTCATTGAGCGGGACAGCGTCGGCTCCGCCGCGGACCCGCAGGTTTCCGCAAATGCAGACGGGGCCGCGTTCGCCGTGTGGACCGTCCAGACGGGGCCGAACCGCGCGACTTGGTCAAACCACTACCTTGCAGGCGTTGGATGGAGCAGGGAAGAAGCCCTTGAGCCCACCGACACGACGGGAACCTCAGGCCCGCAGGTGGCCGCCGACAGCGCTGGCAACGCGGTCGCGGTGTGGCAACAGTACGATGGCGTGAGGTCGCGCATCTTTTGGAACGGGTACGCGGTCGACCAAGGGTGGGGCAGCGCGGCGCTCGTGCAGCGGGACGACACCGTCAACGCGCAGAACCCGCGCATTGCGTTGGATTCTCGAGGCGACGGCTTTGCCGCTTGGTCGCAGGTCGTGGACGTTAGCTTTTCGAACCAAATCGCGGCTGCCCGCTACACCGCCGGCAAGGGGTTCCAGGAAATCACCCCATTCCAGAGGGACGAGCTCACCTATGCGGTGGTCCCCGATGTCGCGGTCGACGCCGGCGGAAATGCCGTTGTGGTCTGGGAAGAGGAGAGTCGCGGAGGCCCAAACATTAACGTCTCCGCAAACCGGTATGTGTTTGGCTCCGGGTGGCAGGGCGCCACGAGAATCGCAGCCACGCCGGGCACCGACTCTCGCGACCCTCAGGTCGCTGCCGGTCCAAACGGCGAGGCGGTCGCGGTGTGGGGCCAATTCGACGTTTCGCCGTTGGGGTTCAACGTTTGGTCGGACCGTTACTTCGCCGTTGACACCACGGCGCCAACCGTCACGCTATCATCTCCATCAACCGCCCTCACCACGAACCGATCCTCCGTCTGGGTTGCCGGCACCACCGAGGTCGGCGCACAAGTAACCGTGAACGGCGCCGCCGCCACGGTGGACGGCCAGGGCAACTTCGGGCTGGTCGTCGGTCTTCTCCCCGGTGCGAATCTCATCACGGCGACCGCCTGGGACGCCTCCGGGAACCGGGCAAGCGCTTTTGCCAACATGACTTTCGACGATCCAGTACCTTCCCTTGAAGACCAGCTTGCCGCGGCGCAGTCTGATCTTGCCGCGGCCCAGGCCCGAGTCTCTGCGCTCGAGACCAGCGCGACCTCGACGCAGGCCCAACTCCAGTCGGCCCGAACGGCCCTCTCGGTTGCCGAAGGCAAAGTCGCCTCGCTCCAGTCGGGGGCGACAAACGTTTCGGCGGAGCTTGCCGCCGACCAGGCGCGAATCGCGGCACTCGAGACCAACCGCACGGCGGCGCAGCCTCCCGCCGCAGGGGGCGACACCGGGATGGCGATTGTCCTTGCCCTCGCCGGCCTCGCGGTCGGCGCACTCGGTTGCGCGCTGGCGCTTCGCCGGCCGAAGCGACCGGCACCGGTCGAGACGCGAAGCGAGCCCGCTCCGCCGCCGACCGATCCGCCCCGGCCGTAACGGCCGGGAGGCACGGCACCGTGGAGGCCACCCGATGATCCGTGGAATGCACGGCCTGCTCTACTCGACGGACGCCGACGCGACCCGGCGCTTCTTCCGCGAGAAAATGAAGTTCCCCGGGAACGATATCGGCGACGGCTGGTGGATTTTTGACTTTGCGGAAGGCGACCTCGGCGTCCACCCGATCAACGACCCGGCCGACGCCGGCGTGCACGACGTGTCGTTCTACTGCGACGACATCCACGGCACGGTCGCCGACCTCAAGTCTCGCGGCGTAAAGTTTACGAAGCAGGTCGAAGACCACGGGTACGGATTCGTGACCTACCTCGAAGCGCCCGGCGGAATCACGATCCAGCTCTACGAGCCGCGCTACACGAAACGCAAGGTGGCGCCACGCACCAAGAAAGCGGTGGCCCCGAAGCCCCGCCCCAAGAAGCCGAGCAAAGGGCGCCGCTCGTGATGCTGTCGCCTCAACTTGGCGACTCATTTTCGGCCGGGGCGAGGTCACGCGTCGCGCTTGGAGATTGGTCTCGGAGGGCTACAGCCGGGCCATCTGTGCTTTGCGCCGGTCGCGCTCCTCCGGCGTTGAATCAAAGAAAATCAGGTTCCCATCCGGATCCTTGAGGTGGGCATTCCCAATCCCCTTCTCGTTGAGCAGGCGCACCCCGTAGGGCTTCATCCCGCGCCTTTCGAGCTCCCGGACAATTTCGCCAACATCGCCGCCGCGGAAATTGAGGGTGTTCGATTCGATGAAGCCCGCGAACAGCCCGATGCGGACGCCATTGCGCTCCTGCACCGACCACCCTTTGCTGCGTTCGCCCTCGGCTTGACGGAAGCCGAGGTTCCCGTAGAATTCGACCGAAACTCCGAGGTCCTTAACCTTCAGACAAACGTCGAGGGCTCCGAGGTCCGGAAACGCTCCACGCTCTGTTCTCTCCTTCTTGCTTGGTGCCTTGTTCACTGGGTCACTCCTGCAAGGCGAGCATGGCCAGAGGAATCTATTTAATCGCTTTCAAGAGGGTCGCGAGCGGCGCCCCCACGCGCTTTAACGCCGAGGGCGATCCCGGCGAAAGATGCCGGGAGACGGGCCCTACCTTTGGATCAACAAGTACTCGCCCCCCGCCGGTTTCCACCGCGTGCCGCCGGGCGGCATGTGCATCGGCGTTTTCCTGTTCGTGCAAAGCGGCCGCCGGCTCCTACTTGGACGGGTCCGACCGCACGAAAAATGGGAACGACTCGCCGGCGAAAATGTGGAGCGGATGCGCAACGATGCCCGCGGCTGGAAAATCCCGGCGCGACAGCTGCGCCTCGGCGAGGACCCCCGGGACGCGGCCCGAGATATCGGCGAGTCGATGCTCGGTATCAGGGGGCTGCGCTACTTCGAACCGAGGATTGAGGTCGAGTTTTGGAGACTTGGCGACCAGGCCTCCGGGCCGCCCAAGCGGCGGAAGATGTTCCACTACGACATGTGGTTCCTGGTGGACGCCAAGGTCCCTGCCGGATGGGCGGTCAAGACTCCCGCGTGGTTCGACGAATTGGCCTGGGTCGACCCAAGCTCTATCTCGAAGCGGGGGTGGTCGCGGTTCCATGACGACGTTTGGAGGCGCTGGAGGCAGCCGCGGCCAAAGCAGGCATGAACGTTTCGTGGCGCGTGCACAGGGTCGTGCGACGACCCGAGAATCTGGGCCGTTTGCGCGGCGGAGCCCTTCGCTCTACCCCCTCTCAAGTTCATAAGCCCCGGCGGCCAAGGCGGGTGTTGGACGGGATGCAATGGCAATGGCGAAGTGGAAAAAACTTAGGTCAGGTGATTGGGCCGTCGAGAACGCTGGTACGCCGGCGCGGGTCGGCGACCTCATCGCGGTGACGCGGCGAGCGGGCGGCCTCGACAAGCTGGTCGTCCGCAAGGTGATCTGGGAAGGCAACGGTCTCCAGTGGCTGCAGGCGACTCGACCGACCCGCACCGAGGCGGGTGGAGGCCACCTCCGCAAGCGCGCGCCGGTCGGCTTCGATTATTAGTCGCCTTCGCGCCGGCCGCAACCGGGGAGCGCACTTGGCCACGCGCGACACTAACCGGCCGACCAGAACCGGTCGATGCGTCCCGGGAACATGAAGTAGAGCGGGACGAGCGCAAACAGCACGATGCTGACGCGGGTGTCGAGGAAGGCGGCTCCCATGCCGACCGCGATAATCCCGATCCCAAACAAAATTCGCTGAGCGCCCAGGCGGACCCGCACGGGCGACAGGTCATCGTCGACCAGGCGGCGCCCGCGGGTTGCGTAAACCCAGGTGAACAGGAGGCTGAGGCCCGCGGCGAAGAAATTCGCGCCATAGAGCACGACCGCCCCGGGGTCGTTGAGGCGGTGCGATAGCGTCGCCGTCGAGTAGGGGATCAGCGCCACGAACATGAGGAACAGGATGTTGACCCAGAGGAAGATGCGGTCCGTGCGGCGCACCGCCTCGAATTGGGTGTGGTGCCCCACCCAAAACATTCCGAGGTTCGCGAAACTGAGGAAGTAGGCTAGGAAAGTCGGCCATTGGCCGGTGAGGTACGCGCCAAGGTCGGTCACTTCTGGGCCCGGCGGCCTCAGGTCGAGCACCAGGAGCGTCATCGCAATCGCGAAAACGCCGTCGACCAACGTCTCGATGCGGGTCTTGGCAAGGCCGCCGCGGGCGGGCCCAGGCTGCTCGGTCAAAGGATGGGCGGTTGAGGGCGCTTAGCGCTCTTAAGGCGCGCGGGCCGGCCGCGCCTACTTGGCGCGCCGGGCGGCGTTCTCCGCCACGCGCGCCTTCACGATTCGTGCAACGAGCGCGGCGGGCAGCGGGTGCTCCGGCGTAAATCGGAACGTCCCTTTCCCGCCCGCGAAGGGCTTCAACTGAGAAGCAAACTGCCTCCGCACCTTGCGGCTCCCGACGAAAAAGCTGCAGTGGTCCGTGAACGCTGCATAGTAAACGAGCATCCCGTTCTGGCGGAAGGCCGGCAATCGGTAGCTGATGACCTCGTCGGCCTCCGGGGCCGCCGCCCTGATTGTCTTGCGAAGCCGCCGGAGCGCGGGGCGGAATTTTGGCGGGACCCTCGCCATGTATTCGTCGACCGTCTTCGGGACGGAGGCCCGTTGCGATTTCATGAATGCGGAGGTGGGGCCCGTCGCCTTAAGTGTTCGGCTCGTCTCGCCTAGTTCGCCTCCGAGCTGGCCAACCAAAATCCACTTTGGGGATTGGAGCGGGGCGGAACTTAGATACCCCTCCCATCCAATCGAAAATCGAGTTTACGGGGCGGTCGTTGTGAAGCGAGTTGTCGGTTCGTCGGTTCGTGGCAGCGAGCGCCGCAAGACGGGTGGGGCCGCACGACCGGTTGTCGCTGCGCTCCTCGTGCTCGTCTTGGTGGCAGGGCCCTTGTCGGCGCTTCCCGCAGCTGCCGCCCCCACCAATGGCTGGCTCGCCGCACAGCCGATCGAGACGGACGACACGGCCAACGGCTTTGCTCCGCAGATCGCGGTTGATGGGTACGGGAACGCGGTTGCGGTCTGGTTCCAAAATGACGGCTACCACAACCGCATTTGGGCCAGCCGGTACGCGCCGACGTTTGGGTGGGGGACTGCTGCGGTCATCGACCTGAACTCCTCGTACGATGCCGCAGCTCCGCAGGTGGCCTTCGACAAGCGCGGTGATGCGGTCGCCGTTTGGTTGCAGACTGGCGGATCCACCACCCATATCTGGGCGAATCACTACGCAGACGGCTACGGGTGGGGTACGGCCGCGCCTATCGAGTCGGGCGTCTTCAGTGCGGGCGCTCCCCAAATAGCCGCCGACGGGAACGGCACCGTCGTCGCCGTGTGGTTGCAGTCCGATGGCGCGCGGAGCAACGCCTGGTCTTGCCGGTATTCGGCGGGATCGGGGTGGGGCACTCCCGTGCTCACCACCACCAATCCATCTTTTGGCACCTTGCAACAAATTGCCATCAACGGGAACGGGACAGCCTTTGCGGCTTGGGTCCAGGGAGACCCGGATATCACGAGGCCCCCCACCTACACGCGCAACGACATCTGGATGAGCCGCTACACTCCCGGTTCGGGCTGGGAGAATGCCACGCTTATCGAAACGAACACTTCGGGGCCTTCCGGTACTCCGCGGGCGGCCGTCGACCCGGTGGGGAACGCCGTGGCCGTGTTCATCCAATATGATGGTTCGAGGAATAACATCTGGGCGAACCGCTACGCGGTGGGCTCCGGCTGGGGAAACGCGACGCTGCTCGAGACCGACAACGTGAGCCACGCCTACTCGCCGCAAGTTGCCGTCGACCCGAGCGGGAACGCCGTCGCTGTTTGGTACCAGTCGAACGGGACGCGCAACAACATCTGGTCGAACCGCTACGCGGCCGGGGTGGGGTGGGGAAATGCCACGCTCGTCGAGACGGACAACGCGGGCGATGCGAAGGACCCGCAGGTGGGAGCTGACAGCAGCGGGAATTTCTTGGCCGTGTGGCACCAGTCGGACGGCACAAGGGACAATGTCGTGGCTAACCGGTACGTTGCGGGCCCGGGGTGGGGCACGGCGGGGCTCATCGAGACGAACAATGCGGGAGGCGCGTCGTTCCCGCAGGTGGCGGTCGACCCAAGCGGAAACGCCTTCGCGGTTTGGTTGCAGTTTAGCGGCGCGGCGAACAACGTCTGGGCAAATCGGTTTGCCGCGCCGGACTTTACTGCTCCGAGCATCGTGCTCTCGTCGCCCCTAAGCGGAACCGTGACGAACGCGTCGACCGTTTGGGTCTCCGGCAGCACCGAGGTCGGGGCTCAGGTCTCACTTAACGGCGCCGTGGTGACGGTTGGGGCGGACGGCCGCTTCGGCCTCCTCGTCGCGCTGCAGCCCGGCGCCAACTCCTTGCTGGCACAGGCTTCGGACGCGGCCGGCAATACGGCGAACGCCACCGTGAACATCACGTTCCTGGACCCGGTGCCGGGGTTGGAAGCCCAGCTTTCGAGCGCCCAATCCGATCTCGCGCTTGCGCAGGCCGCTCTGACCACGGCGCAAAGCGGACTGGCGGCGGCGCAGGCGCAGGTCGCCTCGCTCCAGGCGGGCGCAAACGCGACGCAGGCGGCGCTCGCCCTCGCGCTTGGCAATCTCACGGCCGCGCAGACCGCGGTCGCCGCCCTCGAGGCCAATGCGAGCGCGACGCAGGCCGACCTCGCCACCGCAAGGGCGAACTACGCGGCCGCCGAGGGAACCGTCGTTGCGCTCGAGGTCAACGCGAGCGTGACCAGCGCCCTGCTGAACGCGAGCAACGCGCAAGTCGTGGTAGCGAGCGCGAACCTCGCCGTGGCGCAGGCCCGCATCGCGACTTTGGAAGCTCAATCGAACGGCACGGGCGGCGGGGCTTCGAACGCGCCGTCCTCCGGGTCCTCCGGCGAGTTGACCCTGGCGGTGCTCCTGGCGGGTGTCGGGATTGCCGTGGGGGCCGTCGGGATCTTGACGGCGCTGCGAGCCAAGCGGCAGGCGGACCTCAAGGACCGAGACCGACGATCGACCGCGCACACCAACGAACCGCCGCCGAAGTAAAGCCCGCGCCGATTCGCGCGGCGGGTGTCGTCTTCGACCTCGCCGCTAACTTCGAAGGCCCGCCGTGAATTCAAGGACCGCCTCCGCAACAGCCCTCGGCGCCTCGATCGTGGGCATGTGGCTCAAGGCGTCCAATTTCTCGATGCGGAACCACGGGTTTTCGGCGGCGAAGGTCTGCTGAACCTCCAGGTACCCGGGGCCAGGGGGCTGCGCGTAGATATGCAGCGTGGGAGCCGGCGGCCGAAGCCCCGCAAGCGCTTTGAAGGGGCTGCCTTCGTGCGCGTAGGCGGCCGAGATCTCGCGAACGGCGCGCGCCCACATGGCTTGCCCATAGCTCCCCATGTCGTCGTAGACGAAGCTGCGCACGGCCGCGTCGTCCACGCCCTCGGTCCACATCGCAAAGAGGCCGTCCCTCGCGGCTTTCCACCCCTGCTCGCCCTGGAGGGCCGCGAGCCCGGCCAAAAATGGGGGCGGGGCCTCGCCCAGAATCCAGTCGATAACGACGATGGCCGGGACGCGCGTGGCACCAAGTATGCGACGCAATTCGATGGCGACCCACCCGGCATGGGCGGTCGCGACGGGCACGATGGGCGGGCCGCCCGCCGCCTCGCGGTCGCGACCGCCCCCGAGAGCAGGTCGATCGTGACAAGCCCCTTTTGCCACCTGCTCACCTCCGCGTTGCTCGCGCCAGCGCGCGACATCCAGCGTTTCTCAATCCTGAACTCCTCCGCCTTAAGCCCTTCATCGAGCGCTCCTTTGTTTTGCGGATCGATTACGAGGTCCAGGTCCACCGAGTAGTGCGGCGGCCCGTACGCCGACACCGCGTAACCGCCGACGAGCACGCCGCGCAGGTGCGCCGGCCAACGGTCGAGGAGTTCAACCGCGTCCTTTTCGCGCTCAGCCGGGCCGGGCAACGAACCATACCTCCGCACCGGCGTACAGGGCTGGATTCGCGCGGACCACCCGGAGCGCATCGGCCCGCGCGATGACCAGTTCCCCTGCGAGTGTTGTGACCGGGGGCATCCGCGCCACCGCGCGGAGCAACACGCGCGCACCCATTCGCCTGCGCGGCGAAGCGAGCAGTCCGTGGCCCGCCAGGTAATTTTTCCAGGCCCGTAGGGCCGGTTTTGGAACGACGATGTGGAATTCACGCGTCAGGACCGAAGGGGAAACGACATAGCTCCCACCCGTCCAAGCTTCCACGGCCGAGGACCCGTCCCACGCCATCGGCAGTCCAGCGGTGACGACGAGGCGCCGAGCCCTTGCCCATTCGCGCGCCCGGGGGTCGGGCCGTTCGTCCGGCGACAGGTTGCGATAGAGGCCGCGTCCGGTTCGCGCGACCAGTCCCCGTCGTTTGAGTTCCGAAAGAATCTTGGCGGCGCGTGGGTTCGCGGTACGTAGCGCGAACTCGCGTGCGCTGAATTTCCTCGACCCGAAGAGCAGCGCCGCGGCGTCCGCGTACCCTGACATCACTTCCTATATTATCGGAATTATTATTCATAATATTGCTAAGGGCGTGCGCCTCGCTTGTTAGCGCCCGCTTTGATAATAGCCCGGCCTCTGCCTCCGGTACCGCTCGAGGATCCGGATCGCCCGCGCCTCCCGCTGTTCCGTCAGCACGATCGCCTCGGGCCAGCTCGGCGGAAAGCCGTGAGGCTTTGGGGGCGTGGTGCCCGGGGGCCCCGCGAACGCAGCGCGCTTCCCCCGGCCGAGTTAGCTTCAAGCCCCTTGGTGCGCTTCTTCCGGCCGTGCCTGCCAAGGAGAGAGCAAAGAAGGCCGCGGTGCTCCCGGGATGGGGCGCCTGATGGACGCGCGTGGGTTCCAGGTGGACGGCGATCCGCGCCATGCGCACGCGCTTCCCCCGATGCGTTCACGAGCGAGGCGTTCCTCACGCGCGAGTTCGCCACGCTCTTCGCGAAGCACTGGGCGCTCTTGCCGCTTCGCGCGAGCCACGAGCTGCGCGACGACCCGCGCTCCCTTGCGGAGGTGGTCCGGACGCGCGGCGCGCGGGCGCCCGTCACCGTCATAGACCGCCCGCTCTTCCTCCAGCGCGACGGGACGGCGGCCTCCACCTCTTTCCGAACGTCTGCACGCACGCGTGGCACACCCTCGTCCCCGGCCCCGGGCGCGAGCGGGCGATCTGCTGCCCACAGCACGGGCGCGAGTTCGACTGCCTGGGCAAATTCGTCCGCCAGCCCGGCTTCGAGAATCTCGAGGGGTTCCCGACCAAGGACGACGGCCTGCGTGATTTCCCGGCCGCGGAGCGGGAGGATCTCGTGTTCGCGGGCCTCGGAGCGCCCGCCCGCGCGGGCGTTCGACAAAGTGATTTCGCCCCTCCGTGCCTCGATCGGGGAACTCGACCCGGCGGGTTGGAAGCGCGCGCCGCTTACGGGCGAAGTGCGCGAGCTTGAAGGCAGTTGGAAGAAGCACGCCTGGAATTACATGGACTCGCTCCACATCCCGTACATCCACAAGACGCCGGGAGGACTCGCCGACGCGGTGGACCTCGCGAGCTATCGGACGGAGCTCCACGGCGCGGCCTCGCTGCAGTGGGCGTTGGCGAAGGACCCCCCGCACGGCTTCGAGCCGGGCGTCCTCGACCCGCGCTTCAAACACGCCAAGAAACGGGTGTACGCGCTTTGGTGGTTCGTTTTCCCCAACCTGACGCTGAACTTCTACCCGTGGGGCCTCAGCATCAACCTCAACGCGCCGGTGCCGGGCAAGCCGCAGCGGACCCTCTTCCATTGGTACCACCTCGTGGCCGAGCCCGCGAAGTACGCGAAGCGCGATGAGATCTGGATGATGCAGCTGGTCGACGACGAGGGCGTCGACGCGCTCACCCAGGTCGCGCGTGGCGTGCGGTCGGGGTTCGCGCCTCGCGGGCGGTTCGGCGACGAGAGCGAGAAGGGCCCGCACTGGTTCCACCGGCACGTCTACGAAGCCGTGTTCGGCGCGTGAGCGGCCGCCCACGGCGATTGCACTCCCCCGGAAATGCTTATGCCGCCGTCGACATGAGGATCCTCGATGGCTGCGAAAAAGGTGACCAAGGGTTTCACGGCCGATGAACGAGCCGCGATGCGGGAGCGCGCCCAAGAGATGAAGGCGGCCGCCGGCAAGGCGGACGGTGAACGCGACGTGCGCGCGAAGATCGCTGGGATGCCGGCGCGAGATCGCGCCATGGCCGAGCGGATCCATGCAATCGTCAAGGCCAATGCACCCGGCCTTGTGCCCCGCACCTGGTATGGGATGCCGGCTTATTCCAAGGATGACGAGGTCGTCTGCTTCTTCAAGGCCGCGAGCAAATTCAAGGAACGGTACGCAACCTTCGGATTCAACGATAAGGCGAACCTCGACGAGGGCAAGATGTGGCCGACCTCGTTCGCGCTCAAGGAGCTCACCCCCGCCGACGAGGCAAAGCTCGCCGCACTCGTGAAGAAGGCCGCAAGCTAGGGATGGCGATGGCCGGCGCGCGAAGATCGCGGGCTGCCTCCTCCTTGAGTCGCGGCATTCGACTCAAGCGTCCGACCTTCGGGTGCCCTCGCAGGGTCATCCCCGACGTTTGGACTTGGCCTCCCCCGCGCATCCGGCGCGTTTCACCAATCCCTTCGGAATCTCCGCTGGCCAACCGCTTCACTTCTGCCCCACGACTGTGCCGTTTCTGGTCCGGATTTCGAGGCTGGTGCCCACGCCGCCACTGTCATAGGGACGAATTCATATACTCCCTTAGTTCATTCTTTTCATGATGGCAATCTCGGGGACGCCGCTGCCGCCGCGGCTCGACAAGCAAGGGCCCACCCTCGCGACACTCCATATGGTGGAGCGTCTCCTTCGAAAGTCGGACGTCCCCTTGAGTCTCAACAAAATCAAGGCGCGCCTCCCCCGAAAGGTGGCGCACGCCACGCTCCGCGAAGCCATCGAGCATTACAAGCGGCTCGGGTGCGTCGCGGAAGGATCCAAGGGAGTCATGTGGATCGAGAACCCCGGCCCGGAGTTCTGGAAGGTCGTCAACACTTGGCAGCGAGTGTGACCGCGTGCCGCTTGCGGCGCCGGAAGTGCGCAAGAGCGCGCGCGTGGCGCAAGCCGAGCGCTCGCTGGACATCAAGCAGATGAGGAACCTTGCGTGGTCGTACGGCCGCCTGAAAGCGGACGTCTTCGCGGGCGACCAGATTCCCAAGGACCGGATTCCTGCGGTGCTTTCGACGCGAAACGGCTTGCCTGGCGCTGTGTCCAATGCGTGGAGGTTCGAACTGCCGGGCGCGTTCCGAGGCATCTATACTGTTCAGCCAAGCGACGCGCGACGTCCGGTCGTCGTGGTTTTGGAGGTTCTGTCGCACAAGGAATACGACCAGCTCTTTGGGTACCGTTAGTCGTGCCGATGTCGAAGGCCTTCGGTGAGAGGACGGGGTGCCGGGTGAGGCTCGTAAGCCCATGTCGTGAGCTCGCCAGAGGCTCGCAAACAACTCCGAGAGGTGCTTGAGGCCGTTGCTCCAGTCCGTCCCCATTTCCCCGCGCCCCGAATGGGGGCGGGCTCTTCCCCCTTCAAGTTGCGCCAGAATTGCTAATATGTGTGGCGCAGGTGTACCGTGGAGCCGAAATGGAGCGGAGCGAGTGGGCGTAGAAGAGAACCTGAAACTGATGAAGACATTGGATGATGCGTGGAACGCCGGTCCTCAAAGCAAGCAATGGGGGACATTCAGAAAGCGCCACACGCAAGATGTCGCGGTGTATTGGCCCGGTCAGCCCGACCCGACCAGGGGGCGGCACAACCATGACAGCGAGGCCGTTGAATTCTTCAAGATCTTCCCGGACAATCGCTTGGTGAACAACCCTTACAAGATCCTGTTCGGACAAGGGGACTACACATGCTCTGTAGCGGAGCTTAGCGGGACCATGAAAGGTCCAATGAAGGGGGCAGACGGAAAGATGATCCCCGCCACGAACAAGAAATTCAAGATCGAGTTTTGCACGGTCGCTACTTGGAAGAACGGAGAAATCGTGGAGGAGAGGCTCAATTACGACCTGATGGGGATGTTGAAGCAAATCGGGGTGATGTAGGGAAGCGGCGCGCCGGTGGATGCACGTCACCATCGGGAAGCGACGAAAATCGGCGACCTCGAACTGCGCGAGCGCCTGCAAGGGCTTCGGCAGCGGCCGTGAGTCTACAGCCCTGGCTATCCCTTACGTTGGCCTGGTGAGGCTCGTAAGCCCCCTTCTGTTCTTGCGGCGGCATTCGACTGAGCGTCCGACCTTCGGGTCCCGAGCAGGGTCATCCCCGACGTTTGGACTTGCTCGCCCCGCGCATCCGGCGGGTTTCACCCGAGCAGCCGCAAGTTCCGAAGCGGTCGCACTCGCTCAATTGCCCTCGTAGTGAAACGGCGAGAATTCGGCATACTGCCCGCTCGTGACGAATGCGAAACCTTCGACCGCGAACTTCGCCTTCAAGGCCATGCCAAGGTCCGCTTTCCTCGAAGTAAACCCGGTGCCCTTGACGAGCCCGAGTTGTTCCTCAATGCCGGTGACCGGATTCTTGATTGGCGAAAGCTCGAGGTCGTAGACCTTGCCCCGGCCAATCTTCGCCCTCGACCGCAACCCGTCTAGCTTGAGTTCGACCGGCGCGTAGACCGTCGGCAACCACTTGGCGACGACACGCGCCCAAATGTCGAACGGGAGCCCGACGCCGTCGCCCTTCTGGAGCGTCGCGAGCGCGCTCCGCTGCCCCTTATCGGTCTTGTCGTCCACCACCCAGACCCCCGTGCCCTTGCCCTTGTGGATCGCTTCCGGGAAGTGCGTGTACTGCAGGATGCTGACGGCGTCGAGGCGCGTCCTTTCGAAGCGGCCCTCTTGGATCATCCAGAAATTCGCTCCATCGCACTTTCCATACGTAGGCGGCGCATCGAAGTTGCACGGGCATCCCCAATCGCAGTTGCACGCGACGATGAGATTCCCCTCCATTTCCCACCGAGGTGGGGCCTTCTTGCGCACCATCGGATCGCCAGCGCCTCCAAGGGCCCCGCGCCCAATTAAAGGCCTCGGGGACGAGACCCGCAAAGGCCTTTACATCGAGGGAGCCGCGAAGGGGAAGACGAGCACCAGCGCGCCTGCTGGATGCTTCGGCGATGACGCGCGGTACGGCACCTAAGCCGCTCGTTGCCCAGGCGGGGTGAGGCTCGTAAGCCCCCTTAGGGGGCTCAAATGAGGCTCGTAGAGAATTCCAAGAAGCGCTTCAGACCGTTGCTCTTGTCCGTCCCCACTCGCCCGGCCCTTAGAGGGGGCGGGCTCTCTTCCTCGCGAACCGCACGTAATGGTGCAGCAATTCCCGGTCCCTCGCGACCCATATCGTCCCGGTCGGGCGAGCGAGCGACCGTGATTCAGGGAGGCCGCCTCCCCCGCCCGGTAGAGCGGCGTATCGCGGCGCGCACAAGGGCAAGGCTTGATAGAGGCAGGGGGCCTCTCGCGACAAGGGGGAAAATTCGAAGTGCCAGACAATCGAAACCGTAGCGCCGACACCATTCGGGCCGAAAACCGCCGAACCGTGCGTGCACTGGTCCTATGGGTTTTCCTCGTCGCGATCGCGGCATTTGCGATAATCGCCGTCTCACCCGCGCAAGCCGCGCCCGGGACTTGGTCGGAGCCGGGCTCAATCGAAAGGGACAACTATGGCTATGCTGAAGACCCGCAGGTGGCCGCGGATGGGAGCGGGAATGCGTTCGCGGTGTGGGACCGCTTTGACGGCGCATCGACCAATATTTGGGCGAACAGGTACATTGCGGGGACGGGCTGGGCGACGGCTCAATTGATTGAGACCGACACCGGCACGGCGTCGAAGCCGCAAGTGGCCGTGGACACGAGCGGGAACGCGGTTGCGGTGTGGCAACAGCACGACGGCACGCGGTTCAACATTTGGGCGAATCGGTATGTCGCGGGGACAGGCTGGGGGGCGGCTCAATTGATTGAGACGGACGACACGGCCGACGCGAGGGAGCCGCAGGTGGCGGTGGACGGGAGCGGGGACGCGGTCGCGGTGTGGGAACAGTCCGACGGCACTCGCCTCAACATCTGGGCTAACCGCTATGTCGCGGGGACGGGCTGGGGCGTGGCCATGCTGATTGAGACCGACAACGCTGGTAACGCGGCTTCTCCACAGGTGGCGGTGGGGGCGAACGGGGACGCGGTCGCGGTTTGGCACCAATACGACGGGACCCGGTACAACATCTGGTCGAACAGATACCCAGCGGGGACGCGATGGGGGACGGCGGAGCTGATTGAGGCGAACGACGAGAGCAACGCCTGGTACCCGCAGGTGGCGCTGGACGCAAGCGGGGACGCGGTCGCGGTGTGGTACCAGTTCCTCGGGGCGCCCACGCCGATTGCCAGCATCTATTCCAACCGGTACGTGGCGGGCAGGGGCTGGGGGACCCCTGACTTGCTTGAGACTGACGACACGGCCGATGCCTTGCTGCCGCAGGTGGCGGCCGACGCGAGCGGGAACGCGGTGGCCGTCTGGTACCAGTATGACGGGGCGCGCTACAACATCCTGTCGAACCGGTACGTGGCGGGTAGGGGCTGGGGGGCAGCCCAATTTGTTGAGACGGACAACGGGGGAAACGCGGTCTCGCCGCAGGTGGCGGTGGATGGTAATGGCAACGCGGTCGCGGTGTGGGCCCAAGTTAACGGGACTCGCGACAATGTCTGGGCCAACCGATACCTGGTGGGGACGGGTTGGAGCGCGGCTCAGCTGATTGAGAACAGCACGGGCCAAGCGCTTGGGCCGCAGGTGGTGGTGGACGCGAGCGGGGACGCGGTCGCCGTGTGGTACCAGCAAGCCGGAGTTGGGCCCGGCGTCAAGGCGAGCCGCTGGGTCGAAGACTCTCCGCCGCAGCTTTCGCTGAGCTCGCCGACGGACGGGGCAAGCACCGACACGCCATCGGTGTGGATCTCGGGCGTGACGGAGCCCGGAACCGTGCTCTTTGTTAACGGCCTCGCTGTCTCCCCGGGCCCGAGCGGGTCCTTTGGCGTCCTTATTGCCCTCTCCCCCGGCGTGAACAGGGTAAACGTCACGGCGTGGGACCGGGCGGGCAACCGCGCGACGAGACTCGTGAATGTCACTTATAACGACCCCGTCCCCGGCCTCGACCAAGAACTCGCGGCAGCGCAAGCGGCGCTCGCAAGCGCGCAGTCGGAGTTGGCGCAGGCTCAGTCGACGCTCGCTCAATCGCAGGCCAACCTGACGGCCGCCGAAACGCGGGTCGCGGCGCTTGAGGCGAACGGCAGTTCGACGCAGGCGCAGCTCGACGCGGCCCGCGCCGACCTCACGGTCGCGCAGGCAACGGTAGTTGCCCTTCAGTCTGCCGCTGCCAACTCGACAACGGCCTTTGCAGCGGCCAACGCCCGGATCTCGGCGCTCGAAACCAACAGGACTAATTCGCAGGCGACCGCCGCGCCGGCGGACAACACCCTGGCGATCCTTGCAATGGCCATTGGAGTGGGCGGCATCGCCGTGGGCGCAGTCGCGCTCGCGCGTTCCGGTCGCGGGCCCAAAGCCCCGCCGAGTGCCGCGCCTCCCGCCGATCCGCCGCCCAAAGCGTGAAGGGCGCCCGGTGAGGGCGTGCACCGCGGTCGAGCCCCCGGGCTCCTGATCGGGGGGCCGGGCTCTTCCGTCTCAAAGACGCGGCCTGCCGCGGCCACGATGTCTACCAGGTCGTCCAACCCTCCAAATAGGCCGCGGTCCCCTTTCCTTGGATGAGGGAGAATGGGGGAAACGGAAGATCGCGCGGAGTTGGTACGACTTCAAAACGACTGGATGCAGGCGTGGATTCGTCGGGATCTCGAGGCGCTCGAGAGCATCCTCGGCGAAGATTTCACTTTGACGAGCGTCACAACCGATGCCATCGTGGACCGCAAGTCATGGCTCGCCGCTCTCGGGCGAGTCATCGGGAGCGAGTTCCGCTACGATTCCTTCCACCTTCAGTTGTACGGTGACGCCGCCGTCGTCAAGTCGCGCGCCACCCAAAAGGCACAGATCGACGGGAAGCCGTGGGAAGGGGAATTTCTGCTCACCGATGTGTGGATTCGGCGCGCGGGGCGATGGCGAGTCGTTACGCGCCATGCAAGCCGGCCGTCCGGCGTGTTCGCTGGCAGTCAAATGGGCGGTGCACGTTAGCCGCTGCCGAGACGGACTTCATCGGCGGCTGAACACTTTCAATTCCCCGGCGGAGCAACTCAGGCCCGGCGGCTATCCAATCCGGGTGCCGGGTGAGGCTCGTCGGCCCCCTTCTGTTTGACTGGCGGCATTCGACTCAAGCGTCCGACCTTCGGGTGCCCTCGCAGGGTCATCCCCGACGTTTGGACTTCTCTCGCCTCGCGCATCCGGCGCGTTTCACCAATCCCTCAGGAATCTCCGCTGGCCAACCGCTTCACTTCTGCCCCACGACTGTGCCGTTTCTGGTCCGGATTTCGAGGCTCTCGCCCCGGTCGTTCGTTGTGATGGCCTTTCGACCCCACCTTCGCGGACCGCGCACCGCGCACCGCTCTAGGGAGGGGGGACTTTCCTCAGCGCCCTTTTGGGACACCGTCGGCCGCCCCGTGGTGCAGCCTTGAAGAAGCCTTTATTGCACACCACCTCCGAGTCATGCTTGATGCAAGCGATCACGCCCGCCCAAGCAAAGCACAGGTATCCCGATGAATGGGTGCTGATGGAAGTTGCAAAGGAGTCCCCGTCGGGCCAGGTTCTCAAGGGCAAGATCATCGCTCATTCTCCCGACCGAGACGTCATCTACGAGGCCCAACTCGGTCGGCGCGAGTACCTCTACATCTTCTTTTCCGGAACGATCCCCAAGCCCGGCTACGCGTTCGGTTTCTGACCGGTCATCCGAGGTGCGCCGATGGCCACGATCCGGTTCGACCCCCACCATGGCGTCGTCGTCGCCGAGGCGATGATCCGCGGTCCGGTGTCGTCGCGCAAGATTCTCGTCGCCATCGATACCGGCGCTGCGTATTGCGTGATCCCTCCCGAATACGCGCTCGCGATCGGCATTCAGCCCGGCTTGAACCCCAAGATGGTTTCCATCACCACTGCGAGCGGAGTTCTCCACGTGCCCGTTGTCGAGATGCCAAGGATTGCTGTGGGGGCCGCCGAGGCGCGAGAGGTTCCATGCGCACTGCACTCGCTGCCGGCATCTTCACGGATCGACGGTTTGATTGGGATCAGCTTCCTGCGCCGGTTTCAGGTCTCCCTCGATTTCGAGGCGGGAGTGCTCAAGATGGAACCCCGGCCTCGGAAATAAATCCAAGCCGCGCGCTGGTCCGACCAGGGTGCCGGGTGAGGCTCGTAAGCCCTCTTCCCTTTGACTGGCGGCATTCGACTCAGGCGTCCGACCTTCGGGTGCCCTGGCAGGGTCATCCCCGACGTTTGGACTTGGCCTCCCCCGCGCATCCGGCGCGTTTCACCAATCCCTCGGGAATCTCCCCGGCAACCGCTTCACTTTTGCCCCACGACTGTGCCGTTTCTGGTCCGGATTTCGAGGCTTTTGCCCCGGTCGTTCGCTGTGATGGCCTTGCGGCGCCACCTTCGCGACGCGCACCGCTCTAGGGAGGGAGGACTTTCCTTGATCGCCCTTTTGGGACACCGTCGGCCGCCCGTTCCCCTCTCCCCGACGGGTCCGGCCGCCGACTTGCGCGAAACCATTAATACATTGCACTATGACGTATTATCCATGGCGGCATCCCGCGTTACAACCATTCGAATCCCCACCGACGACTTGGAGCGTCTGGACGTGATGGCCAAACGCCTCCGTGTGGATCGCTCGACGCTCATCATGCGTGCCCTCGATTCTGGCGTAAAGGACGTGCTCATCGAGGATGGGTGCCAGCGCTACCAGCGCGGCGAGATCACCGCGTCGGCGGCCGCCCACGCGGCCGGGGTGAACCTGTGGCAGTTCCTCGACGAGATGAAGCGCCGGGGCGTGCCGTTCCGCACCGACGAGGAACTCCTCGAACGGCAATTGGAGGAGTTCGGGCGTGCCCGCCGCCGTCGTTGACTCTTCGGCGCTGATCTTCCTGGCGAAGCTCCACCGCCTCGATGCGCTCGGTGTGTTCGCCCCCGTCCTTACGACCCGCGAAGTTGTCGACGAGGTCGAGGCGGGGGTGGCAACGGGGCACCGCGATGTGCTCGCCGTTCAGGCGGCCCTGGAAAGGCGGCGCATCGTGGTCCGGCGAGCCCCTGCCGCGCCCGCTGCGCTCGCCCACCTCGGCCGAGGGGAGCGGTCCGTCCTGGCGCTTGCCCGGCGGCTGCCCAGCTCTACGGGCGTCATCGACGACCTCGGGGCCATCAAAGCCGCGCACAGCTTCGGGGTCCGGGTCCGTTCGACGCCCTTCCTGCTCTTGGACAATGTGTCCGCCGGCCGGATCTCGCGCTCCGAGTTTCAAGCCCTCCTGGACGACCTCTTGGGCGCGGGGTACTTCCTCTCGCCGCGCCTCTACGTGAGGCTCCTTGAAGAGGCCGGGCGGGCGTGAACGTCGACGACGGCGGACCCCTTCCTCGCTCCCGCTCGGGCGAATGGGTGCCGGGTGAGGCTCCTCGCGCCCCCTTCTGTTTGACTGGCCGCATTCGACTCAAGCGGCCGACCTCCGGGTGCCCTCGCAGGGTCACCCAAGACGTTTGGACTTGCTCCCTGCGCACCCGGCGCGTTTCACCAGTCCCGCGGGAATCTCCGCGGCAACCGCTTCACTTCTGCCCCACGACGGTGCCGTTTCTGGTCCGGATTTCCAAAGCTCTCGCCCCGGCAGCTCATTGTGATAGCCCTGCGGCCCCACCTTCGCGTGCAGCGCTCCGCTCCGGAGAGGGGGGATTTTCCTGGAGCGCCCTTTTGGGACACCTTCAGCGATCGGGCCCCACACCGGTTTTGCCTCGGCACGTCCGAAATGAAACCTCCAAGTATGAATTCATATACAACCAGGATTCATACCGACGTTCGTGGCAATCCCCTCTCCGCGCCTCCCCCCTCGCCTCGACCACCAGGGGCCCACGCTCGCCACCCTCCACATGGTTGAACGACTCCTGCGGCGTGCCGAAGTCCCACTCAGCCTAAACAAGATCAAACAGCAACTGCCCCGTAAAGTCATGCACGCTACCCTGCGCAACGCCATCGAGCATTACAAGCGGCTCGGTTGCGTCGTGGAAGGATCGAAGGGAGTGATGTGGGTGCGGCAGGACGACCCCGAGTTCTGGAGGACCGTGGACTCGTGGGACCGGTGGTGACCTGGCCCCGCTGCCCGCCTCCGAGGTCGTCGCGAGCGGCCCCGCCGTGTCGGCTCGAGCAACGCTTGATCCCGTTCAAATCAGGAAGCTGCGTTGGTGGGTTGATCGCCTGAAAGCGAACGTCTTCGCGGGCGACCAGATCCCGAAGGACCGAATCCCGACAGCCCTGGCGGAAAGGAGCGGATTGCGCGTCCCCCTCGAGAACGCCTGGCGCATTGAGTTGCCCGGCGCGTTCCGGGGGATTTACACGATCGTGCACAACGAGGGGAGAAAGCCCACCGTGTTGATGCTCGAGATTCTCTCCCACAAGGAATACGAAAAGCTCTTTGGATATCGGTGAGGGGATTTTTGTCGAGCGGCACCGCTCCGTTCGTTGGGTGCCGGGTGAGGCTCGTAAGCCCCCTTCGGGGCCTGAAAAGAGGCTCGTAAAGAACTCCGAGAAGCGCTTGCGGCCGTCGCGCTCGTCCGTCCCCATTCGCCCGTCCCCGGAAGGGGGCGGGCTCTTCCCCAGGTCGACGATCTCCAGCCATTCCATCCTTCGGGCCTGGCGCGCGTTCGATGAGACTTTTTTGGCCATACCGTTTTTCGAACCCCGAACGTGCGAAACTTGGATTAGGCTATCCCTCCGTTGCGGATCGAATTTTCGGAGGGGTCGGCATGCGAGCGGGGGTTGCGTTGGGCGTTGGTGGAAGAAGGCGGCGGGAACGGAAGGGAACGGGGAGCGCGGTTCTCTCGGCGGCCGCGTTGCTTGTTGTGGTTCTGGGGTCGTTGTCGACGTCTGTGGCTGCCGGTTCCCCGTCAGGCGGTTGGCTAGTCGCGACGCTCGTCGAGGTGGACAGCCCGGGCATTGCACACAATCCGCAAGTGGGTGTGGACGAGAGCGGGAACGCCGTAGCGGTATGGAGACAGTCTGACGGCAGCCGGTACAACATCTGGGCGAACCGGTACATTGTGAGTTCGGGCTGGGCGACGGCCCAGCTCATCGAGACGGGCGACGCAGGGGATGTCGGAAATCCGCAAGTGGCGGTCGATCGGAGCGGGGTCGCTGTAGCCGTTTGGGCTCAGAACGACGGCAGCCGGTACAACATCTGGGCGAACCGATACGCGGCGGGATGGGGCTGGGGGACGGCTACCCTCATTGAGACCGACAACACGGGTGACGCCTCTACTCCTCAGGTGGCGGTCGACGGGAGCGGAAATGCGGTCGCAGTTTGGACGCAGTTTGACGGCACGTGGAACAGTATCTATTCGAACCGATACGCGGCGGGGACGGGGTGGGGAACAGCCCGGCTAATCGACGGAGACGTCGCGGGCAACGCGCAAGGTCCGCAGGTGGCGCTCGACAAAAGCGGGAGCGCGGTCGCCGTATGGGAGGAGTGGGACGGCACTGGTTACAACATCTGGGGGAACCGTAATCCGTCGGGGACCGGGTGGGGGAATGCCGCTCCCATTGAGACGGCCAACGCGAGTTCTTCGCAAGATCCGCAGGTGGCGGTCGACGCGAGCGGAAACGCGGTCGCCGTGTGGCATCTGTATGATAGCACCCGGTACAACATCTGGGCGGCCAGGTACTCGACGGCAGCGGGGTGGGGGACATCCACCTTGATCGAGACGAATTCGTTCGATGCGTACTTCCCGCAGGTCGCGTTAAATGGAGCCGGCACGGCGGTGGCCGTGTGGAAACAAGATAGCGGCCCCGGGGCCACCGTTTGGAGTAACAGGTATGAGGTCGCTTCGGGATGGGGGAGGGCAACCCTCATCGGGGTCAACGACCCGGGAAGCAGTGCGGGCGCGGAAAACACGCAGGTGGCGGTTGACGATAGGGGGAACGCCGTCGCCGTGTGGGATCAGTACGACGGAAGCCGCTACAACATTTGGGCGAACCGGTACTCGACGGGAACGGGGTGGGGAACAGTCGGCCTCATCGAGACAGACAATGCGGGCCAAGCTTTCATTCCGCAGGTGGCGTTGGATGGGAGCGGTAACGCCGTCGCCGTGTGGGAACAGACTAACGGCACCCGATACAATATCCTGGCCAACCGGCTCGTCGAGGAGGATCCGCCCGCACTCTCCTTGTTCTCCCCGATTGATGGCTCCTCCACCAACATTTCTTCGGTATGGGTTTCGGGGGCTGCGGAGGTCGGCGCCCGGGTATCGGTTAACGGGTTCGCCGTGACGGTGGGGGCATACGGGACATTCGCGGTCCCGGTCGCTCTCGATCCCGGCCTGAATGTGCTCACGGTGACCGCGTGGGACGCGTCGGGCAATAGTGCGAGCGCATCGGTGAACGTCACCTTTGTTGATCCCGTGCCGGGTCTGCAGGGCCAGCTCGCGACCGCGCAGGCGAATGCTTCAGCGATGATGACCAGTCTCGCGGCAGCGCAAGCGACCCTCACCGTGGCCCAATCCCGCGTCTCGGCCCTCGAGGCCGACGCGAACTCGACTCAATCTCAGCTCGACGAGGCGCACGCCAACCTCACGGCTTCGCAGGCGAGGGTCTCGGCGCTCGAGGCCTCGGGCGCCTCGACGCAAGCAGCCCTTGCCGCCTCGCAGGCGCGCCAAGCGGCCCTCGAAGCCAATGCGACCACGGCGAAGGCGGACCTCGCGAGCGCCCAATCACGGATCACGGCCCTTGAAGCCAACAACACTGCCCGGCAGGCGGCCGCGGCGCCCGCAGACAACATGATGGCGATCCTTGCAATAGCCATAGGAGCCGGCGGCCTCGCGGTGGGCGCAGTCGCGCTCATGCGATCCGGGCGCGCCCCCAAGGCCCCACCGAGCGCCGCGCCCCCCGCCAATCCGCCGCCGAAACCCTGAAGGGCGGCCCGCGGGCGGCGTGCGCTGGCGGGCACAGCCTTACGGCTCGCGATTGGCGGGGCCGGGTGAGGCTCGTAAGCCCCCTTCTGTTTGACTGGCGGCATTCGACTGAGCGTCCGACCTTCGGGTCCCGAGCAGGGTCATCCCCGACGTTTGGACTTGCTCCCTGCGCATCCGGCGCGTTTCACCATGTCCGTGGGAATCTCCGCGGCAACCGCTTCACTGTGCCCCACGACTGTGCCGTTTCTGGTCCGGATTTCGAGGCTCTAACCCCGGTCGTTCGTTGTGATGGCCTTTCGACCCCACCTTCGCGACGCGCACCGCTCTAGGGAGGGGGGACTTTCCTCAGCACTCGCTTGCGCAAGCACCGTCGGCCGCCCGACCTCTCCCGGCCTCCGCGCGCTTGCGCGGCCCCCCTAATAGAACTTGCCGTGGGCCCAACACCTAGGCAGGCGCGGCGCGCACCGGGTTCGGGGCGCCGGCGGTCGCGTGCTCCAGGTAGCGCCGCAGGGACTCCATGTTCGAGCGGACGCCTGCAGCCATCGCGCCCCGGATCTTGCCAGCAAATAGCCTGGTGATTCCGCGGGTCTCGACATCGAAGGCAAACACGACGCGCGTGCCCGTGCCCTCGGGGGCGAAGGTCATCGTCGACCGGACGGTTACTGCGGCTTGGTCGCTTTCGAGGACGATCCGGCTACCCGGCTCGTACTGCGCGATCGTGTTGACGCCGCGGAAGTCCCGCCCCATCGCTTCGAACACCACGTTGAATTTCGAGCCCACCGAGCCCGGCTGCCCCTCGAGCAAGCGGACGCTGCGCAGCCCCTCGTACCAGTACGTTTGGTTGCGCAGGTCGACGAGGAAAGCCCCGATCTCGGCCGCCGTTCGGTCGATGTGGACGTCGTGCTCGATGTGGAACGCCATTGGTTTCGATTGGGTCTCCCCGGCGATAAGAATTCCTTCCAAACGCTCCTCCCGGCGGCGCGACCAAACCGCTCCTTCATATGGAGGCCTGGAAATGGAATCCACCGTGCAGGGCACGATCGTCGCCATCCATATCTCGCCGGAGGCGGCCGCGCCGATGAAGCCAGTCAGGCAGGTGTCGGCCGTTGCCGGCAAGGGCCTCGAGGGCGACCGCTACTTCTTCGCGCACGGCACCTACAGCGGCACCGATCGGCCCCACCGGCCCGACCGCCAGGTGACGCTGATTGAGTCCGAGGCTATCGAGGCGTCGGGACGCGACTACAAAGTGCCGGCGCGCTCGGCCGACATCCGGCGCAACCTCGTCACCCGCGGCATCGCGCTCAACCACCTCGTCGGCAAGGAGTTCACCGTCGGGGCCGTCCGCCTCCGGGGCATCCGCCTCTGCGAGCCCTGCGAGCACATGGAGGAGCTTTCCGGCAAGCCCGGCATCCGGGAGTCGCTCGTCCACCGGGGCGGCCTGCGCGCCGAGATCTTGCACGGCGGCGTCATCAGAGTCGGCGGCGTGGTGGCGCCTGGCCTCTGACGTTGGCGCGCGCTTCGGCCAAAGCTAATATCATCTCGCCCGGATGCCCGCGGGAGGTTTCCATGTCCGGCGCGCCCATCATCCGCCAATCAGTGCCGGAGGTCTTCGCCGACCGCGTCTCCAAGAACCCGAACCTCGAGTGGCTCCTTTGGAAGGACCCGAGCGGCCAAATCAAGCGCCTCACCTTCCTCGAAGCCCGTGGGCAGGTCGAAAAGGTCGCCCGCGCGCTTGTCGACCTCGGGATCAAGGTGCAAGACCGGGTCGGCATCATGTCCAAGAACCGCCCCGAGTGGGTGCTTGCCGACCTGGGCGCAATCCACGCCGGCGCGATCAGCGTGCCTGTCTACGACACGCTTGCCCCCGCCCAGGTGAAGCACATCGTCGCCCACAGCGAGATGCGCCTCCTGTTTGTCTCGAGCCCCGCGCTGCTCGAGCCGATCCTCGCGATGAAGGCCGAGCTCCCTAAGCTCGAGCGCATCGTCCTCTTCGAAGGCGAGCCGCCCGCCGACCCGCCGCTTGCCGTCAGCACCTGGGCCGACATCCTTGCCATCGGCGAGGCGCACAAGGCGCGCGACCCCGAACTCTTCGAAAAGCGGTGGAAAGAAACGCGCCGCGACGACGTCCTCACCATCGTCTACACCTCCGGCACGATGGGCGACCCCAAGGGCGTGCTCCTCACGCAGGGCAACATCCTCTCCCAGATCGAGACGCTGCCCCGCGTCGTCGAAATCCGCGTCGGCGACCTCGCGGTCTCGTACCTGCCGCTTGCCCACATCTTCGAACGCACCGCCGGCGAGTTCCTCCCAATCATGAACGGGTCGCGGATCGCGTTTGCCGAGTCCCTCGAGAAGTTGCCCGCCAACATCCTCGAATTCAAGCCCGACTACCTGCTCGCCGTCCCGCGCGTGCTCGAAAAGGTGTACGACCGTGTGCTCGAAAGTGTCCACGACAAAGGCGGCATGTCCCAGCGCATCTTCTGGTGGGCAATCCGGGTGGGCGGCGAGTGGGAGAAGGTGCGCCACGAAAAGCGCGTCCCCCGCGGCATGCGCTTCAAGAAGCGGATGGCCACCCGCCTCGTGTCCCGAAAGGTGAAGGAGGGCCTCGGAGGGAAGATCCGCTTCGTGGTCTCGGGGGCGGCGCCCCTCAACCCGAAGATCGTCGAATTCTTCCTCGCCCTCGACCTGCCGATCCTCGAAGGCTACGGGCTCACCGAGAGTTCCCCCGTCATCGCCGTCAACCCGCTCGCCAAGGTCGTGCCCGGCACCGTCGGCAAGATGATCCCCGGCATCCAAGTCGAGGTCTGGGAGAAGCAGCTCCAAGGCGCGCCCCCCGATGTCGAAGGCGAGATTGTCACGAAGGGGCCCCATGTCATGAAAGGGTACTACAAGGACGAAGTCGCGACCAAAGCCGCCGTTGACCGCGAGGGTTGGCTCCACACCGGCGACATCGGCAAGCGCGACACCCGCGGGTACATCACGATCACCGACCGCAAGAAAAACATCATCGTCAACTCCTACGGCAAGAACATCGCGCCCGGGCCGCTTGAAGCGCGCATCAGCCAGTCGAAGTACATCTCGTCGGTCATGCTCTTCGGGGACAAGCACAAGTACCTCACCGCAATCATCGCGCCGAACTTCGAGGAGCTCACACCGTGGGCCAAGTCGAAAGTCCTCGCCGCCGCCGAGTCGCCCAAGGACCTTGTCAAGCACGATGCGGTGCAGAAAATCTACCGCGACTGGCTCGACGAGGTCGGCAAAGATTTCTCGAAGCCCGAGCAGGTGCGCCTCTTCACGCTGCTCGACCACGAGCTCACGATCGCCAACGGGCTGCTCACGCCCTCGCTCAAGGTGAAGCGCGCGGTCGTCGAGAAACAGTACGCGGCTGCCATCCACGCGATGTACGCCGACGAACACGAGTTTGCAGCCGACCACGATCCGACCCTTGCGCCGGCGCCTCTTCCGCACTGAATCGCGCCCGCCCGCCGCGCGAATCTGGCTCTGTTTTTTCGCGCCCCCAACCTTTAAATGCGACCCCCCGGTTAACCGCGATTACCCTGTAAGGGGCTCCCGTGAGTGATGAAGGGCTTTGATGCCTGGAAGGAGGAACAAAGATGGCCAAATTGTTCGTGAAGTTCGAGATGCCCAAAGACATGGGGAACGCCCTGTACGAAGTCGTCGAGCTTGCCCGCGAGTCGGAAAAGGGCAAGATCGCGAAGGGCTCGAACGAGGTCACCAAGTGGGTCGAACGCGGCCAGGCCAAGTTTGTCGTCATGGCAGAGGACACCGACCCCGAGGAAATCCTCGCGCACCTGCCGATCCTCTGTGACGAGAAGGGCATCCCCTACGGGTATGTCCCCTCGAAGGCGGAACTTGGCCACGCCGCCGGCCTCAAGGTGCCCACCGCGTCGGTCGCGATTGTCGAACCGGCAAAGGCCAAGGCGAAGGTCGACGAGATTGCGAGCAAGCTCCAGAAGCTGCGCTCGGGCAAGCAGTGATCCTTTTTTCAAACCCCAAAGGAGGACAAACCCATGGCCGATGAAGACGGAATCCCTGCAGAAGTTGTTGAGATCGTTGGGCGCACCGGGATGACCGGCGAAGCCGTCCAGGTCAAGGTCCGCGTTATGGCCGGCCGCGACCAGGGCCGCATTATCACGCGCAACGTCATGGGTCCCACCCAGATGGGCGACATCCTCATCCTCAAAGAGACCGCGCGCGAAGCGAAGAAGCTCTCCGTGAGGTAAGGCAAATGCCCTCCCGCCGCGTCTGCTCCTTCTGCGGCGACGAGATTGAGCCCGGCACGGGCAAGATGTTCGTCAAGAAGGACGGAGCCATCTTCTACTTCTGCAGCGCCAAGTGCGAGCGCAACCTGCTGAAGCTGCGCCGCGTCCCGCGCCGCGTCAAGTGGACGAAGCGGTACGTGAAGCCGACGGCGAAGGCGGCCGAGAAGTAGGGTCGCCGGCGTGGAGGCACCCGCGATGGCCCTGGAGCGCACCCTCATCCTCCTCAAACCCGACGCCGTGGCCCGCGGGCTCATCGGCGAGATCGTGGCGCGGTTCGAGCGCAAGGGGCTCACCGTCGAGGCGGCAAAGCTCGTGAAAGTGGGCGAGGCGCTCGCGCGCAAGCACTACGCGGAACACGAGGGAAAGCCGTTCTTTCCGGGGCTCCTTGCCTACATTACTTCGGGGCCCGTGCTTGCGATGGTGATTTCCGGAAGGAATGCCGTGTCGACCTGCCGCGGGCTCATGGGCGTCACCGACCCGACAAAGGCCGCGCCGGGCACAATCCGCGGCGACTTTGCGATGGACATCGGGCGCAACCTCGTGCACGGTTCCGACTCGCCCGAATCGGCCAAGCGCGAGATCGAGCTGTGGTTTAAGCCGGACGAGAACACGCACGCCAAGGCGCGCGAATGGGTTTACGAGGGCTGACGCGGCGCGCCCTCACTGGCCCGGCGTTGCGCTGCCCGCGGCCTCACCGTACTCGACCCACTCGTCCCAAAAGGGAATCGCTTTCGCGCGCGGCGCGTTCATGCGGACCCCCGGCAAGGGCCGGGCAAGCCAAAGCAAGTGGTCTTCGAGCGATTTGGAGATGCAGATGATGTCGCCGCCGTGGAAGCTGAACACGGGGTTGCCGGCCTCGAAGGGCTCTTGCGGGAGGTACGCGTGGCGATGAATGGGGACAAGCCGAGTCGCAGGGCGCATCCGTTGGTCGGCCATGGCCACGACGGCCCGGTGCGTGGTGGGCCGTTCACCCCAAGCGGCGGGCCAGAGTTCTTGAGCCTCGATCTGCTCGACAATCCCGCGAACCGGTTCGCGGATCGCGTCCCGGATCTCGGCGTTTCGCAAGTCGCGCCAGTCGTAGAACCCGCCCTCCAATCGCGGGCCGCTCAGAGCAACAAACTCGGGGGAAAAGGGCGGGAGCCCGTTAAGGACGCCCGCCTTTACGAGGGCGCGAAAATCAGGCGGGAAGCGAAGGCCGTAGGCCTTCTCTGCGGCGCCGGTTTCGGCCTCGCTTAGGCCCGTCGCGAACCGGACACCCTTGGCCTTCAGATTGCGCACGAGCGCCTCACCTTGCACGCTGCGAGCCTCCTTGCGTCTGGTCAAATGGTGGCGTGCTGATGGCTCTTTGGACGGGGCGGCGCAACCTTTTTCCCCGCAGGCCAGACTCCGCGCCCCAGCCCGACTGGAGTGGCGCGCGTCTCGACCGCCGTCCCCCCCCAGGCAGAAAGGAATCGCGCATGCCCCTCCGCCAACCCATCGTCGCCGTCCTTGGCCACGTCGACCACGGCAAGACCACGCTCCTCGACAAGATCCGCGGCACGACGCTCGCCAAGCGCGAACCCGGCGGCGTGACGCAGCACATCGGCGCGACGGAAGTCCCCCTCTCGATGATCGAGAAAATCTGCGGGCCGCTGCTCGGCGGGCGCAAGCTCACGATCCCCGGCCTGCTCTTCATCGACACTCCCGGCCACCAGGCGTTTGTCAACCTGCGCTCGCGCGGCGGGGCCCTTGCCGACCTCGCGGTGCTCGTCATCGACATCAACGAGGGCTTCAAGCCCCAGACCCTCGAGTCGCTCAAAATCCTGCGGCAGGCCAAGACGCCCTTTGTCGTCGCGCTCAACAAAGTCGACATGGTCCCGGGCTGGCGCAGCCACCACGACCAGCCGTTCGTTGCGAACTTCAAAGACCAACTGGAACAGGTGCAGGAGGCCGTCGACACCCGGATCTACAAGCTCATCGAGCGCTTCCACGAGATGGACCTGCCCACGGACCGCTACGACCGCGTCGCGGACTTCTCTAAGACCGTCGCGCTCGTACCGATCTCCGCCAAGACCGGCGAGGGCGTGCCCGACCTCATCCTCATGCTCTCGGGGCTCGCGCAGCGCTACCTCGAAGAGACCCTCAAGGTCGAGGAAGGCCCCGCGCGCGGCACCGTCCTCGAGGTCAAGCACGAGAAAGGCATCGGCACCGCCCTTGACTCGATCCTCGTCGAGGGCAAGCTCAAGCGCGGCGACATCATCGTCATCGGCGGGCTCGACGGCGCGATCGAGGCACGCGTGAAGGGGCTGCAAAAGCCGGCGCCGTTGCAGGAAATCCGCGACCCTAAGCGGCGGTTCGAGAATGTCGAGGAGGTGAGCGCGGCATCAGGCGTCCGGGTTTTTGTCCCCGATGTCGAAGGGGTGATCCCCGGCGCGCCCTTCCGCGGCGCGACTGCCGACCAACTCGATGAGGCTCGCGCAGAGGTCACCCAAGAGACCCAAATCAAGATCGAGCTTGCCGACGAAGGGATCTACATCCGGGCCGACGCCATCGGCTCGCTCGAAGGGCTCGCCTTCGAACTGAAGGCCGTAGCCATCCCGGTCAAGGGCGCCCGCGTGGGGGCGGTCACGCGAAAGGACATCACTGAAGTGGCGACCCTCCCCGACCCCGCCCACCGCGCAATCCTCGCGTTTTCGACCCAGGTCCTGCCCGACGCGCGCGAGGCCCTCACCGCCCAAGACGCCCACCTCATCGAAGGTAACGTGATCTACAAACTCGTCGAAGACCTCGTCGCCTGGCAAGCCGACCGCAAGAAGAAGGCGCACGAAGATGCGCGCGCCGAGATCACGTTCCCCTCCAAGTTGCTGGTCCTCGAAGACCACACCTTCCGGGTGTCCAAGCCCGCGATCGTGGGCGTCCGCATCCTTGCCGGCCGCCTGCGCTCCGGCGCCCGCCTCATGCGCACCGACGGCAAGGCGCTCGGGCCCGTCAAGTCGATCCGCACCGGCGAGGAGACGATCACCGAGGCGTACCCCGGCGACGAGGTGGCCATCGCCATCGACGATGTCACGGTCGGTCGCCAGTTCGACGAGGGCGACACCCTCTACTCCGACATGACCGAGACCGACGCCCGGGCGCTCAAGGCCCACGAGCTCAATACCGACGAGACGGCGGTGCTCGACGAGATCACCAAGGTCAAACGCAAGACCACGCGGTTCTGGGGGATGTGAGGCGCTCGCCGTCAAGGGGCAGCAGGCGCCGGCGGCACCCGCCGGCTCGCCAGCCGCGACCCTACGCTCTTGGCCGTAACGAGACTGAAAAGAATCGCAAGTCCCGTGAGGACGATCGTCGCGCCGGGGGCCACATCGAGGAAGAGCGAGAGCACCAACCCGACCACCACGCTCGTCAACCCGAAGATCGGGGCGAGCACCATCGTCTGGCGGAACGACCTTGCCACTTGCACGGCCGAAAGGCCTGGTAGCACGAGGAGCGCGGCGATCAAAAGCACCCCGGAAATCGGGATCGAGACGATGACGGCGACCCCCGTCAATCCGCTCAGCATGTAGTCGAAAACCCACGTGCGCACGCCCGATGCCTGCGCCTGCCTTTCATTGAACACCGTATAGAGCAGGCGCGGGAACGATGCGAGCACGGCCGCAATCGCCGTGGCGAGGATCCCGAGCGAGAGCATGATCTGGCCCGAACTTACAAGGAGGATGCTCCCGAAGAGGAGGCTCTCGAGGTTGATGCCAAACCCCCGCCCAAGCCCGAGGAAGAGGATTCCCGAAGACAGCCCCAACGTGAACATCACCGCCACGGCCGCGTCCCCCGGAATTCGCGTCGAGCGGGTGATCTTCGTGATGCCCATCGACCCGACCACCACCAGCGCGCCCGCTGTCCACCACGGCTGCAGTCCGAAATAATAGCCCGCCGCGAGCCCGCCGAAGGCGGTGTGCGCGAGGCTGTCCCCGACGAGCGAGGCGTTCTTGAGGACGATGAAGACGCTGAGCAGCGAGCTCAGGAGCGCCATCGCCGCTCCGATGATGAAGGCCCGCTGCACGAAGCCGTACTGCAAAAGGGAGACCACGTCGTCGAGGGAGTTCATGCCTTCGCCATCACCGCCTCGGGGAAGTCCTCCAGGTCGGAGTGGATCGGGTGCGCCGCGAATTCGCCGGGGCCCCCGTCGAAGAACACCCTGCCGCTGATAAACGCGATCCGGTTGGCAAGCTTGGTGACGTTGTGGACATCGTGTGAAGTGATGATCGTCGTGATTCTGATGTCGCGGTTGAGGCCCTGCAGCATCGCGTAAAAATCGCGCCGCGAACGCACATCCATCCCGCTCGTGGGCTCATCAAGGATCAGCAGCCGCGGTTCGGCTACGATCGCCTTGGCCACGAAGACCCTTTGCGTCTGCCCGCCGGAAAGCCTGCCGATCCTCCGGCCCTCCAAGTCGCCGATGGCGAGCATTTCAAGGACCTCCTTGGCTCGCTCGCGCTCCCGCCTGCCCAGGCCTTGGAAGAAACGGGCCCTGGAAGCGAACCCCAGGAGCACGGTCTCCAAGACCGTCGCCGGGAAATCGGGGTAGGTCGCCTGCGGCTTCTGCGGTACAAACCCGACGCGGGCCAGACCTTCCGGGCTCAAGGGGGCGCCGAAGAGGCGGACGGTCCCTCGCGTCGGCTGGCGCAGCCCTAGGATGACGTCGATCAGGGTCGACTTTCCGGCGCCGTTGGGTCCAAGAAGCCCCAGCAGGTCGTGCTCGAAGACGCGCAGGTCGACGTCCTCGACGGCGCGCACGCCGCCGGGGAACTCGACCGTGACGCCTTGGAGCTCCACCACCGGCTCATTTGCACCCGACATGGTTCAACGCCAACGCGAAAGTGTCCAGGTCTTCCTGCATCTTGATGAGGTAGGTCTTGCCCAGCGCGTGGTCTGCATCCGAGAGGCCCTCGATGGGGTCCATCAGGATCAGCGTCGCATTCGTCTGGCTCGCAATCGAGTTGGGGATGTCCGGATTTTCGAGGGACTCGTACCCGACGTAGCAAAGCGTATGCGCGTGAATCTGGTCGACGACGCCCTGGATTTCGGACGCGGTCGGCGACTCCTCGAAGGGACCGGCGACAGCGATCTGCGTCAGGTTGTATTCCTGCGCGAAGTAGCGGAACGCCTCGTGGAACGTCACGAAGAACTGGGTGGCGGGGTCCGCAGACACATTGCGCGCCTCGCCGTCGAGCACATCGAGCTTGGCCGTGTAGTTGGCCGCGTTCGCGGTGAAGTAGGCGGCGTTGCCCGGGTCGGCCGCCTTCAGGCCTTCGAGGATGTTTGCCACCTGCTTTTTCGCGATTACGGGGCTTAGCCAAATGTGGGGGTCGGCCGTGCGCCCTTCCCTCTGGAAGGCGGGCGGCACGTCGGCAAGCGTGACGCCGTAGCTTGAGTCGACCCTCACAATGCCGGGGTTTCCCGAAGCCGCGATGATGTCGTCGATCCATGGCTCGAGCCCGGCCCCGTTGTAGATCAGCACCTTCGCCTTGGCAACGGTGGCGATCGCGGAGGGCGTGGGCTCGAAGGCGTGCACATCCAAGCCCTCGGGAATCAGGAGCGCGACGTTGACGCGATCCCCTCCAACATTGCGCGTCATGTCGTAAATTGGATAGAAGGTGGTGAGCACCGTCGTCTCTGAGGGCGCCGACGACGCCCTCGGGGCGAAGACGAAAAACAGCCCCGCAAGCACCACGATGGTCGCCATTGCGCCTGATGCGATCACCAATCGTTTGTTCGCGGTTTTGGGCGGTCCTGCTGCCACGGCAATCCTCGGGCCGCGAAACTCAGTGGTGTAATAAGTCCTGCCGCAAGCTTAGCAAAACCCAAAGCACGACTTGCGGCCGTTGACAGAAACGAACGACACGATCCTAGTAACTGTTCATCTGCGGAGGGCCACAGATTCATAACTTTTCGGTTAGGGTTATCAGGCCTCAGTGCCGCTTAGACGGCGGGCCGCGAATTGACCGTCGTTTCCATTTCGCTGCCCAACCCCCTCCTCAAGGAAATGGACCGGCTCGCCGAGTCCTCGGGGTACAGCGGCCGGTCGGACTTCGTGCGCGCCGCGCTGCGCGAATTCGTGAGTGCCCAGGCCGCCCAGGAGAGGCACACCGGCGCGCGATCGGCGACCCTCACGGCGCTATACCCCGCGCAGATCGAGCGCCGCGTCGGCGAGGTCGCCCACGATTTCAGCGACGTCATCAAGTCGATGATGCATGCGCATGTGGGTCAGGAGCGCTGCATCACGGTGTATATCGCAGCCGGCGATGCCCAGCGGATCCGCGAATTGTCCGCACGCCTCGGCGGATTGCGCGACGCGGAAATGGTCCGCCTCACCTACACCGACGCTGCGGGGCGCAGCTAGCACAACATTCTGAGCCCCTCACGTGCGCGCTGCTCTGACGCAAACAATACGCTTAAATAACGACTTTAGGGTTGCGAAGCCCAAGCGATCTGGATCGATCCAGGCGGGTGCCAAATGTCGTACAGGAATCAACCCGCCAACGCTCGGAAATTCCTACTTATCGCGGCGGGGCTGTCCCTCGTGCTTGCACCGGCGGCCGCGATGGCGGCCTCACTCGCCGTCGCGCCCCACCCGGCGGCATTGCCCGCCGCGCCCATCGTCGGCGCCGGCGAATCCACCCTCCCCTCAACCTTGACCTCGCTTGGCTACGAACACGCGCGGGGCCTTGCCGAAAGCCCCGTCCTCGATTACATCCCGGCAAAGCCCGGCGTCACCATCGACCCCGACGTCCTCGCCGCGCATTCGATTGGCTACTCGGGCGGGAGGCAGACGCTCTCCGTCACCCCCCAGGCCTTCTTCGACTGGACCCACGGCGACCACAAGGTTGTCGTCATCCTCGCCGAGTTCAGCGACATCCCCCACAGCTCGCTTGGCCAATCCTACTATGATGACAAGCTGAACTACAACGGCACGGCGCGCACCTCTGCCCGCAC
>JBGQKI010000002.1:0-147443 GCA_041499475.1 Thermoplasmata archaeon
GGGCTCCTTCGACACGACTTACTACGTGACCGTGTGGGGCGTCGACAACCTCGGCAACGCGGGGCCAACGAACTCCACGACCGAAGGAGTGGTCGCAAAGAAGCCCGGCACGACGGGGGGCGGGTTCCTGCCGGGCCTCGAAACCGGCGGCGCGCTCTCCGCAATGTTCGTGGTGGCCGTTGCCGCTTCGTCCCGCAAGCGCAGGTAGCCTCGCCGCCAACCCTTAAATCACGACGCTCGGATGGCGCGAACGCCTCGCCCCGGCCGTACAGGCGGGCGTGCGTTTCCTGCAGGCTCCAGGGGTGGCGCTTGAAGGTCGCGTTCATCGTTACGCCCCTCGACATTCCGGGAGGCGGCGCGCGCCAGGCGCTCCAACTCGCCCAGGAACTCAAGGTGATGGGCCATGCCGTCACCCTCTTCACGCCGGCCCTAGACCGCGAGCGGTGCTACCCCGCGCTGCTCGAGGGTTTGGACATCCGGGTGTCGACGGTTGGAGCCCTGCCTAAGGCGGTGAGCCTCCTCGGGGCCCGCGTGAATCTCGACTCGCTGCGGCGCGCCACCATGATTTCGGTCGCGCGCGACCTGACGGCCGAATATGACGTCCTCAACGCCCACGACCAGACCGCCAATTGGCCGGCAGCCAAGGCTGGCGCGCGCCTGCACCTGCCCACCGTGTGGATGTGCAACGAGCCCTCCTTTTGGCACCACCAGGTGGAGCAGCGCCAGCCTTGGCAGCGGCGACTGGCGCGCGCGCACCTTGAGGCACTCGACCCCGAGGGGGTTTTCCTCAAGGTAGTGGACGTCGGCGCGGGCCGCGAAATGGACCGGGTCGTGGTGCTCGACCGGAAGAACGAGGCACGCGTCCGCGCAATCTATGGGCGCGATTCGGTCGTCGTGCGCAGCGGCGTCGACGCGCAGTTCTTCGCCGGGCGAAGCGGCGACAGCGCGCGCCGCGAGCATGGCCTCGAGGGGGCATTCGTCATGCTGCATGTCGGCTACGCGGCGCCGTGGAAGGGACAGGCCGACGCGCTGCGTGCGCTTAGGGAGGTGCTCCCCTCCGTGCCGAACGCTCGGCTCGTGCTCGTCGGCACCGCCGTCCGGTCGACCTTCGAGCCGCTTGCGGCAAGCCTCGGCGTCCGCGACCGAGTGGTTTTCCTCGCCGGTATCTCCGACGAGGCGCTTGCCGACCTCTATGCGACGTGCGATGTGCTCCTCTTCCCGGCCGACCAGACCTGGGGGCTGAATGTGACGGAGGCGATGGCCGCCGGCAAGCCCACCATCGTCTCGTCGGCCGCCGGGGTGAGCGAAGTGCTCGAGGACGGCAGGACGGCCTTCGTGATTGCCCACGGCGACGTCGAGGCGATCGCGGCCCGCGTGATCGAACTTGCCCGCGATGAGCCGAAGGCACGGGCGATCGGCGAGGCCGCGCGCAACTTCGTTCGCGCCGAACTGACATGGCGGCGCTACGCGGAGGGGATGTCTAAGGTGTTTGAGGAGGCGCTGGGGAAGGCGCCTACTTCGTAAGCATCCCGCGCTTGCCGCAATTGGGGCAGCGGATCGGCGTGGGCCGCTCGGCGGTGTAGACAGGCACGATGTGTTTGCACTGGGGGCAACGCACCTTCGATACAGGCTCTTGGGTGTCGGCCGGCGCGGGGGCGGGGGGAGCTGCGGAGGCCGGTGGTGCATACGCCGGCGGCGTGTACGGCGGGGCCGGAGGGGCCGGGGGCGCAGGAGCGGGGGCCATTGGCGCGCTGCGCAGCGTCGGAGGCGCCGGAGGCGCAGGCCCGTACGAGGGGGGCGGCGCCGCCATGGGCGGCGGCGGAGAATACGCGGGCGCCGCGTAGGGCGCAGGCGGGTACATGTCCTGTGGCGCCGGGGGCGCATACGCTGCGGGTGCGGGCGTCGGCGCGGGATTTTCTTCGGCTTCCTTGCCGAAGCGTCCGAAGAAACCACCGCGGCCGCGCGATGGGCCCTCGGCCGATTCTTCATCGGCCGCGACCAGTACGGGCGCGCCAAGCGCCGCGCTCGGGGCGCGCACTCCGGGGCCCTCCGCCACCGCGCGCTCGACCTTCCGCCCGAGCGAGCGGATGTCGCGCCGCATGTGCAGCATGTACTCGGTCACGAAGAACATGTTGAAAAGGACGAGGCCGCCCACAACCACCAGCGGGTCGAGCTTCTGGACTTCCCAATTCAGCACGTAACTCACGTCTGCGTCCGTCGCGTTCGGGTTGGTGGCGATTGCATCGGCCGTGATGTGCACCGAGATCCGGTAGATCACCGGGCCTCCGTGTCCGCCGGTGATGGTGACGTCGGTGCCCGTGCCTTTGCCCACGGCGAGCAGGTCGTCGACGGCGGCCACTCCGCCATTGTCGCTGATGGAAATGCTGCGGGAATTAAGCGCGACCACGAGGACGTTTACCGGGAGAGTCGCGCCTGACACATGGACTTTGATCCATGATTGCGAGGGCGCCTCCATGGTGTCCCAAGGCGCTGTCACGACGCCTTGGCCCTTGGTGACTTTGACCGTTTCAGCAGCGCCGGCGTACTGGCCGGTGATCCCGCCGATCGCGGGCCAAAGGCCCGAGAGCAGCCCCCAGAAGGCGAGCACCAGAAGCGCGCTTCGGAAAATGTCGCCAACCGTCTCCGAATCCAGGCGCGCCGTGGGCTTCCCCCCCACTTCATACGAATTCAGGGTATATGAAGGCTTTAGGGTTTTGCCGCGCGAGGAGCGGGGCGATCACTTGCGCCGAGATTTCTCCAGCAGCGAGGCAAGCTCGCGCGAGAGGGCGTCGGTCGCCGGTTTCTGCGCGTCCTCGTTGCCCGCGATTTCGCCTTGCGACGCCTTCGAGGGCGACTTCTTTGGCGTCCTGCCAAGCGAGGCCGCGATGATTGCATCCAGGTCGGCTTTGTCCTTGATGGGATCGCGCACCTTGTCCTGCCGCGCGACTTGGCGCGCCGTCGAGGCTTTGGGGGGCGGCGGCGAAGGCGGCGTGAGCCATTGGCCGGACCTGCCTTCGCTCTTCCGGCTGGCCGCGAAACTGCCCTCGTCCTCGTCCTCCGGCAAGGATTCCACGGAGGCCTGCGCCGGTCTTGCGGCGCCCTTTGCCGGTGAGGGCGGAGGAGGAGGCGCGGGCGGGCCGGCGGGTTTCGAGGCGCGCGCTGCGGGCTTCGGCGGCGCAGGAGCCGGGGCCTCCGGGACTTCTTCGAAGGTTTCTGCCTCGACCAAGGGCACCTCGGCGACCTCTTCGAAGGTGACCGCCTCCTCGACGACCGCCTCGAAGGGTTCCACGTCCGGCCCCTCCGCGACCGGCTCGAACGATTCGGCCTGCGCCTCGTCGTAGTCATTCAGGGGCTTGATCGGGTGGAAGTCCCCGGGGTTTGCCGCTTCGAAGTCCTCTGCGTCCTGCCACTCGCCCTCGGCCTGCGCGTCTTCGCCGAAGACCTTCGTGAACTCCTCGTCGTGGCCCGCCTCGACGGTCGGCGGCGCAGGGCGCTCGCGCGCTTTCCCCTCACCACCGGGCGTGTGGCTTTCCAGCAGCGCCTCGAACGGGATGTACACGGGCTGCGAAGGCAGCGGCGCGTCGGGGTTCCTCACGTCGATGTGCGCCTGCGGCAGCGGCCGCTGGAGGAACTCGAGCGCCATGAGCACGAGGCGCACCGTGCGCGACCACTTGCGCGCCTCGTCCACGAACTGCGCGTACTCCTGCGGCGACATCACCGCCTGGTTCGCCACGAGCGCCCGCTGCACGCGCCGATAGGTCACCGCCGCCCGCGCAAGGTCTTGCGAGAGCGACTCGGCGGCCGTCGCAAGCTGGCCGGCGACCGCATACGTCGGCGGTGCAACGCGCGTCAGGTGCTTCTTCAGCGTATCCTCGCCAAGTTCCCGCGAAAACCTCTGCCAATAACCGAGGTCGCGGTCGGGCGGGAGCCCGCGCGCCAACTGCTTTTCCAGTTCCTTGGCCGCCTGGTCGGCGTGCGCAAACCAAGTGGTCACGAGGAAGTAGCGGTCGCCGTACTTCCGCACGCGGTTGCGCTGGACCTTGCGCGCGATGCGCGTCTTCTCGTCTTCGATGATGAACCCGACAACCCGGCCGCCCCCGGGAGGGATCGTCTCACGGATCGTCCCGACCGGCTCGATCTGGTCCACGAACCAGACCCGCTGGCCTACCATCGAGATGACTTCGTCATCCTCGTCGGCCGCACGCTTCTTTGCCCGGCCCTGGGGAGCGCTCATTGCCGCACTACTCCAGCAACGCTCGATGGCCCCCGCGCTCTATAAATACCCGTTGCCGTAGGCCGCGGACGCCTTCAAGGCCTACGCACGGCACGCGGCGCGCTTTTCTCCCGCTGCGGCATTTCCAACTTGCCAAGTGATGAGAAGAGGGTCAGGCGAGGCGCGACAAGCGCCCGTGACCGGCCGTGTTCTCTGATGGCGCTCGCCCACGCGCGCGCCACCGTCTTTTTTATCACCCCAAGGCGCTCCTTGGCCCTCCCAAGCCCGCAGGCGCAAGGAGGTGGCCCCGACGAAACTGAAGTGCTGGCACTGCGAGACCGTCAACGAGGTCGACAACGAGAAGCTCCCGCAGCCGATCCGCGACCTCCTCGGCCAGTCGGGCAAACGCGTCGAACGGCCCGTAACCGGCGACTTCCGCTGTCTCGCGTGCGGGCGCAAGAACCACTTCGAGTTTTTCGGCACCGACCTGAACGGCGAGCCCATCATCGACATCCGCTAGCGGGCAACCCTTACCGCCCCGCGCGAGCGGCCAAGCAAACCTTTATGCGAATTTGAGCCGCCTCCTTGGCGCTTGTCTTCTCACACCGAGCGCGCCGACGGCCACCTCTCCGAAAACGTGGAGATGTACCTCAAGACCATCCTCCTGCTTGAGCTCGACTCGGGCGCGCCGCCCAAGACCGGCGACATCTCCAAGGAGCTCAAGGTGAGCCCGGCCGCCGTCACCGAGATGCTCGTCCGCCTGCAGAAGGACGGCCTCGTGCGCCACGAGAAGTACAAGGGCACGCAGCTCACCAAGGACGGGAACAAGCGCGCGCGCGACATCATGCGCAAGCACTGCGTCATGGAGCGGTTCCTCGTCGAGACCCTCGACATGGGAAGCGTCGACTTCCACGACCAGGCCTGCAAGCTCGAGCACGTCGTCTCCGACGAGATGGCCCAACGGATGGGCCGCCTCTCCAAGATCCGCCCCGAGTGCCCGGAGTGCTATGACCTCAAGACGAAACACTGCGAGAACCTCGCGGTGTAGGCGCGCCAGCCCTACCCGACCGACTCGGAGACTTCCGGGAGCGGTTCGCGCACATTCAGCACCCACAAGTACTCGAGGAAGCTCGACAGCGGGTAGCCGTCGCGCCAGCGCATGATGCGGGCGCCTCCGGCGGTGCGTTCGATCTGCGGGACCTTCGCCATCAACAGGCGCGCGAACGTCCCGTGGGACTCCTTCATCCACCAGAGGTCGGTGTTGGCATCGCCAAGCGGCACGGCAAAAATCCGCCAGGGGTCGTCGCGCGCGCCTTTCAGCCGGAACGCGTAGAAAGGCAGCAGGTGCGAGGCGGCGCATTCCTCCACCATGGATTGCGCTTGGATTTCGGCCTTGCCCCCCGACGAAGAGAACCGGAAGACGTCGCTGCCCGACGACTTCACTTCGACCGGGAACGAAAAGTCGCCGCGCAAGCCGACGAGGTCCATCCCGAGCGAGCCGGCCGCCCGGATGACCACGAAGGGGTAGCGCATGGTCGAAAAGTAGCACCGGCGCTGGTGGATGTTCAGGCGCTTGCCCATCCGCAGCAGCGTCTCCTTGCGCCCTTCGAGGATGTCTTTGAGCTCGCGCTCGTAGATCGAACCTCGCAGCGCCCTTCCCCGCACCAAACCCTGCGGGCCCCATGATAAACTTCACGGGGGGGTCGGCGAAGCGCCGCGTCGCTCATTCTTCGTCGCGCCAGGAGCGGCTGTGCACGGTGGGTTCGTCGGGGTAGAGCTGCATCAGGAAATTGATGTAGGTCTGCGAGAGCCCCTGCTCCATCGCGCCCGAAACCATCGCGTCGAGGAACGCGTGCGAGGGCGCCACGAAGGCCCCTTTGCGCGCCGCCTCCCTTGCAAGGGCCTCCACCTCGGTGCCGTCCTCGAGTTCCACGCGGAGGCGCCTTCGACGGAATGTGCTTTCGCCGAGACCCTCGGCAAAACCGATCCGCAGCTCATCGGTGGGTGAAAGATCGAACAGCACGCCCTCCACTTCGCCGGCCTCGTCGCGAATCAGGTCGGCCACTCCGCCCTCCCAATCGTCCGAATACGCCGTGAACGCGAGCCGGTACCCGCGCAGCAGCGCGCGCGTGCCCTCCGCGCGGTGCCCCAACAGCTCGTCCATCGCGCCGCCGCGCATGTCGGCGCCGTAGGCGAAATACCGCATGGCGGCCCTCGCTCGTCGATGGGCGCGCGCGATTTGAAAACCGCGCGGCTTGCGCCGGGCGGCCCTCGCGGGTACCTTCAATTAGAAGCGCCCTCAATGCCCGCAGGAGCAAATGACGTACGACGTGGCCGTTGTGGGGGCCGGGCCAGGCGGCGCGACGGCCGCCTATACTCTGGCCAAGGCCGGGCTCGAGGTTGCCCTGATCGACAAGGCCACCTTCCCCCGCCAAAAGGCTTGCGGCGGCGGCCTGCCGTCGCGCATCCTCACGAAAAAGGGGCTCCCTGACTTCCGCGCGGCGCTCGAAGCTCCATCAAGCTCGCTCATCTTCGAGTGCTGCGACACGGGCGACAGGGCGTATATGCCCCACGACGGCCCCATCGTTTGGCAGGCCCGCCGCTTTGTCCTTGACAAGACCATTTTCGACTGCGCGGTGGACGCCGGCGCCCACCCGATGCTTTCGACCAATGTACGTTCTTGGGACTACGCCGACGGCGGCGTGGTCCTCAACACCGCGGACAAACAGGAGGTCCGCGCCAAGACGGTGATCGGCGCCGGCGGGTCGCGCGACCTCATCGCCAAGGTCGTGCGCGCCCGGGAAGGCATGCCCCCCGACTGGGGCCGAACGGAAGCTCATGTAGCGACGCGCATCGAACCCGAGGTCGGCGAAGACATCGTCGAGGAATATTACGGGAAAGAGCGGGCGATTTGGATCCACTTCAACCCCAAGGGCGTGCGCGGCTACGGCTGGGTTTTCCCCAAGAAGTCCACCCTGAACATCGGGGTCGCCGAATTCGTCATCGGCAAGGACGACATCGACCTGCGCGAGGTCACCAAGGAATACATCAAACTTCTCGAAAAGGAGAACCTCATCCCTCGGGGCCTCGACAAGGTGAAGATCGACGGCGCCTACCTGCCCATCGGCGGCCCCCTGCCCAAGACCTACACGGACAAGTGCCTCCTGGTGGGCGACTCGGCGGGCTTTCCCTCCGCGCTCACAGGGGAAGGGATGTGGTACGCGATCGAGTCGGGCCGTTGCGCCGGCGAGGCGCTGATCGACTGCCTCGCCAAGGGCGATGTGTCAAAGCAGGCCCTCGCGCTCTACGAGCAGACCTGGAAGGCGTCGTTTGGAAAAGAGCTCTACACGCACCTCAAGTGGACCAAGACGTTTTACAAGATCCCCAAGCGCATCGTCCGCATGGCCGCGCGGGACAAGCCGCTCGTTACCCGCGCGATCCGCACGCTCACCGGCGAGTCCGAACGCAACAAGAACGACCGCTACATCCGCACGCGCGTGGCGATCAACGCGCTGCGTTACGCGTTCCGCAGGACGCCCACCGACGTCAAGCTGCCGGGCCACCCGGCTCCGGCCGAGCCACTCGTGTGAAATGCCCCGCCCTAACATTACAAATAGGGCCCTCTCGATCGCGCGGGCCAATTCAAGGGCTCGTGGTCTAGCGGCATGATGTCTCCCTGACACGGAGAAGGTCGCAGGTTCGAATCCTGCCGAGCCCACTTCCCGTCCCCCTGCGAACCCCACGGGAGCCGCGGGTTTCCCGGCGCCAAGGGCAATCGAGGCCCGGCCGGTGCAGGGGGAAGCGCGCGTGGCGCTGGTGCGAGCGCCAGGTTGCGACCGTGGAGAAGCCAGCTGGAGCTGATCCATCGGCGCTTCGGCGGCTTGGGGGGTACCTGGACGCGGTTGTTTCCATGTGCGCGGGGTTTCAAATAGGCTCGAAATCGTGTTCACGTGGGGGCCTTTGCGGCGAGGCAACAGCGCCGTTCCCCAGGCGTGATCCCTTGGCCGACCTTGACTGGAACGCGGCGCAGGCGATCGGGACGATCGTCGCCGCCGGCATCGCTATGGTCGCGTTTTTCGCCGCGCGGCGAGCGGCCGATGCGGAACGCCGCCGCAACGAGCAGCAGGCCCGGCTTGACGACGCACAGCAAGCGCACATCGGCGTGCTTGCCGACGCGGTGCGGCGCATCGCCGAGCAGCAGGACGGCCAGCAGCGGGCCCTCGCCGACCGCGTGGCGGAACTCGAGAGCAAGCGGGATCCCGCCGGCGCCGAGCGGCGCAAGACGGAGCGCGCGCGGCAGGATGCGGAGGCGAGCACGGAGCTTGCCGACATCGGCCGGCGGCTCGAGAAGATCACGGTGCTGCGCCGCGACGGGATGGCGGGAGGCGGTTGGTCGCCCGCCACGATGGATCGCAAGCGCATCATACGCTATACAAGCAAGCCGCGCCCAAGGGAAGTCAAGTGCGAGGAATGCGGAGCCACGCTGAAGGAATCGAAAGAGAATTGCCCCGACTGCGGGGCCCCGGTCTCCGCGTAGGCACCGGCTTACTCTTCTTCGGAGGCGCCCCGCTTGCCCTCGAGCTCGAGCTGCCGCTTCGCGATCGTGGGCGCAAGGGCAAGCAGCATCCCGAAGTACGACCACGACTGCCCGCCCGCGATCACATCGCCCATGGCGCGCGCCCAATTCCAAAGGATCGTGCCGCCCTCGCCGCCGCCCCGCGGCTTCAGCTGGTAAAACCCGGGGTCCTGCTTCGCGATGGCCACGCCAAAGCCCTGCTTGTCGCCGATCGCGACCGCGAACTCGAGCAGGTAGCCTGGCGAAAAAACGTACATGCAAAGCAGCTCCCGGGCCACGAGCGCGTTGTGGAACCAACTGTGCTCGGCCACCCAGTCCTCCTCCGGCTGGAGCTTCAGCCGCTCGCGCAATTCCTGCACATCGACCATTACCGGCCGGTCGCCGCCAAGGCTTGCCGCGGCGCAGTGGTTCACGAGCGCGTCGAGCGCGGGGGTCATGATTTCCATCGCCTCCCGCTCGTCCTTGAAGGTCACAGGGATCGCGATGATGCCGCGGCCCTCGCCTACGAGGTCGATCACGACCTTTCGCTCTTCGCGCGCCTGGCGCGCCGCCTCGACCCAGATCGCTCGCCCCGGGGCGCTTGTGCCCGAAGCGATCGGGTGCGCGGGGTCGATCTCCGAAGTGCGCTTCACGACTACCGACTCAGGGAACGGGTGCTTTGCCGTGGGCGCCGAAGCCACCACCCGGGGCTTGCCCCCGCCTTTTCCCGGCGCCGAGCGCTTCGCTCCTGCCTTCGTGGCGGACTTCTTCTTCGCCGCCGGGGCCATCGTCCGCGGCAGGCCTGCCCCCGCCCTTGAAGGTTTGGAGCGCGGCGGTTGTGCACCGCGCCGCCCCCTGCCGCAAAGCCTTATCTTGGCCGCCGGGGGCTCCCCCCGCGATGCCTTCCTCAATCTGCCCGCGGTGCGGAAAGCAGACCGACGGCGTGATGGTCGACCAAGACCTGTACATCATCGTCACCTGCGACAAATGCGAAGTCATCCTCGGCATCCTCCCCAAATTCTACCAGAAGGCAACCTGGAAGGCGCCCAAGACGCCCGCGCAGGTCGAGGATGAGGGAGAAGAGGAGGTTGCCGTCGCTTCCGGCAAGCCGAAGGAAGAGCCGGGAGCCGCCACCATCCGCGCGCTCGAGAAGAAGAAGCGCACCGACGACCGCCGGCTCAGGTGGTCGTAGGCTCAATGGTTTCATGGATGCCGAGCGCCGCGAGCGCCTTCTGAAGGGCGTTGGCATATTCTTCTCCCCGGCACTCGAGCGCCGCGCGCGCGTCGGCGCGGGCGGTTGCGCCCCGCTCCATCTCCACCTTGGTGAATTGCCACTCGCGGCCGCCGGCCTTGTCGAGCGCTCCGAGGAATGCCCACGCGACGGCGCCTGCGGAAGGCGAGAGCGTGCGCCCCGCCTCCACCTCGCGCACCGCGCCCTCCGGGCCCGCCCGCCGAAAAGCCCGCGCAATCCGGTCGGCGAGCGCCGCCTCGACGGTGAGGCCCTCGAAGGTCGGCAGCGCGTCCTCCACGGCGGCCTCGCGCGCCAGCCGCACGGCGCGCTGGACGAGCGTGGCCGGCGCCTCGTTCGACTTGGCCTCGCTCAACACGCGGGCGGCCACCTCGCGGTTGCCGCACGCGGCCTCCAGGATTTTCTGGCCCCGTTCGGCCCAAAACTGCGAGAGCAGCTTCGAGGCCGTGAGGGTCTCGAGCACGACGTCCGACTTCACGCCCTTCAGCGCCGCGCCGAGGGCGCGGCGCATCTGCGCGTCCGAGCCAAGCTCGTCCACAAGCGCCTTCACGTCGTTGCCGCGGCATTCGCCGCCCGCAAGGATGTAGCCGCCGCCCTCGCCCGCCGCCTCCTGCACCGCGCGCTTCAGCACGCCGCCGAGCAACTCCGCGTCGTTGGTCTCCGTCTTCAGGTACGCGGCCCGCTCCTCGTCCTCGAGCTCCACGCGCCGGTCGAAGTGGCAACTGTCCTTGCCCGCTTCGCGGCACTTCGGGCGCAGCTCCACCCACGCTTCCACCTGCTCCTCGACCTTCGGCCCGATTGCGAACTTGCGCAGCGCCCCCGAGAGGTTCGAACCGCTCGCGCAGGCGCGGCAGACCCGCATCGTGGACTGCGATTTGCGCCACCTCGCCGCAAGGTGCGTCTCTTCTTCGGCTCGCGGCACCGCCTCGGGGTACCCCTTGAGGTGCGGGCAGAGGTAGTCGTCCCCCGACTTGACGAGCGCCGGCCTTAGCGACGCCGCGCTCTCGTCGAGGAATCCGGCGGGCGGCACCGGCTCCCGGCCCGAGCATAGCAGGCCGCCGTCGGTGGAGTAAACGTAAACGCCGCGCACCCCTCGCGCATAAGGGATCCACCCGAGCAGACGCACCCCCTTGTCGTTGAAATTCTGGACGCCGGCCTGCACCTCTTTCTTCGCGTTGCCGCGCTGCGCGAACTTGATTTCGCCCGCGCCAAACGGGCTCGGAAACCCGGCAAGCAGCGGGATGTCTTCGTCAAAGAGCAGGTCGAGTGCACCCGCGTACGCCCGCGCGATCGGCGTCCCGCGCCTCGACATCCTCCTTAGCCGCGTCCGGCTTCCAGCCACTTTCTGCACGCGCCGCAGGCGCCGCTCGATCCCCGGCCGAGGACAACCGCCGGCGTGGTGGCATTCGGGCAGGAGCAGAGAAGGGTCCTCCTTGATCCGCTCCATCCGGTCGGTCAGGCGATCCGCCAGGTGCTTGGGCAGGGACCGGCTGGAGATGCGCAACTGGCGTTTTTCGCCGGCCACGCGGGCTCGGATACCGCGATCCCTGTTCTAGTTTGCGGGGGAGGTAAGTCGCGCCGTCTTGTACGTCGAGCGCCGCGAGAAGGGGCGTCACCAAGGACAACCCGACAAGATCGCCTGCGCCCGATTCCCGCTGGGGTTCGTTTCTCATGGAATATTTATGGCTGTTTTTATGAAATGCTTTATCTGGGATGCCTTCAGTTCTTCGCTTTCGGGCCCGCCGTGCGGGGCACCGGGGGTTCTTGTCTGGAGGGGGTCGTCCTGCAAACTTCGCTCTTGGCGCTGCTTCAGCGCGACTTCTGGGAGTACGCGGGTTTGATCCTCGACGCCGCAGCCAAGCGAAGCCTCGAGGACGCCTGCCGGGCAGCCGGCGTGCCGGGGCCGACGCGCCTTCCGGCCGCCGGCAACGAGCCCGGCGCGTTCACCAAACTCGTGGAGGTCGGGTACGCCCAACGGGGCCACGATTTCGTCCGGCACGCGGGCTACTTCGGCGGCGCGAATGCGGGAAGAGCCGCCGAAGCGAACGTGCGTTCGCCAAACGATGGGGCCAAGCGGATCATCGACGCGTTTTCAGCGAAGTGCGCGTCGATTAACTTCGAGATATCCCAGCCCTCGCCTTCGCGCTTCACCGTTTCCCTCATCGCCCTGCGCCCGTTCGGGCCGGCGCTCGTCGCGTACGCCGAGGGATTCGCTAAGGGGGCATCGATGCGCCTCAACGAGGGCACGGTCCCGGTGATCCGCGAGCGAAGCGCCGAAGGCGGCAAGGTATGGACGGCGACGTTTGACTGGGGCGCCCCCCCGCAGGCCGAGGTCTCTAAGGGTGCAGGAAAAACACGGCACAAATGATCGCGTACACGCCAATCAGCATCACGCCCTCGAACCAATTCGTTTCCTCGTCGATCGAGACCGCATAGGCGATCGCCACCGCCATCGCGATGGAGAAGAGCTCGAACACCTCGAAGGCAAGCTCCATCGGCTTGCCGATGAGGAACGAGAAGAACACGAGTGCGGGTGCCACGAAGAGCGCGATCTGCGCGGAGGAACCGGCGGCGATCTGGAACGCGAGGTCCATCTTGTCCTTCATGGCCACGAGGATCGCCGTCGAGTGTTCGGCCGCGTTGCCGATGATCGCGACGATGACGACGCCCACGAAGAGCTCCTTGAGGTTCAGCGTGGCGGTGAGGCCGTGGATGGAGCCCACCAGCACCTCTGCCATGAGCGCGACGCCGAGGGTCGAGAGCGCCATCGTCCCAAGGGCGCGCCGCTTCGACCACTCGGCTTCCTCCACGGGCACCTCCTCGTGGAATAGGGCCTTGTGGGTGTAGAGCGAGTAGACGAGCCCGAGCACGTAGACGCTCATCATCACGACCGCGACGATGAGGGAGAGCAGCTGAAGGCGCGCGCGCGCCTCTTCGTGGGTGAGGGCGGGCGCCCCCGAGGCAAACAGCGTAGGCTCGGTGGTCGTCCAGTAGAAGAGCGCCGGCAGCGCGAGCGCGATGACGCCCATGGTCATCAGCGAGAGCGAGGTGAGCGTCCGCCGGCGGTGCAGGCGCTGCGTCTTGTGCTTGAGGCCTCCGGCGAGCATGGCCATGCCAAGCACGAGGAGGAGGTTCGCGATGATGCTGCCCGTGAGCGATGCCTTCACGATCTCGGTGAGGCCGGCGGCCACCGCAAAGAGGGCGATGATGAGTTCGACCGCGTTTCCAAACGTCGCGTTGAGCAGGCCGCCCAGGGCGGGCCCGGCGTAAACCGTGTACTCCTCCGTTGCGCGGCCGAGGAGCGCCGAGAGCGGCACCACCGCGAGCGCCGCAAGCAGGAACACGACGGCGGCGTTGAGGCCGACGAGGTTGGCGCCAAACGCAACGGGCACGAGCCCAAGGAGGGCGATGAGCGCCCACTCGACGGTTTTCGAGGTCGAGAAGAGGTGCTTGCTCGCGCCGGCGGAGTTCTCCATGCGGGCGAGTGCCGAACCTTATCAACGGTGAAGTAGTTTTCTTGGGGGCGGCCCCAGGCCGGCGGAGTGCGCGTCATTGCGATTCGTGGTAGTGGGCTGCGGCCGGTGCGGCGCAAGGCGGGTGACCGAAAGCGGCCGAAAGACTGCTGCGTGCCCGCGGTGCGGCGCGAAAATCGAGCTTGCCCGCACGCCCGCGCTCTTTTCATCCGATTCGATCGAGGCCGCGCAGCTTTTCATGGGACAGGAGGCGGCCAAGGCGGGCGGGGGCGCCGCGCGCGGCGACCTCACGGCGACCCCGAGGGTCACGCAGTCCGGCCAACGCGCGAGGGAACGCGCGAAGATCGCGGAGGCGGTCGGACACGCGACCGGGCGCGCAAACCAGCTGAAGCTCATCCTTCGGCGCGGGTTCGAAGCCTTTGGGGAGGTGACCGTGGAGGACCTCGACGCGATCGCGAGGGGCGCCGACCTCGAGGAGAGCGGGGAGGAGCTTGCAACGCAGGCGGTCGAGCTGGCGCTTGCCGGCCGCTCCAAAAAGGGAGCGCTGGTGCCGCTGCGCGAGGGCCGGTGACGCCGGGCCCGGTCACGGGCTGATGTAGTTCACGATGCCTTCTGTGCGCATGGTGTCGTGCGTCACGGTTTGGGTCACTTGGAACGGCGGCGAGGTCGCCGGCTGGTAGGTGAGGAGCGTGTAGTAATCCTGGAGGTGCTGCGCGTCGCCGTCCGAGCTCCAGTCGCCGAAGTGGTAGACGTCGCGGATGAGGAACAGCTTGTTGACCACATCGATGGTGACCACCTCCCCGGTCCCGTTGGTGAGGGGGACGTAGACGCTCGCCCAGCCGTGGGCGCCGAACTTCCCCGGGGGCGTCTCATCGTAAAGGAGGCCGAGTTCGAGCCACGAGGGGATGCCAAGGTAGCGCGCCATCGAGATGAAAAGGACGGAGAAGTCGTCGCAGTCGCCGGTCTGGCGCGAGACGGTTTCCTCGGGCGACTGCGGCTCGAAGTTCTGGGTCACGGAGTAGTGGTACGGCGGGCACAGCAGGTACCGGTAGATGTCCTTGATCTGCTGCATGTACGGCTTCGAGCGGTCGGTCACTTTGTTGGCGAGGTCCTGCACGACCTTGGAAGTGGGGTCGATTTTCCACTCCTTGTCGAGGTAAATGCTGCGGTACGAGGCCGGCACATCGGCGGCGGTCCCCACGATGCTGTCGGGCAGCTGCCAAATGTAGGTCGACATATGCACTTGGTAACGCACCGAAATGCTGGTTGAGCCGCCGGAGGGGACCGTGCCGTTCCACCATAACTTCTCTGACTGGCCGATGTGCGGGGGGTTCTCCACCTGGTCGACGAGCACCTGTTTGCCGGGCAGGCTGTAGGGTTCGGCTAGTCCGAGGTTGTAGGACACGGTGCCACCCGGCGCGGACATTTCGAACGAGCGTGTGACGTTGAAGTCGGCCACTTGCGGATATGAGTGCTGATTGACCGTGCAGGGGCTAAGCTGGGAAACGAATTGCCCGAGGTGCGCGAACACGGGGACGGTCGTGAGGATGAGCGCGAGGAGGACCGCCACGGTCACCGCGCGCATGTTGTAGGTGAGCTTGGGGCCGGGCCATGCCAGGGCGCGGCGCGGTCCGCCCGGGCGCGGGATGGCCGCTGCGCGGGGGGGTGGGCGCGGGCGGGCGGCAGGCGCGGGCCGCGGGGGCTGCCATGCGGGCTGCGGAGGCGGGCGCGGCGGGGGCTGCCATGCGGGCTGCGGAGGCGGGCGCGGCGGGGGCGACCAGGCGGCCGGCGCCGGCGGCGGGGCCGCCGCGGCCCGCGGCGCCACGGCTTGAATCGGCGGAGTCGTTTGGAACTGGGGAGGCGGCGCCCGCGCGGGGGGTGCCGGGGGCGCTGGCGCGGCGGCGGGCCGAGCAGGGGGCGCTTCGGGCGCGGGCGAGGCCTGCGCGGTTGGGCGCGCGGGCGGCGCGGCAGCCTTCGGCCGGCGCATTACCTTTCCGCCCTCGGAGAAGTACTCGAACTTCGAGGCGTCGTCGGAGGCCACCGCGATCGTGCGCCCATCCGAGAGCTTGATGAACGTCTTGCCGGGAGGCGCCGCCACAAGCGTGGCCACCGCATGGCGCGTTTGAAATACCTTTCGTGAGCGCGCCCGGCGCGCTTACTTTCGACTTTTCGCGATAACGACCCGGCGCAACCGCTTGCGCTCCTGGTCGAGCGCCTTGCGCAGCGGCTCGGGCATCCGGCGCGGGAAGAAGCGCATCCATGTCATGTAGTAGAAGAGGGCGGCGTAGGCGAGCATCAGGAGGAAGATCTGAGCGTAGTCCGGGCCGAAGAATTTGCCCGTCACGTAGAGGGCGGCGAACGGGACCTCCACGGCAATCGAAACGAGCACGCCGCGCAGCCTCGTGCCCTCCACGAAATAGGTCCCGAGGAGCAGCCCTTTCGAGGAGTGGAAGAGGACGAATGCGGTTGCAAACACCAAGATGCCCAAGGTGAAAGGCAGGTCGGCGGGTTCGCGGGCGGCAAGCGCTTGGACCGCTTCGACGAACGAAAGGCCAAGGGCAAGGCCCGCGCCGCCCACGGCGAAATAGATCGGCGTGCCTGGCTGTTTGTAGAAGAAATTGCGGTTGAAAATCACGACGATCGCGTACGTTTCAATCGCGGGGTAGAGGAGGAGGAACGCGATCCCGCCGTAGCCGGAATAGATGAGGTCCGTGTCAATCGAGATGTGGGTGATGCCGAGAACAAACCCGGCGATCGCCGGGAAGAAGAGCGAACCTGCGAGCCGGAAGTCCGGCATCGCGCGCTCGTACGGCACGATCGCGCGGTAGAGGATGTAGAGGATCGGCGGCGCGCAGAGCAGCCCGGCAAGCACCGACGCCACCCGCGGCTCCAGACCCTGCGCCTCCGCCGGGCGATCGGCCCCGGCGAGATAAAGGCGGGGCCCCGCCTCACTTCGCGACGCGCCGCTTGCGCACGTCGATGTCGGCCTCGGTTTCGCCCGCGCGCCGCTCGGTCTCGGTGTCCGACGAGGACATCCGCGCGGGCCGTGGGGGCTCGGGCGGCGCCTGCTTGCCCTCCGCCGGAGCGCGCTTTTGCCCCTTGGCGCCGCGCATCTCGGAGTCCGTGTCGCCCGGCGCGGTCGAAGCGTCGCCTTGCCGTGACGCGATCACCCGCGACCACTCGGCTTCGAGCGCCTGCATCTGGGGGTCGTCAGGGTTCGGCGGCGCCGTGGGCGGCGGCCGATGGTGCGCCACCGCTTCCCAATGATCGCCTTCGCCAAGCGAGGCGACGAGCCCGTCCACCGCCGCGTCGGCCGATTCCTCCTCCTCGTCGAGCCGCCTCCAAAGCAGGGCAAAGGCCGCCGCGCCAACTGCCGCGAGCAGCGCGAAGAGTACGAGCGGCCCGGTCCAGCCTGCCCAGAAGTCCGGCGTCGAGCGTGCCGGCTCCGTGGGAGGCGGCGCCGGCGCGGCTTCCACCCGGATGTTGATCGGTTGCGAGGTCGCAAACAGCGCGCGGTTGGCCGCCTCCGAGGCGATGACACGCACGCCCGTCAGGTTCACGCCGGAATTGCCGTCGACGACCAGCCACCCCGAAGCCCGGTCGAGGAGCACGCCTTCGACGCTCGCCGAGAGCGAAAAGGCGAGGGCGTCGCCCTCCTCGTCTTCGAAAAAGGCCGAGAGGTCGACCGTCTTGTTGAACCCCGGCTCGACCTTGATGTCCGTGAGCCCGCCTTTGTACGTCGGCGGGTCATCGCGAGCCGTGACCACCGCCCAGACGCCGAAGGAAAGCGACCCGCCTCCGACGCCGGACGGGTCGGTGAGCCCAATGAGCGTAAGCTGTTCGAGGCGCGTGTCCTTGGTAAACGAGATCCGCCATCCCACCCCCGGCCGGCCGTCGAGCCGCACGATCGGCTCAAGGGGTCCCACGAGGAACGGCCCCGTCGCGGCCAGCGAGATGTTGTGGACAAGCGTGCCCGTGAGCCCCGCGTCCTCGGCAAACGAGCCGTCCACGACGCTCTCGTCGTCCTCGGTGAAATACTGCACGCGGTCGATGTACCGGCTGCGCCCGTCGAACCCGATTTCCACTTCGAGGAGCACATTCCCCTGCGCATCGAAGACGTGGGCCCGCTCGATCGGCCAGAAGTCGCGCGCGCGCACCCCCGCCGGCCACGGGGGGTAGGTGATCCGGAACGAGGTGAGGCCAAGCGGAGAAAGGTGGGGTGAGTCGCTCGAGAGGGGGAAGCGGGACGCATCAAGGGAGGCCGGGCCAAGCGCGTAGGCCAGGTCGACGTCGCGCGCCCCGGCGGACACGAGAGCGAGCCTGCCGATGCGCGGCGTGGCGGCAGAGGGCGCCAGCTGGATCGTCCAGGTGACGCTCACGCTCTCCTGCCCCGCGCGCGCGGTGACCGGCAGCAAGATCGAGGTTGGCGCGTAGTCGGCCGGCACGAAGAACGTCAGGTTGAAGCCGCTTTGCGCGGCAAACGAGTGGTCCACCTCGAAAGAGAGGTTCCGGAAGTCGGCGACGCGGCTCACATAACGGAGCATCTCCACCCGGTGGGCGACCCCGCGCGCCAGTGGGGTGGGGGGGAATGGGGCGATCGTAAGGCCGGCAGGCGTGGGCAGGATCACGACGTCAACGGCCACGCTCTCGTTGCCCGCCGTGGTTTCCACATCGAGCTCCGCGCGGTCGGACCCCGGGGCGAAATCGGCGGGGTAGTCGAACGCAAGCCACTCGCCCGCCGACGAGAGGTTCACATGCGGGTGCGGCGGCCCGTGAAGGGTCAAGGAGCGCACGCTCGAAACATTGCCCGTCGCGAAGTCGAAGACATTCATGAACTCGGGGCGGCCCGGCAGGACGCTGACGCGAGGCAGCTGTTTGGAGAAGACAGGCGGGGGCGTCGCCAGGAAGTACACATCGAAGGCCTGCGTGTCAGCGAGCATCCCGTCGGTTGCGGCGACGATGATCCGCGAGGACCCCATGCGCTCCGCCGAGGTCGGGTTCCACGTGATGAGGCCCGACACGCTGTCCACCTGCACCGAGGCAGGCGTGGGCGGCAGGAGCGAGTAACGCAGCACGGCGTCAGCGTCCCCGTCGATCGCACGGGCGAGCAGCCGCAGCGTGTCCGAAGGCCCCAGGTATTGCGACGCGATGTACTCGACGACCGGCGGGTCCTCCACATTGTCAATGTAGATCGTAATCGTCCCCGAGGTCGCCGACTGGCCGCGCGCGTCCACGGCGCGCACGACGACCTCGACGGTGCCCGTCCAATTGTTGTTGAGGTCGCCGGTCGCTGCATCGGCCGCAAGGAAATGGCCCTCGGCGATGGACACTGCCACGTAGGTCGCATTCGTCGAGGAGACGATGGAATATGCCGCGTTCTGCGGCTCCTCGTCGACGAGCCACTGCGAGAGGTCTGCAAGGTCGGACACCGCCGTGTCCTCCGGCATGCGGAGGTCGCCTCGCGCCAGGAAAGCCGGCGGGTCATCCACGCGCACGACGATCGTGTCGATGAGGACGAGCGGCGAAGTGGCCGGCACGAGCGGCGCGCCCGAAACCTGGATCGGCACCACCGTCTGGTTCCCGACCGGCGTTGCAGTTCGGGCAAACGCCCGGAACTCGTCGGCAAGTTCGGCCACCCACAGCGAAGCCGAGTAGGCCACCTCGAGGCCCGTGACTTGGACGTCGCCGAAGTGCGAGGCGTTGAGCGTGACCGACACGTTCTCCAGCGCGTTCCCCCACCCGTCGGAGGAAAGGGGGAGGTTAGCCGAGGCGATCGGCGCGAGCACGGACGCCGGGATGTCCACGGAGACGGGGGCGCTCAGCACGCCGGCCTGTACGGGGACCTCGCCGGCACCTCCCGAAACGCTTACGGAAAGGTCGGCCGGCAGCCCGCCGAGCGACGCGGCGAAGTAGACGAGCCCGGAGCGCTCGCCGTAGAAGAGGTCGGGGCGCCCGTCGAGGTCAACGTCAGCGAGCGTCGGGGTCGAGCGCGCCCCCGCGACGAGGCCCGAAAAGGACCCGGCGGGCGCAAACCAGGGGGCGGAAGCGTTACCGCGGTTCTCGAAATAGCTAAACGAGCCGTCCTGCGCGCCCGACACCATGTCGATGTCGCCGTCGCCGTCGAGGTCAACAAGCGAGGGCGAGGCGTCGGCGGCGACCGAAAGCCCGGCCGGGATGAAAGTGCTCATTGCGCGCCATGAGACGCCGGTGCCCTCGCCGATCTCGTTTCGGTAGTGCACGAACGAGCCGTCCGCCGCGCCCACGACGAGGTCAAGGTCGCCGTCGCCGTCGAGGTCGGCAAGCGAGGGCGAGGCGTTCGTGTATGCCGGGATCCCGGCAAAGTACGTCGCGTTCTCCACAAAGTCGAAGGGCGGCCCCGACGTCGCGTTCTGCCGCATGAACGCCACGAGCCCGGAATTTGCAGAGCCGGTGACGATGTCGAGCTCGCCGTCTCCGTTGAGGTCGGCAAACACGGGATCCATCAGGGTGCGGCCCTTCCTCAGGGAGGGCGGCAACAGACTTTGGTTGTCCTCGAAGAGCAGGCCGCTTGCGCCAACGCGCGTGTAAACGTGGAGGTCGCCGTCCAGCCCGGTGACGACAAGGTCGAGCCGGCCGTCGTGGCCGAGGTCGCCCACGGCAAGCGCGGAATTTGCGGTGAGGTTGAGCGGCACGGCCGCCGAGCCTGAAAGGACGGTCACGAACTCGGAGGCGTTCCACAGCGACATGTTCACGCGCGGGGTCGCCGTGAAGCGCAGCGCGCTCACATTGGCGCCGCGCGGCAGCCAGAACGAGAAGGACGAAGGCCCCGCGCCGACCGCGACGGTCCGCAGGGCGGCGCCGTCCGACATGACCTGTTGGTAGCCGAACGCCCCTTCTGCGCCGCCGCCGAACGACCAGTCGACGCCGTCGAGGCCGAGGTCGAGCGTCACATTGGCGGCCCCTTCGCCCGGGGCGGCAGGCGGCGTGGTGGAGGCCACCATCGTGAACGAGGTCACCACCGCGCCTTGCGGGACGGAGACATTGAACCTCGTGGGCACGCCCGAAATGGCGACCGCGACCTGGCTGCGCCCATCGTCGGTCGTGGTGATCACCGACGCGCCCGATGGGAGGGCGAACAGGCCAGCAAGCGGGAGGAGGAATTGGAGCACGAGGACGCAGGCCAGGGCGCCGGCCCGCCGGCGCTTCCGCTCTTGCCGCAGGGGACTTTGCTGCATCCCGCTCCCCGGCCTTTCCATTCTCGATCGTCCCCTTCTACTTGTCGTCCCCGGGACTCTGCGCGTCAACGGTACCCTCGGGGGGGGATCCCCTGAGCGCTTCGCGGATTCGTCGGCCATAGAGCAGCGCAACAATGGCAAGCAGGCTGGCCCCCACGACCGCCATGGTGGCGCCTTGCACCGCGAGCACGCTCTGCGCGGCGAGGGCCACCGCCGCGCACCCCATGAGGGAGGCGGCAAAGATTGTCGGGAGCAGCCACTTCGTTTCGAGGAAAACGAGCTTGCCAAGGATCGCGGAGGTCGCCCCGCCCGAACCGCGCCCGGGCTTAACCGCCCAGAGGAAAAGCCCGACCACGCCAAGTGCGGCAAGGCCCGGCCGGTCGCGCCGAAGCTCGCGGCCCGCCCCTTCCGCCCGCTCGATAAAGCCGCCAACGTAGGGCACGCGGCGTGCGAGGTCGAGGTTCCACGCGAGGAACGAGGCCGCCGCCATGTCGACGAGGACCACGAGCGCAACGGAGGGGGCCGGGCCGAACCCCGCGGCCATCATCAGCGGGATCGTCACCTCGCGCCCGAGGGGTGCGACAAGGTAACTGGTTTGGAACCCCGTCCACTCCACCGCGCGGTCAAGCGGGTAGACTGCAAAAGCCGCCACAATCGGGCCCACGAAAACGGCGGCCGGCACGGCGAGTTTCAGCGCCCGCCCGCGGCGTTCGCTTAACCCCGCGGGCGCCACGAGCGCATCAGCGGGCTCGAGCGGCTGGAGCAGCGCATTTGCCCCACCCGTTGACATTGCGCGCGCTTCCCGCCGGGGAGCCTTAACCTTTGGGGGAGGGTGCGCCAGAATGGTTATCAGCGCTCGTCCAGGGCAGACTCCTCATCGCGCTTGCGCGCCATTGCGCCGCGCGCCGCGCCCAGCCGAGCCACGAGCCCCTGCCACGGCATCTTGCGCCCGACCGCCCGCGGCGCGAGGAAGTCGACAACCACAAGGCCCGTAAGCAGCGCCCCCAACGCGGTCGCGGGCGCCGCGGCCGCCACGGGGTCCTGCGCTCGACGGACCGCCTGGGCGTGGACGACGGCCCCCGTCTTGATTCCATCCACGCGCACAAGATCCCCCGGCAGATAGGCCCTCGACAGGTCGCCGTCCAAACGGAACTGAAGCCCGTCGGCTCCCCGCAGGTACAGGACGGTTACCTCAGCGGGCCGCTCGACGAAGATGCGCGATACCGCGCCCGACGCGCTCACAGGGCCGTCGGCAGCCTGCGCCGCTTGCTCCGCCGAGGGGCCTTCCGCCCAGCCAAGGTCGGCCAGCGCGAAGAAACCGTAAGCGAGGAGAATCCCCGCGCAAATGAGTACGCCCAGCCGCGCGAGCAGCGGCGGCCTGGAGAGCACGGTTGCGACCGACGCCTTGAACTCCACGGCCCGCCAACGCATGGGTTGGCGCAAAAACCCTTCCGTCGCGTGCGCGGCGCCCGAACGTTCTCAGTAGCGGAGCTTCAGCGAGGGGCCCGACCAGTCGAACCGCGGGTACTTGCGCGTCTTCAAGTTGCGCGGGAGGCGCTCCTGCAGCGCGTGCGCCACGATCGGCAGCGCGATCGTGGCATCGACAAAGCACTGCACCTTCGCGCCCTTCGGGTCGATCTTCCCCCACGACACGGCCTCTTCGAAGGTGCATCCCGACAGCCCGCCCCAGTGCGGCGCATCCGTCGTGAACTGGACCGCGTACTCGTGCCCCTTCACCTTGTGCCCGAGGCAGTCTGCAATCACCTCGGTCTGGTTCACCCAGTTCTTGGGGACTCCGCCCCCGAGGTAGACCACGCCCGTGTGCGGCGAGCGCAGGGTGATCTGCGTGACCTCGTCGGTGTCCTGCATCTGGTCCACGAAGATCTTGCGCCCCTGCGCGCGGGCCACCATCAGCGCGATCCCAATCGAGGAGTCCGAGAGCGCCGGCAGAAACAGCGGCACGCCGGCAAGGTGGGCCGAGGTGATCACGGAGTCTTTGGCCGCCCCCTGCTCCAAGAGGTACGCGCCCAACAGGTCCATGAACTGCCGCGAGGAGTAGTGCCGCTCCAAGTCGAGCGAGTCGACAAAACCGGCAATCAGCCGGTCCGTCTCGCGGTAGGCCCGCTCGCTGCCGTACACGTCGTACATGCGGTCGATCCGGTGGTGGAAAAGCTCCACATCGTCCTCGGCCGGGTTCCCCTGGAAGTGGTGGCCGCCCAGCGACTCGTGGATGTCGTGGAAGACCTGCGCCCCGGTTGACACCACGGCGTCCACGAAACGGTTCGAGATCAGGTGCGCAAGCACGCGCCGCTCGCCGGCCGGCACCATCGCGCCGGTAATCCCGAGGAAAATCGTGCACTCGCGCGCCCGCAGCGCGTTCTCCCACGCATGGGTGGCCTCGCCGAGCTTCCGGCCTTGGAACCCCGTGTGCTCCATCGCGGCCACCAGCTCGGACACCGAGCGAGCCCGCACATCGGGCGGAACCGTGGGCACTTCGAGGAAGCGCCCCTGCTCGATTTTCGCAACGCGGGCGTGGTAACCGTGCGCGGCCGCCCCGAGGTTGCCTCCGACCTTCACCGGTCCGTGCTTCGAATCCTTGCCCACGCGCGCGACCCCGCTTGCGCCGCCGCGTAGCCCTTTGTGGCAGATAAGGGGTTAGTCCCTACAGGTCTTCCGACACCCCGCGCGTCAGGCGCATCATCGCGGTTTCCCCGAGCGAAAGCGTGAGCGCCCCCGCGCTGCCTAGGTGGACACCGTCGAGCAGGTACACCTGCGCCCCGGCAAGGTCCACGCACCCTTCCTTGAGGAGCGGGCCGATCGGCCTGCCCCCGGCCAAGTTCAGCGCAACGCCGGTGCAAAGCACGTTGAACGGCGGCATCAAGATTACCTCCGGGTAACTTTCCGCCCCCGTCGCCGCCCTCCAGCGCTCCGGGTTCACCCGCGCGCGCGCCCAGCAAGGCTCCTTTGCGATCGCCCCCATCGCGTCTTGGAGCGCCACTGCCGTGTGGTTGTGCGCCACCGCCACCGCTTTCGCCTTCGTGGCAAGCGCGGGCGAAGGCCAAGCGTGCCCGTGGATCACGAGCAAACCTCCGCGCAGCAGCTCGCCGCCCACCGGCGCCAACCGCAGGTTCGGTTTCCCCTTCGGCAGCAGCGCCCCGATTCCGCCATCGTGGTTGCCCGGCACGAGCACCACCTCTTCAAACATGCCCGCCACCTCCTCGAAAAACGCCGGCACCTCCTGCTCTTCCTGCGCGCTTACTCCTTGCACGGAGTGCTTCAGGTCGCCTGCGATCACGAGCTGTTCCGCCCCGGTTTTCTTCTCGAGGCTCCGGAGCCGCTCCACCATGCTTTCCGTCGCGCTTGGCAGCTTTACTCCGCCGTACGCGAACTCCGTTTCGATCCCGATGTGCAGGTCGCCCACGACGAGCGACTTGGCCGCCCCCCGGGGCGAATAAAGCAGGGCGCGTTCCCCCACCACCGGAACGGCCGGAAAACTCCTTGATGACCCGGCCACCCTCGTTTTTCGTGCCAAAACAATCACCTGCCAGCCCTCATCGTTGGGCGATGGTTTCCGTCCAGAAAAAAGATAAGAACGTATATAATAAGGCACCCGGATCGATCGGCCCGCCTCACGCCGTCTGGCTCAGGGGATTCTTCCCCTTGGCCCGAGGTTACCATTCCGGCCGCAGGCAAACCACCAAGGGGGCACACCTATTCGGGACGTTCGACGTGCAGCGATTGCCGCAACCGCGCTTTCGATCATGGCGCTCCTCCTGGTCCTTGCCCCCACACAGGCCGCGCCCTCGCCCACCGTTATGGTGCCGCTTGCCGACACTACGGCACCTGCCAACTATTCGATGGATACGGAACCGAGCTTCACCAACGGCACGTCGAACAGCGTCTCGTGGCAGGCCGGCGACGACCCCGGCGGCTCCACCCCAATCGAGTACTACGCCGAGGCCTCGCGCCTCCTCGGGTTCGGCAGTATCGAGGCCAACTCGGGGTGGATCACCACCACGAACTCGACGACGTTCACGGGCTTGCAAGACGGCGTTCAGTATTACTTCCGCGTCCGCGCCCGCGACTCGGTCGGCAACGTCGGCGGCTTCAGCGCCCCCACAACGTCTACCCAGGACGACTCGCCGCCGTCGGCCCCGATCCTCGGCTTTGAGCCGGCGTTCACTGTCGGCACCTCAAACACGGTCTCGTGGGGCGCAAGCACCGACGCCGGGATCGGCGGCGTGCAATACTTCGTCGAGGCATCCACGATCTCCACCTTCTCCTCCACCTTTGCCACCGCAGGCTGGGCCGGCGGCACCTCGGCCACCTTCTCGGGCCTCACGAGCGCGACCACCTACTACTTCCATGTCAAGGCCCGCGACGGCTTCGGCCACGAGAGCGCGTGGTCCTCCGTCGAGTTCTCCACCCAAGACGCCGACGCCCCCTCCGTCCCGGTCCTCGACCCCGAGCCCGCCTTCACCGCCGGCACCACGAACACGCTGTCATGGTCGGCCTCCACCGATTCCGGCGTTGGCGGCACCCAATATCAGCTCCAGTTTTCCACCGCCTCGACTTTCGCAGCCGGCGTGGTGAGCTCGGCGTGGCAGTCGGGTACGAGCTACACCGCGACTCCTCTGGTCGGCGGCACGCAGTACTTCTACCGCGTCAGCGCCCGCGACGCGTTTGCCCAGCAGAGCGCGTTTTCGTCGATCCTCTCCTCCACGCAGGACAACCTGCCGCCCACGACTCCAACCATCACGGCCGAGCCCGCCTTCACCGCGGGCACCTTCAACCAAATCGCTTGGTCGGCCTCGGTCGATGCGGGCGCGGGCGGCGTCGAGTACTGGGTCGACCAGTCGCGGTCCTCCACCTTCGCCACCCTCGAGGACTCGAGCGGCTGGACTGCCGGCCTTTCGTTCACCTTCACCAAGCTCGACGACGGCGTGACCTACTGGTACCGCGTCAAGGCGCACGACGCGCTCGGCCTCGAGTCGGCTTTCTCCGGGTCGACCTCGTCGACCCAGGACAACTCGCCGCCCTCGACGCCGGTGCTTGCCCCTGAGCCGACCTTCTCCCCAGGCACGGTGAATGCCATCGTGTGGGGCGCCTCCGCGGACGCGGGGGTGGGCGCTTTGCAGTACATGGCCGAGCTCTCCGTTTCGTCCACGTTTGCCACGATCGACCAGAACTCGGGGTGGACGGCCTCGACCTTTGCGTTCTTCGGGGCCCTCACCGACGGCAGCACCTACTACTATCGGGTGAAGGCGCGCGACGGCTTCGGGCACGAGAGCACCTACTCTAGCGTCACCTCCTCAACGCAAGACAACTCGCCTCCCCCGGTCCCCACCCTTGGCCCGGAGCCCGTCTTCACGCCGGGGACCTCCAACACCCTCACGTGGTCGTCCGTCAGCGACGCGACCTCGGGCGGCGTCCTCTACGAGGTCCAATCCGCGACCAATGGCGCCTTCAGCGCAGGGCTCGCTACGAGCGGCTTCCAGTCGGGGACCTCTTTCACCTTCGCGGGCCTTGCAAACGGCCAGGCGTATTTCTACCGCGTCCGAGCGCGCGACGCCCTCGGCTTCGTTTCCGCGTTTTCCGCTTCCACGACCACGACCATGGACAACGCGGCCCCCCCCGTGCCCACGCTTGCCGCCGAGCCCGGGTTCACCGCCGGCAGTTCCAACGCCGTCTCGTGGGCGGCGGTGGTCGACACGGGGTCCGGGAATGTCGAATACTGGGCCGAATCGTCCCGCACCGCGCCCTTCACCGTCATCGAGGACTCCAGCGGCTGGACCTCGGCCACGACATGGACCTTCACGCGCCTCGACGATGGGCAGCGCTACTTCTTCCATGTAAAAGCCCGCGACGCCCTCGGCCTTGAATCCGCGTTTTCCGTCGCGGTGAACTCGGTGCAGGACGCGAGCCCGCCCCCCGTCCCCTCGATGGCCGCTTTAAGCGCCTTCACCTCCGGCACATTCCAGGTTCCGACCTGGGGCGCGGTCACCGACACGGGCTCAGGCTCGGTGCAGTACTTTGCCGAGTACTCGACCACGGCGACTTTCACCGCCATCGCGGGCAACTCCGGCTGGACGACCAACACCTTCTGGGTCGTGTTCCCGCTTTCGGACGGCGTTACTTACTGGTACCACGCCAAGTCGCGCGACGCGCTCCTCCAGGAGAGCGCGTTCTCGACCTCCGTGTCGTCGCGCCAGGACAACGCGGCGCCCTCCGGCGCGACGATGACGGCCGAGCCCGCGTTCACCGCCGGGACGTCGAACACGGTCTCGTGGACGACCTCGGTTGATGCGGGGGTCGGCGGTGTGGTGTACGACCTCCAGTGGGCGAACAACGCCGGCTTTGCCGGCGGCACGACCGTCGCCGGCCTTGCCGGCACCTCCACCACCGTTTCGGGCCTTTCGAGCGGCACGACGTACTTTTACCACGTACGCGCGCGGGACGCCTTCGGTCTGGCAACCGGCTTCTCCGCCGCCGTGAGCTCGACGCAAGACAACGCGCCGCCCCCCGCTCCCACGATCACCGGCGAGCCCGGTTTCACCGCCGGCACCTCGAACGCAATCTCGTGGAGCGCGGTGGCCGATGCCGGCGTGGGGGGCGTCGAATACGACGCTCAATCGTCGCGCACCGCCACATTCACCACGATCGATTCCGAGAGCGGGTGGATCAGCGGCACCACCTTCACCTTCACGCGCCTCGACGACGGGGCGCAGTACTATTACCGCGCCAAAGCGCGCGACGCCTTCCAGTTCGAGAGCGCCTTCTCCGGGACGGCGTCCTCCACGCAGGACAACTCGCCGCCCACCACGCCCGTCCTGTCTCCCGAGCCCACCTTCACCGCGGGCACCTCCAACGCCATCAGTTGGGGAGCCTCCACCGATGCGGGCGTGGGCGGCGTGACCTACCAGCTCCAGTACTCCGACACCCCCGCATTCACCGGCGGGGGCACCGTGCTGCTCGCCGGCGCTACTTCGCCCGCGACCGTTTCGGGGCTTGCCAACGCAGGGACGTACTTCTTCCGCGTCCGCGCGCTCGATTCGTTCGCCTTCACCTCAAGTTGGTCTTCGACGGAATACTCCACCCAAGATTCGGTTGGACCCACGGTCCCAACCCTTACCGCGGAGGCCTCCTTCACCCCCGGCACCTCCAACTCCCTTTCGTGGAGCGTTTCGACCGATGCCGGCATCGGCGGGATCCAGTATTGGGCCGAATACGCCACCTCGCCCGCGTTCACCACCATCCTCGGGAACACCGGCTGGACCTCGCAGACCTCCACCACATTCTTCGGGCTCACCGACGGCACGCGCTACTACTTCCGCGCCAAGGCGCGCGATGCTTTCCTGCAGGAGTCCGCCTTCTCCTCCTCGGTGAATTCCCAGCAGGACGCCTCGCCCCCCTCCGCGCCCGGCACGAGCGCGCTTGCCGCCTACACACAGGGCACCGTCCTCACCTTTTCGTGGAACGCGGCCGTCGACGCCGGCGTCGGGGGCCTCGAATACGAGCTGCAGCTCGCTGCGGGCGCGGGGTTCAGCCCCGTGCTTGACTCCAGCGGTTGGATCAGCGCGATTTCGTTCACCTTCTCCGGGCTCGACGACGGGCGCACCTACTTCGTGCGCGTACACGCGCGCGACGCGTTTGCAAACACAGGAGGTTTCTCCGTCGCCCGCTCCACGACGATGGACAACTCGCCGCCGTCGGTGCCCCTCATGGTGGCCGAGCCGCCATTCACCGCGGGCGCCTCCAACGACATCGCGTGGTCCGCGGCCGTCGACGCGGGCGTGGGCGGCGTCCAGCACCAGCTGCAGTACTCGACCTCGTCCGCGTTCCCGGTCCTTGGCACGGTCACGACCCTGTTCGGAGTGACCTCGCCCTACACGGCGTCGAGTTTGCTCGACGGCCAGATGTACTTCTACCGGGTCCGGGCGCGCGACTCGTTCGGGACGACCTCAGCGTGGTCGCCGGCGGAGCGCTCGACGCAGGACGCCTCGCCGCCGGTTACGCCCGTGAGCAAGGGCCTGCCGCCGGTGATCGACGGGTCAGCGACGCCGTTCTCATGGAACCCCACGACCGACGCGGGTGTGGGCGGCATCCAGTATCAAGCGCAGGTGGCGCGCGACCCGTTCTTCGTGACGGTCGTGTCGACAAGCCCCTGGATGAACCAGACCGACTTCGTGTTCACGGGCCTCTCGGACGCGACGGTTTACTTCTACCGCGTGCGCGCGCGCGACGCGTTCGGGTACATGTCCGGTTGGTCGACTTTCGATGCGGCGATGACCGATTTCCTCGGGCCGCCCGCCCCGCGCGCGAACGCGTTGGCGGCCTTTTCCAAGGGCCTTTCGGCCGTGGTCTCCTGGTCGCCGGTCGTGGACGCGGGTGTCGGCGGCGTGTCGTACACGGTGTTCGCCTTCACCTCGACGGACACGACGAAGCCCTTCTCGTCGAGCCCTTGGACGGCCGACACGCAGCAGCTCGTCGCGGGCCTTCCGGAGGGGACGCTCGTGTACTTCGCCGTGCAAGCGCACGATGCGCTCGGGCACCCGAGCCCCCTGTCCACCCTCGTTTCGACGAGGGCGGACAATTCGCCGCCGCCTGTCCCTTCCCTTAGCGCCCTCCCGGCGTTCACCTCGGGCCTCGCGCTCACGGCCGGCTGGTCGGCGGTCACCGACGCCGGCGTGGGCAGCGTGGTCTACCGAGCACAGGTGTCGCCCAACGCGGCCTTCGCAACGGGCGTATCCGACTCGGGGTGGGTTTCGGGCCTCGCTTACACGCCTCCCTCGCTGCAGGACGGCACGACCTATTTCGTGCGCGTGAAGGCCGAAGACGCGTTCCTCTTCGAGTCTGCGTGGTCGGCGGTCGAGCGCACCACGATGGACAATTCCTCGCCGTCGACCCCGGCGATTACGCCGCTCGCTTCGTTCACGCCGGGCCTTGCCGTGTCGCTCAGCTGGTCGCTGGCCACCGACGCGGGTGTGGGCGGAGTTCGCTACGACGTGCAGGCCTCGACCGCGCCGGACTTCAGCAGCACCGTGGGGGAGTCGGGGTGGATCGCGGGCGACTCATGGACCTTCTCGGGCCTTGTCGACGGCACGCGCTATTACTTTAGGGCGTTTGCGCGCGACGCCTTCCTGCGCAGCAGCACGTTCTCCTCTGCGGTGTTGACGACGCTGGACGCCTCGCCGCCCTCCACGCCTGAGCTCCTCGTGATGTCGGCGTTCACCGCGGGCTTGCAGCAGGCGGTGCGCTGGAATACGGTCACCGACCTCGGGGTCGGGGGGATCGAGTATTCCGTCGAGTCCTCCTCCAACGCCACGTTTGCAACGGGCGCGGTGACCAGCGGGTGGATCACCGCGACGCAGTACACCTTCGCGGGCCTTGCCGACGGCGGCGCGTACTTCTACCGCGTCCGCGCGCGCGACGCGTTTGACTACGTTTCGAATTGGAGCTTGGTCCGGACCGCCACCATCGACGACTCGGCCCCGCTGCTTACAGCTGACCAGTCCTCGGTCACCACGAACCTCGACACCGTGCAGCTTTCGGGCAGCGCGCAAGACCCCGTGTCGGGCGTGCTGGAAGTCGTGTTTTCGAGCGACGGCGGCGCTACCTGGGTGACCGCGACGGGCCGCGAGAGCTGGCAAGCGCTCGTTTCAGGCCTGCCCGAGGGCCAGACCACGGTGCTCGTGAAGGCGCGCGACCTCGTCGGGCACGAATCACCGCTTGCCCGGGTGCACGTAACCGTGGACGCCACGGCCCCGCTCGTGGCTTTCCAATCGCCCTCCAACAACAGCGTGCTCACCGGCCTTGTGGGCGTGTACGCGGTGATGGCCGACCCCAACCTCGACTCGTTCCGCCTGCAGGAGCGGCAGGTCGGACGGGTGAACTTCACGGACATCGTGGCCAACGGCACGGCCTCGCGCGGCGACAATTTCCTCGGGCTCTGGGACACTCGGCTCCTCGAAAACGGCGTCTACGAGGTGCGCCTGACGGCGCGCGATTCCCTCGGCCAAGTGACGCAGCGCTCGATCTCGGTGCGCTTGCTCAACTCGGACCTTGCCGTCTCCTACAGCGACCTTGCCGTCTCGAACCCGGAGCCGATGCGCGGCGACCAGATCAACCTCACCGCGTCGGTGACCAACTACGGCACAGCGCCCGCGCAGAACGTGACGGTGCAGGTCAAGGACAACGGTGCGGTGATCTTCGAGACCCAAGTGCCCTCGATCGAGGCGCACGCGTCCTTTACGGCCGACATCCGCTACAATGTGACGACCGCCGGGGCGCACGCACTCTCGCTCGAAGTCCTCTACCCTGAGGGCTCGCTCGACACCGGCCTTTCGACCTCGCGCGTGATTGTGGCGAGCGAGCCGCCGGTGCCGGAGCCGAAGCCATTCCTGGTCGAGTTCGCCGGGGCCCTCAGCTTGCTTGCGCTGGTGGCGCTTGCCGCAATCGCGATCTGGGCGTTCGTCCAAATCGGGAAGCTGCGGCGCGGAGGCGTGGCGGTCTACGGCGGCGCCGTCCCCTCCGAAGCGGTTGACGTGCAGTGGGAGTCGGACGAATTCCTGTAGGTCCTTTCGGCCAATCACTGGCCAGGACTGCACCTAAAAAGCCTTAACTGGATGGCGCGGGTTGGCAAGCGGCGCCCCGGCGGGTGCAAGGGGGGTCGCAGGCTCCCTGGCTATTCGATTTGGAGGCGGCGGATTGAAGGTGCCCGTGGCCCGTTCGGTGGCGGCGGCGTGCGCCATGGGGGGGCTTGCCCTCGCGGTCGCACTCCTTGCCGCTCAGGGATCGGCGAGCCTAACGCCGCCCCCAACCGGCGACTGGACGGTCCTCGTGGGCGAGAATGCGGTCCTTTCGAGCGGGAACACCGTAGTGGCCGGCAACATCACCGTACAAGGCTCGCTCGTGGTGCAGAACGCGACCCTTGAACTCGATGCGCCTGCCGCCGGGGTGGTGCCGCGGCTCTTCGTCCAAGGTCCCGCGAGCCTCCTGCTCGACAACTCCACGCTGCGCGCGGGCCCGAGCCTCGCGGCGCGCATGCTCTTGGATGCCTCGGCGGGCGCCGCCGTGACGGCGCGCACCTCGCTCATCCAAGGCCTTGGCAACGCGACCCAGGGCGTCCTCTCGATGGTGGGCGCGCGCCTGGTGGGAGCCACCGTGCGGTTGTGGGACTCGACGGTCGACGCCTCGGACGGCGGGATCGGGCTCGACCAGGGGGCCACGCTCGACGCGCGGAACCTGGTCGTGGCCGTGCGCCTGCGCGCGCTCTACCTGGCGGGCAACTCATCGGCCACGGTATTCGCCATGAGGGCCGAGGGCGATTTCTTGACGAGCGATTTCCTGGTGCTCGCCGACCACGCCGTCCTTGCCGTGTCCGACTCGGCGCTTGCCAACGCCACCACAGTCTTGCTGCTGCTCTCCTCTACAGGGACGTTCTCGAACACGAGCATGGAGCGGGCGAGCCACGGCGTCGTGCTCCTCGTGGGCGCGACCTTTGACTTCGACGGGGGGCGGATCGCTCCGCGCTCCAACTTCTCCATCGGCGTGGAATCCTACGGCTCGACGGCGAGGATGCGCGCCGTGTTCGAGAATTACACGTACGGGATTTCGGCGCTCGGTTCGGCAGTTGAGGTCAGGCAAAGTTCGTTTTCGACCTCGAACGAAACGCCAAAGAGCAGCTTCGCCGCGATCTACGGGTTCGACAGCACCCTCACCGTCTCCAATGTGACCTTCAACGGCTCGTACCACTTGACGGACGTCCCGCTCCTCGACGTCAACGGCACGCCGGTGCGGAACCAGACGACCAACGAAATCATCATGGTCCCCGTTTTCAGCTGTTCGAATTCGGCGATGTGGGTCGTGCGCAGCACGGTGTTCCTGTCCGACGCGGCCACCTACTGCTTCAGCGACCACTACCACGCCGAGGACAGCGACTCGCACCTCGCTTCGCTCGCCCTGCGCGACGGGAGCGTCGGGCTCACGATTTTCCACGGCACGATCGACGCCTGGAACATCACGGCGCTGAATTTCTCGCGGGGCGCCGGGGCGACCGTGATCGGATTCACCGAGGCCGCCGGCACGGTGCGCAACCTGACGGGCGCCAACAACAGCGTTGCCGCGGAACTGCGCACGAGCACGGTGACGCTCGACGGTTTCACGACAGCCTCGCCCGGCCTTGGCGTCCGCGTGATAAGCGGCGCGCCCGTGATTTCCAACTCGGTTTTCACGGTCCACAACGGGACGGGAATCTGGGTCCAAGGCGGAGAACCGACGATCCTCAACAACACGTTCTGGCTGTCCGCCGACCGGATGGAGACCGAGGGAGTCAACGTGACGGGCGGCGCACCGTTGGTGCAGGGTAATGTGTTCCACGGCACGCTTATTCTCACCGCTGGAGTCCGCGCGTGGGCGGGCGCCGCGCGGGTGGCGTCGAACACCTTCTACACTCTGGAGCGGGGGGCCGCGTTCTACTCCCAGGGTTTCCTCGCCGAAGGCAACCTGGCGGTGGACTGCCGCAACGGCATCGAAGCGCGCTTCGGGGCAAGCGGGACGATCCGCGACAACCGGTTCGAAAACCTCACGGAGGTGGGATTTGGTACCGGCATCAACGTGTACATGGCCTCGGCGCTCATCGAGGGCAACACCTTCCGCAACGTCAACTACGGCGTGAAGTTTTTCAACTACTCGGCCAGCGACCCCGACGGCGCCCGCATTGCGGGGAACAGCTTCGAGGACGTGGCCCTCTACGCGATCGAGGTCTACGGCGTCACGCGCGCGCTGCTCGTGGACAACAACACCGTGCGCAACGCCTCGCGGGGCGGTATCGAGGAGCTCTTCTCGGAGGTGGTGTCGGCCTACAACGTGATCTACGACGCGCAGGCCTACGGCTACGAGCTCACGCAGTCCAACCTTTCGCTGGTGGGCGGAAGGCTGGAGAACCTCTCGGAGGGGATCCACGCCAACATGTCAAACATCACCGTGCGCTACACGACCTTCATCCTCGACAACATGGGCATGATTGTCCAGGACGGGTGGGTACGGATCGAGAATTCGTCTTTCCAGTTCAACGGGATCGCCGCGGAGTTCGTGTCGAACCTCCCGGTCCAAATCATCGATTCCATCTTCGTGGGCAATGTCGAGGGCGTCCTCGCGTTCCACACCGCCGATGTCCTGATCCGCGACTCGAACTTCGTGGGGACCCTGGACTACATCCTCAACAACGCCGACACCTCGACGGGCAGGATCGAATTCACGCGCCGGGGCGAGCTGAACGGCGGCCGGTTCCTGCTGCGCGGCCAGCTGGACTCGACGGCCGACGCCCTTACGCTGAAGGCGCTGAAAATGCTCTTCGCGCTCCCCGCCGGGGGCTCCCCGGGCGTGTCGATCCGCGGGGCGAGCCAGCTCGTGATGACCGCGGTGTCGCTTGCCAATTCGACCGTGCCGTTCACCTTTGAGATCGAGGGGAGCCAAGGGAGCCTCACGCAGGTCCAGATCCGCGGTGCCATCCCCGCGCAGGCCCGGCCGGGCGCCGGGCCCTACATCGCATCCTCGACGCTAGCGCTGCGCGATGTCGTGGTGAACGACACCGCGGGGAACTTTACGGTCCTTTTCTCCACCCTGAACGCGACCAACGTGACGCTTGGCGACTCCATCGCCGGGGCCGGCCTGGTGCTCAACGCCTCGTCGCTATCGGGCAGCACCATCGCCGTGCTCGACAACGCGCTGTGTGGGCTGCAGGCGGGCGGCGGTTCGCTGGTCAACGCCACGAACCTCACCGTCCGGGGAAACCAGAAGGGGAGCCTTTGCTTCGACGCATCGCGGGCCGTCGTGTTCGATGGGGACTTCTCAAGCGGCGCGCTCGACCTCAACCTCACGAACGGGTCCGTGGTGTCGGTGGTGTCCACGAGCATCTCGCGGGGGTGGCGCGTAGCCGATTCCTCGCTGCTCACGATTTCGTGGTACATCCAGGTCCATGTGACCTACCCGAACCCGGCGCTGCTGCCCACGGTGGTCGTGAGCCTCATCGACGCCAAGGGGCTTGCCTTCCTTGCGGCCCCGGGCCCCTCGGGCGTCGTTGAGGGGCTCCCTCCCTTCCCCGAGCGCCTGATCACCTCCAGCGGGGCGGATGTCCGCACGCCCTACACCGTCGTGGCCTCGAAACCGAACGCGACGGCCTCCGCAAACGTAATCCTCACGCAGGACCGGCTCGTCCAGCTCGACCTCGCCGACCGCACCCCGCCGGTCGTAGTGATCGAGTCGCCCCAGGACGGTGCCGGATTTGCAGGCACCTCCGTCACCTTCCGCTTCCGCGCGTCGGACGCGGGCAGCGGGATCGAGAGCCTGCAGTACCGGTTCGGGGCAGGGGCCTTCAATGCGATCGCGCCGTCGTCCGGGCTGATCGAAATCAGCCGGGACCTGGTGGACGGCGACCACCAGTTCGTCGTGCGCGCCGTCGACTTTGCCGGGAATGCGCTCGAGGCGTCGGTGAACATCACCATCGACACGCGCGCGCCGCTCATTTCGCTGGTCTCCCCGCGCTTCCCTGCGAACCAGACGCGCTTAGCGAGCATCACGGTCCAGGTCATCGTCGAGTCGGATGTCGTGGCACTCACGATCGGCGGGGTCCTGGTAAATGTCTCGGGCGGAGCGGGCTCGCGCTCCGTCGACCTGCCTGAAGGGTTCTCGCAGGTCGTAGTGGAGGCAACCGACCGCGTGGGTAACATCGCGAATATCACCGTGTTCGTGGCAGGCGACCGGACGCCCCCTGAACTCGTGGTCGAGTACCCGGGGAACTCGACCGCCGAATCGTTCATCGTCCTGAGGGGGCGGGCGGAGCCCGGGAGCCAGGTGCAGGTCGCCGGTCAAGCGGTGCCCCTTACGAACGGCACCTTCGAGCTGCTCGTCCTTTTGAACGAGGGCCAGAACGACGTCGAGATCAGGGCCCGCGACAGCCTCCAAAACGAAAATGTGAGCCACCTCACGATCACGCGCGGCGTGCTCCAGCCTTCCCATGTCCTCGACATCGTGGCCGAGCTCGTGGGCGCGGGCCTGCTTGTCGCGGCCGCAGCGCTGTTCTACGTTTCCTACCGCCGTGCGACGAAGAAGCCGGGCGCGCCGCCCGTGGAAGGTGATCTTCGATGAGGGCCCACGCGGCGGCCATCGCCTTGGCGCTGTTTGCTTTGCCCGTGCTGCTCACGGTGGCGGTCGCGCCGCCCGCGTCGGCCGAGCCGGTGTACACGGGCCTTGATATCTCCACACCCAAGGTGTTCAAGGACACCTCGTTCATCCTCACCGGCAACGTGACCGTGCGGGCCGGCGGGGTGCTCACCCTCGACAATGTCTCGATCCAGGTTCGCATGGATGTCGACAACTCGCGCGAGATCCGGGTCTTGCCGGGGGGCGAACTGCGCGTCGTGAACGGCTCCCGCATCTATTCGCAGTTCCAGAGCACGGCCTACGCGCTCCACTACCGCGTCTTTGCCGAGCCGGGGGGGCACTTCGTCTTCCAGAACTCCACCTTCGATTACCCCTACTGGGTGGGCGTGGGGGACGAGTCGGCCGTGATCTCGGATTCGACGATCTCGCACCCGGTGATGGGGCTCTTCGGGAGCAACCTAACCGTCGAGCGCATCACGGTCTTCGGGGCGAACGTCGGCTTCTGGCTCTCGGGCCACTCGGTCGTGCGCAACTCGCACTTCGAGGGGAGCACGGTCTACGCGGGGATCCTCGATGGCACCTCGCGGGTCGAAGATTCGAGCTTCACGGGCAGCGACTCGGCCGACCTCGCGCTCCTCGACAATGCCAAAGCGGTCAACACGACGCACCGCAACTCGGCGCGCGCCGCAATCATGAATGGGAACACTTCGATGGACGGGGCCACGATCGAAAACATGACCATCGGCGGGATCCAGCTTGGCGAGCAAGATTTCCGGTACGGCTGCGGCATCTATGCCTCGGCCCCCCTGACCGACTGGCTGAACCTGCACTTGTTCACATTCTTCTACCGCGTGAACAACACCGTGACGCTGAAAGACATCTCGATTTCGGGGGCGCCCTCGGCAATCTCCTTCGGGCGCCAGGTGTGGCGCCGGGCGCTCCTCAACGACACGCCGGACGACTGCTTTTCGGACCCGCCGGCCCCAACGCCCCAGCAGCCGCTCTTCAACACCGTGAATATGACCGTAACGAAGCCCGTGGTGTTTGAGGCGCGCCACAGCGACTTCAACGGGTCATTGCGCGTGCTGCCGGGCGGGAGCCTGACGCTGCGCGGGGTGACATGGCGGTTCCTCTCGCCGGGGTCGACCCACGCCGTGGACCTCCAGGGCGGCGACCTCACGATCGAGGGCTCGTCGGTAGCCAGCGGGCTCATCGATTTCGTTGCCGACGCCGTGAACGAAACTCGCTCGGTTACGCCCAACTTCGACATCGGGGTAAGCGCCGGGCGCCTGTCCGTGTCGAACTCGACGCTCGAGGACCTAGGCACGAGCAGCAACCCGGCCCTGGACGCAGGGATTGTCGTGGCCGACGGGGCGGGGCCCGTAGACTTCGAAGACAGCGTGGTTGCAAATTCCCTGCGAGGCGTGACCCTGGGATGCTGCGGCGGGGGCGCAGGGGCAACGACGGGCGCGCGCTTCGTCAACTCCGCGCTTTCAACGTCAGGGCCCACCGCCGCCGTCCGCGGCGGGAACGTGACCCTCGTGAACTCAAGCCTGCTCTCCAACGCAAGCTCCGGTGTGCTCGCGCTTTCTTCTTCAAGTGACCTCTCGCTGTTCGGCTCGACTACGACGGTCCAGGGCCCCGGGCAGGTCACCATCTCCCGCTACGGGTATGTGCAAGTGCGGGCGGTCTGGGAGGACTTGCGTCCCGCCGGACGTGTCGGAGTGAACGTGACTGACCTCAACAGCGGCGCGGTCGTAACCGTGCTGCAGACTGCGGCTGACGGCTGGGCGCCTGGGACCTTCATGCTCTACCGGACGACCGTGTGGGACGGATTCGGGGAGCAGGGAGCGCCGTCCCTCTTCTTCATCTTCAGCGTGGCGGTGGGCAGCGCAAGTGCGCACAGCGCCCCGGTGGATGTCTCGCAAGGCGCGGTGGTGACGCTCGCACTTCCCGATGACCTCCCGCCGGTCGTGGTCCTCGACCTCCCTCCAGAGTACTACACAAATGTGAGCGGCGGGCTGATCACGGGGTTCGCGCAGGACTTCGAGACGGGCGTCACGGTCGTCGAGCTCTCGCTCGATGGAGGCCCCTTCGCGGGCATCACCCCGCCCTCGGCGCCCCGGCTTGGCCCCGTCAACTATTCCACCACGATCTCCGGGTTGCAGGAGGGCGTCCACGTCGTAGCCATACGCGCGTGGGATTCGGTTGGCAACACCGCCGAGACCTCCTCGTACTTCATCTACGACGACCACTTCCCGTCGCTGCTCCAGTTCGACTTCGACATCGAGACCAACACGCGCCTGGTGAATGTCACGGGGCGGCTGAACGAGCCAGGCAGCGTGACGATCAAGGGCAACACGACGAACACGACGGGGTCGGACTACGCCTTCACCCTGCCGCTGTACCTCGACATCGACTCGGAGTTCATCTTCGCGGTAGTGAGGGACCTCGCGGGCAACAGCTACGCGTACCCCTTTGTGGCGCGGCTCGACGATGTGCCGCCCCAGCTCGAGGTCACGAGCCCGCAGAACGGCAGCTGGACGACGCAGCCGCGCGCGACCATCTCGGGGCTCATCGAGTTCAACGCGCAGCTGTCGTTGAACGGCGTGCCGCTCACGGTCTCCGGGACCAGTTCCTTTGCGATCACCGCGGCGCTCTCCGAGGGCGAGAACCTGCTGCTGTTGACCGCCCGCGACCGCGCCGGGAACGAGCGCTTGGTATCGCTCACGGTGTTCCTCGATTCGGCGACCCCGGCGCTCGACGTCCTGTCGCCCGACGCGTCGAGGTGGCTCGCGACGGAGAACGTTACGCTCGTTCTGCGCACCGAACGCGGGGTGACCGTCGAGGTCGGCAACCTCTCGTTCACGGCGCTCGACGACATTGTTTCGATCCCGCTTAGGCTCGCGGAGGGGCGCAACCTGCTGTCGATCTCGGTGACCGACCTTGCCGGCAACAACGTGCTGCGGGGGCTTACCCTCCTTGTCGACACGGTGCGACCGACCCTCTCGTTCGCCGGCGGTGCGAACGTCACGACGGCCAATGTGTCGATGCTCTTCGCGGGGCTCACCGAGCCCAATGCGGTGTTGAGCGTCGGCGGCTACACGGTGGTGGCCGACGGCACGGGCAGCTTCACGGTGCCGCTGCACCTGCACGCGGGCCTCAATGCTATCCCCGTGGTCGCGCGCGACGCGGCCGGCAACACCGTGAACGGGACGTTTTCGGTCCGGGTGGATGACCCGCCGCTTGCCCAAGCGCCCGGCCTTGCCCCGCCCGCGGGGGGCGCGGCCATCCTGCTTCTCCTCGGCCTGGCGGCCTGCGCGGCGGCCCCCGTTGCGGCGCGCGCGATCGCAAGGCGCCGCGCGTAGATTGCGCCACTACCCGCCCGAGACCGGCGGGAAGAGTGCGACTTCGTCACCGGCCCGCAGCCTCGCGCCATCGGGGCAGAAAGTGCCGTTTACGGCAACGACGGAGGGGAGGTCGACGGCGGCGAAGCCCGGCAGGCGGGCCGAAAGCGCCTCGCGCAGTTCGCGCACGGTGGCCCCGTCGGGGAGTTCCACGACCGTTTGGCCGGCTCCCGCCGCTTCGCGGTGCGAGGCGAAGAAGCGGACGCGGATCGAAATCAAGGCGCGGCCCACCCCCGCACGGGGGGAAAATGCTTGCGCCTTCGGATTAGAAGAGCTTCTTGAGGACGAGGAGGTCCATCAGCGTCGCCTTGAATTTGATCCGTTTCGTCATGTAGGCGCGCATCGCCGAGACATCGCCGTTGAAGATGCCAAGGAGCGTCTCTTTGTCGGTGGTCACCACGACGTCGGGGCTCGTGGTGGGGCCGTCCTTCACGCCCTCGATGTGGTTGTCCTTGAGGTGGAAGTGGTAACTTGAATCGCCTTCCACGTCAAGCTGGATGCGCCGCTCCAGGTCTTTCAGGGTCTCCTGGAACTTCGCGTCGGTCCGGGCGCGCTCGTTGAACTTGGCCACGGCCTTCTCAAGTTCGGGGCGCACCGCCGTCGCAGGCCGGTGGTGGCTCTGTTCGGTCACGGGGGCCGGCCTCCTGCACCAAAGGACTCGAGCGCGCGGTGGTCGGCGCCGGCCTCCCGGAGGAGCGCCTGGGCCGGCTTCCACGAGCGCCGCGCGAACGCTGGCAAATCTTTGTTGGCTCTAATATAGTCTCGGAGAAACCCGACCGTTGTGGGGTCGCTGGGGTAGCCGGAGCCTACGTCTTGGCCGATATCGGCGGCGATGCGCGAAACGCGCCGGTCACGTTCGGTCTTGGCGAGGATGGACGCGGCGGAAACGGCGGGAAGACGCGTGTCGGCCTTGTGCTCGACTTCGTACTTGAGGACGCGCAGGTCCGGGGCGCGCTTGGCAAGGCCCCTCACGATCATGGCGCGGAAGTTGGATGCCTTGGCGTCGGCGGCGTCCGCCTGAAGGATAGCGACCGAAGTGGCGCCCGCGGCGCGAAGGGCCTCGACGGCCGCGTGGGCAAACGCCTCGCCCTCGATGGCGTTGAGGCTCATGCGCTTGCGCGAGGCGTCGATCTCATCGGGTTCGATGACGACGAGCGCGAACCCCTTGAGGCGCGCCTTGAGGAGGGGCTCCAGGCGCTCGCGGGCCGCGGCCGTGAGCTGCTTGGAGTCGCGCACGCCAAGGGAGGAGAGTCCGGCGGGGTCGTCGGTGACGGCGCAGGCCACGACAAGGGGACCGAGCACGGGCCCACGGCCGGCCTCGTCGAGGCCAGCCACGAGTCGGGGGGCCGCGCGCAACCCCCCTATCCGTGCGAGTGGGCGTGCGAGAGCGCGTCGGCAAGGCCGTGCACGACCGTGGGGTGCTGGTCGGCGCCGCAGTCGACGCCTTCGACCTGGATGGTCGTGAAGTGAATGCCGAAGTCTTTCTCGACGACAGCGCGCACCGCCCCGAGGAGGCGCTGGGTCTCTTCGGGCCCGCGCGAGGCCGCGACGACGTGGGCCGAGAGTGCGTGGACGGTCGAGCAAAGGCTCCAAACGTGGACGGAGTGGACGTCGGCGACGCCTGGGGTCTGCCGGATCTTGGCCATGACATCGTCCATCACGACATGGGCGGGGGTGCGTTCAAGGAGGATCTCGGCGGAGTCGCGAAGGAGCACGATCGCGCCGCGCAAGATGAGGAACCCGATGAAGAATGAGACAATGGGGTCGAAGACGACGTTGCCCGTGGCGAGGATGAGGACGCCGCCCATCAGCACGCCCACCGCGGAGAGCAGGTCGCTAAGGACATGCATTCGCGCACCGCGCATGTTGAGATCGCGGGCGCCGGTGAACCGGCGCGAGAGGTAGAGGTTGGCCGCGATCGAAAGGAGCGGGACGGTGAGCATGAACGTGAGGTTCACCGGCTTAGGGTTTGCAAGGCGGCTGGCCGCCTCGATATAGATGAATGCGACGACGAGCATCAGCAACAGGCCCGACACGAACGCCGCAATTATTTCGGCGCGGTGGCCGCCGAAGGTCTCGCGTTGGCTCGAACGGCGCTGGGAGATGGCCACCGCCGCGTAGGCGATCCCATAGGAAAAGAGGTCCATGAACACGTGGCCCGCGTCGGAGAAGAGAGCCAACGAATTGGAAACGATCCCGGCGTACACCTCCGCCAGGAACACGAGGAGTACAAGGGCCATCGCCGCCCAGAGAGCGGAGAGCCGCCCGGCATCGGTGTGGATTTGGGGGGCCGCCTCGTCGTGCTCGCGCGCGGGTTCCACCGAAGGGGGGGTTGCTGGCGTTGGCAGGGCCGTCGGCTTGGGGGCGGGCTTGGCCCGGGCCTCGGCGACCGTGACTCTTGCCGGGGAGGGTTCTGCCGCTTGCGCGGGAGGAGCTCGCGCGGCCTGCGCGCGGGTCTCGGGCCGCGCGGCGCGCGCCGGCCCACCACGCTGGATATGCGGCGGGGGCGGCTTGGAGGTCCTGCCGCTTGCCTGTGGTGGGGCGACGGGAGCTTCGGCGGGTGCCACGCTCGTCCCCTCCGCCAGGGGCGGCGGCGGCAGCGGCTCGCGCGCCTCAACCGGGCGCGATTCGAGAGGGCGAACTGGCGCGACCACCTTGGCCCCCTCCTCTAAGGCCTTGATGCGCACGCGCGGAGGCGGCGCCTTCTTGCGCTTTGCGCCTGAGTTTTCCTCATCGCCGGCCAGGCTTCGCACCTTGAGGCGTGGAGCGGGAGCGCCGGATTAATACCTAACCGGAGACGGACGCACCTGCGGCCTTGAAAGCGGACTCGGCGCGCGAGACCAGGACGATGCCCGCGATCGTGATTGCCGCGCCGAGCGCAGTTCCCGGCGGTGGCTGGGCGCCGAACACCGCAAGTGCGATGAGCGATGCGCCGATCGGCTCGAAGACGATCGAGACGGAGACAACCGTGGCGCGCACGTACCGCAGCGCCCAATTGTAGAGGGTGTGGCCGAGCATCCCGGGCACGAGCGCCATCGCGAAGATGAGAGCCAGGTCGCGGTCGGAGATGGGGAGCACAGGAGAGCGAAGGACGAGAGCCGAGCAAAGGAGGGTGAGGGCCGCGCCGGCGTACACATAGGTCGTGTAGACAAGGACGGGCAGACCTTCGCGGCGCTTGAGCCGGCCGACGAGCAAGTAAACGCCGAGCGTGACGGCCCCGCCGACGGCGAGCAGGTCGCCCCTTAGGTCGGGCCGGGCAAGGTCCGTGCCGATGATCAGGGCGACGCCGGAAAGCGCCAGTAGGATGCCTGCAATCGTGGCCCTCGACGCCTTTTCCTTGAGCCAAAAGTGGGCGGCGGCGGCCACCAGGAGCGGGTGGGACGTGACGATGACCACCGAGGCCGTGACCGTGGTGAGGCGCACCGAAGGGATCCAAAGCGCGAAATGGAGGCCGAGGACGACGCCGAGGCCAAGCAGCACCGCCGCCTCGCGCGCGGGCAGGCGCACCCCCTTGCCCCTCGTGACGATGACGAGCGCGCCGGCAACGAGCGCAGCCATTAAGGCGACGCGCACGAGCGCGATCGCCATGGGATCTGCGGCGGTGGCAAGGACAAGCGGCGCGGAGGTGGAGATCGCCAAGGCCGAGACGGCAAGCCCGAGGGTCGCCCGGCGCGAAGGCGGGTCGCGCGGCGGGTCTTCCACGGCGAGCCCCCCTCGCCCGGTTCCCCGCGCCGCCGGCCTACTTTTGCTCGGCAGGAGGCAGCTGGATTCCGTAGCGGCGCGCCGCGACCTTGCTGTGGAAGAGGCCGTAGGTAGAATAGATCCAGAGGCCGACGGCGAGCCACAGCCCGAACCGCAGCCAGGTCACGATGGGCAGCGAGGCCATGAGCACAAGCGACATGGCAATCGCCCCCATGGGCACCGCGGGGAAGAGGGGGACCCTGAAAGGCCGGGTCGCGTTGGGCGCGTTTTTCCGCAGCCACATGATGCCGATGCCGACCAGCACGAACGCGAAGAGCGTGCCGATGTTGGTAAGCTCGGCGGCCTCGCCGATGCCGATGAAGCCCGCGAAGAAGGCCACGATGAACCCGGTGAGGTAGATCGTCTTCTTGGGGACGTGGCTCTTGGGGTCAAGCTCGGCGAAACGCTCGTGGAGGAGCCCATCGCGTGCGAGCGCGAAGAAGAGCCGCGGCTGGGCGTAGAGCGAGACAAGGAGCACGCTCGTGATGGCGCACAGGGCGCCGCCAGCAACGATCGCCGAGGCGACGTTCTGGCCGTGCTGGCCGAGCGCATCGGCAAGCGCGCTCGACGAGCTGCCGAGCTGGGAGAGGCCCCATGAGGGCGTGAGCAGCCCGATCAACACGAACGCCACCGTGATGTAGACGACTGTGGCGATCCCAAGCGAGCCGAGGATGGCGATCTTCATGTCCTTGGCGGGGTTGCGCGCCTCCTCGGCGGCGGTGGACACGGCGTCAAATCCGATGAACGCGAAGAAGATGATCGCCGCACCGGTGACCGTGCCGCCGATCCCGTTCGGCGCGAACGGGGTGAACGATGCGCCCGAAAAGGCGGCAAGTCCCACGAACACGAAAATGACGAGCGCGCAGAGCTTGATGACCACGATGACCGTGTTGAAGTTCACGGCCTCCTTCACGCCGCGGCCGAGCATGAAGGTCAACAGGAGGACGATGCTGATGGCCGGGATGTTGATGATACCGCACTGCCCTTCAAAGCAGACGGATGGCGGGTGCGTCCATGCGTAGGACATGCCAAAGCCCTTCGTGATGTTGTAAAAGTAGCCCGACCAGCCGATCGCGACGGCGACGGCGCCGACGGCATATTCGAGGACGAGGTCCCAGCCGATGACCCAAGCAAAAAACTCGCCGAGGGTGGCGTACGAGTAGGTGTAGGCGGACCCCGCCACGGGGATCATCGAGGCGAGCTCCGCGTAGCAAAGCGCGACGAGCGCACAGGTCGCAGCGGCGATGAACATGGACGCGATGATCGCAGGGCCCGCGAAGTTGCCCGCCGCCGGGCCGATGAGCACGAAGATGCCCGTGCCGATGATCGCGCCGACGCCAAGCGCGGTGAGCTGGAAGGGGCCGAGCTCGCGCTTCAGGTGCGGCCCCTTTTCGCTCTCCTCAAGGATGTCCTCGAGGGGCTTGCGCAGGAGGATGCGCTCCCGCGCATCCGGCTGGAGGCGGATGGGTAGGCCACCTTCGGTTGCCACGTTGCCCCCCGCCCCGGAAAATCGACCCCGTCAGAGGGGTTTGGCTGTGCCGACGAAGTACTCGATCTGGACGGCGATCGTGTAAGCGATGGAGCCACCGGGGCGAGGCCCGATCGGCCCGCCCACCTTGAGGCTCACGCTCCAGTCGCCCGATCCCAAGGTGGCGTTCAAGTCGGAGCCACCGGCCATGTTGATCGCGTCGTCCGCGTTCGACGCCTCGGTCGTTGTATTGGAAGGGACCGTCGTGTTGATCGGGACGAGGAAACTCGTCCCGCGGGTTGAAACAGGCCCTGACTTGGAGGCCCCCGTGCCATTCGGCCCCGAAATCGTGGCGCTCACGGCGGGGTTGAACAGGGGCGAAATCGATTGGTCCTGCCACGTGATCGTGATGTTAACGGCGGTGATGTTCTCGCCCGCGACCTTCACAAGGACTGGGGTGGTCGTCCGAAGCGGCGCCGTCCCCGAGGCGCCTGTGAGCGTCGCGTTCTTGAGCCAGAAGGTCACGTTGAAGAGGTGGTGCGACACGGACGGCGCGCCGGATGTCAGCAGCACGGTGCCCACCACTACGCTTCCGGCGGCGCAGACGATCATCGCGCCGACTGCCCAGACGCGCAGGGTCTTTTGAGCCGAGAGGTAGGGGGCCGGAAACATCGAACTCGCGAACCTGGCCCGAGCGTTATAAAGTTAGGGTTTCCGCGCGGCGGGTGAACCGTGCTGGCTGCCGGTGAGGAACACGCGGGCATCGACGGCAAGGCCCCGCTTCCCTTCCTCGAAGACGCGGAAGGGGTTGAGGTCGAGCGAGGCGATTTCCGGGAAGTCGAGGACCAGTTGGGAGACACGCTGTGTCATTTCCTCGAGGAAGGGGATGTCGGAGCGCGGCGCGCCGCGCACGCCTTCGAGGATCGCGTAGGACTTGACCGCGGAGACGATTTCGCGGGCGTCGACGTCCGTGAGCGGCGCGATCCGGAACGCGACGTCCTTGAAGTGCTCGGCAAAAATTCCGCCGAGCCCGAAGGCGACCATCCGCCCGAACTGCGCATCGAGGGTGGCCCCGACGATGACCTCGTGGCCGCCTTGCACCATCTGCTGGACGAGGACGCCCTCCATCGAGTCGGCAAAGCCGTGCTGGCGCGCGCGTTCCACGAGCGTGTGGTAAGCGTGGAACACCTCCGCGTCGCTGCGCAGGTCGAGCAGCACGCCCCCAACCTCCGTCTTGTGTTGGACGCGCGGCGAGGAGACCTTGAGGGCGACGGGATAGCCGACCTCGCGCGCGCGGGCGATCGCCGATTCGGCATCGTGGGCAAATTCGGTGCGGGGCAGGGGGACGCCATAGGCGGTGAGGAGCTCGATCGCTTCGCGGTCCTTGAGCGCGTCGCGGCCCTGCGCCCGCGCCCTGCGCAGGATCTCGCGCGCCTTCGCGCGGTTCACCCGGAAGCGGGCGACGCGCCCGACGGGCCGGGCCCGGATGCGCGAATACTCCGCCATCGCCCCGAAGGCGCGGACGGCCGACTCCGGGAAGGTGAAGGACGGGATCCCGTGCCCTTCGAGGATGGTCCGCCCCTTCGAAGCGTAGTCGGCGCCCATAAAGACCCCAAGCACCGGCTTGCCGGAGCGGCCCGCGACGCTCGAGATCGCCTCAGCGGTGGCCTCCACATCAATGATCACCGGGGGGACGCAGATCACGATGACGCCGTCGACCTCGGGGGCCGCAAGGACGATCCTGAGGACGTCGCCGTAGCGCTTCGCGTCGGCGGAGGCGATCATGTCGACGGGGTTCTCGACCGAGGCCTCCGGCGGCACGGCCGCGCGGATTTTGGCACGCGTGCGCTCGGAAAGCCTTGCAAGGTCAAGGCCGGCCGCAGGCAGGGCATCGGTGGCCATGATCGCGGGGCCGCCCGCGTCAGTGACGATCGCGATATTGCGGCCCTTGGGCAGCGGCGCGCCGGAGAGCGCTTGGGTGAAGTCGAAGAGCTCCTCCAGGGTGTTCGCCCGGATGACCCCGCACTGGTCGAAGAGCCCTTGGACGGCAGCGTCGGAGCCGGCCAGGGCCCCGGTGTGGGAGCGCGCCGCCCGCGCGCCGGCGGCGGTGCGCCCGCCCTTCACGGCCATGACGGGCTTGCGCTTGGAGAGGGGCCGGCAAACGCGCGCGAAACGCGAGGCCTCGCCGAAAGTTTCGAGGTACATGAGGATGACCGAGGTCGCATCGTCGCGCCCGAAGTAATCGAGCAAGTCAACGGTGTCGACGTTGAGGATGTTGCCCATCGACACGAACTTGGAGAAGCCGACGTTCTGCTCGCGCGCGTAATCCATGATCGCCGCCGAGAGCGCGCCCGACTGGCTCATGAGTGCGACGCTCCCGCGGCGCGGCATCCCGAGCGCGAAGGTCGCGTTCATCGACACCTCAGGCGCGGTGGTCACGCAGCCCATGCAGTTTGGCCCCACCGCCCGGATTCCGTACTTGGCAAGCAGGCGCCGCAGGCGGTCTTCGCGGGCGCGGCCTTCTTCGCCGATCTCGCGGAATCCCGCGGTGATGACGATGGCGGCCTTGACGCCTTTGCGCCCGCACTCTTCGACGGCGCTTTCCACGACCAAGGCCGGCACGCAGATGACGGCAAGGTCGACGGGGCCGGGGATCGACGAAACCGAGGGGTACGCGCGGATCGACAGGATGTGGTCGGCCTTGGGGTTCACGGGGTAGACCGTGCCGCGGAAGCCGTCGCGCACGAGGTTGCGGACGATCGTGTGGCCGATGCCGTGCGGGTCGCGCGAGGCGCCGACCACCGCGATCGAGCGGGCCGTGAAGACGGCCTCGACGGGCGCAAGGTCGCGCCCGTGCCGGACCTTGGGGCGTGCCTTCGCCACGCGCCGTCCCTCCGGGGGCCTATCGAAGCGGCGGCTTATGTATCCGCCGCGGCGCGAGGGCGACCCGTTCACGACGCACGCACGCGGGGGCGCTCCTGCGGGTGGTCGTCGTGCGCGGGCTCGGCGAGGTACTCGGCAGCCGAGCGGACTTCAAGCGGGGTGTGCTTTGCCGCTTCAATCGCATGCGCCGCGGCCTTTGCCGCCGACATCATCGTGATGAATGGGATGCCGAGGTCCACCGCAAGGCGCCGCATGGCGGCCCCGTCGCGCTTGGCCCCCGACCCCGCCGTGGGGGTGTTGATCACGAGCCGGATGATCCCGCGGCGCATGTAGTCGAGCGCGTCGGGCGCTTGGCGCTCCGACACGCGGAACACCGTCTCGACCTCGAGCCCGTTTTCGCGCAGGAACGACGAGGTCCCCTTGGTCGCGCAGAGCTTCAGCCCGCAGTGGGCAAGCGTCCGGGCGATCGGGAGCAGCTTCGCCTTGTCAGCATCGCGGACGGTGAGGTAGACCGTCCCTTCAAGCGGCAGGTGCATCCCGGCGGCGAGCATCCCTTTGTAGTAGGCCACGCCGAAGGAGCGGTCCCAGCCCATCGATTCGCCGGTGGACTTCATTTCGGGTCCGAGGATCGCGTCGACGCCGGGCAGCTTCTGGAACGGCCACACGGGCACCTTCACCGAGACGGAGTGCTGGCCGCGGCGCGTGAGCGTGAATTCGCGAAGCCGCTTGCCGAGCATCACCTTGGTGGCGACCTTGGCAAGCTGGACGCCGATCGCCTTCGACACGTACGGCACCGTGCGCGAGGCGCGCGGGTTCGCCTCGATCACAAAGACCTTGCCGTCCTTCACGGCGAGCTGGATGTTCACGCACCCGACGACCTTCAGCGAAAGCGCGATGCGGACCGTGTAATTCTCGATCACGCGCAGCACTTCGGCCGAGAGCGTTTGGGGCGGGATCACGCAGGCCGAGTCGCCCGAATGGACGCCTGCCTCCTCGAGCTGTTCCATGATCGCGCCGATGAAGACCTCCTCGCCGTCGCAGACGGCGTCGACATCGACCTCGATGGCGTCCTGGAGGAACTTGTCGACGAGGATCGGGTGCTCGCTTGAGATCCGGGCGGCGTTCGCCACGTAGAACTCGAGCTCTTCGGGCGTGTGGACGATCTCCATGGCCTTGCCGCCAAGGACATACGACGGGCGCACGAGCACGGGGTAGCCGATCTCAAGGGCGAGGTCCTTCACCTCGTCGAAGGAGAAGCCCGTCCCCCCGGCGGGCTGGGGGATCCCCATGGTGTCCATCAGCTTTGCGAAGCGCCGCCGGTCCTCGGCGAGGTCGATCGAGTCGGGCGAAGTGCCGAGCACCTTTGTCTTGTGGCCGCCCGCCTCGAGCGCCCGCTGCAGCGGCACGGCGAGGTTCACCGAGGTCTGGCCGCCGAACTGGACGACGACCCCGTCGGGGCGCTCGCGTTCAATGATATTCATGACGTGCTCGAGCGTGATGGGCTCGAAGTAGAGGCGCGTGGAGACATCGTAGTCGGTGGACACCGTCTCCGGGTTGTTGTTGACCATGATGGCTTCGAAGCCTTCCTCGCGGCAGGCGAGGACGCCGTGGACGCACGAGTAGTCGAACTCGATGCCCTGGCCGATGCGGATGGGGCCCGAGCCGAGGATGAGCACCTTGGGCCGGTCGCTCCTCACGGCCTCGTCCTCCTGCTCGTAGGTCGAGTAGAAGTACGGAGTTTCGGCCTTGAACTCGGCGGCGCAGGTGTCGACCATCTTGAAGGTCGGTCGGATCGAGGAGCGCGCCACGGCGGCTGCCACCTCCCCCTCCGGCACTTTCAGGATCCGCGAGAGCGCGAAGTTCGGGAACCCCATGCGCTTGGCGCGCCCAAGCAATGCATGCGGGAGGGGGCCCTTCGCGCCGGCTTCGCGCAGCTCGCCTTCGAGGTGGACGATCTTGCGCACCTTCTCGACGAAGAAGGGGCTCCACTTCGTGAGGTCGGCGACTTGGGCGGGCGCCATGCCCCGGCGCAGCGCGTCGGCGATCGCCCACAGGCGCTTGTCCGTCGGGGCAAGCAGCTCTTCGATGAGGCGGATCTCGTCCCAGTCCAGCGGCTGGAGCCACTTGAGGTCGACATCGAGCGAGGCCACCGCCTTGAGAAGCGCTTCCTCGACCGAACGGCCGATCGCCATGACCTCCCCGGTCGACTTCATCTGCGTGCCGATGTGGGGGTCGGCGGTGCGGAATTTGTCGAACGGCCAGCGCGGCACTTTGATGACGCAGTAGTCGAGCGCGGGCTCGAAGGAAGCGGGCGTCTTGCCTGTCACGCGGTTGGGGATCTCGTCGAGGAGCAGCCCGATGGCGATCTTCGAGGCGACGCGCGCGATCGGGTAGGCGGTCACCTTGGAGGCCAAGGCCGAGGAGCGCGAAACGCGCGGGTTGACTTCGATGACGCGGTATTCGCCCGTGTCCGGGTGCAGCGCGAACTGGACATTGCAGCCCCCTTCAATCTTGAGGTGGCGGATGACCTTGAGCGCCGCGCTGCGCAGGCGCTGGTGGTCGTAGTCCGAGAGCGTCTGGGCAGGCGCAATCACGATCGACTCGCCGGTGTGGATGCCCATGGGGTCGAGGTTTTCCATGTTGCAGACCGTGATCGCGTTGTCGGCCGCATCGCGCATCACTTCGTACTCGAATTCCTGCCAGCCAAGGACCGACTCCTCGATGAGCACGCTGTGGATTCGGGAGTAGATGAGGCCGCGCCCGACGATGTCCTCGAGCTCCGCCTCGCTGCGGGCGATCCCGCCGCCGGTGCCCCCGAGCGTGAAGGACGGGCGCACGAGTGCGGGGAAGCCGGAGAGGAGGTCGCGGACGATCTGCTTGGCCTCGCCGATCGACGAGGCGGTCGCCGACTTGGGGATCGGCTCGCCGATCTCGCGCATCGCGGCGGCGAAGAGCGCGCGGTCCTCGGAGGCCTCGATGGCGGCAAGCTGGGTGCCGAGCAAGCGCACGCCGAGGCGGTCAAGCGCGCCGCGCTCGCCGAGCTCCGCGCAGAGGTTGAGGGCGGTCTGGCCGCCCATCCCCGAGAGGATTCCGTCGGGCCGCTCGCGGGCGAGGATGGCCTCGATCGTTGCCGCGGTGAGCGGCTCGATGTAGACGCGGTCGGCGGTGTCGGGGTCGGTCTGGATGGTCGCGGGGTTGGAGTTGACAAGGACGGTGGAGACGCCCTCCTCGCGCATCGCGCGGGCCGCCTGCGTGCCGGAGAAGTCGAATTCCGCGGCTTGGCCGATGATGATCGGGCCGGAGCCGATGATCATGACCTTCTTGATCGAGGGGTCGCGGGGCATAGGCTCTTTAGCTCCCTCCCGCGCGGCCTTTGCCCTCCAGCGTCTCTCTGAATTTGTCAAAGAGGAACGCGGAGTCCCACGGGCCCGGCGCCGCCTCGGGGTGGTACTGCACCGACCAGACGCGCCCGTCGCTGCGCGCCATCCCCTCCACGGTCCCGTCGTTCGCGTTGACTTGCGTGACGGCCACCCCGTCGGGCAGCGACGAGGGCTCGACGGCGTAGCCGTGGTTTTGGGAGGTGATGAACACGCGGCCGGTGTCGAGGAACTTGACCGGCTGATTGGCGCCCCGGTGCCCGAATTTCAGCTTGAAGGTGCTCCCGCCCTGCGCGAGACAGAGCAGCTGGTGGCCAAGGCAAATGCCGACGGTGGGGTACTTGTCCATGAGCTCGCGCAGCGTGGGGACGAGCGTGCGCATGAGTTCGGGGTGGGCGGGGTCGCCCGGGCCGTTGGTGACGAAGACCCCCGCGGGCTTGAACGACTCCACCTCCGAGGCCTTGGTGTTGTACGGCAGACGCACGACGCGCCCGATCTTCGAGAGGTTGCGGACGATGTTCTCCTTGGCGCCGGTGTCGAAGAGCGCAATGGTGGGGCCCTGGCCGCCGTGGTCGTGCGGCGCCTTGGCCGTCACCTCCGCGACAAGGTTGTCAGCGTCGGGGGCAGGGGCCGCTCGGACGCGCTCAACCCATTTTGCGAGGTCGGGATTTTCCTCGTTGACGACCGCGCACTTTAGCGTCCCGCGTTCGCGGATCCGGATCGTGAGCATGCGCGTGTCGAGGCCGGCGATGCCGGGCACGTCGAAGCGCTTGAGGAAATCGTGCAGCGTCTCTTTCGAATTGCGGTGGACGGGCAGGTCGCAGCCTTCGCGCACGACATAGGCGCGCACCTGCGGCCTGGGCGACTCGAAGTCCGAGCTGTTGAGCCCGTAGTTGCCGATGAGCGGGTAGGTCATCAGAAGGACCTGGCCGCGGTAGGAGGGGTCCGTGAGCGCCTCCTGGTAGCCGCTCATCCCTGTGTTGAATACCAACTCGCCAAAAGCGGACCTGTCTGAACCGAACCCGTCACCTTCGACGACCGTGCCGTCCTCGATGACGAGAGTAGTGCGCATCCCTGTGAGCCCGGCGGGGATTAGGGGACTTGGATTTGAACGTAATCATTGGCACGGTTTTGGGCCGCGTGACGGGTTGGGCGCGCGGCGAATCTTCATGCGGTGGCGTCCTCTTGCAGGTTCGGCGGGTTGCGGTGGCGGACCATCGAGATTCGGTCTACGCGGCGGCCGAGGATACAGACTTGATTCTTGCAGACCTGCGGGTGCGCGAGGGCGCGCGGGCCCTTGAGATCGGTACTGGCCGCGGGGACATCGCCCTCGAGCTTGCCCGACGCGGCGCCCAGGTTACGGCAACGGACATCAACCCCCTTGCGGTCGCGGTGGCCTTGGCACGGTCGCAAGCCGAGGGGCTCGCGGTCGAAGGCTTTGTCGGCGACTTGTTCGCGCCTGTCCAAGGCCGCTTCGAGTTGATCGTGTTCAACCCGCCCTACCTGCCCACGGCTTCAGAGGACAAAGTGGCTGGGCCCCTGAACGCTGCCTTTGACGGCGGTCCGGATGGCCTTGCAATAACCCGGCGTTTCTTGAAAGGGTTGCCCGCCCACCTCTCGCCGGACGGCCGCGCGCTCACGATCGTGTCGAGTTTGTCCCCTTGGGCCTCGTTCCTTGCGGCTGTTCCAAAGGGCGTGGCCGCGCGGGTCATCGCCCGGACGCGCTTTGCTTTCGAGGAGCTCGCGCTCGTCGAACTCAGAGGCCCGGCCCCGCGCCCTCCGCCCACTCGAAAAGGTGGATCTCGTTGCCCTCGGGGTCGGCGACCCGTGCGATCCGATAGCCCTCGGGCGAGGCCGAAGGCTCGGCGAGCACCGCAACGCCGGCGGCCTTCAAGCGCGCCAAAATCGCGTCGAGGTCCTCGACCTTGAAGTCCGGGAGCGCCCGCGACCGCTTGGGCGCGCCTCGCAGCGCCTTGCGCACGACCGCCAGGTACGGGGGCTTCTTCCCGAACATCGCGAAGCCCGCTTTGAGGTCGCGCATAGCAACGCTAAGCCCCATCGACTCCTCGTAAAACGCACACAGGGCGCCAAAGTCGCGGGCGCGGATCTCTATCATGAACAGCTCCGGCTCGGCCCCCGGCGCCTTTGACCGCCCCTTGCCCGCCACGCAGCCTGCCACTCGTCCCCGGGGAATGGAGTTTGTGGGGGCGCCAGCGCAAGCGAGGCGCGGCCCTGCCAATTCAATGGCTTTATTAGAACTCCGCCCGATCCGCGCGGCCAGCGCGCGCATCTCTGGATGGGTTTCCCGCATGGCCGTCCGTACCTCCCACTACCGGCGGCCCGCGACCCCCGAGGGCCTTCGGGCCATCGAGACCGACACGCTTGACTGGTACTCGCCTGAGCTCTACGCCAACTTCAACACGGGCGTCCTTGAGGAATACCTCGAGGAGCGCAACCGCCGCGACTCCTTCGAAATGTGCCCGTGGAGCTGGAAGGCGATCATGATTGGGATCGTCCTCGGAACCGTGTTCGCGTTCATCACGGAATACGTGGGCCTCAAAGTCGGACTCGCCGTCGCCGGGGGCAGTTATGTCGTCTATGCTGTGGGCCTCGCGCTCAAATGGAGGCCCACGCTCAACAACAACGCGAGCGGCGCCGCGACCTCGGCGACATCGATCGGTACGGGATTCATTTTCACCTACCCGGCGGTCTGGCTCATGGCCAAGGACCCGAACTACGCCCGGATCCTTCCCGATGGCACCGCGACATCGTGGATCCCGGTGGTACCCCCCGTCGCGGCCGTAATCCTTGCCGTCATGATCGCGGGCATCCTCGGCACGCTTTACTTCATCCTCTTCCGGCGCATCTGGCTCGTCGACGACCCGCTCCCCACGCCGGGGTTCGAAGCTTCCGTGCAGCTCCTGGAGATCGCAAACGAGATCCACCGTGGCACGCCCTTCAACGCACGCCGGCTCATCACGCTCATTTTCGGCACGACGGCGGTTGCAGGCGGCTTCACGCTCCTCAAAGACGGCGCCTTTTTCGGTCCGGGCGGGGACAAATCAGTCTTTGACATGGTGGCCGATTCGGTGGGCGCCGGCGCAATCTACAGCGACGGCACGATCCACCTGCCGCCCACCGCGCAGCATTACACGAATCCGGAGCTCGGCCTGTCCACGCTCCTCGTGGGGATCGGCTGGTTCATGCGCTTCCGCGTGGCCATGCTCGTGTCCCTCGGATCCTTCATGACGTGGTTCCTCATTATTCCGATCGCGGTTGCCCAGCACACCCCGGTCTACAGCATCCCCGACCGCGGGTTCATCCCCGTCGATTCCGTGCAGGCCTCCGCGACCCTTGCCTACGCACGCATTGCGCGCTATGTCGCGATCGGCGCGATCCTCGGCGGCGGCCTCCTGGCGCTCTTCAAGATGTACCCCGTTTTCGTCCCGGCCCTCAAGGACGTGGCCCGGGCGATCAAAGGCGGCGAGCGTTCGGACTACATTGTGGGGAAGGGGTGGTACGAGTGGCCGCTCACGCACATTTGGTTCATGATCGTATTTGCGACCATCTCGATCCCCGCCGTGTTCATCTTCGTGGGCCACTTCTCGCCGGGCCCCTCGATCGCACTGGGCGTCCTCTTGTTTTCCTTGACCTTCGCGCTCGGGGCGATCGCCGTCAAGGTCCAAGGCGAGACCGGCCAGGAACCGGTCTCCGGGACGACCTTCCTCTTCCTGCTCGTGTTCATCGGCGTGATGGGGCTGATTGGCACCCGGCCCGAGGAAATGGCCGTGATCGGGATCCTCGGCGCCACGACCTTCGGCTGCGCGATCACGATGAGCGGCACGATCATCCTCGACTACAAGGCTGGGCTCTACGTCGGTAACCGCCCCTACCACCTGATGCGCTCGACCCTCACGGGGATTATCCCCGGCGCGCCGGTGGCCGCGATCGCTGCCACGATCTTTTCGATCCTCATGGTGAACCACACCGTGAATTTCGTCGCGCCCCAGGCCAACGCGTTTGCGGGGTTCATGTCCACCATCCTCGGGGGGCCTGCGGCCGGCCTGCTTGTCCAATACCTGCTCCTCGGCGTGGGCATTGGGGTTGCTGCCGAGTACCTCACCGGCATGGGGACGGCCTTCGGCCTCGGGATGTACTTCCCGCTCTCGCTCGTGAGCCCGAACCTCCTTGGGGGCATCCTGCGGGACTTCTACGAGCACCGCTTCCTCGAGCCGCGCGCCAAGGCGGAGGGCTGGAGCGAGAAGCGGTACATCCTGCGGGTGCTCGACACATTCATGATTGCCTCGGGGCTCATCATCGGAGAGGCCGTCGTCGGCGTCCTTATCACGTTTGTATACCTCGCGAGGTAGCGCAAGGGGGGGGCAGGCCATGGTTCAGCGGGACTACGTCAAGATCGGCAAGTACCGGGTGAGCCGGACGAAGTTCAAGAAACGCTTCTACCAGGCCTTGTCCCTCGTCATCGCGCTCCTCTTCATTTCGGGGCTGCTCTACACGATCCTCTTCGGCAAGAGCCCGAGTTAGCGCGCGGGGGGCCGCTTCCGCTTAGCCTTGGTTTCGAACCCGAGCGCCGACCACGCCTTCTTCGCCCGCGAGAATTCCGGAAGCAGGTAGCCCGCGCGCCCGCGCTCGCCGTGCGTGAAGCGCCACGGGTCCTTGCCGACGGCCCGGCGATAGAGCTCGAGGAAATGGCGCAGCAGCGGCTCGTCCTTAGTGCTGAAGCCGTCCAACTTGAGGAAGGTCATGTTGGAACCCGCCGAGACATCGGTCTGCCAGGTCTCGATGGTGACTTCGGGGTCGGCCTGCACGATGAATTGGAACACGTACGCGCCCTTGGGCATCATGATGACGAGGGCAAACTTGGAGAAGAGTTTCGTGGACTTGCGCCGCTCGAAGGCCCAGCCGAGCTCCTCGAGGGCCGCCCGGATGGCGCCTGCCGATTCAAGGACGGGAACCGACACGGCCGATTCCCACGACCGGCGCGCTTGCGCGATGCGGACCGCCGGCATCAGCCTCCCCTCCCTGCGGGGCTTTTGACGGCGGGCTCGAAGCCGCGCCCGGGGCGCACGCCGACTTGGCGGCAGTGCGCAAGGACGGGGCACACCGAGCAGCGCGGGCCGATGGGTTTGCAGACCGTCCTCCCGTGGTTGACAAGCGCGTCATTGAGGTGCAGCCATGTGTCCCTCGGCGCGACGCGCCGCAGCGCGGTCTCGGTCTCGTCGGGCGTCTTGGTCTTGACCCACCCAAGGCGGTTGGAGATCCGGTGCACATGCGTGTCAACGGCCACCGCGGGCGTTCCAAAGCCGTTGACGAGCACCACGTTGGCAGTCTTGCGCCCGACGGAAGGGAGCGTGCACATGAGCTCGAGGTCGTGCGGAACCTCACCGTCAAAGCGCTCGATGAGTTCTGCCGCAATCCGGACCACGGCTTTCGACTTCCGGTTGTAGAACCCGACGGGTTTGATTAGGGCCGCCACCTCCGCGGGGTCAGCGCGGGCAAGGGCAAAGGCGTCCGGAAACCGCGTGAAGAGCCTGCGCGACGCGGCATCGGTCACCTCATCCTTGGTGCGGTGCGAGAGGACCGTCGCGATAAGGACGCGGTAAGGGCTGTGGCGGGTGAGCATGGTTTTTCCGTAGCGCTTGTAGAGTTTGCGCACGACGGTGCGGATCTCCTCGGGGGCGACTTTGCGGGTCGAGGAGCGGGCGCGCGGCACCAGGCATCCCTCACGGGCTCATGTCCTTTCGCACCGCGCCAAGCCCGCTCCACGCGGCGACGGTGATTGCGGCAGCGGCGCAGGTGAGGTAACTTGGCAGGCAAGCCACGCGCCTGCAAGCAGGAAGATCAGGGGCAGGAGGCGGGCGAGTTTCAAGGCGATCGCCGACCGGGCGAGTGCGGATATCTACCTTGGCAAGCCGAGGCACTACTCTTCCTTGACTTCGAAGTCAAGGGTCGGCTGGAAGTTCTTCAGTTGGCCGGCCGCGACGAGGTCCGTGACCCACTCAATGAGCGTCGACTCGTCCATGTCGAAATGCTCGGCGAGCGCCAGGAAAGGGCGGGGCACGACGGGGAAACTCGTCGTAAGCTGCTCGATGAGCTTCTTGTCGCGAGAGGTGAGTTTGAGGGGCTTCGTCGCCACGGCTCGCGCAATTGGTTTCGGTATTAAGCCTTTGTCGGTGGCCGGCTGGCAACGCGCGGAATTCACCGAGGCCGCGGGCGTTAGCGCGTACGCCGCTGCGGCGGGCCGGCCCGCCGCATCTCGACGGAGCCATCCCCTTTGAGGGCGGCGACGAGCCCGAGGGATTCGAAGACCTCGAGCAGGTTGAGCGGCAGGTCATCGCCCGCTGAAGCTCGGCTCGCCCAGGCGGCGCGCAGGTCGAACACGGCCTTCGCGAGTGCGTCCTGCGTTTCAATCGGGTCGGGCAGGGCCAGCGCGAACGGGCGGTTGCCCGAAAGCGAGGCCAGCGCCGCAAGCGACTTTGCGGGGTGTCCGCCGTCAAGCGCTGCCGCCAGGCCCGAAGGAGTGGTGGACGCGGCGGCAATGAGCCCCACCGCGCCGCCCGCCGAAGCCCCATAGGCAAAGCCCGTCTCGCTCGCGCCGCGCGCCGCTTCAAAGACCGCGTTGCGGTCAATGTGCGGGAACGCCGGGAAGAGCGCGACCGCGCGCCTGTAGGTGCGCTCGGCGAGCAGGTGGCGCAGGAACCCCTCGGCACGCCCCCCGGCTGTGGGCCCGGCGAGCGGCTCGGCCCACACCTGGCGCTTGCCAATCGCCTCTTCCGCCTCGCCGCGCCGCTCGGGCGGAAAGTAGGCGAGGAGCGGGTCGAACCCCGCGCAGGGGATCGCTTTCTCGATGCAGTCGCGCAGCATCGCAACGCCGAGGCGGCGCGCTTCCCCCGCGCGGATCAGCTTCCCCTCGAGGCCCGGGAAGAGGACGCCCTCCTTCCCTAATTCGGCAAGAATCACAAGCGCGCTTGGAGAAAGCAACCGTTCCCCTACGGAAGCATTGCTTCCCGGGCAAGAAGGCCGTGCGGGGCCGGCAGGCAGCGAACCGCTAGCGGCGCCCAAGGCCGATGCTGAGGATCGACACGACGGATTCAATGGACGCCACGCGCCATTGGCGGCCGTTGAGGCGCACCTCATCGTCAAGCATGAAGTACGGGGCGTCGAGGTCGTTGAATTCGACACCCTTGAATGCCTCGGTGGCCTCCGTAACGGAGCGGTGCTCGAATTGGACGGTGCCCGCCTCGACGGACCCCTTTACGGCCATCGAGATGGCCTCTTCCATCATCTCGCACTCGAGGCACGGCCACCCCTCGCACGGGTCGGAGCAGACGATCGTGATCCTGTGCAGGGCGATACCGAGGTTGCTCATCCCGGGGGGCCGGATATAACTCTAATCTTGAAGCGACACGCCATGCAGGGCCAAAAGGGGCCTCAAGCCATTCTGGCGCCCTCCTTGGCAATCCGCGACACTTCGACGAAGCCGCGCGCGACGGCCCCGCTTGGAACGAGGTCGAGGTACCCCTCGCCGACGGCGAACACCGAATCGCCAAGCATCGCGACGGAGGCGGGAGCGTTCTGGCCGAGGATCGAAAGGAGGCGCCCCGCGCGCGGCGAGACCAGGCCGAGGGTTTCGGCGAATTCGCGGCCGAGCGCCGCGGCACGGAAGACCGACGGGGCGGCCCGCAGGCGCTTAAGGCACGACCGGCCGGTCCTTGCCAAGCGCCGTTTCCCGCTCGAGTCGGTGAGGAACGCTTGCGTCGACCGCGGCCCAAACGAGACGAGGAGCACCTCGAGGCTCGGAGTGGCGGGCCGCAGGATGCGGCCGAGCGGGGGCGGCCCTTCGCGCGTGCGGACCTCGAAGCCGCCGAGCGACTGGGGGCCGACATCGCCAAGCCCTGAGAGCGCCTGCACTTCGCCGCAGTGCGCGGCGGCCACGCAGTCGCTGCGCGCAAGGCCGAGGTCCATGAGTTCGTTGGCAAGCAGCGAGGCGGTGAGCGCGCAGGCGCCCGACACCCCGAAGCCTGCCCCGAGGGGAAGCGTGTATTCGTTGCGAAGCGTGAAGCGCGCCGGGAAATCCGCGCGGGGTCCGGCGCGGCGCACGAGGTCGGCGAGCGCCAGTCGGGTCGTGTGGGGCCCTCTGAGGCGCCGCCCGTTGTCGACCACCACGAGCTCGAAAGGGAGTCTGGACGGCGACGGGTGCGCTTGACTTCGCGACCCCGCTGTCTGGCCGCCGGCATCCACGCCGCTCTCGATGCAGAAGCCGGCGCCCAGGCTGCCGCGCCGCTCCGGCGGGTCTTGCAGCCCGCCGCGCGGGACGAAGAACGCGGTGATGTGGCCGGGGCAAAATGCGCGCGCGTCCATAATTTTTTGCGCCCCGAGTCCAAGGCCGGCCCTATTTCGCGGCGAGCCGCTTTGCGATGATTTCCGCAAGCCGTTGGGCCGCCTGCGCCTTGCTCCCATCGATTTCCTCTACCTCGCGGTCGCCGTCGATGATGCGCCAGTGCGTGCGCCCCGCCGAAACGTCTTCGAGCAAATTCGCAACCACGATCTCCATGCGGTGCTCGGCTTGCCGCTTGCGCGCCTTCTGCACAAGCGCCGCCGCGTCCGCCCCGGCCTCAAGCTTGAAGCCCACGAGCAGGCCCGAGAACCGCTCGCGGATCGCCGAGAGCACGCGCGGCGCCGGCCGCAGCTCGAGGGTGAGCGGCTCGAGCCCGGAGGGGATCTTCCCTTCGCGCTTTGCGATGGTGTAGTCCGAAATCGCGGCACAGTTGACGATGGCGGCAAACGCGTTGAGGTCGCCGACTTCCTCGAGGCCCTTGAGCACATCGTCGACGGACGAGAAGGACCGCGTCCGCGCCGCCGGCGGGCGGAATCGCTCGAGTAGTCCCTCGCTTGCCAGGAGCGTGACCTCCGCTCCGCGCGCGTGGAGCGCGCGGGCGATCTCGGCGCCCGTCCGGCCCGAGGACTTGTTGGTAATCACCCGGACGCTGTCGATCGGCTCCGCGGTGGAGCCGGCGATCACCAGCAGGCGCCTTCCTTCAAGGTCGCGCGGCCCGAGCGCCCGCATAAGCGCGCTCAGGATATCCTCGGTGGAGGCGAGCTTCGCCTTGCCCTCCTCCATCCGCGGCTCGACGACCACGACCCCAAGCTCTCTGAGTTCCTCGAGGCGGCGCCGCACCGCCTTGTTGTCGAGCATGGGTTCGTGCATGGCCGGCGCCACGATTACAGGCATCCCCGAGCCGACCGCGGTCGTTGCGAACGTCGTCACGGGCGTGTCGTCGATGCCGAGCGCGATCTTCGAGAGCGTGTTCGCCGTGGCCGGCGCGATCAGCAGCGCATCCGCTTCGCGCGGCGGCGCTCCGCAGTAGCGCACGTGCTCGACTTGGCCGGTGAGTTCGAGGATAGGGCGCACGCCGCAGGCGAATTCGAGCGCGTCGGGGTGGACGATGCGCGCAGCCGCTGACGACATGACCGGCACGACGCGTGCGCCTTGTCGGATGAGCTCACGGGCAAGCTGCACGGTTTCCACTGCCGCGATCGACCCGCAGACGCCGAGCACCACGGTCTTGCCGTGGAGCGGCGTTCCCCGCGCGCCCGAGATTCGATCGCTGGGATGCATGGTGCCGTCCACCGTGGCAGTTGGCCAAGTAAGTTCGTTTGAGCGTTGATCCAGGAGCCGGACTTAAGCCCTCCTAGCGCGGCGGCACGGTCGAAGAGTGCCCTCGACAGCGTTCATATATGCGAGGCCGATGGGCACCTTTTGCTCCGGGCCGGATCGAAGTTGTCATCGGAAATGACCACTGGCGCAGGAGGTCGTCTCGACGGCACCTGCCGAAGGGCTCCAACGCCCTCCCCCCAAATGCCCCAGCGTCCAGGACATCCAAGGGAGGCCCACCCGCCATTTTTTCCCTATCTGGATTGCAAACCTGGGGCGGCACTCGGTCGCGAGATTTGATATACTATCGGGCCAGGTTTACCTGATATCAGAACTGGAAGGGTCCCTATGTCAAACCGAAGAGTGGGCCTGCCAACGTACAAGCCCGTGGACGTCCGCGGCGTGTCGGAGGTCGTCGGCACCGTCTTGCTACTCGCGATGACGGTGGTCGTGTTCTCGGGAATCATCCTCTTCGTCAATTCGCTGACCGGTCCGGGCAACCAAACCTACGTCGACCTCGTGCCCTCCCTCCAGCGCACCGACCCCAACAACGGGATCGTCACGATCACGCACGCGGGCGGCCAGCCGCTCCAGGCCAGCACCACCACGATCATCATCCAATCGAACGGCACCGCCTTCCCGCTGGCAGTCACCGACGGCCTCGTCCCTTCTTCGGGCAACTGGGTCACGGGCCAGCGCTGGACGGTGCCCTTCACCGGCAACCAGCTTTCCCAGAACGCCACGATACAGGTCACCGTGATTGACGGGAAGAACAACCAGGTCGTCCTGCTCGCTGTCGTTCAGCGCGGGATCGGGAATGGCGGCGCCTTCCCCATCATCGGGACGGCGGCGGTGATCCCCGACGGCTATGTCTACAATTCAGGGTTGCACAATTTCGGCATCCGCGTCGTTGCCGTCGACTACGACAACGACTTGCCATCGACCGGGGTGCGGGCCGACCTGGGGGTTCTCGGCTGCGGGCTCGCGAACCAAACCCTAGCTGACACCGGGTTCGGCGTGTTCGAAACCCAAACCTGGAGCAACATCAGCTCGTGCCTGCCCGCCGGAACCTACTCGGTCAACCTGACGGCCACCGACCTTGCGGGCCACGCGACCCGCGGATTCCTGATGCTACAGGTGCGTTCCTTGGCGCCCGCGCAGGGCCCCGTCATCACGGGCCAGGGCCCCTTTGGCTGGACGTTCAACAACCGCTTCCAGGCCTTTGAGATCTACAACTCAACGGAATGGGACAGCAAGCGCTACAACGGGACGGGCACCCGCGACTTTGTGAAAGGCGAGACCGTCGTAATCGTGGTCGCTTCCCAGTTCCTCAAGAACATCGACCTGCAAGACGACGTGATGCTGTTTTCGCCGAGCGGGTTGCCGGTCAAGGCGCTGGTCTACGGCGGGGGTTCGCCGACCGCGACCAGCCACCCGTCTTCCACGCGCGGGTTCGGATTCGAGGAGTTCATCGGCGGCTACTTCATCTACAGCGCCCGGTTCAATACGAACTCGGCGGCGTATGGATTCAACGGCTCTCAACTCGCGGCCGGACCGTATTCCCTTGACATGACGCTGCGCACCAGCAACATCCCCCCGCCAGACAACAGGTTCGAAACGACGGCCGCGATCAACATCACGGACGCGTCGGGAATCTTCCCGAATTACCCGCGCCTTGAGTTCTACAAGGACAAGGACCTCACCCAGCCGTCGAACACTTTCAACTTCACCGAGTTCATGTACGTCAAGATCACCGTGGCCACGACCAGCGACGATGCGGTCATCGGAGCCGTGACCATCGGCGACTACCAGGGCGGAATCCAGATCTTCGCGCCGCCGGGCAACACGCCGGTCTACGACTATTCCATCAGGAACTCGACCGTGTACACCTTCGTGGTCGACCTGTCGAGCCCCAACCGCGACCCATGGGTGTTCGGCACCAACGCCTACGGCGTTACGATAAACCAGCTTTACGACGTCGACGAGAAGTACGCGCTTAGCGGCCAGCTGATCATCCGGGGCCCGCTTTGGGCTGCCGACGTCATCAGCGCCATGCACGAGTTCCGGCCCAGCCGGTTCTTGGACCGCGAGTATTCCGTGTTCTACGAAAACGGCGCAAACAACGCAAAGTGGGACGAGACGCCCGTGGCGGCCTACTCCACGAGCAACAACTTCAGTCCCCGGTGGGCGGGCCGCGACATGTTGGACGTTGTATTCGCCGACATGGACGGCGATGGGAGCCTAGACGCGGTCATGGGCTCCTCTTCGGGCTTCGTGCTGCTCTTCCGCAATGTGGATGGCATTGGCCATTCGTGGGACAGCAACATCATTGACAACTTTGGCGGGCCTGACGCGATATCCGTTGCCGCTGGGCACATTGACGCCGACCAGTTCAACGACGTCGTGGCTGGCAACGACAACGGCCAGATCTGGTACTACAAGAACGACGGATCGTGGGTGCCACTCATCTGCGACCGCACGGGCGGCCGCCGCATCTGCACCGCGCCCTCGGGCCAGGCATCCTCACCCGTCCTCATCGCCAATGTCGGAGCCGGCGTGCGCGTCCAGGACCTCAAGATCGCCGACATGAACGGCGATGGCGCCAACGACGTAGTTGCCGGACTCTCCAACAACGCGATCAAGATTTTTTACGGCGATGGCTTCGGAGGGTTCGGGACGACCTCCAACACCGATTACACGATGGCCTCCGATTCCGCGGTCCAGGGGACCCTCACGAATACCTATACGGCGACCCAGACGACGAATAATGTCTACGAGCAAATCAAAGAGGTCAACGGTACAGGCCAAACGGTGATTACGTACGGTCCGGTGGGCGAATTTGCGCCGCTGTACGGCCAGATCGAAACCGGCTCGTTCGCAAACACCTTCGTCCTCGACGGCGCGCCGTACGAGGTCCTCTCGGAGACCTATGGCAACAACAAGTGGATGATCCGTAATTCCACCGCCGGCTCAGCGCCCGGCCTTCTATACTCGTTCAGCACGATCCCGACGCTTGGAGGGAGCGACACGGCCACGGTGACGATTAGCGGTTTCCTGAGCACGGGTTCTGAGCCGATGGAGATCCACTACAAGGTCGGCAACGGAGCCGTCTCGTCGACGCTCGGCACCATCTCGGAGACCTCCCTCACGACGAAAACCTTTGCGCTGACGGGGTTCACCGGGGGAGACCTTTACATTGATGTCCAGGACAGCGACATCACCAACAACGACGGAGCCAGCGATGCGAAGCAGACCAAGATTTCGGTTGACTACCTCGCCGTCAATGTGATCAAGGCGAACGGCACCACGAGCCGCCTCGAGCACAAGTGGCAAACTGCAGCCATTGGCACCGGCGGCGCCGCGTACCGCTTCTTCGTCGAGGCGAACCACACGCTCAACAACGAGACGGACGACTTCCTCTTCGAGTGGGGACCTTCGTCCACGGGGCCGTGGTCAACGTTGCTTACCGTGACGAAGACAACGGATGACAACAGCTACCAAAGCGTGCTGTTGCCGGCAAGCGTTGGCGGAAGCCAGATCTACATCCGGGCCACGGACCTGAATCGCGCCGCGAATGCGACGGCCCTCGACACGCTCTATGTGGACCACATGTTCGTCCGGCGCTACACTTCGACGCCGAACACGCTCAGCATCTCGACGGGGGGCAACGTGGCCGAATTTTCCATCGGCGACATGAACGGCGACGGGCGCAACGATATCGCCGCCGTTGTCGGACCGGCCGGCAAGATTTATTATGGCCAGAATTTCACGACTTCGACGTCGCTGGCGACGCCGGCCACGGCTTACTCCATCGACATCGGCGACATCGACGGCGACGGCAAGCTCGATGTGGTGATGGGCGAGAACTCGCAGTTCGTCCATGTCTTCTACAACGCCAACGGCACCTTCCCGAGGACACAGTTCGTCGACCTTAGCCCCGTGCGCAACTCGCGGGCCAATTACCTGCGCGTAGGCGACATCGACGGCGACGGCCACGACGACATCATCATCGCGACCAACGACGGTGCGGTCCTGTACTATCGCCACCTGCAGGGTGCGGGGTGGACCTTCGAGTTCATCGATACGGGCAACCGGCAGATCCACACGGTCGATATCGGCGACGCCGACCGCGGAGTCAGCTTCAGCCATGTGGTTGGTTTCGTTTGAGGCGTAAGATCCGCCACGCCGCCCGGGCCAACGCGGCAGCCTTCCACCGACAGCGAGCCGGCGCAGGGCGTCTCGCGAGCGGCCGGCGGTAGACGCGGCTCGGCCAGGCACCTTCGGCGGCCTCTGGCCAGAAATTCTGACCTGACAGCCGGTGCGTGGACTACTTATACCGCCCCGAAATATCGCAAGGCCTGGAATGGGGGTTAGTTCGGTGGCCAAACCGAAGGTATCTGGATCGACCCGCCCATGGCCCTTCCTCCTCCCCCTGCGCCGCGACAAAAGCGCCCAGTCGGCGGCGGTGGGGACGATCCTTGCGATCATGGTCATCATGACGCTCCTCACCGTGGTGACAACCCGCTGGATCCCGGTTTGGGTCCAAGGCAAGGAAGCCGACCACGCGGCCGTCGTTGACGCTCAATTTGCCGAACTCAAGAAGACGGTCGACCAACAGGCGCTCATCGCCACGCCCGGCCAGTCGGTCGCAAACCCCATTACGCTTGGCCAGCCGGGTGTGCCGGTCTTCGCGCCAGGCTCCTCCGGCTCGCTCAACAACGGCGCCTACGGCAGCGGCCTATACCGGAATCAGCTCACCGTGCAAAATGAAAGCCAGGGGATCAACCAGACTGCGTACGGCGCGATCAAGTACTCCACGATCAACACGCGCTACGTCCAGCAGAGCTACCTCTACGAGTTTGGCGCCATCATCATCAACCAGACGGACGGACAACTGCTCAAGACCGGCCCGGCGTTCACCTTTGAAAATTCCTCCAATGCAACGCAGCTGCGCCTGACGCTCCTTTCCATCGCCGGCGACGGCTCCTCGTACTCGAGCGCAAGCACGGTGAGCATCCGGACCTCGCTTTTGTTTGCGCCGGTCGTCACGGATGTCAATTACTCGACCCCTCAAGTCTTCTGGCTCAACATCACTTCGGAGTGCGCAAGTTCGTGGGCGGCCTACCTGAACAAGACTATAAGTAGCCGCCTCCCGGCTGGACAGTTCCAGGTGAACTGGACCGCGGGCACCAATGTGGTGACCGTCCGTTTCGCCACGGTGAACCGGATCATCCTTTCGTATCAAGTGTTCAACAGCGAGTTGGACCTGTCGTAACCTACAAAACAATGGCGGTGGAAAAAATGGCGGCATCGAGTGACAAGGCGCTGACCCTCGCGGGGACCAAGGGGCTCACCAAGCAGCAGCAGAAGGAGCTCCAGTCGATCGAGGCCCAGGAGCGCCAGGGCATCGCACAGGTCATCAACAACATGCGCACCAACCTCATCGCATGGGCGATGAAGAACCAGGACCGGCGCATCATGCTCCCGAAGTCCATGTCGGCCGAAGACCTCGAGATGAAGGTTCAGGAGCGCAGCGCGCCCACGCTCATCCCCAAGATCAAGGACCCCAACTTCGAGGAAGTCGAGATCAACGCTATCACGAAGCCGTTCTCCTACGTGCGGATCAAGTACAACAAAGTAATGCACGAGTACTACTACGAAGTCATCGAGCCCCAGCTCACCGACGAGGAAGTCAAGACGCTCAAGTTCGTCAAGGACACGTTGATCAAGACGCTCGAATACACCTTCGACGAGACGACGCACAAAGACAAGGAAGAATACCTGCGAAAGTCGATCGACGCTCTACTCTCCTCGCGCGGGATCACGCTCGTGCCCGTCTCGCGCGACCGCATCACGTATTACGTGATCCGTGATTTCATCGGGTTCGGCAAGCTCGACGTGCTCATGAAGGACCCGCAGATTGAAGATGTCTCGAACGACGGGGTGCGCATCCCGATCTATGTGTTCCACCGAAAGTACGGCTCGATCAAGTCGACCCTGATGTTCGGCGACGACGCCGAGGTGGACTCGTTCGTCATCAACATGGCCCAGCGGTCGGGCAAGCACATCTCGGTCGCCGACCCCCTGCTTGACGCCACGCTCCCGGACGGCTCGCGTCTCCAGGCAACGCTCGCGCGCGAAGTCACCACGCGCGGCTCCTCGTTCACGATCCGGCGCTTCCGCGACAACCCGTTCACGCCCCCCGACATGCTGCGCTTCCGCACGCTCGAAGTGTCGATGCTCGCCTACCTGTGGCTCGCCATCGAGCACGGCGAGTCGATGCTGATCTGCGGCGGCACGGCTTCCGGCAAGACCACCACGCTGAATGCGCTCCTGCTCTTCATCCCGCCCCAGCACAAGATCATCACGATCGAAGACACCCGCGAAATCAACATCCCGCACGAGAACTGGATCGCAGGGCTCACACGCGCGGGCTTCGGCGCCCGCGGGGCGGACGGCAAGGCGGCCGGCGAAATCGACATGTTCGAGCTCTTGCGCGCAGCGCTGCGTCAGCGCCCGCAATACCTCATGGTCGGTGAAGTGCGTGGCAAGGAGGCCCAGACGCTGTTCCAGGCGATGGCCACCGGCCACACCGTGTACGGGACGATGCACGCCGACTCCGTGAAGGCGATGGTGCACCGGCTAGAGAACCCGCCGATCGAGCTGCCGCGCATCCTGCTCTCCTCGCTCAACATCGTCCTGCTCCAGGGCCAAGTGCGCGTGGGCAAGGGCATGAGCCGCCGCGTGAAGGGCATCATCGAGATCGTTGGAATTGAGCCGGAGACCAACGAGCTCATCACGAACACCGTTTTCCGCTGGAACCAGGCGGACGACACGTTCGTGTACAATGGGCACTCGTTCCTCTACGAGAAGATCCAGAATATGCAGGGGCTCACCTCCGAACAGATGAAGGAGGAGGTCAAGCGCCGCGAGGAGATCCTCGAGTGGATGCGCAAGACGAATGTCCGCAACTTCATCGACGTGTCGAAGATCATCTCGGCGTACTACAAGAACCCCGAAGAGACGATCAAGAATGTGCGCAAGGAGCTCTACGGGTAACGCGCGCAGGCAACTGCCTAAAACGAAGGAGGGTCCGCGGTGAGCATCGAGAAGAAGTCGGCAACGGAGATCCGCAGCAGCTTCGAGGCTTTCAACGTCGAGAAGGGCGCTTCGCTCAAGACGGCCGTTGCCCTTAAAGAAGCGGAGTTCCACCTGGCCGGCCCGCATGTCGTGCGCCTGCCCAAGGGCTCGGCGCCCTACCGCGAGTCGCTGTCGGCGTTCCAGTTGACGGCGCGGCGCATCGTGGGCCGCCGGTTCATCGACTACCACAACCCGAAGCTCGAGACCTCGCTCGAAATGGCGCGGATGGCGATCCGCCCGGAGGACTACTGGGCCTACGTCTTCTTTTCGACCACGGTAGCAGGCGCGCTTGGCGTGGGCCTGTTCGTGGGGCTTGGAATCTTGTTTACCGTTATTCACGCGCCCGGGTCGCTCCTGGTCGTGCCGCTGCTGCTGATGGTCTTGCTGCCCGTCCTCGCTTTCATCATCACGAGCGGCTCCCCCTCGCGCAAGGCCAAGTCGCGCAAGCGGAACATCGACAAGCGCATCGCCTACGCGATGTCGTTCATCTCCGCCATGTCCTCTGCAAACGTCAACATCGACGTCATCTTCAAGGAGCTGTCGAAGCAGAAGATGTACGGCGAGATCCAGCGTGAGGCGCAGTGGATCACGCGCGACATCGAGCTCATGGGCAAGGACATCCTCACCGCGCTCAAGGACGCCGCCAACCGCTCGCCCTCGCCCAAGTGGCAGGACTTCCTGCAGGGCGTGATCACGACATCGGCGTCGGGCGGCCAGCTGAAGCCATTCTTCCTCATGAAGGCCGACCAGTTCAACAAGGACCGCCGCATCAACGAGAAGACGCTGATGGAGACGCTCGGCATGCTCGCCGAGACGTTCGTGACTGTCGTGGTGGCCGCGCCGCTCTTCCTCATCGTCATGATGTCGCTCATGGCGACCGTGAACAGCAACTCGGGCCCGTTCATCATCCTGATGCTCTACGTGATCGTCCTATTGATGATCCCGATGTCCCAAGCGGGGTTCATCGTGCTCATTTCGTCCATGGTTGAGGAGGTCTGAGTATGGCCTACGGCAGCGGCGATGTCACGGTGGCGGGCAAGGCCCGCTCGACGGCGGTCGACGAAACCGACCCGCGGATCCAGCGCCTCGTGGAGGAAGTGCAGGCCCAGGTCAAGGAAAACGAACTTTCGCCCGTGGCGCTCGTTACCTACGTCTCGCTTGGGCTTGCGATCCTCTGCGCCATCATCGGCGTCCTTACCATGCTGCACCGGTTCCAAGTGCTGTGGTTCAATGGCCCCGATTGGATGATCATTGGAATGATGGCGTTCATGGGGCCGGTCGGTATCGTGCGCGCGAGAGAGGACCGCAGGATCCGCGAAATCGAAGAGCGCATGCCAGACTTCCTGCGTGATGTCGCCGAGGGCGGCCGTTTCGGGATGACCCTTGCCAAGTCGATCGTCTCGGCGGCGGCCGGCAAGTACGGCAAGCTCACCCCCGAGATCAAGCGCATGGCCCACCAGATCCAGTGGGGCATTTCGGCCACCGAAGCCCTGGCGCTCTTCGGCGAGCGCGTGGACACGCCGCTCGTCAAGCGCGTGTCGTCGCTCATCATCAAGGCGTCGACGGCAGGCGGCAATGTGGCCGACGTGCTCGAGCTCGTGGCTACCGACACGAAGGAGATGCACATGATGCAAAAGGAGCGCCGCGCGTCGATGCAGGCGTACACCTCCGTCATTTACATCGCGTTCGGCGTGTTCGTTGTCACCGTGCTCATCCTCCAGACCACATTCCTCGCGGAGATGGCGAAGACCGCCGCCTCGGCGGCTGCGGTGGCAGCGACAGCCCCGGCGGGGGCAGCCCAAATCCAAGGGACGACGATCGACGCGTCGCTCATCCCTGCGATCAAGGATGTGTACTTCTACGCCGCGATCGTCCATGCGATCGGAGACGGGGTCCTTGCCGGGGTCATCTCGGCCGGGAAGTTCTCGGCGGGCTTGCTGCACGCCTTTGCCATGACGCTCGGCGCATTCCTTATGTTGCGCGTGCTGGCCGGCTGAAGCCGCTGCCTCTATTCCTTCTCTTCGCCCGACTCGGCGATCCGTTCCCACCACGGGCGGTTGTCGACCTCGGTGCCGGCCTTGCGGTCGGCGACGGCTGCCGCCTTCTTGCGGAAGTCCGAGAGGTACCGTACGGTCTTCGCAGCGTCCCAAAACACCGTGCCGACGCGGTACGTCACGATGATGCCGACGAGGGGCACGGCGAAGGCAAGGATCAGGTAGCCCGTGAAGTACAGGATGAAAGGCGCCCCGAGCCAGTCGGTCGAGGTGGCCTCCGAGGCGATCGACGGCCAGCCGAGGAACATGAGGATTGGCCCCGCGCACATGAGGACGCCAAGCAGGCGCGTGAGGCCAAGGGTCAGGCCGCCGACCTCCTTGACGATCTTCATGTTGCCAAGGAAGGAGGATAGGCCCCAGGCGAACACGAATGCCGCGACACTGCCCACGGCGAGGAACGGCCCGGTGGTCGCAAACGATTCGGGCGCGGCGACGATCATTGTGGGCGTGCCGCTCGCCGACCGCGAGACGGCGTACGAGAAGAAGTCGCTCGCGCCCCCCGCCCGCACGCGCGCCAGGTGCGCGCTGATCACAAAGATCCCGTAGGGGATTGCGGAAAAGGTGATCAGCTGGGCCTCCTGCTTAATGGGCTCGTAGTTCTGCGCGAAGACGAGGGCACCGAGGCCGATGGCGATGAAGCCGACACCGGACAGCGCGGCCGTAAGGGTGAAGAGGAGCGCGTACTCGTAAGCCGCTCCAGCCACCGGGCCCCCTTGCGCGTAGGGCATGAGCGAGGTGACCAGCATGAAGGCGAAAGCCACGCCAAGCGCCACCACGCCGAGCATGAAGAAGACCGCGTTGTAGCGGACGTCCCCGAAGATCTCCTTGGTCGAGATTCGCAAGCGGCAGGCCCCCTCAGGCAAAGGTGGTGAACACGAAGAACGAAATGGAATTGCGCTCGAGCGTGAGGTCGAAGTGGTACGAGAGGTCGGTGGCCGGGACAAGCGCGAGGTCGCGGAACTCGCTTTGGGGCTCGAGCTGCGAGATCCCCGTGTAGCTGTCGGTGGAAAGGGACGGCGACTGGAGCGTTTGAGCGAGCATGGAGTTGTGGAGGCGGGTCGCCGCGGTGTTGCTCACCGTGACATGGGCGATGACACGGTCGTTCGCGGCCCGGTTGGAGACAAACAGCACCATTTGGCTGGCGTCACGGTCGAGGACGCCGAGCGTCGAGAGCAAGGAGACCCGCTCGGTGCCCGGCATGCGCCCGACGGGCGGCGCCTTGTAAAATGCCTTGATCGCCGAGGAGCCGGCGCCTACCATGTCGACGCTGATCGCGCTGCCCGTGGCAAGCTGGCTGTAGGAGGAGAGCACCGCCGCGTAGGGGTTCAGCGCGAAGCGCTGGCCGGCAGGGACGTCGAAGGCGGTGGGGACCTGCAGGAGCGCGCCGAAGTCGCCGCGGTTGAGGCCGTTGTAGATTGCGGTGAAGATGCGTGGGTGGCGCGCGAAGGTGTTCATCATCCCGGTGAGCGCGATCGCGGTGCCAAGCGAGTCGCCCTTGTCCTGGTTCCAGCCTTCCCCGCCGAACTCGACGCCGTAGCGGTAGACGGCGATGGGGAGCTCATGGGCAAGCAGGCTCGAGGCGGTCTCGGCGCCGAGCACGACCTGTTCGGCGCGGGCGGCCGCAGCGCCGTAGAGGGTCGGGTACAGCGTTGCGTCGGTGACGGGGCGGTTGGGCACTTGCACGACGGAGGAAACGCCGATGAAGTCGATGAGCGGCGACCCTGTCCCGTTCTGGCCCGGGTCGCGCAGGCGGATGCTGGTGAGAAGGTTCGTGTTCCAATCGACGCCAGCCTGCGTGGAGCCGTCGTCGATCCAAAGGCCGACGCTGATCCCCGGCCAGGCAAGTTTCATCCGGGTTGCATTCTCGAGCGCGGAAGTGGCATACGAGACCTCGGTCGGGTACTTCTCCGGGTGGCTGCGGATGTCCTCGCCGAGCAGCCAATAGTGGATGTTGAAGGGTTGGGTGCTCCCCCGGAGCGTGGCGTTGAAGTTGGCGCCGAAGGGCTGGTTGGCCATGCTGACCCACTTGGCGGCCTCGTTGGGGGCGCCCGTCACCATGTTCGCGGTGACCATCAGGTCCGCGGGCTTGTCGGGGCTCGCTTGGCTGGCGAGCGACCAGAATTCGAAGGTCGACAAGTGCCCTTGGGGGGTTGCGAGTTCCCAGTTGTACGACTGGCTGATGTCGTCCGGGAAGCGAATCGTCCGCGCGCCAATCTGCGTGGTCGCGGCCACGGCCGCCGCCGCGATGCCGTTGGCGCTCAGCCCGTTGCCCTGGTGGTCGGCCGAGACGGAGATCCCGACAAGGCCCGGCGTGACGGGGGTTTGCAGGATCTGCCAGTCCACGGTGAGGTTGACTTCCACCGTGCCGCCCGACGCAAAGGATGCAAGAAGGGAGGTCGAACCGAGCGAGGCGCACACGAGCGCTGCGAGCCAGGCTGTGACGTAACGCATGTTCACGGCCCAGTCCCCGGTGGCGGGGATGGAGGGGCGGCCTATAAAGACAACGAGGAGCCGGGTGCCCGTCGTGATACGCAGCGGGGAGGAAGGCGCGTCGAACTGCGGTGCGACAAAGCCTTTTAAGGCCGCGCCAGTTTTAGCGCGCGCCGCCAGTGCCCAAGCAGGCCGCGCGCGATGAGGCCACGCGCTGCGCCTCGCGCGGGCCATTCCTGCCGAGGTGGCCCAGCGGTACGGCGCGAGCCTGGAAAGCTCGTGGGCGCAAGCCCTCGGGAGTTCGAATCTCCCCCTCGGCACTCCCTTTGTCGTTCGAGGGGGGCAGGGTCAGACGGTCGAGGCGGCTTTCGCCTTGCCTTTGCCTTTCCAGCCTTTCGGGTACGTCCCGCCCTTCATGAGGACGCGCGTGGGGGTCGCAACCGCCCCGCGCGAAGCGGAGGCCATCTTCTCGGCGCCGAAGAGCGCGCGGGCCACCGCGACGGCTTCGCCCTTCAGGGTGACGATCGCGATTTCGTCGCCGGCGTGGATTGCGGGGTCGACGGCGGCAAGCCCTGGTGCCAGCAGGGGCGCGCCGTGGCACAGCGCGTCGACGGCGCTGTCCTTGATGACGACTTTGCGGTGGAGGGAGAGCAGGTCTTCGACGGGGCGCAGGATCGCCTTGAGTTCCTCCTCGCGCCCCATCGTCCGCGCGTTTTCGAATGCGTCGCGAAGGCCGGTGAGGGTCGAGGCGTCGGTCAGCGAGAACGCCCCCACGGCGGTGCGCCGGAGGTCGCGCAAGTTCGCGCCGGTGCCAAGCACGAGCCCGAGGTCGTGGGCGAGCGTTCGGATGTACGTGCCCGCCTCGCAGGCGACTTCCACGAGCGCGGCGCGAGGTTCGGCTTCAAGGACCGTGAGCGCGTAGATGCGCCGCACCCGGCGGACGCGCTTTACCGCCGACTTCTTGGGCGGCACCTGGAGGACCGGCCCCACGAACTCGAGGGCCAGCCGCCGCACCGCTTCCGGGTCGGTGTCGTGCTGGAACGCGATGTGGCCCACGTAGCGCTTGTCGGCGCCCTCCACGACGGCAAGCGCTTTCGTGGCCTCGCCCACGGCGATCAGCAGGAGCCCGGTCGCGTTGGGGTCGAGCGTGCCTGCATGGCCCGCCCGCTGCGCGCCGAAGATGTCGCGCACCCACGCGGCCACTTGGTGCGAGCTGGGGCCGTCCGGCTTGTCGATGAGGACGAACGACGAAGCGGTGAGCTCGGCAAGCGTGCGCTCCTCGGGGCGCTTACCGCGGGAAGGGTCGGTCGAGGCGTCCTCGACGACCAGCATCCGCGGCGGCACGCAAAGGCCTCCTTCGCCCCGCCGCCCATCGTTATTTGGACTTCTTGGCTGTGGCGATGATTTCCTTGGTGACCATCTCGGGGGTCTTCTCCGCGGTGTCGATGACGAGGTCGTACCCCTTCGTCTCGCGCAGGTCGATCCCGTAGATCTCGAAATAGCGGTCCCACTCGACCTTCTCGCGCGCCTGGGTCGCCGCCACCGCCGAGGGCACCGAGAGGCCGTCGCGCTTGGCGATGCGCTCGGCGCGCACTTTGAGCGGGGCGTCGAGCCAGACCTGGAGGCACGACACGCCGTTGCGCTTCAACATCGGCCCCGTCAGGCGGCCTTCCAGGAGCACGTTCCCGCCCTTGGCCAGTTCGAGCGTCTTGGCGTCGATCGACTTGTCGATGTCCGGGTTGCGCTGCGCGTAGACGCCGAACTCCTCGAGGGTCATTGCGCGCGCCTCGGCAAGGCCCCGGAAGATCTCGCCGATGTTGACGTGCTTGAGGCCGAGGTCATCGGCCACCTTCTTGGACACCGTCGTCTTGCCGGCGCCCGGCAGGCCGCCCACCGTCACGATGACCATGGCTTGACCTCAAAGGCAATAAAACGCGGGCGCCTGGCGCGGGGATCGCAGGGAAGCGGATATAGGGGTTTCCCCCGAAGTCAGACTCATTCCTCGCCACCGTCCTTGTCGCTCTTGCCCGCAGGCTCAGCCAGGCGCGCGAACGGCCAGGCGGAGCGGGGTTTGGCCGCGGGCGCGGCGGGGTGCTCCTCCGCGGGTTCGGCATCTACGATGTCCACCTCGTCTTCGTCGGCGTCGACGATTTCTGCGTCCGACCCGTCGTCCTCTTCGATCTCGACCTCGTCCCCGCCTTCGCCCCCGTCCTCGCCCGCCGCCTTGAGCCGCCGGCGTGCGCGCTCGCTCTCCTTCTTGACGGTGGTCTCGTCGTCGATCTCCCCTTCCGCGCGGCGCACGAGGTCGTCGACGGTAGGCAGCGGCGCAAGCGGCGCCTTGGGGTCGAAGTGGCGGAAGCGCCAGAGCTTCAACGAGGCGCCGATGACGACGGTGATCGGCAGCGACATGACCGCGTAAAGCAGCATCATCTGGAGCGAGCCGGGCGGCAGCGCCCACTGGGCCGTCCACGGCAGCGAGACCGATGAAGTATGGACCTGCGTAGCGAGGAAAACGCGCATCCAACCGTACACGGCAAGCGCGATCAGCATGGTGCCAACGGCCGGCTTCATCGTGGCGTACTGGGCCTCCATGGTGAGGCTCATCAGGAACGGCTGCGCGCGGCGCATCCGCTCGACGCGGTCAACGTCGCGCTTCAAGCGCGCGTCGGTGAGTTCCTTCTGGAACGTCCGCTGGAGCACACGACCGCGCTCGAGCGCGACATAGTCGCTCGACCAGTGCCGCAGCCCCGTCGAGATCACCCCGGTGATCATCCCGGCAAGCAGGATCGAGATCACCGGCATGTGGCCGCTAAACCCGATCGTGGGGTTGAGCAGGAGCGCCATCCCCGAGCCGAGCGCGGAGGAGAGCGAGGGGTCGGCCATCACGAAGAGCATGAGCACCATCATGAGGATCATGTACGACTGCCCCTTGGGGGCAGGCGGGGCGTTGCGGCGTTGGGGCTTAGCCACGGGCGTCACCTCACTTCGGCGTGAACACTTCGGAAAGGCCGGCAACGGCCTCCTCGACCGCTCCGTCCAGGTTTGACACGATCTTGACGGTCGCGCCCGACACGACGGCCATGGCGCAGGCGGCGGAGCGGTTCAGCCTCTGGTGCTCGTCGATGGCGGCCTCGCTGTCCGGGTCGCGCGAGCGCGAGGTGTCCTTCTTGCGCCTGGCGAAGATCTGGGCGGGCGGCGCCTCGACAAGGACGACGGCGTGGGGCGCGATGAGGGCGAGCACGGTCATCGGGATGCCGGGCAGGAAGCCCTCGCGGGTCTTGATGAGGCAATGCGTGTCGACGATCGCGTCGCTCATCGCACCGATGCGCTCGGCGGCCATGGTCTGGATCTGGCGCTGCTTTTCGGCCGGCAGCTTGCGCATGTCGTCCCGCGAGGCCGCAAGCTTGCGCGCTTGGGCCTCTTCGAACATGATGCTCCCGTAGTTCACGACCGGCACGGCAAAGGCCTTCGAGACGCCCTCCATGACCGACGACTTGCCAACCCCGGGCACGCCGGTCACGATCACGCGCATTGCCATTTCCGCCTCTGCCGAGCCTCAAGACGTGACCCTAGAAAAAGGGCTTTGCCGTCAGGTCTCGAAGCCAAACAGCTTCGCCAGGATCGGCTGGCGGTCGAGCTCGCGCTCCTTGACGATCTCTTCGCTCATCCGGATCACGATGCCCACCATGAGCAGCACCCCGGTGCCGCTCGACTGGCCCGTGGTGCCAATCATGTCGGCAAAGGCGGCGAGTGCCCCCACGAAGGCGCCGGACATCACCGTGATGGCGGGGATGTACTGGTCAAGCACGCGGCGTAAGACCTTGGGATCACGCCGGAAGCCCGGGATCTGCATCCCCGATTTCTGGATCTGTTTGGCGACGGCCTCGGGCCCCATGTTGGTGGTATCGATCCAAAACTTGGCGAACAGGATCGAGCCGCCAATCATGAAAGAGAGGTAAACGAAAACGTGGATGCCCACTTGGATGTAATTGTGGCCGTAGGTGTAGCCGTTGTAGCGCTGGTAATTCAGGAGCGGCAGCAGCCAGTCTTGGACGCCGTTGGGCTGGCTCACGTACCACGAAAAGCCGCCCACCGGCTGGGTCGCGCTGTTGGCGATGTCGCCGGTGGCGTCGTACTGCCCGAGCAGGTTGTTATGGCCGAGGAAGGGCACGCCCGAGAGCGGCCCGTTGTACATCAGCACGCCGATCATGTTGATGTTGGCAAGCAGCGCGGCCATCAGGATGACGGGGATGTTGGACGCGTAGACGAGGCGTATCGGGTAGCGCCCGCGTGCGCCGCGGACCTTCGTGTGGGCAAGGGGCAGCTCGAGGCGCGTGGTCTCTGCGTAGGAAGTGATGATGAACACGGCGCATGTCCCCATCAGCGCGATGATCGAATTGGGCGGAGCCAAGAACACCTCTTCGTAGTACCCTTGCGAGAGCTGTTGGGCCGACGCGTGGGTGACGGCGTACCACACCTTGGGGATCGTCCCGGCCGGCAGGTTGGGCGAGACGCCGCCCGAAGTACTTCCGAAAGTGAGTGCTTTGCTTGGGTCGGTGGGCGACCAATTGATGGCGCCTGTCACGATCTGCTGCGCCACGCCCGCGGCGATGAAGAGCGAGATGCCTGAGCCGATCCCCCACTTGGAAACAAGTTCATCGAGCAGGAACACGAGGTACGAACCCACGAAGAGTTGGAAGATGATGATCCCCTTTGCAAGCTGCGTGCCGCTAAAGTACGGCGTGGTGCCGTTGAGGCTTGTTATCAGCTGGGGGGAGGGGTGCAAAAAGCCCTGGACCTGCGCCCATGCCTCCACGATGATCATCATGACGACGATGATCTTCTGGACGCCCTGGTAGACCGACTTGTCGTCGGCGTTGGTGAGGTCAAGCTTGAAGATCTTCGCGCCGGTGAAGAGCTGCATGATGATGGAGCCGGTGACAATCGGGCCGATGCCGAGGTGCATGATCGACCCCTGGGCGCCGCCGAGGATGGCGCGGAAAGTGTGGAACAGGTCGATCTGGTTCGAGTTCGGGTCAAGCCCGAACAGGAACACGTTGGTCATGGCGAAGTAGACGAGCAGGGTGAGGGCCGTCCAGAAGAACTTCGACTTGAAGCGGACATGCTCTTTGGGTTTGGCCACAACCGGCATGCGCCGCGCGAGCGGGCGGAGCCAGTACAGTTTGCTCTTGCCGGTGAGGTCGAGGTCCTCGTCCGGGGTGAGTTTCGTCTTCTTTTGCTTGGCCACGCCACCCCACCCCTGCCTCTTCGCAACCGCCGCCCTGTGAACCGCGCTTGCCCGCGCGCCTCCTACTTCTTGGCGGGCTTCTGCCCCGCCGCCGCCTTCGCCTTAGCCTGCGCCGCCTTGCGAGCATCCGCGCGGATATCGCCCTTGCGCTTCTGCGTGGCCTCCACGGCGCCGCCTGCGGACTTGATCTTATCGACCGCCGCCTTGGAAGCCCACTTCACGCGCACCGCAAGCGGGCGCGTGACCCTGCCGGCGCCAAGCAGCTTGTCGATGCCGTGGGCTCCGAGGTCGAGGGGGCCGGCAGCGCCGCCCGAGAGCGAGCCCCAGCGCTCCTCGAGCTGCTGGACATTGATCGCGGTGAGCGGGTGGGCCGCCTCGTCGGGCATCGTGAACCCGTGGACGCCGAAGTGCAGCGGGTCGTACTTGACCGTCCAGAGGTACTTGTGCTTGTGCAACCCGGCGTTGCCAGTGCCGCCGCGCTTGCCCTTGCCGCGCCCGGCTTTCTTGCCCCGGCCCATCGTGCGCTTGCCCCGGTACTTCGACGTCTTCTTGGTGCGTTTGCGGTGGATCGGCATGGGGGATACCTCTTTCAGATCATCCGGCGGATGAGTTCATTGATCTTCTCGCCGCGGTCGCCAAGTGAGCCGCCGGTCTTGTAGTCGTGGACGATCTTCTCGTAGCCCTTGCGGGGGGGTGCGAGCCGGAAGAGCGGGCGCACGCCCTCAAGCCGCCTCAACTCCGCCTTCTCCTCCACGAGCGCCTTGGCAAGCTCTTCGAGGGACTTGAAGGGCGTATTCGCGGTGAGGTACGCGCCGGTAAGCGGCTTGTCGCCCACGACGCGCCCGCGCTTGGCAAGGAGCTCCACCATCGTCTTCTCGTCGACCCGCCCCCAGGTCACATAATCCTTCACCTTGAGCAGGGTGCCGCGGTACTTCGCGCCCTCTGGTATGATCGTGCAGTGGTTTGCGCGGGTGAGGTGGAGCATCCGCAGGGCGTCCTTCGTGTCGGTGTTGATGTTGACGGTGCCGCGGACGCGGACGACGGCGAGGCTCACTGGCTCACGCTCCCCGTGCGGATCTTGAGGCGCTCGAGCTGCTCCGGGCTGATCTTGAAGCGCGAGACGTTTGCAAGGGCGTTGAAGGTGGACTTGGCGTAGTTCACGGTGGTCCGGCTCTGGCCGCGCGTGAGTCCCCAGACGTCCTTGACGCCGGCCAGGCGCAGGACGTGCTTCGCGACATTTCCCGTCGCGAGCCCCACGCCTCGAGGCGCCGGGCGCAGGAGCACTTCGGTCGACCCCGATTTGCCAAGGATGGTGATGGGCAGCGAGTGGGGCGTGTAGCAGCCGCACTCCCACGAGCCGCAGCCGCGGCGCACTTCGATGACCTTGATCTTGGCGGCGTCGATGGCCTTGCGGATCGAGGGGCCCACTTCCTTGCCCTCGAATTGGCCGAGCCCGACGAACCCGTTGGAGTTGCCCACCACGACGGTGATCGAGAAGCGCACCCGGCGCCCCGAGTCGGTCATCCGCTGGACCATGTTGACATCGAGGACTTCGTCGTCGAGGCCGGGCAGGAGCGCGTCGACGATCTGGGCTTCGCGCAGCGGCAGGCGGCGCGCGAGCGCTTCGCTCATCGACTTGATCTCGCCGGTCTGGACGAGCCTCCCCAGCCGCGTGGTGGGGACCCACTTGGTGATGTCGAACGATTCTTCCGGGGGCCTTGCCATCATGGTCCATCGCCTTCCTTGAGCTCCAGCTCTTCCAGGATCTGCTTCCTCGCCGCGTCAAAGGGGGCCTTGAGCGACTTGTTGATGTGCGTCCCATTGAGGCGCTCCTCCTTGGGGAGCACATCGGGCGCGTGGGGCACCTTGACGCCGCCGTCGACGGCGCCCTTGAGGGCCGCGAACACGCCGCCGCCCCTGACGGGCACCGCGAGCCCGACGTCGAGCACGGCGCCCTTCACGCCGGCCTTGAGCGCGCGGCGCGCGGCCAGCAGCCCCGCCAGGTACGACGAGGGCGTGTTGGAATGGACGGAGCTCCAGCCGTATTTCTTGAGCTCCAGCGAGGTCGCGGCGGCCCGCACGACATCCCCTTTCTCCGAGACGTCGATGAACTGGACGATCGTCCGCGTGTTGGTGCGGCGCACGACCAGGCGCGTCCGGTGGCTCTTCAGCAGGGCCAGGCGCTTGCGGTAGTCGGTCTTGCCCTCGCGCCTGCGGCGGAACTTCACTGCAAAGCGCGGTCCGTTGGCCATGGCCTACTCCTCCTTGCGCTTCGGGGCGCGCCCGAGGAACCCCTTCTTGGCGGGTTCCTTTGCAGTCTTCTTCGCGCCCTTGTCGGCGCCCGGCTTCGGCTTCTTGGGCGTGACGCCCTTGGGCGGGAGCGCCGCAATCGCGGAAGGCTTCGGGCGGCCCGGAATGGCCTTGAGGTCGCCCCGCGCCTCCATCTGGGCGAGCAGGTGGGCGCGGCTGTGGAACTGGCCTCCCTTCGCCATCCGGTAGTAGGCGCGGTACTGCTCGGTCGTGATCTTCTGCGTCTCGCGCAGGCTGGCCAGCATGCGCCGGATCGCGCGGATGTTCGTAATCCAAATCGTCTTCGTGTTCGTGCGCGCCCCGTGCTTGCCGCGCCTGGAGCCCGGGCCGCGGCGGCGCCCCTTGACACGCTGGAGGTGGAAGGCGCGGGCGCGCCCCCGCGAGACGCCGACCTCTGGCTTCTTGCGGATGTACCTGCGCACGATGAGCGAGCGGACGGCCGCGCGCGTGGTGGCCTCCGAGATCTCCTGCAGCTTTTCCTTGTCGGGCGGCATGTAAACGCGGTTCAGCCCGCACTTCAAGATGAGGGCGGCCATGCGCCGCTGGTTCGAGACGTCGACCATCAGTAGTTCCTCCAGTTCAACACGCGGATGCCGAGCTTGCGGGCGCCGTTTTGAATCTCCTCGCGCTTGCGCCGACCGACGGAGGACGCGATGCGGACCGCCTCGAGGGCGGGGTCGACGCCCTTGAGGCCCTCGGCGTTGTGGACCATCACTTCACGGAAACCCGACGGGTGCAACCCGCGCGCCGCCTTGGGCCCGCGGTGGCCGATCGACACGACATCGGCGTGCGTCTTCCAGTGCCGGCGCATTTTCGACTGGATGCCCTGCGGGAAGCGCCATTTGGTGCCCAGGCGCTGGTAGCGGAACCACTCTTGGCGGTGGAACTCCGGCCGCTTGGCGTTCTTCACCTTGCGCTGCGCCAGGGCCTCCTTCAGTTCCGCGCTGAGCCTTGGGCGCGGGCGGGGTTTCGACTTGCCCTTCTTGGCCGCGGGCGCTTCATCGTCGTCATCATCGCCCTCCTCTTCCCCCTCCTCCTCGTCGTCATCGCCCTTCGGCTTGGCCTTCGCCTGGGGCGCTTTCTTGGCCTCCTTCGCGGGGGCTTTTGCGGGCTCGCCCTCGCGGGCGCCCTCCTCGTCCTCTTCCTCGGCCCCTTCCTCGAGTGCGACTTCCTTCGCCTTGCGCGCCGCCTCGGCGTCCGCCTTGGCGTCAACCTTCGCCTTGGCCTCCGAAGGCGCGGCGGCCTTCTGGACCTTGACGGGCCTTACCTTTGCCGGCTTGTCGTTTTTCGCCATATTACTCACCCTTGGCCGTGATGTAGATCCCGTCTTGGAAGACGCGCGGGTCGAATCCGCGGATGCGCGTGGCCTGCTCGATGTTCGCGGCCGTCGAGGACACGGCCTCGAGGTCGGGGCCCGACAATGTCACCTTGTCGCCGGCGACTTCGACCTTGGTGGCGCCGTTGATCGGCGCCCTGCGCGGGTGCTGCTCGCCGAGGAAGTTCTCGATGACGAACTCCTTGTCGTGCACCGTCGTCTTGATCGGGAAGTGCGAGTAAACCACCTTCATCGTGTAGGTGTGGCCAACGGCGGCGCCCTCGGCCATATTCTCCAAGTGCGAGGTCCAGGTGCCTGCAAGGGCCCGGTCGCGCTTGCGTGCGTCTTTGGCGGCCACGAAGAGCTTTCCGCCTTCGGCGACGAGCTTCACAATCGGGTGCGAGAAGCTCCGCTTTAGCTCGCCTTTCGGCCCCTTCACCGTGATCGTCGGCCCTTCGAGACGGAAGGAGACGCCCTTCGGGAACTCGATCTCCGCCTTGACCTGCCGTACCGCCACCCTCGTTTCCCCCCTTTTTGTCAGTACACATAGGCGAGCAGGCGCCCGCCGATGCCGAGCTCCTTGGCCTTGCGGTTGGTCATGACGCCCTTGGTCGTCGACAGGATGAGCACCCCGAAGTCCTGCGCAGGCAGGTAGCGCTCCTCGAACTTGACGATCTCGCCCAGGCGCACCGGGAAGCGCGGGCGCACCGAGCCGCAACGGTTGATCTTGCCGGCAAGCCCCACCCGGTAGGCCCCGGCCTTGCCGTCTTCGACAAACTCGAAGGTCGCGATGTAGCCTTCTTCTTGGAGCACCCCAAGGATGCGCCCGAGCAGCTTCGAGGAGGGCTTGAGCTCGCAGCCCCCGTGGCCGGTGAGCTCCGCGTTGCGGATCTGGACGAGCGCGTCGGAGAGTGGGTCGTGTTGCATCTGCTTCTCCTCCTAGCTGTACTTCTTGAACCCGATCTCGGGCGCCATCTCGCGGAAGCACTGGCGGCACAGGTGCATCCCGTAGCGGCGGACGATGCCCCGCTGGCGGTTGCAGCGCTCGCACCCGACGCGGCGCGACTTCAGTTTCTTCCTTGGTCCTGCCATCTCACACCACCTCCGCGCTGAACTTCTCGACAAGCCACCCTTGCGCTTCCTCCGCGTTGATGCGGTGGGAGTGCGGGATGTGGCCCTGCGCCCGCCTGCGGCGAGACACGCGCCCGCCTGGGCGGCGCAGCGTCACGCAGACGTCCATCCCGAAGATCCCGATCTCGGGGTTGTACTTCTGGTTCGGGAAACTCGTGTAGTCCTGGACGCCAAAGGAGAAGTTGCCTTCCTGGTCGAACGAGTACCAGTTGATCCTGTTGTTGCGGATGTAGAGCGCGGTCTTCAGGAACTCCTCGGCGCCCCGCCCCCGGAGCGTGACCTTCGCGCCGATCGGCATGCCCACGCGGATCCCGAGCTCCTTGTTCTGCGTCTTGGAGCGCGTGCGCGCGGCCTTGCGGCCCGTGACCATTTCGAGCACCTTCTCCCCTTTGATGAGCTGCTCGCCGGCCTGGCCGACCCCGATGTTCACGACGATCTTGTCGATCGAGATGCGCCGCATGGGGTTCGAGGCGCCCTTCACGGCAGCCTTGGCCGCCGCCGCCTTCGGCCGCTCCCTCATGCGACCACCTTCTCGACGGTAGCGACTTCGGCCTTGTCGCGCCCCACGACGAACACATTGGGCCGGATGGTGGAGATCCCTTCCTCGAACTTCACAATGTTCGGGCGCGAGGACCGCACGACCTCGTTTGTGGCCACGCGCGCGAGCTGACCCGTGTGCGTGCCGGAGATGATGAGGGCCGTTGCCCCCTGCTTGAACTCGAAGGTCGACATGACCTTTTGGCTGGGCACCTCAATCTGGAGCGTGTCGCCCGGCTTGTAGCGGGCCTTGGTCGACTGGATGTTGCGCCCGTCGTGCAAGTTGTACTGCGACACGCCGCCCTTGAGCGTGCGGCTGTTCTCCACGCGCGCCAGCTTCCACTTGGCCTCCTCGGCGCTGATCTTGAGCGGGGTGAGGCGGCCGTGGCCGTCGAGCAGGATCCGGAAGTACTGCTTCGTCTTCTCGATGGAGACGACATCCATGAGCCCCACGGCGAACTTGCCGTCGGAGACCGCCCTGCCGTCGACCTTGACTTCCCCGGCCGAGAGGATCGCGGCGGCTTCCCTGGCGGTGCCGGCGATCGCGAGGTGGTCGCGCAGCAGCACGACGAGGCTGACGCTGCGCAGGAGCGGGTGCGCGCCGGGGTTTGGCTTTGCGACCCAGTAGAAGTTCTTGCGCGCCACGCGCATCGCGATGGGCGCCGCCAAACGCTTCAGGTGCTTGCTCATCGTCGCTCCTCCTCCTTCTCTACCCTTCCGAAAGTGCGTTCATCGCTTCGAGCTTCGCCTTGCGCTTCGGGTCGGTCTCGTCGAAGCGGACGATCCAGACGTTGCGCGGGTCCACCGGCCGGTCGGCGACCTTGTTGCCGCGCTTGCGCTGCTTCAAGTCCTCGATGAACACGAGGTGGCGCTTGTAGTCGACGCGCGAGATCTTGCCCTCGGCGTCCTTGACCTTGTTGTCCTTCTCCGTGTAGCCGCCGTCGACGCCTTGGCCGCGCAGTACCACGACGCTGTCGCCCTTGTGGAGCGGCGCGCGCCGGATGCCGGGGTACTTGGCCTCGGAGCCGAAGACTTGGACGGTGAACTGCCGGCGCACGCGGTGCGCGGGGGCTTGGAAGTGCCGCTTGCGCTGCTTGCGGGGCTTGGACGAGGTGGGTTTGGTCACGGGTGCTCCTCCTATACGATCATCGAGGCCTTGGCGGCGATCTGCGACCAGCGCTCGGCGGCCTCGCGGGCGACCGGCCCCTTGATGTCGGAGCCCTTCGCCTCGCCGGTTTCGCCGACGAGCACGCAGGCGTTGTCCTCGAACCCGACCCATGTGCCGTCGGGGCGGCGGTACTGCTTCTTCTGGCGGATCACGACGGCCCGCTCGATCTGGTGGCGCATCTCGGGCGTGCCCTTCTTCACCGCAACGGTGATGAGGTCGCCGATTCCGGCGGCGGGCGTGCGCCTGGCGGTCCCGTGGTACTTCAACACCGCGATGATCTCGACGATCTTGGCGCCGGTGTTGTCCGCGCAGGTGAGGCGCGCGCCCTTGGGCAGCGCGCGGATGACCTTGGCCGGGATTCCCTTCATCGTTTGCCTCCTCCTCTTCCATGATCACGGGGAGTTCGCCGGCGGCTTTTGCGCCGCACCGGCCGTCGGCTTGTCGCGGAACTTCTTGTTGCGAATGGGCCGCACGGAGAGCTCGACGGGGATCTCCTCCGGCTTGGCGCTGGGCAGCTTTAGGGGGGCCTCGGCGACCGCGCGCTTCACGACGGTGACCACGACGAACGAGACGGTCTTCGCGATGGGGCGGCACTCGGCGATGCGCACCGAGTCGCCCTTGTGGACGTTGAGGCAGGGCGGAGAATGAACGGAGTACTTGCGCGAGACGCGGCGCAGGCGCTCGAATTTCTTGTCCTCGCGCTCGAGCTCGCGGCGCACCGTGACCGTCTTGGACATGGCCGTGGACACGACCTCGCCGTCGAAGACGCTGCCGCGAACCGTGAGGTGGCCGTGGAAGGGGCAGTGGCGGTCCTCGCAGGTGCCCGCGGGTGCGGGCACGCCGAGGCCGATGTCGCGCCCCGTCCCCTTGGATGCCGATGCTGCCATGGTGTTTTCCTCCTTAGTCTGCTTCACGAACGGGATGGGTGGGAAGGAGCCGGCACGCGCTTGACCCGGTCCCAGGGGCGGAATTCCAGGGCGGTGAGGTCGAGGGTGGCGCGCTCCCCGGACGGAAGGGTGAGGGACAGCGTGGTGCCGCGCTTCTGGACCCTTGCCTCCCGGCCGCTTGCCCGCTCGAGGGTGACGGTGCGCAGCGTCTCATCCACGACGGTGCCGGTGGCGCCTGCAAGGCCTGCGTCGGCGGCGTGCTCGACCCGGGCGGAAAGCCCGATCCACTCGTGCCGGGGCAGGTTCTGCTTCGTTCGCATCGCGGTCACTTGTCCTGGATTGAGAATCCCATTTGCGCGAGCTTCTCGGAGACGCGCGACTTGTGGTCGCCCTGCAGCTCGATGCGGCCTTCCTTGACGGTGCCCCCCGACGCGCATGCCCGTTTCAGCTCCTTGCACAGTGTCTCGATGTCGATGTCTGCCGTGTCGATTCCATCTACGATTGTGACGACCTTCCCGTAACGCCTTCGAACGGTATAGATTGAGATGTCCTGCTGCTCCTTTGCGATTTCTTCGCAGACGCAGACTTCCTCCGGAAGCCCGCACGTCGGACAGATACCCGCCATCTTAGCCCTCGTTCTTTTCCCGCATCACGGTCATCACGCGGGCAACCTGCTTGCGCAGGGCGTTCACTCGTCCAGCACTCTTGCCGCCGCCGGCGGTCGCGACCTTCCCGCGCTCGATGAGCAGCTCATTTTGCAGCTCGCGCAGCTTCTTCACGCGCTCCTCGCGGGTAAGCGCGCGGATCTGCTTGGCCCTCAGCGTTGGCATGGCGGTGGTTCCTCCCTTCGTTTCTCGAGTGTGATCATTCGGTCTTCGGCGGCTCGGTGGCGGTCGTCTCAGGCGCCGGGGCTTCTGCCGGCTTCTCGCCTTCCGCCGGTTTGTCGGCGGGCTTGTCGGTGGCAGGGGCGGCTTTCTTCGCGCGCGTGCGGCGAGGCTTGGGCGGGGCGCCATCGGCGGGCTTGTCGGCGGCAGGCGCCGCCTTCTTTGCCCGCGGGCGCCGCTTGGGCGTGCCCTTCTGGGCCGCACCGAGCGCCTCTTTGAGGCCCTCGTCCAAGGGCCCGGCCTCCGGCAGCGGCACTTCCGCGCCGCCCACGACTTCCACGGCGTCGACCTTCTTCGGCACAAGGCCCTTCACGAGCGCTTCCTCGGGCTCCATGACATCGATCTCGTCGGGCAGCCTGGCGTTCGGGTCCATGATCTCGACTTTGATGCCCATCATCCCGGCCTTCTTCATGGCCGTGGCGTAGGCGCGCCACATGAACTCGAGCTTGGGCTCGCCACAGTACTTGACGTGGCCCGCCTTGAACCGCACCGTGCGGTGCCGCTCGCCCGTAAGCTTGCCCGCAATGGTCACCTGGCACCCCTTGGCCCCGGCTTCCATGATGCGAAGGACGGTGGAGTGGCCGGCGCGGCGGAAGTGCCAGCCGCGCTCGAGGGCAAGGGCGAGCTTTTGGGCCATGATGTGCGGGTTGAGCGCCGGATTTGCGACCTCCGAGACCTCGATCTGGGGGTGTTCGAACTTGAAGTCTTCCTCCACCGCTCGTGTGAGTTCGTTAATGGTCGCGCCGCGCCGCCCGATCACGAGGCCGGGCCGCTCCGCGATCAGCGTGATGTGGGTGCCAAGGGGCGTGCGCTGGATGTCGATGCCACCAAATCCCGCGCGCGCCGTCTGGGCGCGCAAGTACTCCTTGAGGAGCACGCGGCGGACGTTTTCCTTGATGAACTTGCGCTCGCTTACCACGCCTACTCCTCCTTGTTCTCGTCGCGCTCTTCGCTCTTGCGCTCAAGGTCGGGGTCCTCCCGGACGACGACTTCGATGTTGATGCTGTGGCGCGCCTTCTGCGTAGCGCGCCCCTGCGCGCGGGGCATCCAGCTCATGTGGGTCTGGGCCAGGTGCGAGGCGACGTGGACGAGCCGCAGGTACTCGGTCTTGAGTTCGCGCTCCTCGGCGTAGGCTTCGGCGTAGCGCAGCGCGCGCAGGAACTCCTTGGCGGCAAGCTGCGGGTAGCGCCCGGGCGAGCTCGGGATGCGGTGGATTTCGCCGGTCACACGGCCCTTCAGGACCTTGCCCGGCTTGTGGGTGATCTGGCGGGTGTGGACACGGTACGGCACATGGACTTCCTTGCGCCGCACGGCTTCCAGGTACTCGATCGCGTCCTGCAGGGGCCACCCCTTGATCGTCGCGGAGATCTCGCGTGCGGCCTTGCGCGAGATGTTGCGCTCCAAGGCGAGCGCGCGCGCGTACTTGGCGCGGCCCTCCTCGGTGAGGTCCTCGTAGTGGGCCTGGGGCGTGCCGTCGGCGTCTCGCCATTTTTGGTAGGTGTAGCCGGCCACGGGTATTCTCCTTCCTCACTTGAGCGGCAGGAATTTCGACGAGCGCGTGGCGCCCACACCGGGGCCAGTGTGCTTCGTGAACTTGCGCGTGAGTGCGAACTCGCCAAGGACATGGCCGATCATGTCGGGCTGCACGTCGACGTCTTTGAACTCCTTGCCCGAGTGGACCTGGAAGCGCTTGCCGACCATGAACGGCAGGATGACCGTGTCGCGCCGGTGCGTGCGGAAGGGCCCGGGGGAGCCGGCCCGGATCGACGCGTAGAGCTTGGCCTGCTCGTCGGAGGTGCCGCGCGAAAGCGAGCGGCGCAGGCGCGAGGGCAACAGCTCGGAGAAGTCCTCGATGGACATGGCCTTCAGCTCCTCCATCGTGTGGCCGCGGAAGGTGAACTCGTGCTTCAGGCGGGCCGTGATCTTCGAGCGGGCCTTGCGCAGCCGCCTTCGAGCCGCCTTGCCCGAGCCGCCCTGGATTTTCTTTGCCATTTGGAACGCACCTCCGTTTTGTTCAGGCGCCTTGCCTGATCTGGGACTTCTTGCGCTTCTGTTTCGAGAGCCGTCCGACCTTGGCGCCTGGCGGCGTGCCCGAACTCACCGTCGAGGGGCGCCCGACATGCTGGTGGGCGCCGCCGCCGTGCGGGTGGTCGACGGGGTTCATCGCAACGCCGCGGACGCGCGGGTAGAGCGCGGCACGCGAACGGAAGCCGTGGTGCTTCTTGCCGGCCTTGGTCCACGGCTTGATCTTGCGGCCACCGCCCGCGGGCCGCCCGAGGGTCGCGCGGCAAAGCGGGTCGAGCCCCTTGAATTGGCCCGAAGAGAACTGGACGATGACCTGCGCGCCCTGGCTCACGAGCACGCCGGAGCTGCCCGCCGCGCGCGCGAAGCGGCCGCCGTCGCCCGGGCGCGCTTCGATCGCAAAAATTCGCGCCCCGATGGGGATCTTGATGAGGGGGAGGATGTTGCCGGCCGCCACCGGCGCGCTGTTGCCCACCTGCACCGTCTGGCCCACCTGCGAGCCTTCGGGCGCGATCAACACCATCTCGCCGGCCTTGGCGAACTGCACTTTGAGCAGCGGCGCCGACCGGCCCGGGTCGTGGATGATGTCGGTGATCGGCCCCGAGTCGTCGGCAAGCACTGGGTAGTGCACCCCGTCGGCCCCGCTCTTGTGGCGGTGGGAGGGCGACCTGAACTGCCGCCCCTTGCCGCGCCGCCTTGTGATGATCCGTTTGCCCATGCCCTTGTGCCTCCTTACATCTGGCCGAGGCGCGTGTAGATGTCCTCGGCGTTGTCGGCCTCGCTGAGCTTGATGATCGCGCGCTTGCCGCGCCTCGTGTGCAGCGTGTTCACGCGCACGACCTTGACGTCATAGACTTCCTCGATTGCGCGCTTGATCTGCGGCTTGGTGGCCTCGTCGCGCACGATGAACACCACCTTGTTCTGGTTGCGGTTGAGGTCGCGGCGCATCGCGCGGCGGTGGTGGAGGGCTTTGCGGACAAGCGCGGTGGTGAGCAGCGCCCGGTCCTGCTTGGAGAGCGAAGTCTCCTCCTCGAGCTGCTTGCGGACTTTCTTGAAGGCTTCGGGCGCCATCGTCCGCTTCGCGGCGTTGAGGCGCTGCCGGATCAGGGTGCGCTGCTCGTCGGCGCCAAGGTCCGAGAGCTTCTCGCTGTCGGTGACGACCTTGCGCGCGCCTGCAAGCTCCTCGCTTGACACTTTGCGGTACTCGTCGAGTTCGCTTGCGGTGAGCCGCTCGGCGGCGTTCAACACCTTTTCTGAAGTGAAGCGGCCGACCGCGCGGATGATGACATCGTACGGGTTGAAGTCGGCCATTTTCCTCACCTCAGCGCCTTGAGTTCGAAGAGCGCGGTCTCCGTGATCAGCGTGAGGCGCCCGGGCGAACCGCCGGGGGCAAGCGCCTCCGTCGACAGCCGCTTGGGCGAAACGACCTCCACGCCGGGCACGTTTCGCGCGCAGCGCGACAGTTCCTTGTCGTTCGAGGCGACGATGAGCACCGAGCGCGGCACGCGGAAGCGCCGCCCGCGCATCTTTCCCCGGCCTGCGCGCTGGTGCGTCCCGTCGCGGGCGCGTGCAAGGTCGGCCGAAAGGCCGAGGTTGCTAAGGGCGGTGACCAGTTCCTTGGTGGCCTGGGTCCGGCCCTCCTCGTCCTCGTTCTTGTCCTTTGCGTCGCGGAAGAGCGATTCGAACTTGGCCTCCACAATGACCGGAACCCTCAGGCCATCCTCGAAGCGGTGGCCGCGCGCGCGAACGAGGTCCTCGCGGGCGACGGCGGCAAGCGCGGAGCGGCGCGCGCGGCGCCTTTCCTTGATGTTGATCTTCTCGCTGCGGTCGTTTGCCACGCGGGGCGGGTGGGCCCGCGCGCCGCCCACGTTGTTGGGCGAGGTGGCCGCTCCATTGCCCTGCTTGAGGCGCTGGACGCGCGAGATGCCGTGGCCTTTGCCCGACCACTCCGTCGAGTGGCGCCTGCCGGCCCACACGCCCTCGACGGGCGCGCCGTAGGGCTGGCGGCGGTTGGCGCGGGCGGCCTGGACAGCCCTTGCGATGAGGTCGGTGCGCACCGGCGTCTCGAACACTTTGGGCAAGTGGATCGTGCGCAACTCCTTCGAGTCAAGCGAGAGCACCGGGACCTGGATCGAAGAGCGCTCGGATTCGAGGTCACTGTAGGCCGCAAACGCGCCGCCCTCCTTCTTCGACTTCTTCTTCGGGGCCTTGTCGGCCTCTTTCTTGGGGGTCTGCGCCTTTGCCGGCGCCTCCTTCGGGGCCTTTGGCTCGTCTTTCTTGGAGGCCTCGGCCGGGGCCGGGGCGTCTTGCTTCTTCTTTTCCTCGGCCACCCGTTTCACCCCCTTACTTCCCTTGCTTGCTCTCGGTCGAGACGTAGGTCATCTCGACCTTCACGCCTTGCTTGCGGTGGAACCGCGTCGGGTCGCGCAGTCGGACGAGGCGCTTTGCGGGCCCCGGGATCGAGCCGTGGAGGAGGATGTACGGGTTGTTCACGTTGCCGTACCGGATGAATCCGCCCTTGGGCGTGATCTCGGCCCCGTCTTCGCCGTACTTCAGGACGCGCTTGTTGAACTCGGTGCGCTGGTGGTAGCCCATCTGGCCGGACTGCGGCACGCGGAACGTGACATACGAGGGGTGCCAGGGGCCGAGCGTACCCACTTGCCGGCGGTGCTTCGAGTTCTTGTGGGTGAGGAGCTTGATGTTCCAGCGCTTGATCCCCGAGGTCCAGCCCTTGCCCTTGGTGATCGCCGTGACATCGACCATGTTGCCCGCGTCCGAGAAGTCGGTGAACTTCACTTCCTTGCCGAGGTTCTTCACCGCAAAGGCGATCCGCGCTTTCAGGTCGCCGCCGCACACGCGGATCTCGATGAGGGTCGGCTTCTTGACGCCGCCCGAGCGCACCTTCCACGGCTGCGTGTGGCAGATCACGCGGACATCGTCCACCTCGGCAAGGTCCATCTTCACAAGGTCGGCACCCGTCTTTTGAGAAGTCGGCAGCCGCGGGTCGGCGTCGAGTTTGCGGTCTTCCTTGGAGACCGACTTTGCCGCAACTGTGCGCCGCAATTCCTTGTCCAGCTTGGGCGCCCATACCTGGGTCAACGGGCGCAAGCCTTCGTCGCCCCTGGTGTAGAGCCGGATCCCCGCGAGCTTCATCGCTGGGACTTCAACAACGGTGGCGGGCTCAGCGATCTCTTGCTTGGAAGTCGTCGAGGTCTCGCGGAAATCGAAAATGAAAACGTGCGTCATCCCGGCCTTGTAGCCGGCAAATCCCTGCAAGCGGACGTCGTCGCCGCGCTTGGGGTCGCCGTCGGGGAACGAGCGCCACCGCCCCTTCGCGGAGGCCGCGCGCTTGCGCGGGCTGTAGGCTAGCGAGCCGCGTTTGCCATGGTGCGGTGTCCCCACGTTGGTGCCTCCTGCCTTCGCTGATGCCGTCGACCGAGACAGTCCCCTCTGAAGGGGGTGCCCCGACTTCCGGGCTTCCCCAGCCAAGCCTAAGCGGCTTGCGCCGCCCCCGCAACCGTAACGGGTGACGCGCGCGAGAACATCTCATCTCGCGCGTCGCGGGGTGCCGGAGCATTGCCCGCTTACGTACCGTTTGGTTGCGGCTACTTGGCCGAGTACCGCGGGCATAAGGCTACTTATATTTAAGCGGGACGGTGGCCCGCGGAGCCCATCTGGCTCGGTGCGGAACGCGCGAGAAAATCGACCAAGAAATCAAGCCCTAAACCGCATCGTCGTCGACGGGTGCGCCGCCCGTCGATTCGAGGATCATGCGCGAGATCTCGTTGAAGGCCTCGCGCACACCGGCGCCCTGCTTTGCCGAGGTGAGCTTGTAGGGCGCCTTGTACTTCGCGGCAAAGGCCTTCAGGTCGCCTTCCGAGACCTGGCGCTCGCCCGAAAGGTCGGCCTTGTTGCCCAGGATGACGAGCGGGATCTGGTTGGTCATCTCGTACATCGACTCGATCCACCCGTCGAGGTCATCGAGGGTCGCCTTTCGCGTGAGGTCGCAGACGGCAAGCGCGCCGCGGGCGCGGTAGTAAAACGAGTGGGCAAGCACAGGGCGGAACCCCTTCTGGCCCATGATGTCCCAGATCATGAGCGTCACGTTGGTCTTCTGCGGGTGGTTCTCCACGACGACGTCCTTCTTCGAGACCTTCGTGCCGATCGTGGTGATGTAGCGGTCGTCGAACTCTTCAAGGACGTAGCGGCGGATGAGCGAGGTTTTGCCGACCCCGTTGCCGCCGATTAGGCAGAGCTTGTACTTGCGAGTCGCAACGGTCTCGACCATTCTGGCACCCACGCCATCGGCCCGAAGGCCGCTTGCGTTCAAATCGCTCGGGCGTAGAAGAACCTATCGCCGCGCCCCTCGCGCGTGGATCGAGCGGTCTCAACGGAACGCCCCGACGATTTTCGATCCGGGCGAATCGAGCGACGCGACCACAACCGGCAGGGCCTTGACGCGGACGAGCGGGCGCTCGAGTTTGATGCGCGCGAAGGTCGGCGAGACCGACTCGATCTTGCCCGGCGCGCTGTCGAGGCCGCAGACGGCGGTGACGACCTGTCCTGCAGATGCGGGGGGCTTGAAGAATTTGTTCGGGGCAAAGTCGCCCTCCACGAGGTCGCGCGCTTCGAGCTTTGCGCCGTCCTCGAGGACCGTGCCTCGGGGAAGGTCTTTGACATCGACTCCGCGCAGCGCGAGCCCGACGCGCACGCCCGCGGGCCCCTCGGGGTGGTCGTCATCGTGGATCTGGATCGAGCGCACCTGGGCCTCGCCGCCCGCGGGGAGCACGCGCAGCTTCTGGTGGACGCGCACGGGCCCTGCGTGCACTTTTCCAAGCACCACCGCGCCGACCCCTTTGACATCGAATGCCTGGTCGACGAGCACGACGGTGCCGTCCGCCTTGCGCGGGCGCCGGTCGGGGTCCGAAAGGTAGTCGGCGACCTCGAAGTGGCTCGTTACGACCTTGTACTTCTCGAGGTGCGTGCCCTTTAACAGCGGGGCGAGCTGATCTTCGCTTACCGGCCCCGGCGCGAAAACGAGCCCCGAGGGCGGCGCGAAAAGGTCGGTGGCAACGACCTGCTCGGCGAGGTTCCGGGAAAGCTCGCGCGCCGAAACGACCGCCGCATCGGACATCCCGAGGGTGAAGAGCAGGGGCGTGAGCTTCTCAGGGAAGCGGTGCGGGACCACCAGCGACAAGACGAACTCGTTCTTCTTATGGTCGAAAATCGTGATGTCGGTCTCCGTGCCCTTCTTGCCGATCTTCGAGGCGAGGTCGGTGTCGGTGAGGATGCCGGCGGTAAGCGCGCGCGTGACGTGGCCCATGAACTCGCACCCTCGTAGGGACGAGGGAATGCCCGCACGGCGCTATCAGGGTTTCCCGCCCCACCAGGGGAGGTAGCGGGCAAGGACGCGGGGAACCGCGGCGATGAGGTCCGTGGGTTTGAGCGAATGGCCGAGGCCCTCGAAGGCAATCTCGCCCGCTTTGCCGGCCACGAACGCGCCAGTCCGCCCCGCGTCAAACGGCGACATGCCCTTCGCGAGCAGGGCGCCGATGATGCCCGTGAGCACGTCGCCCGCGCCGCCCACCGCCTGGGCCGAGACGCCGGCGTCATTGAGTTTCGTGCGGCGGCCGTCGGTGATGACGGTGATATGTCCCTTGAGCAGGATGGTCGTGCGGTGGGCGCGCGCCACCGCCGATGCGGCCTGCGCTCGGCCGCGGGTGTCCCTCGGCTCGGGAGCGCGCCGCCCGGAGAACGCGCGGAACTCGCCGGCGTGGGGCGTGAGGACCGCGCGCGAAAGGGCGCCCGCTGGAAGAGGCGCGCAGGCCGCGACGGCGTCGGCGTCGACGACCGACGGCGTCCGCGCGCCCCCCATGATCGACCGCACGGCGGCCGTGGTCGGGCCCGCGCGGCCAAGGCCCGGCCCGACCGCAAGGGCGCTGCAGTTGCGGTCCTCGATCTGCCGCAGGATCAGCTTCGCGTGGGCCGGTGCGAGCACCTCGCCCTCAAGCGCGTGCACGACGAGCGTCGGGTCGAAGCGGCGGACCACGTCGGCCGCGCTGCGCGGCGTGAAGATGTGGACGAGGCCGACCCCGGCGGCGTGGGCCGCAAGGGCCGCAAGTGCCGGCGCTCCGGTGTACGGGCCCCCGGCCACCAGCGCCAGCACGCCCCGGCCGCGCTTGTCGGCAAAGTCGTCGACGCGCGGGACAAGGAGCAGTTCGCCGGGCCCCGTGTGCGTCCATGCCTCGCGCGGGAAGCCGATCGCGATGGGGACGACCACCCCCGAGTTTGCGTGCGTCATCCCGACCTTGGGGGCCTCGATCGTGAGCGTGACCTGCGGGCGCACCGCGGGCTTGAAAGGAAAACCGCTGGGGACATCCACCGAGATGGGCGGGCACGGCGCGCGGTTAATGAGGGCGATCAACTCGGGGTAGGGGGGCCGTGCCGGGCCCGAGATTCCAGATCCGAGCAGGCAATCCAAGACTGCCTCCGCGCGCCGGCAAACCGAAACGACGTCCCGTCTTGCCGCCGGCGCCCAGTCGATCTTGGCGATCGAGCTGTCGGCAAGCACCTCGCGCAGGGGCACCGCGGAGGGCCCGTTCCGGTCGATTGCACTGCGGCCTTCTGCGAAGACCACCGTCATATGGAACCGGCCCGAGAGGTCTCGGGCGGCGGCGAGCCCGTCGCCTCCGTTGTTCCCCTTCCCGCAAAATACGACGAGCGAGGCGTGCGGTCCCTTCACGCGCCGCTCCACCTGCCGCGCGACAGCGCGGCCGGCGTTCTCCATCAGCCTCGCGAGGGAAACGCCCCGGTACACCGCATTGGCGTCGGCCACCCGGAATTCCGTGAGGGGGACTTTTGCCACCGGGGCCAGGACGAGCGCCTCCGCGCGCCAAACAGCGGCCCGGGCAGATGAAATCTAGTTGAGAGGGGTCCGTTCGACCTCGAGCGCCTCGGCCGTGGGGTAGCGCTCCACCACAAAGCACCGCTCGTCGAGCGCGTCGGCAATCTCTTCGAGGACCCACGCCGCGACCTCGACGCGCGAGTTGATCGGGTCGATCGCGAGCAGCCCCGCGGGCACCTCGAACTCCTCGACGAGCCGGTTGGCGGTTGCGGCAGGCTCGCGCGACTCGATCACGCCCACGACGATCAGCCCGTCCTCGGACAACAAGTCCATCGGGCGCGCGGTAAGCTCGGCGCGCCGCCTCACGCGGTTCGTGAGCTGCACGGCGTCCTTAAACCGCGAGGAGCAGTAGTGCATCGGCATCTTCCCGCCGTATTCCTTGACGAGCTTCAGGGCGAGCTCCTTGGAGCCCGCGATGCCAGCGCTGCCGTCTTGAAGGACGGTGAGGTTGCGCCGCACAAGCTCCTCGCCGTTGGTGTGCGTGTATTCGAGCTCGTTCAGGTTTACATAGTCCACCGGCAGCGCGCTTGCAAACTCGAGCAGCGCACGCATGCCGCGCTCGACGCCGGGGATCGCCGGGACTTCGAACCCCACGCGCATCCCGAGCCCTCGCGCGTCGCGCATGGCGCGCTCGAAGGGCGAGCCTTCCAACCGCATCCAATTCGACTCGTGCGGGTGGAAGCGGATCTCGTTGAGGCCCGCTTCTTTCAGGCCCTCGAGCACCTGCTTCGACGGGTGCTTCGAGGTGTAAAGGTGAACATCAAAATTCGATCCGAATTCCTCCTTGACGCGCCGGATCATCTCGCCTGTGAGCTCCGGCACGAGCATCGGGTCGCCGCCCGTGACGCCCATCCCGGTGGCGCCCATCGCGTGCGCTTCCTCGATGACCTGCGCCGCAAGCTCCGACGGCGTCCTGCCGAGGCACAGGCGCTCGTTGGCGTACATCGCGGGATTGTGGTTGCGCACATCCGAAAGCGGGCAGTAGAAGCAGCCCGTGTCACAAACGCCGGTGACGAAGAGCACGAGCTTCTTGCCCTCCGCGCACGCCGTGCACGACGGCGAGAGCCCCTTGGTGTGGCTCTCCATCATCGGCAACCCAGTACGCTTGCTCATCGCTTCCACCGCCGCGGCCCTCGCCCATCCCGGGCGCCTGCATAAAAGGGTTTGGCGCCCGTGTTCGCGCGAGTCGCCGGCACCCGAGGGTTGATAGCGCCCTCTCGCATTGCGCGGCCTGCCCCGCAGGCGGCCCCATGAAGCTCACCTTCCTCGGCGGGGTCGACGAGGTGGGCTCGCTCGGCATCGTCCTCGAGACCCGCTTCAAGAAGCTCCTCCTCGACTACGGGTTCTCGCCCCACGACCCGCCGAAGTACCCGATCAAGCCTCCGGCGCTCGATGGCTTCCTGCTGTCGCACGCGCACCTCGACCACTCCGGCATGAGCGCATGGATCGCCGGCAACCGGCGCTGCCCCATCTTCGCCACGCCGCCGACGCAGCTCGTGGCTGAGCTGCTCGCGCGCGACTCGCTGAAGATCGCGCAGAAGGAAGGCTGGAAAGACCCGTTCCAAGAGCACGACATCGAGGCGCTCCAAGAGGCGTGGCGCACGGTCGCCTTCGGCGAACGTTTCGACGTCGAAGGGCTCGCGGTCGAGCCGGTCTCGGCCGGCCACATCCCCGGTTCGACGATGTTCCATGTCGAGGGCGCCTCGTCCGTCCTTTTCACCGGCGACCTCAACACGATCCCCACGCGCCTCATGAAGCCCGCGAAGCCCGTGCCTTGCGATACGCTCATCATTGAATCGACCTACGCCGGGAAGGACCACGCGCCGCGCGCGGAGCTGGAGGCGGACTTCCTCGACGCCATCGACGCCGTTGTCGAGCGCGGCGGCGTGGCCATTGTTCCGGCCTTCGCGGTTGGCCGGACCCAAGAGATCCTGATGGTGCTGAAGCGCGGCGGCTTCGAAACGTGGCTCGACGGGATGGGCCGCACCGTGACCGAGCTCTACTTGGAGAACCCCGAGTTCATCCGTGACTTTGAGGCCCTCGAGCGAGCCCTCGAAGATGTGGAAGTCGTGCGCTCGCCCAAGGGGCGCGAAATGGCGATGCGCGGGGACGTCATCGTGACGACCTCCGGGATGGTCGAGGGCGGCCCCGTGTTCCACTACCTCTCGAAGCTCGAGCGCGACCGGCGCAACGCGGTGTTCCTCACGGGGTACCAGGTGAAGGGGACGGGCGGCCGCCAGATCCTCGACACGGGCACCTACGAGGCCGACGGAGTCCGCCACGAGGTCTCCGCCGAGGTGCGCAAGTTCGACTTCTCCGCGCACCTTGGCCACTCGGACGTTGTCAAGTTCGCCGGCGCTTGCGACCCGGAGCGCATCGCGCTCATCCACGGCGAGAACCGCGAACTCCTCGCCGAGCCGCTGCGGAAGGAAGGCTTCGAAGTGATCCTGGCCAAACGCGGCGAGACGGTGGAGTTCAAGGACGCCGCCTGAGGCGCGCGGCCGCCTTAGCTCAGCACGACGGCCATGGTCACGCAGGCCATCAGCGCCGCCGCGATCGTGGCGAAGTACGAAAGCAGCATGACTGAAACTGCCGCGTTGATCGTGGCCGAGATGCGCTCGGTGAGCCCCGGCCCGAACACTTGGAGGTCGGGCGCCGCGCCCGAGGCGAATGTCGCATGCGCGGGGCGCACATCGGCCGCCGCCTTCTCGACCGACTCGCCGATAAGGCCAACGAGCCGCACGTTGTCGCGCCTCGAGCCGATCTCGTTGTCGGCGCCCATCGTTGAATTGACCGCGTGGTTGTCCGTGGTGAAGACCTCGGCGAACTGAACCTTGTCCTTGACCGCCTCGAGCATCTCCGTGCGAAGGCCCGCCTTGAGGTTGTTGCCGTCGATCAGCACCCACGCGGTCTTCTGGAGGGCGACCTCGGTGACCGCCGTGAGGATCCCTTGACTGCCCACCGCATACTCGAAGCGGTCGACCTGCGAAAGGGAGAGCGGCACCCAGCCCACGCGCAGCGGCTCTTCGGGAAGTGCGGCAACTTCCTTTGCGGCTTCGACGCAGAGGGCGGTGAGCTCCCGCGCTTCCGGTCCGCCGGCATGGACGCGGCCGAGGTCCGCCTCGACGCAGTTGTGCCCGTCGAGCAGCATCATGTCCGGGAAGCCGGCCTTGGCCACCGCGTCCCGGATTTCGCGGCCGAGCGCCAAGTCGAGGTCGTCGGACGACCGGGGCGCTCGCGTCGAGGCCACGACGAGGGCCTTCCCGATCCGCTGGGCGGTGACGGTGAAGTGCGCGCTCGCCCTGCGCACGGCCTTCGTGCCTTTGGCCTCCTGCGAGGCGCCCACGAGGGCGGGCTGCACCTGGTCGAAGAGCTTCGAGAGCTCGCCGCGGCCCGTCGGGTTCTCGTCGTGGGTCGAGGCCCCATGGAACACGGCGACGTCCTTGGAAAGGAACGTGAAGGCAGCGGCGGCTTTGGCCGGAAGGTCGGAGCCGCCGAGGTCGGCGTAGGGGCCCGGGTGCAGTTCGGGCAGAAACCAAAGCAGGCGCCGGCCGCCTTCCTGGCCGAAGAGCATGGCGTCGAAGCGCACTTCGCGGGGCTCGCCGTGGCGAGCGAAGAACGCCTCCATCTTCCGCGTCCCGGTCGAAACCGCGCCCTGCCGGCCCGTCGCCGACCAGCCGGCCCACGCGTCGAGGACCGCGTGGAGCAGCTCGAGCCCGTTCTCCTTGAAGTTGCGCTCAAACGGCGCGATGACCGTGCGGATCCACAGCACCGCCATCGCAGCGAACACCAGGACGAACAGGAGGCCGAGGTAGAACTGGAGCGGCGTGACCAGCCCGAGGGCAAGCAGCACGGCGTTGCACCCCACCGGAAGCGTGAGGGCCGGCGCCAGCGCCCGCGCCGGGTTGGGGTCGGCGGTGCCGGCAAGGACAATCATGTTGACGGAAGCCGCGTGGGCCGTGCCGATGAGGATCGCCCACACCCATGCGTCGCCGTGCGCCGACGGGATGAAGCCCCCGACGAGCGTGTAGGCCACAACGACCGTAAGGTCGGTCACCGCAAGGGTAACGCTCCGCCTGGCGGTGATCGTGCCGCCAAGCTGGCTGTAGAAGTTGAAGGCGGCGGCCGCCGAGAGCAGGGCGGGGACGAGGAGGCCTGCGAGCGCGACCGTTGCCGCCTTGCCAAGGTCGACCCTGGCGGGCCCAAACGCAAGGACCAAAGTGGCCACAAGGCCAAGCACGATGGCCGCGGCCACGCCCACCGGCGCCGATGGCGACGGAACGGCAAAGCGCGAGACCTGGGCCGCACGCAGCACCGTGTCGTCGTGGCCGCGCTCCAGCAAGCCCTGGGGCGGGTCGGACATGGGGCCGTTCACGCTCCCTTCACGGCGTTCACGATTGCCTTGAGCTTCGGCTCGGGGCGCGACGAGCGCTCGACCACCGTGCCGGTCACCACGATGTCGGCCCCCGCCCGCGCGGCGGCGCGCGCCTGAGCGGGCGTACGCACGCCCCCTCCGACGAGGAGGGGGATCGAGATCGTGCCCTTGACCGTCCGCACCATCGCCGGAGGGACCGGGAGCGGCGCGCCCGACCCCGCTTCGAGGTAGACGCAATCCATCCCCAAGAATTCGGCGGCAAGGGCGTAGGCCGCGGCCGTTGCGGCGTCGCCCCGCAGGACGACCTCGGCGGAGCCGACCTTCCCGACCTTCATACCCGGCTCCACGATGATGTAGCCCATCGAGATCGGTTCGATTCCAAACAGGCGGACGAGCGGCGCGCCCCGCATCTGTTCGCGGGTGAGGAAGCGCGGGTCGCGGCTGTTCATCATGACCATGAAGTAGATGGCGTCGGCGCGGGGCGTGAGGAGCGAAGCCGAGGTCGGGAAGATGATCACGGGCAGGTCGACCGCGTCCTTAATCGCCGACACCGACGCGTCGAGGTCGCGGTGCGTGTACCCCGTCGAGCCGCCTATCATTATTGCGTCCGAGCCCGCGCGCTCGGCCGCCACGGCAAGCTTGGCCGCCGCCTTGCCCGGGTGGTCCTCGGGGTCGATGAGGGTCATGTGGAGCTTCTCCCGCTTGAGTTTGCGCCAAAGCGCGTCCCGGACGCTCATCGGAACCACCCCCCGACGGCGAACGCCAGCGTCGAAAGCGCCATGCCCGCTTTCGACCAGCGCTGGGAGCGGCCGGGAGCGTTGCGGACAAGGAACGCGGCGTAGATGAAAGTGGCGTCGCCAGCCGCGATGACCGGGACGTAGGGAAACGACATGACGGCAAGGGGCAGGAAGAGCAGCGGAGAGAGCGCCACGGCCGCGCAGGTGGCCGCCAACGAGACATCCGCGGCGCGCTGCGCCCCCACTCGCTGGGGCAGCGTCCGGCGGTCTTTGTCGGCGTCCATGTCCTCGATGTCCTTTCCGACCTCGCGCCCCAGGGAGGCGAGCACCGCGAGGAGCGCGAGCGGGATGGTCGCACCTGGTGCGCCGACGATCACGCCACCAAAAAAGAACGTGATTCCCGAAAGGTAGGCGATCGCGAGGTTGCCGGGCAGGCCCGCGGCCTTGAGGCCGCGCTCGTAGCCCAACATAACCGCGGCTGAACTTGCCACAACGATAAGAGCGCTAAACGAGAGCCATGCCGCGATCACCATGGCGGCGATGAAAAGGCCGGCCGAGATCCCCAACGCTTGGACGGCTTGCACGCTCCCGGACGGAATCGGGCGCGTGGGGTGCGCGACCTTGTCGGTTTCCCGGTCGAAATAGTCGTTCAGCGAGTTGCCGGCGCCGATGAACGCGAAGGCCGCAATGCAGCCGGCGGCCAGGCGCACGGCGGTGGGTGCTGAAAGGGCCGGTGGGCCTGCGCCGGCAAGCGCGCCTGCAACTACCGCAGCGGCTGCCACGACCCCGTTGGCGGGGCGCAGCAGGGCAAAATAGCCCCCCATCGCGCGGCAATCCGCGCGCCCCCTATAACCATTTTTTAGGCTCTCACGGATCGCGGCCCAGTCGACTGACATTTATATCGCCGCAGGCGGGATAATAGCGCGACCGCGATGCCTCCCAAAGCGCAAGCCGTCGGCCAACCAAGCCTCCTTACCCCGGCGCTCAAGCGCAAGATCCGCAAGCAGGCGGAGGTCGAGGTCGAACTCGCCGAGCAGCGCCTGCGCTTCCGCCTGGCGGCGGTCGGTATCGGTCTCATCGTCCTTTGGATTTACCTCGCGTTCGGCTCGCCGCTGCAGTCCTTCATTGCCCGGATCCCGGTCTTGTCCACCTTCCTGTCATTCTTCTTCGCGCAGGCGACGGCGATGACGGCCGTGGGGCTCTTCCTCGTGATCTTCTGCGACACGCTCTTCTTCGTGATCTTCGCCGGCGAGCTCTATTTTTTCTGGGCGCTGGCCGCCGGCCTCAACCCCTTCATCGCGGTGCTGGCTGCCGGTTCCGCCGGAGTCCTTGGCCAGATCGCCAACTATTGGATGGGGCGCTACGCGCGCAAGCGGGGCAAGACCCGCCCCCGCGGCGCGAAACTAATCCGTTTCGCGGAGAAGGCGAATGGGCGCGGCGGCACGCCGTTCCTCGCGCTTGCCATGGCCACGCCCTCACCGGAAATCATCGGGTTTGCCTACGGCCTTGGCAAATACCCGGCGTGGCGCTTCGCGCAGGTCGCGGCCGTTTTCCGGACGCTGAAGTGGGTGATCCTCTTCCTCGCGTTCGTCTACCTGCGCCCGTACCTTCACATCTTCGGCGTCTAAGGCGCGCCGCGTCCGGGGTGCGACCGCCGCGCGCGCGCCTCACCTTCGAGTTTCACGATGAGTGCCCGAACTTGGCGTTCGACACCGGGCGGCGGATTGAACTCGCCGTTGAACGGGCAGATGTCGTCCCGCACCGCTCGGTCGTTCTGTTCGTCGTAAATGAAAGGGTAGAGTCGGCACCCTTCGGGCTTGACCGCCTGCACGCGGCAGCGCCCGTCCGGCTCAAGGAAGAAGCACGCGCCCTGCTGCGTGTTGCGCAAGCGAAGGTACCCTTCCTGCGTGTCGGGCTGGCTGAAGTCGTCCAGGGCGTAGCCCTGCGAGGTGATTCGCTCAAGGTCGGCCATCGTAAGCGGCATGTTCGTGTCGTGGCAGCAAACCGTGCAACGGTTGGCCACGCACGGCGAACTCGCGGTCGGCGGCCCGATGTTGAACAGGTTGCTCACGGGCTCGCCTTCTTTGGCGCCGCTGCGGCCTTCCCCTTCGAGGGCTTACCTTGGAACGCGTCGAGCGTGATCCCGGCCTGCCCCTGGTAGTTGCCCGAGCGCTGCGCGTAGGGCTTGGCGGCCTTGCTCGTAAGCTCCACAACCACGAGCTGGCAGTAGCGGTCGCCCACCTGCAGGCGCACCGGCGAGCGGCCCGCGTTGAACCCCGTCATCGTGAGGTTGCCCTCGAACCCGGCGTCCACGCGCCCAAACGAAGTGATGATCCCTTTCCGGATATGGCTCGAGCGGAGCCACAGCTCGCCGCAGAGGTCGGCCGGGAACCGCACGCGCTCGCGCGTGGCCACCGCGAACCATTCGCCCGGCGCGATGTCAACCGCTCCGGCGCGGGCCACCGGGCGGCCTCCAGGCTGAATCTCGGCAAGCGAGAGGTCGTAGCCGTTCGGGGTCAGGTTCGCCTCGTCGAACGGCTCGATTTGGAGCCCGCCCGCCCCAAGGCGCTTCAGGAGGTCGGCGTCAGAAAGGACGGCCATCCGCGCAGCCCCTCACGCCTGCAAGCGGCGGCCGACGCTAAAAGGTGACGGCCCCTCGCAAGGTATTTTGCCAAGCCCCCGGCTTGGCGGCTCCTTGCCTTTCGGAGGCGACGCACCTTGACCGGTCTTCCCGAACTCGACGTCCAGCAGAGCCTTGCCCACACGATCGAAACGCTCACCCGCGCCGCCAAAGAGGTCGCCGACGCGATTGCCGCCGCGGGGTCCAAGCTCTCCGACCAACTTCGGGCCGAGCTCGACCTCATCGGCAAGAAGGTCGAAGAGGCCGAATCCTACTACGCGCGCGCGCTCGATTCGAAGCCGCTCTACGACACGCTCGCCGAGATCCACGCGAAGGTCGGCGACGCCCCCGGCGCCGAACGTTACGCGCGCCAGGGCCGGCGTTTCCTCGCCGACGAGCTCGAGTTCAAGGGGCGCAAGCAGGCGTTCTACGGGAACCACACGAAGGCCCTTGAGCTCTTCGACGAGGCCCTCAAACTCACGCCCGACCACGACTTCGCCCTGAGCGGCGCGGAGGCCTCGCGCAAGCGCATCGAAAGGTCGAGCAAGGACCTCGAAAAGCTCCAGAAGGCCGCGGAAGCGAAGGACACCCCCAAGGAGCGCCTGGCGCTTGGGTCTGCCCTTGCCGACCTCGGGAAGCTCGACGAGGCCCAGGCGCAATTCGAAAACGCCATCGCGCTCGACGCCAACAACCCGGATGCCTACGCCCGAAAGGGTACCATGCTCCACGCAAAGGGGCACGTTCAACAGGCCCTCGAAATGTACAAGAAAGCCACCGCGATCAAGCCCACCTCGATGGTCGGGAGGCGCGGCGTCAACTACGCGACCTTCGACCTCGAGCACCCCTCCGGATAGTGCGGGCCCCCGCCGCTCTTTTATCCGCAGTGCTCATCACCAAAGTAGGGACCTGTAGTCTAGCCCGGACAAGGCGTTGGCCTTCGGAGCCAAAAGTCGAGGGTTCAAATCCCTCCAGGTCCGCTCCCCTTCAACCGGAGCGCGCGCGCCGCCCGTGGTCCTCTTCTAGACCGGAGTGGGGGCTCCGCCGGCCGGTGGCGGCGCCGTGGCCACCCCGCCGCCCATCGCGTAGCAGCAGTAGCCTGTGTAGGGGGCGCCGATCGATACCGAGCCCTGCTCGGCAAACCCGTCGAGCGCATTCGCCTTGATCGCCGAGTCGGAGATTGTGTAGAGCGCGTCTGCGATGTAGAGCGACCGCCGGACGCTCGGCGTATAGGTGTAGGAGTTGCCGTAGTAGTCCATCCCGGTAGCGATCGGGTCGTGCGCGATGGTGGCAACGACGGTGAACCCCACAGAGGGGTCAACTGAGAACACGAAGGCCCCTTGGAAACTCGTCCCGCTGGACGGCTTGTCGAGCGTGTATTGGTAGGTCTGGACGGGGATGACCAGGAGCCCTTGCCGTGTCTGGGTGGGGGGCATCCACAGGACCGCGTGGTGGTCGTATTGCGCCTCGGAGTAGGCGTACATGCTGAAAGTGTAGTTTGCGACCTCCCTCGGGTGGGCCGAGTCGCTCACATCGAAAAGCGAGAGTTTGAGGCCGCCCATCCGCCCCGAACCCACACCGACCCCGACGAGGTGGGTCGCGTCAATCGGCTCGAGGTACTGCGAAAAGCCGGGCAGGGTAAGCTCGGAGATCACACGCGGGTTCTGCGGGGTGGTGAGGTCGAGGACGAAGAGGGGGTCCACTTGGCGGAAGGTCACGAGGTAGCCGCGCTCGCCGAGGAATCGGCTCGTCTGCACGGTCTCACCCGGGGCGAGGCCCTCAAGGCTGCCAACCGTGTGGAGGCGTTCATCCAGCACGTACACGCCGGCGCTCGAGTTCCTCCAGTCGCCCGCGCGCAGCGTGGTCGCAAGGCGGAGGAACGGGTGGCCCGCGTACGCGTACTCGTCGGCCGAGAACTGGTCGATCACGGTCCCGGGGACCCGGGCGCCGAAGTAGCAGGTGACCTGGCCGCGGTAAAAGGAGTACTTCGACACGACCGTCTCGGTCTTGAGGAGCGTCCAGTTGTCGGCGTAGGTGTAAGCCGAGCCGAGGATGTACAGGTTGTGAGCCGAAACGTAGACCTGGCCGTTCCCCTCCGCGAGGAACGAGAACGCCTTGATCGAATTGGCGGCCGACACATTGAGGCTGAGGATCGTCGTGAGGTAGGTCGCGTTGTGTGCGCCCTGGGGCACGCCAATGGCGCTTGGCGGGACCTGCGAGAGCACGCCGTTGTCGGAGATCGTGGGCAAGCGCAGCTTGCCGTCCGCCTCGGAGATGGAGTAGCCGGAGACGAGGTAGACGAAGTCGCCGATCATCCGCGCGCCGCTGAAGCTGCCTTCGACGCTGTAGTTGTAGAGGATCTGGGGCGCCGCGCGGTCCGTGATGTCGTAGACCAGCAGTTCGACGCTCGGGTTGTAGTAGAAGGGCATCAACGACGCGCCCATCGCCACGCTGGAGGTCGGATAGGTGCTCATGGGTTCGAGGATGACCACGAGGCGGTTGCCCATCACGAAGATGCCATTCGCGTACCCGCCAAGGTCGATGGTGGAGGCGACTTCCATCTCGTCGGCGGGGAACGCCTTGACGATCGAGACGCGGCCGCCGGTGACGGCGTAAATGTAGTAACCGTCGGTCTTGACCATGTCGGCCTCGTCGACCCCGGCGACCTGGTTGTTGGTGCCGGAGTGCGCGGGGGCGGCGGAAGCCGTAGCACCCATCGCGGCCGAGGGCGCGGGGGCGCCGCTGGCGTCGACGCCGCTTAGGGGCCAATAGGGCCCATAATACGAGGAAAGATTCCCGACATACATGCGCAGCACCGTTTCGTCGGTGGGGTACGTGAGCGGGAGGCAGCCGGTCGGCGGCGCGACATCCACCGAGGTGAGCGAGATGCGGGCGCCCGACCAGTCGGGTGGAATGACCTGGGAGGAGCCGGGGGGCGGCGGCGTGCCTGGGTGGCTGCCGACCACGATGGCGGCCCCGGCCGAGCCGAACACGAGGGAAACCATGACGATCGCACGCAGAGCCTCTTTCTGGATGGCAGTGAATATCATAGGCAAACCTTGTCGAAGTCTCTGCGTTCCGGTAATAAATGCCCTCTGGTATGTTAGTGGAAGGCCAGCAGGGGCCAAGCGGTGCCTAATCCTTCGGGATTGGAGGGGCCTGAGCCTCCCCGCCCTTGTCGGGGACTTCTTTCGAAATCTCGGCGCGGCGGGCTCGAGCCGCCACGGCCGCGATCACGGCTCCCAAGAGAACGAGGGCTACGGCCGCGCCAAGGGCAATCCCGGCGTTCTGACCGGCGCGAATAGCGGCCGTGGAGGTGGTCCTCACCGCGTCAGAGGATGGGCCGGGGGCGTGGGAATCGCTCCCCAGCCCGCCCGTGGAGTCCCGCACGCCGCCCGGGGAACTGTCATAGCCCTCCGTCACCGACCAGGACGGAAGGGTGGGGACCGCCGGTCCTGCGGGGCTCGTGGCGTCGGCGTCGAGGCAAACGCCGGCGGTGATGTTCCCGACGGTGCGGTTGACTTTCTCCGGCGCCGCCTCGATGCGCTTGCCAGCAAGTTCGCTGCCGATCACCCGGGCGACCAGGCTCGACAGGGTGGTCACCTGGTAGCAAAGGATGTGAGGCTCGGCGTGGGAGTTGCCGAGCCCCGAGTCGTCGGTGAGGAACATGTAGCGCCCTTGCGTGAGCGCGGCACCCGCGCGCATGATGTATTCGGCGGTGGTGTCCGCGCCGCTTGCGGCGAGCGAATAGATGTGGATGCCCGCGGCACGCGCGTCGGCAAAAGCCGAGAGGGTTTTGGCAAAGTCCTGCGCGTGCGGCGGCGCGTCGGCCACGAGCAGCGCCACCCGCGCGGTGTTGCCGCCCCGCCAATGCGCGCCCACGGCGGCCGCAAGGCCGGCCTGCATCGCCTCGGGCGTGTCGCCGCCGCCGTCGGCGGCCTGCGCGGCAATCCGCTCCTGCATCGTGGAAAGCGAATCGGTGAAATCCCAGGTGCGGACGACGTAGTCGTCGCCCGTGTCGCGGTACACGACCAGCCCGTAGCGGATGTCGACGGCGGCGTGCTCGGCTTGGACGGCGCCCACGATGGAGCCCAGTTCCTTCACGAGGTATGCAAGCTCATCGGCCATGCTCCCCGTCGTGTCGATCACGATCATGAAGTCGAGCGCCCCGGGCGGCGAGGCCGCCGCGGTTTGGAAGGCCAGGTCGACCGTGCGGTTTGGCCCGAGTTCGCCAAGGGCAAACGAGGCGCTGACGGCCTCTGCCTGGCCGTCGGGCGCGGTTGCGGCCGCGCGGAACGCCGTGGCGCCGCCCGCGCCGTCGAACGACGGGAAAAAGCGCAGGAGTCCGTCGGTCCCGGCGAAACCTGTGAAGAAGGGCGAATCGGCGCCTTCCGCGCGCAATTCAACGCGGGCATTCGAGAACGGCCTGCCGTTGGCGTCGACAACCCTCACGTTCACCCGGTCCTGGAGGTCGAGGGCGGGGAGCGCGGTTTCGTTGCCTCGGGTCTCGTTCACCCAGTGCTGGTAGTAGCCGAAGTTGAGGTTGTCGTCGACATCGCCGGCAGTAAGCTCGGCCGCCGAAACCATTGGCGCAAAGGCGACCAGCACCGCGAGAGTAAACCCGCACGCTGCTGCAAAACGTTCTCCGGTCACGGACCGCTCCCCGGCGGTAGGCGTCCCGCGGGGATAGTAAACGCTTTGGTACCCTCGCGGGGCAGGGGGCTTTTTGAGCGCGCCGCGGCATCGGGCGCCCATGCGCCCGGCGGTTCTCGTCATCGGGGGCTCCGACTCTTCGGGCGGAGCGGGGATTCAAGCCGACCTCAAGGCGCTCGACCACATCGCCGTGCACGGCGCGACCGCGGTCACGTGCGTGACCTCGCAGAACTCGACCGAAGTGCGGTCGGTCTACCCGTTGTCGCCCGGCGCAGTGCTCGACCAAGCAAGTGAGGTACTCTCCGATATGGAGATCGAGGTCGTGAAGTGCGGGATGCTCTACAGCGAGCCGACCATCCGTGCGGTCGCGGACCTCGTCGAGGACCGGAAGCTGCGCGCGGTGGTCGACCCCGTGCTTGTCGCGACGTCCGGAGGCCGCCTCGCGGAGGACGGCGTGGCGGCGGCCTACATGCGTTACATGGTGCCAAGAGCCTGGGCCGTCACGCCCAATGCCCATGAGGCGGAGGCGTTGCTTGGCGCGCGGGTGAGCGACTTGTCCTCCGCAGGCCGGGCCGCCCGGCGGCTCGTGGCCGCCGGCGCCAAGGCAGGGGTCGTCAAAGGCGGCCACCTGCGCGGCGCAAAAGGAGTTACCGACACGCTTGCGGTCGGGGGGGCGGGGCGCGAAGTGCGCGTGACGCGCAGGAGCGCTCCACGCATCGCCGGCCAGTTCCACGGCGCAGGCTGCCACTTCGCATCGTTCTTGGCGGGGTTCGCCGCGCGCGGCCTTGCGCAGGAGCGCGCGTTCGCGCTTGCCCACGGAGTGCTCCAGCAGACCATCCGCGGGAGGGAGCGGCTGGGGGCCGGCCCGTATTTCCTTGCCACACCCGCGCAGCGTTTCGTCGTGGAAACCGCCGCGTCCCCGCAGCGCTTGGAAATCGCCTGGGAACTTGCCTCCTGCGTGATCGACCTCTGTGAGCTGCTGCCGCGCACCGCCGTGCCTGAGGTGGGGACCAATTTCGGCTTCGCCGTGCCGCGGGCCAAGAGCCCCGACGATGTCTGTGCCGTCGATGGCCGGATTGTTGTCTCCAATGGCCGGGCGGTGGCCGCCGGCCCCATCCGCTTTGGCGCATCTCGCCATGTCGCGCGGATCCTCCTCACGCTTGCCCGGGTGGCGCCCGAGACCCGCGCCGTATGCAACCTGCGCTATTCGCAGGCCGCCCTGCGCGCTGCGCGCAAGGCTCGCCTGTCGGTCGCGACCTTTGACCGCGCCATCGAGCCCGCTGGCCGCGGCGCCGGTGTGAAAACGATGTCGTGGGGCACGGCCGAAGCCGTGCGCGCGTTCGGCCGGACGCCCGACCTCATCGCGGACGCGGGCGCCGTTGGCAAGGAGCCGATGATCCGCGTGCTCGGGCGCAACCCCGCCGAGGTCGTGCGAAAAGCCCGGCGCATCGTGCGCTCCTAAATGCGAACGCGCCGTGTCGAAGGCCGCATCGGCGGGGTTGGGGCAGAACCGTTAAATAGCCGTCAGACCGGGGATCAAAGCGTGGCCCGCGTGCATCCTTTCCTGCGTTCTAACCGCCGCGCCGTTGCGCCGGTCTTGGCGGAAATCCTGATGGTCATCATCGTCGTGGTGATGAGCGCAACCCTTTGGTTCACCTTCAACGGGATCTTCTCCAACGCCACAGAAACCAACACGGTGGTCGGAATGAAGGACAACGGGCTCATTGCGGCCACGGCCCCCGACTATTGCTGCCTCAACGACACGCTGATCGAAATCACCTTCACGAGCGGCGGAGCAAGGGCGTGGCAGAGCGGCGTCCAATTCTTGGTCGAGAGCCCGGTCGACTCGGCCGTCATCGTGCAAGGCGACCTCAACGAAGCGCCGCGCGACCGCGACTTCTACTACATCGGCATCTACCACGGCTCGCCCAACGAGGCCTCGATTGCCAACATCGGCTACAACGACTTCAACAGCGACGGGCAGATCTCGGCCGGCGACAGGATCGAGCTGCGCGGCTTGAGCAAGGAATTCCACGGCGCGACGATCGTGCTCGTCGGCGGCGACAACACACTCGGCTCGCACATCTTGCCTTGAGGCGCCTGGCGTACCAACCCCGTGGCGCAACGCTGCGATACCATCATGTAGCGCGGCCCTCGATGGCCGTGCGGGGCGGCGCGCGCCGCCGGGCCGTGTTTGTCTGGGGCCAACAAACGCTCCCGGTGTCGAGGCGCAGGGCCCCGAACGCGGCCCGCGGGTGCCGCCGCCAAAGCCCCCGCCGCCTTACGCCGTCGCGCAGGGGCCGCCGCCTCCGCAAGTCGGCCCGCCGCCGCCCGGCCAACCGATGCCGCCGCAGCCGTACGCGCCTTACTACCCGCCGTACGCCTACTACCCGCCGTACTACCCGTACTCGTTCGGTCCGCCCCCTCCCCCAAAACCGCTCGAGCCGCGCCAGCTGCGGACCATGCAGGGCTTCGATACCGCGGTGTTCGCCTCGTACGTGCTTGGCGCCTCGTTCATCTGGGGCGCGCTCGTCGGAGGGATTGCGATTGCCGCGATGCTGCCTACGCTTGCGGGCACGCCTCAGCTTGGGCCCACGGAACTTGGCTGGTTCAACGGCATCGCGGTGGCCCGCTGGATCGTGTGGGTCATGTTCGGGATCGCCTCGATCCTCGTCCTTGCGGCCCTCGCGCGCTTCCACGAGGGCAGGCTCGAGTTCGGGCCCAAGCACGAGCGCCGGTGGCGCGAATTGCAGGCCTCGACGGCCCTGTTCCTCGTCGTGGTCGGGGGCGCAGGCATTTTGACCTTCCTGCTTTCCAATCAGACCCTGCCGCCCGCTTCGCCGCTCGCCCAGCAGGACGTGGTCAACCAGCTCAAGACGCTGCGCGACAGCGTGCGCCTGAGCGCGGTCATCTGGGGCGTGAGTGCGGCCGGCGCGGGCCTCGTGCTGTCGAAGGCGTTCGTAAGCTTCCTGCGGGATTTCCTCCCGACCGAGGGGCGGCGCCCGCTGCGGATCTTCCCGGTGGTGTTTGTCTTCGTGCCGCTCCTGCACGCGGCGCTCTCCATTTCGTTCCTCGAGCTTGCCGCGCTCGACACCGGGACCTGGGCGATCTCGGCCGTGCGCGCGGTGGTCGAGGCCGGCGGGCTTGCCGGCGTCGCCTCGGCGGTGCCGCTCCTCCTCCTCGTGCGCGCGCTTCGCGCCGCGCAAGACCGCGTGCTGACCGGCGAGGTCGCCTCAGTGCTCATCAAGAAGCCAGCATAGGGCGCGGCCGCGCGGCTCTCCAAGGTTTTATACCGCAACCCGCGTTCGCACCTCCCCCGGCAAATGCCGGCGGCCTGGCTGTCACTGGCGCGCATTCCATGCGGGAGTACCCGAGCGGTCAAAGGGGCTAGCTTGAGGGGTTAGTGACGTAGGTCTTCGCAGGTTCAAATCCTGCCTCCCGCACTCCCTTTCTCCCTTCAGGATAGCCGAGTCCCCCGAAGGGGGGCCGTCCCTGCGCCCCAGGATCACGCTATGAAGGGCCGGTGCTGGCGAAGACGTGCGCCGCGGTCGATTCCCACGCACTTCTCGAGGGCGAGCCGTCCTCAAAGGTCGGTTGCCGTCACGCTCATCGCCTCGAAGCGAGCGCGAAGGATCTTCAGCGCCTCTTTGAGCGCCCGCAGCGCCGTAAGCGAGCCGTCCGTCTCGAAGAAGAACACGAAGCTGTTGGGCTCAAAGTCGACTTCGACGGAGCCCTCGCCCGCCTCGACGCAACCCATGCACGCCGGGCAGTCCTCCGGGTGCGGGATGACGACCTTGCTGCCCTCGACAAAGAGCAGGTTGCGCGGGCAGCTCTTCGCGATCATCTGCGGGTCGTCGATCTTCTGGTGGTGGAACGTGAGTTTGGGGTACTTGAAGAACCCGACGCCGCACACCGGTGTCCATTTGGCGTGCTCCCTGCCTGTCCCGAGTTGCGCCGTCGCGTAGATCAGGGGCGCTTGCCCCTCGCTAAGCTTCACGAGCGGGATGAGGTCGTCGACGACACGCCACTTGGGGTCGGCGACCGGCTCGAGGTCGCCCGAGTAGACGGTGCAGGGGCCCTTCTTGTTGAGCACGAACATGATCGTGCAGCTCGGGCACCCTTCCCCGCCGCAGGTGCACTGGTCGCGCCGGACAAAGAGGTCGAGGTCGGTGGGGATCGGCACCATGCCGAGCCGGTGAGACAGGATCTCGTCGAACATCGGCGAGAGCGACTCGTATTCCTTGCCCGACTCGTCCTGCACGGTGCCCAGGTGGAATTCGACGTCTTCGATCGCCATCTTGGGGACGTCCGCCACCAGCGTGCGCCGCAGCGCATTCACGGCGGCGGTGGTGGTGTCCTTGAGCAACAGCTTGGCGTAGGTCTTCTCTAGCTTTAGCACTTCGATCTTCAAAGGGGGTTTCCTCCTTGGAGTTGAATCAAACGCGGCGCCCGCGGCGTCCGCCTTTCTTCTTCGTCCCATCGTGCGGGATGGGCGTGACGTCCTCGATGCGGCCGATCCGGATTCCAGCGCGGGCAAGCGCCCGGATGGCGGCCTGGGCGCCCGGGCCTGGCGAGGTCGACTTGTTCCCGCCCGGCGCGCGCACCTTGACGTGCACCCCGTCGATCCCCTTGGTCTTGGCGATGTCGGCCACCCGCTCGGCGGCCCGCATCGCGGCGTAAGGCGAAGCCTCGTCGCGGGCGGCCTTCACGACCATCCCGCCCGAACACTTGGTGAGGGTCTCGGCACCCGTGAGGTCGGTGATCGTGATGATGATGTTGTTGTACGAGGCGAAGATGTGCGCGACTCCCCAGCGGACCATGGCTTACCCCTCCTTTTTCGGCTTTTTCGGCTTCTCGCCCTTGTCCGCCTTGTCGGCGGGCTTTGCCCCTGGTGCGGGCTTGGCCGGCGGCTCAACGACGGCCGCCTTGGCCTCTTCGACCGCGCCGTCGGGGGCAAGGTCGACGATGTCCTTGGTCTTCTCTTCGGGGGTGGCCGCGCCCACGGTCTCATCGGCTTGGTCCGCGGGCACCGGCGCGTGGACGCGGATCCGCCTGCCGCCGAACTGGCCGCGGCGGGTGTCCACTTCCTCGATCTTGACGTCTTCAAGGATCGGGTGGAAGTCTGCGGGCGGCCGCATCGGGTGGGTGCCGCTCGTGAGCGGCGAAAGTCCGTAGTAGGCGATCTGTTCCTCTTCGCCGCGCTTCAGCAGGTACCCGGGGATCGTCATCTTGCGCCCGCCGACCGACAGGTGGCCGTGCGCAATGAGCTGTCGCGCGTGGCGCGTGGTCTTGGCAAGGCCCTTGAGGTACACTTGCGACTGGAAGCGGCGCGTGAGGATGAGTTCGAGGTTGAGCGCAAGCACGTCGTCCAGCGTGCCGCCTTCGACGAGGAACCCGCGGCGCGTCAACTTCGCGATGAGCAGGTCGCGCTCGCGCTCCGCCTGCTTTTCTAGGCGCTGGAGGCGCGCTTGGAGGAGCCGCGCCTGCGTGCGCCACGCGCGCAGCTTGCCAGCGGCTTTCCAGACTTCCTCCTTGTTCTTGAGGCCGTACTTCCGCACGAGGGCCGTCTCGGCCTTGATGCGCTCGCCGACCCACGGGTGGGACGGCCGCGACCACTGCCTGCGAGCGAACTTCGGGTCTCCCATCGTGAAATCTCCTTGCGGACGTGAAATCTACTTCTTGGTCTCGGCGGGCTTGGCGCCCCCGGCGGCAGGCTTGGCGCCCCCGGCGGCGGGCTTGGCGCCCCCGGCGGCAGGCTTGGCGCCTCCGGCCGCGGGCTTTGCTCCAGCGGCGGGGGCCGCAGCCGGGGCCTCGCCCTCCGGTTTCTTGCTCTCGATCTTGCCGGCCTTGGGCCCTGCGCCTTCCGCGTCGGCTGCAGCCTTGGCCGCGGCGAGCGCGGCGCCCCGCTGAACACCGAGCGCAAGGCCCTTGCGGCCATTGGACTTCGTGCGTTGGCCGCGGACCTTCTTGCCCGACTCGTGCCGGACGCCCTTGTAGGAGCGGATTTTCTTCATCCGGTTGATGTCGTTGCGCACTTCCAGGAGCAGGTCCGGTCCGAACACATGGCGGTCCTCGCCGGTCTCCCAATCGTACTGGCGGTTGAGCATCCACGGCGGCGCGCTGACTTGGAGCTGGTTTAGCGCTTCCTGGAGTTTTACGATCTGCTCGTCGTTGAGGTTCCCAATGCGCTGCTGGCGGGCGACGCCGACCGAGTCGGAGACGAGCGCACCCATGCGCACGCCAAGCCCCTTGATGTCGGCAAGCGCATACATGACAGGCCGGAATCCATCGAGGTCGGTGGAGGCGAGGCGGACGATGTACTTGAAATTTGGATCAACGGGGCCGCGTTCTTTGGCCCGCTCCTGGGGAGATTTCCGTTCCTTTTGTTTCTTCTCTTTCTTGTCTTTCTCTTCCTTGGCGGGCTTGCCGGGCTTGGCGTCCTTGGCGTCCGCTGGGGGGGGCGCTTGGGTCTTCTCCTCGTCCTTTGCCACGCTACAGCCTCGCCACTCGGGGTCAGCACCGCCAGGAGGTCGGCTCGCCCGGGATGGGGATTTGGCCCAAAGTCGATCCACTATTTAATCGGCGCGGTGCGCGCGGAGCGGCTTGTTTAGGCCGCTGGCAAGGCCGCCGCCGGAGTGCGGTGCGGCGCAAGGATTTGGCCGATCGGAATTGCGCCGTCCAACAGGGGGATGCCCGGCTCGATGACGGGCGATAGGCCGGCGGCGCGCAGGCGGTCGCTGACGAGCCGGAACGCCTTGGGCGTCGCGAAGGCGGTGCCGCCCACCGCGACCCGAGCGCCGCTCCCGAGCGAGGCGCGCGCCGATCTCGCGACGCCGTCTGCAAGCGCCCATGTGAACGAGGCCGCAAGGGCGGCGCGCCGCTCCCAGGGCAGCGCCTTCCCTTCGCGGGCGTGGGCGGCGCGCCAGTGGCGCGCGAGGTCGCTAAGGAGCGCGGCGCCATCCACGTACCGCGCGCCGCGGGCCTTGATGAGGTGGGGCGCCAGGCGGAACCGCCGCCCGTGCGCAGGGTGCAACGCGAGGGGCGCGACTTCCGCAAGCCCGCTGCCCGGGGGCGCACGCCGCGGGACAAGGCCGAGGCCCGAGGCCACGGCGTCCACGAGCGCGACGAATGAGGTCGAGCGCTCGGAGCGTGCGCGCAGGACCTCGAGGATCGGAGAATCGTCGGCGGTGACGCCTTCGACCGGCAACCCGACGCGCTCGAAGACGGACGCAAGCGGCGCGAGGGTGTCGGGGCTCCCGCTCGGGCTTTCCACCACTTCGAACGGGGCGATGCCCCCGAGCACGCGCAGGGTACTTGCATCGATGATGTCGCCGCCCGTGCGGTGGGTGCCGAGCCACGCATCGGCTTCGCAGGCCAATTCTTCCGCATTGAGCACGAGCGCCGCGCGCGCGGGCCGTTGCGAGGCAAGCTGGGCGCAGGCGGCCCGCGCGAGAGCCGCGCTCACGGTTCGCAAAGAGCAGCCCGCCTCCGCGGCGGTCTCTTCGGCTGCCAGCCGGCCGGGGCTCCCCTCTTCCGGGCCGCTCACGACAAAATCTAGAGCGTCCGCCGACGCGGCCGGAGAAAGCGCCGCCGCGCGCGAAAGCAGGCGCCGAAGCCGCGGTGCGGTGTCGCCGCGCTCGGCCGGCCCGGCGCTGCCCGTGAGGTAGGTGAAGCCGCCGAAGGCCGCGCCGCCGAAGAGGTCGCTGCCCCCGCCGAAAGCGAGCGCGGTCGCCGCTCCGCCCGAAGGAGCGCGCGCCGGGAGGGAGCCGCGGCCGTGGGCGAGCAGCACGAAGCGCGAGCCGTCGAAGTAGCCGCGCGAGGGGTGCACTGGGTCACCCTGCAAGGGCCCGTCGCTTAGCCAGTCAGCCCCGGGCACTGCGCCTTGACCTCTCGCTTGCCCGGGCAGCAGCTGGCCGCCGCGGCTGGCGGGCGCCGTGACAACGGCCCCCAGGGCGGCCGTGAGGAGCAAAAGCACGGGGCAATCGGGGGCGCTAAGATGAAGGGAATCCCCGAACACGGAGAGTTCTCGGACGAAGCCGTGCTTGCTGGGAAGCGCCTGGAGCTGCAGTTGCGGCGCCCTCGGCGAGAACAAGGCACGCGCTTCGGCCGCGTTAAGCGCAGCCAAGCTCCTCGCGGCTGCGGCGGTGGGCGCCACGAGCGAAAGGGGCACGAACTCATTGCTGATCTCGACGCGCAGCGCGGCGACGTGCGCCGGGCTTGCGACCGCGACGAACCCGTAGGGCGTCTGCACGGCGACGACCGCGCCGCCGCGCAGGCGGTCGACGGCGCGGCGCACAGCGGCCTTGACGAAAGGCGAACCGGAAGGCGGCAGCAAGGTTGGCGTGGGTCCGCACTCGCCGCACGAGACGCGCTCGAAGGCGAAGCGGCGGCCGGCCGGGTCTGCCGCTTCGTCGCGGCACGCCGGGCACGGCGGCATCGTGCCGAGCCCGTACCGGTCTCGCGCTAGCGGGAAGCCCACCGCGTGCGAGTACCGCGGCCCGCAGGCCGAGCACTCGGTGCGCAGGTAGCCTTGGCGCCTGCCGGGCCGGCCGATTTCGCGCGCGCAGTCGGGGCACGGCGCAAGGTCTGGGCGGGCCAAAGGCTCCGCGCGCCGCGCGTCGGACGACCCCCACGACGGTGGCGCAACCCGCACGCCGGCCTCCATCGGGACCTCCAGGTCCAAGGCCCCCGAGGAGACGACTCGCGCCGGGACGCCCGAGGCGCGCGATGCGCGGGCAACGGCGGCCCTCAAGGCGCGCGCGGCGGCCGAACGCGTTTCCCCCGGCCGGGCCGCCGCCTTAAGTTCCAAGCCGGCGCCCACGCGCCGAAAAACCGCCTTGCGCCGCTCCAGCGCCCGCGCGAGCGCCCCTTCGAACGGGGAGTCCTGGACTTCGCCGGCGATGAGGACGCGCGTAGCCCCGGCCTCCACGCGCGCCCTCCCTGCCCGGCAAGGCCCGGCCCGCCAATTGACCGTTGCCCTCGTGCAGGTACTCGGGCCCCCGCGCCTTCCTCAGGCGCGAGGGCCCTTTCCCTTTCCCCTCCGACAAGGCGCCCCACCCGGAGGCGCTAATCGCGCTTTAGCGTGACCGTCTCGATCATCGAGACCGTGCGGGTAATCGAGCGCTTGTAGCGCTCGCGAAAACTGATGATAAACTCGTTGAACTCCGACTTGCCGGCAAAGCGCAGCTTGAGCAGCAAGTCGTACTCGCCGGTCACCCCGTAGGCTTCCGCAACGTGTTTGCTGCGCAGGAGCCAATCATCTGCGAACCGGTCATTCATCCCCGAGACCAGCACGAAGACGACGAAGTCCTCGCCGACCGCGGAGGGGTTCACACGGATCGTGAACCGTTCAATCACGCCCGCCTCGCTTAGCTTGCGGATCCGGTTGAACACCGTCGTGGGGCGCAGCCCCGTGCGGGTCGCGAGCTCCTTGAGGCTCGCGCGCGCGTTGCCGCGCAGCGCGTCAAGCACCCGCCGGTCGGCTTCGTCCAGCCCAGACGTGCGCACAGCGCCACGATCGCTGAATGAATACTTATTGATTACGCATTCTATGGAATAATCTCCAGTAGAAATGCAGGATTGACGAATATAATTCCAAATCCCGTTAGAAATCCTGATCTGCTTCCCATTCCAATCTCCCGCTCGCCAGGTTGAAACCCCCTGGTGTCCATCCCCTTCGGAGGCCGCGCATGTCGATTCTGATCAAGGACACGACGATCCTCACGCAGGATGCCAACCGCAGGGTTCTGCGCGGCAGCATCCTTGTCGAAGAGGAGCACATCCGCGAAGTCGGTGAAGTGAAAAGCCGCGCCGAGCGGGTCATCGACGGGCGAGACCTCGTGGCCCTGCCGGGGCTCGTCAACGCCCACAATCACATCGCGATGCATACCATGCGCGGGGTTGCCGACGACCTGAACCTCGAGCAGTTCCTCGAGAAAACTTTCGCCGTCGACGCCAGGCGCACCTCAGCCGATATCGAGGCCGGTGCAAGGCTTGGCGCCCTTGAGGCGGTCAAGACCGGAACCACCTCGCTCATTGACCTCTACTATGACGAGGACGCGGTGGCCCGCGGCGTCACTTCGCTGGGGCTGCGTTCGTGGCTAGGCTGGGCAGTGCTCGACGAGAAGTTCACGACGCAGAAGGGCAGCCCCCTCAAGAACGCCGAATCGTGGGCGTCGCGGGCGCGGTCGTTCAAGCGGGTCACGCCCGCCGTCGCGCCGCAAGGCGTGTACGTGTGCAGCGAGGAAACCTACGCAGGCTCGCGCGCGCTTGCCGCGCGCCTCGAGGTCCCGCTCCACACGCACCTCTCCGAGACGCGCGCGGAGGTCCACAACCACAAGAAGAGCACGGGGCTGCGCCCCGTGGAGTGGCTCGCCAAGATCGGCTTCCTCGGGGCGGGGCTCTCGGCGGCCCACTGCGTGTGGCTCACCCAGGCCGAGGTCGACCTGCTTGCCAAGTCCGGGACAAGCGCGGTGCACTGCCCCACCTCCAACATGAAGCTCGCGTCGGGCGGAGTGGCGCCCGTCCCGGAAATGCGCGCGCGCGGCGTGAACGTCGCGCTTGGCACCGACGGGGTTTCGTCGAACAACTCCGTCAATATGTTCGAGGAGATGAAGCGGGCCGGCCTGCTGCAAAAAGCAACCCGCTGGGACGCGCGCGTGCTTGCGGCCCAAGAGGTCTTCGACATGGCGACCCTTGGAGGCGCCCGCGCGGTGGGGGCCAGCAAGGAGATCGGGTCGCTCGAGGCCGGCAAGGTCGCCGACATCGTCCTCGTCGACCGGCTGAAGCCCTCGCTTGCGCCGATGCACCGCGCAAATCTCGTCTCCAACCTTGTGTATGCGGGAGGGACCGACATCGTGAGCCACGTCGTCATCGCAGGGGAGCTTGTATTCGAGAACGGCCGTTCGCTTCGCGTGGACGAGCGGAAGGTGGCGCGGGAGGCCGGGGCCGCAGCCCGCGACCTGCTCGAATTGAAGGAGGAAGGCTGATGGCGCCGCCTGCGCCGGGCGACGCCGCTCAAGGCGTGCTCAAGATCGAGTGGGCAGCGAGCCACATGCCCGTCACCGCGGCGCTTCGGGAGCGCTTTGCCCGAGAGAAGCCCCTCAAAGGGGTGTCGCTTGCCATGGCGCTCCACTTGGAAGCGAAGACGGCGGTGCTCGTCCTTGCGCTGCGAGACGCCGGCGCGCGCGTCCGCGTGGCCGGGTGCAACCCGCTCTCCACCGATGACGACGTCTGCAAGGCCCTCGTGCAGCGCTACGGCGTCCACGCCTACGGCCACAAGGGCGAGAACAGACGCCAGTACTATGCAGCGCTGAACGCCGTGCTCGACGCCAGGCCGCGAGTCGTGGTCGACGACGGCGCGGACCTCATCTCGATTCTCCACACCAAGCGCACGGCGGACCTGGCCCGGGTCGTGGGCGCCAACGAGGAGACAACCACCGGCGTTGTGCGCCTGCGCGCAATGGAGAAGGCCGGCGCGCTAAAGATCCCCGTCACCGATGTGAACGACGCGCGGATGAAGCACCTCTTTGACAACCGGTACGGCACCGGCCAATCGGTGTTCGACGGGATCTTCACCGCCACGAACCTCCTCATCGCAGGCAAGTGCGTCGTGGTGGCCGGCTACGGCTGGTGCGGGCGCGGCATCGCGATGCGCGCAGACGGGCTCGGCGCGCGCGTCGTGGTCGCCGAGGTCGACCCCGTCAAGGCGGTGGAAGCCGTGATGGACGGCTACGAAGTCATGCCGATGGGCAAGGCGGTGCGCGAGGCCGACTTCCTGATCAGCGCCACCGGCGTCAAGGACGTGCTACGCGCGGAATACCTCCTCGCGATCAAGGACGGCTGCGTGCTTGCAAACGCCGGGCACTTCAACGTTGAGATCGACCCGCAGGTGCTCGCTTCGCACGCCAAGCGCGTGCGCAAGGCGCGTGCGTCGGTCGACGCCTACGAACTGCGCAGCGGGCAGACCGTCTACCTCCTTTCCGACGGGCGCCTCGTGAACCTCGCCGCCGGGCAAGGCCACCCCGTCGAGATCATGGATATGTCGTTCGCGGTCCAGTACCTCTGCGCCGTGCGTCTTTGGAAGAAACGCGGCCAGCTCAAGGCCGGCGTGCACGCCGTCCCCGACGAGGTCGACAACGAGGTGGCGCGCGCGAAGCTGCGCTCCCTGGGGACCTCGATCGACCGCCTGACCCAAGAGCAGGAACGCTACATCTCCTCGTGGCAGGAAGGCACCTGAGCTTGCGGGGTGGGCGCGTGGGGTTCCTCTCGGTCTTCGGGCACACGAACATCGACTACCTTGCCTCCGTCGAGCGGCTGCCCGCGCCCGACCACTCGATCGCGTTCGAGGGTCCAGTCCGTGCACTTGGCGGCACGGCCGCCAACATCGCGGCGTGGGCGGCGAGCCTTGGGACCCCCGTCAAGCTCGCCTCGTTCGTGGGGGGCGACTTCCCTGTCCAATTCGAGCGCGAGCTGCGCCTGCGCGGCGTCGACACCCGGCACCTCGTCCGCATCAAGGGGGCGGCCACCCCGGCCTGCTGGATCTTCTCGGCCAAGGACGAGCGCTCGATGGCCTTCGTGAATCAGGGGGCCTCCGACAAGGGCGGGCGCCGGCCCGTCGACCGCCGCGCGGTGCTCGGCGCCAAAGTCGTGCACCTGGCGACCGGGCCGCCCGGCTACCACATGCGCGTCGCGGCGTTTGCGGCCGCGCGCGGGCGCGCCGTCGCCTTTGACCCGGCGCAGGAGCTGTCGTATTTGTGGACGCCCGCCCTACTGCGCCGGATGTTGCGCCACGCCGACGTGCTCTTCCTCAACGACTCCGAGCGGCGCACCGCCAAGCGCTTCCTCGGCGCTCCCAGCGACCGCGCGCTCCTGCGCCACGTCGGCACGCTCGTGCTCACCCACGGCCGGCGCGGCAGCGAGTTCCTGTCGGCCTCCCACCACGAAATCGTCCCGGCCGTGAAAGCAAAACGTGTCGTCAATGCGGTTGGAGCCGGCGACGCATTCCGCGGCGGCTACTACGCGGCGCTCCACCGTGGCCTGCCGCCGCGAGAGCGGCTGCTCTGGGGCGCCGCCGCAGCCTCGTTTTCCGTCGAATCCGAGGGCGGCCAATCGGCGGTGGTTACGCCCGCCCGGCTCCTGCGCCGCTTGGGCCCCGTTATTTCGAAGCGCCGATTCTCACGCGTGGATAGGTGAGGACTCCGTACAATAAACATTAAATACGCTTGGGCAGGAGCCACCCTCAGTCTGGGAGGCTTTTTCCTGCGCCGAACTTTGCTCGTCTACGTTAGCGTTGCCGCGATGGTTGGAACGATTTTCATTTTCCCGGCGGTCCCCGCCCAGCTCACGCCTCAGGAAATCGGCACCGAGGTCATCGGCGGCCGCACCTGGACAACGGATATCCGCGTGACCCGCAACGGCGCGCAAGACCACGTCCCCCAAATCACCGTGGACTCTAACCACGACGCGCACATCCTGTGGCAGTCCAGCCGGTCGCCGACGGGCTACTACTACGTGAAGCTCAACCGCGCCGGTGAACTGCTCTCCCAAGAGACCTTCATCACATCCAAGGTCCTCACATCCTGGGGCGCCCAGTACCCCTACGGCCCCACCATTGACATCGACAGCCAAGAGAACCTCCATGTCACCTTCGACTTCGACTACATGAACGTCGGATACGCGAAGTTCGACTACCAAGGAAACGTGCTCGTGCCGGAGAAGAAGGTCGGGCCCGTCGACGGCCAGTCGTCCCACACGCCCTCCCTCGCGGTAGGCCTCGACGACACCGTCCACATCTCCAACGAGGACTACAAGTTCCAGTGCGAAGACCTCGTCTACCACAAGCTCGCCAACGACGGCTCGGAAATCTGGACCAACCGCGTGGTGTCCTCGGACGTCGCCTCCCACGTGGAGTTCGACATCATCAAGGCCTCGCACTACTCGGGGAATTTCCTCTTCACCTTCGGCTCCTCGACGGGCACCTGGCTCGGCCGGATGGACAAGTACGGCGTCAAGAACATGCCCTCGGTGAAGATCCGCCCCGAGACGGACTACAAGATCGCAGACGTTACGGAGACCCCCAACGGTGACATGCACCTGGTGTGGTTCGACCCCACGAGCGGCGGGCGCATCCACTACACCCGCGTCAACGCAAGCGGGATCAAGGTCCAAGACAACATCATCATCAGCCCCAACGCGGTGAACGCCGGGATGCCGCGCATCGCGGCGACCTCAAGCGGGCTTGCCGTGGTGGTCTGGGAAGACAAGCGCAACGGAAACTTCGACATCTACTACGCAGTCATCGACAACACGCTGTTTGGCGACGGCGGCGCGATGACCCTCCCCGAGAACGTGCGCCTCACGCAGCAGAGCAACGACCAGATCGAACCGTGGATCGCCATTGACCCCGACGACAACTTCCACGTTGCCTGGACGGACATGCGCGACGGCAACCAGGAAATCTACTACAAGTTCATGTTCAACTTCGCGCTCGAACTCTTCGCCGACCCCATCGAGCTTGCCAACCTCTTCTTCATCCACCCGAATGAGACCAAGGTCCTGCCGATGTTCGTGCGCAACAAGGGCGGCCTGGCCGACAGCTACGCCGTCGACCTCGCCTACACCCCGGGCGCGATCCAAGACGGCTGGCGGATCGACATCGACCGGACCTACATCGAGAGCCTGAACGCCGGCGAGGTCGCCCCCCTGAACCTCACCGTCCATGCGCCGTCCACTGCCAAGAAGGGCGACCATGTCATGATGACGATCAATGCGTCTTCGCAGACGGCCCCGGGCAGTTGGGACGTTATCCAGATCAACACTTATGTGCAGGTCACGCGCGCCCTGACGTTGCGCGGCCCCGACGGTAAGCCCGGCAACAACGGCGAGACGATCTCGTTTGCGATGGTCGCCCAGAACACCGGCGATGTCCGCGAAGACCAGATCGACATCCACTCGGGCGACGCCGCGGCCCCGCAGGGCTGGACCGTGACCACCGACAAAACCACCCTTGCGCTTGACCCCAAGGAGACCGGGACATTCACGGTGAGTGTCACCGTCCCGGAGGACACGGCGCTTGCCCCGGCGAACATGGTCGCCAGCATCGGCGTGACGCTCGTTAGTGTCGCCGACTCGACGGTCACGGCTTCCAAGGCCGTGCTCGTGCAGGTCAACGCCCAGTTCCAAATCCAGATGCACCCCGACCTCGAGCGGCAGTTCGTCGACCCCGGCCAGGCTGCGCGCTATACCATTTCGATCGCCAACGTGGGCAACCTCGCCGGCCAGGCGCAGATCGCCGTTGCCGCCCAAGACCCCTCCCAGCCAGGGTGGACGGCGGCCCTTGACCGCGAAACCGTGTTCCTGCGCGGCGGCGAGTCGACCGACGTCCAACTCACGATCACCGTGCCGGCCAACGCGATCGCCAACTCCAGGCTCACCGTGGTGGTTTCCGCCTTTGCGGTGAAGTTCGGCACGACGGGCCAGACGGAGGTCACGACTTTCGTGAACCGCGTCTACGGCCTCGACATCGAGATCGGCGCATCTGCAGACATCCGTGTGGGCCGCGTCGCAACCTTCCCGATCCATGTCACCAATACGGGCAACGGCGACGAGACGCTCTCCCTGGCGCCCTACCAGCAGGAGTCCGGCTGGTCGATGAGTTTCGCCCAGAACTCGGTGGACGTCCAGTCGATCTTCGTGCCCCACGGCGAAGCGCGCACCTTTGAAGTGCGCGCGCAGGCCGATTCGCACGCGACGGCCGGGCTCCATGTCCCGGTCGCGAACATTATCGACTCGGCGGTGCACTCGCACCTCCTGCCGCTGCCGGTGAAGGTCACCCAATTCTTCTCGGTGGAACTCACCGCCACGGAATTCAAGCTCGCGGGCTCGCCTTCGAAGACGCTGCAGTACGACCTCGAACTGAAGAACCTCGGCAACGGGCGCGACAACTTCACCCTCTCGGTCGAAGACCTGGCGGCCCAGTCGTGGTTCCCCAACTACCAGCTCGTGGTCGACGAGAACGGCGACCTCACGGTCCCCGTGGCAGGGGCCCTCTCGCTCGGCCCGGCCGAGTTTGCCAAGCTGCGCCTCTTCGTGACGGTGCCGCGCGACCTGCCGGCCCAGGAAGTCCAGTTCACCGCCCGCGCCACGAGCGCGGCCGGCGAGCAGGACTCGCTGCTCCTCGTCGCGCAAGTGAAGCTCGCCGACCTTGCGATCGACCGGGTCGACTACTCGCCCTCCACCCCCGTTGCAGGGCAGATCACCGCCATTACGCTCGCGATCACCAACACGGGAGACATCGAGGCGCAGCCGATCAAGGTTGAATTCTACGACAAGGGCTCCCTCATTGCCACCGACGAACTCACCCGCATCGCGGCTGGCCAGCGCGGGTTCGTGACCTTCGCGTGGCTGCCCACGCCGGGCGAGCACGACCTGAAGTTCATCGTCGACCCGCCTGCAATTGACCCGCGGACGGGCCTGCTTGAGCCGAACGGCCTCGTCTTCGAGAAGAACGAGCTCGACAACACGAAGGAAGTCCACGTCAGCGTCGGCGCGCAGACCTCGTTCCTGCCCGGGTTCGACGGCGCGTTCACCGCCCTTGCGGTGGTGGCCGGTGCGGTCCTTGTGACCCTCCGGCGCCGCCGGGACTGAAGGTGAAGGCGCAACCGCGAAAGGTTGATTGACGCCACGGCGGTTCTCCGCCGGGGCCCCTCGCGTGCTTACGCTTCGCACCACCTGGTTCGGGGCATTCCTGCTCGAGGGCGCAGAGGTGCGCGCCAAGGAGCTCTTCCCCAAGGACGCCCTCGAGATCGCGCGCCGCCTGGATCTCCTCCAGCAAGGCGAGTTGCTCTCCGAGGAGCGGCGCGTCTCGCAAGGCGTAAGCGGGTTCCGCGTCACGGAGCGGCGCCAACTGAAGCTCGGCAGCCTGGCCCCGGCCGAGGAGTCGCCGGTCGACCTCGCTTCGCGCGGGGGCGAATTCGGGTTCGGCGACGAGCTGCGCCGCGAGGCGTTCCAGCTGCTTGCCAAGTCGTCGGTGGCCCGGGCGCGCGGGCGCGACGCGGGGGTCGTCCAAGCCGTGCGCGCCTTCGACGAGCTCCAGGAGTCCGAGAACCGAGTCAATGAGCGCCTGCGCGAGTGGTACGGGCTGCATTTTCCAGAGCTCGCGCGGCTCGTCCCCACCGAAAAGTACGCCGGCCTTGTCGCGAAGGGGGAGCCGCGCGAGGAGGTGTTGAAGGGCCTCGGCCTTGGGGAGGCGGCAAGCTCCGGCTCGCCCCTGTCGGAGGCCGACATGGCGGCCGTGCGGTCGTTCGCCTCGGCCGCGGTCGCCCTGCGCCGGGAGTCCGACGAACAGGCCAAGGCGTTGAAGAGCGCGGTGCGCGAGGTCGCGCCCAACCTCTCGGAGCTGTTGGGGCCCCTGCTCGCGGCGAGGCTCATCGAATCGGCGGGCTCGCTGGAGCGCCTCGCGCGCCTGCCCTCTTCGACCGTGCAGCTGCTCGGCGCCGAGCGCGCGCTGTTCCGGCACCTGCGGGAGGGCAAAGCGCCCCCCAAGCACGGCGTCCTCTTCCTCCACCCATCCGTGCATGGCGCGCCGCACTGGGCGCGCGGCCGAATTGCGCGGGCGCTTGCCGGCAAGGCCACGATCGCCGCGCGCGTCGATGCGGCCGGCCGCAGGAGCGACCTTGGCGCGGCGCTCCGCGCCACCTTCGAGCGGCGCGTAAAGGCGGTCCTTGCCCAGAAGCCCGCGCAGGGCGCGGGTGGGCGCAAGGCGCCCTCGGGGCGCGGGGCGCCTTCGCCGGGCCCTCGGAAAGGCAAGCCGCGCCGATAGACGATGGCCAACCAATGAAACGAGCCGCCCACCCCTAATAACCGTGAATCGAGCGCGGCACCCGAGGCGGCGTTATGGGGTCCGAGATCTACCTGCCGATCCCCGGCCTCATCAGCGCCGCCATCGTGCTCGCCTTGCTTGGCGTGGCCGCGCGCTACCTCTCGCCGGGGCCGCAAAGGACCGCGCTCTTCGCCCTCTTCGCAGCGACGTTCACCTACGGCCTTGGCGACGGACTCGCCCGGATGGCGGCGGTCGCCGGGGACGTGGGTGCGGCTACCGCCTGGAACACATTCCGTTTCCTCGGCATCGCAATCGTCCCCCCTGCCCTGCTCCACGTGGCGGCCGCCTACACCCGTTCAATCGACCGGGTCTGGGTGAAGCCAATGCTCGCGCTCCTCTACACGGGCGCCCTCGTGTTCATCCTGCTGCGCGTGGGCACGAAGCTGCTCGTCGCGGAAACCCTCGTTTCCGGCGGGATGGTAAGCACCACCGTCGGGGCCGCGTTCCAGCCCTTCGGCGCCTTCGGCCTCGCCCTCTCGATTGCGGCTGTCTTCCTCTTCGTGCGCGCCTCACGCGATGCGCCCTCGACGCTCGATCGCGCGAACGCCAGGCGCGGGGCGATGGCTGCCGCCCTCCCGTTCGGCGCGGCGGTTGTCTACCTCGCGCTCTTCCACGAGGCCACCTCCCCGACGCTCGACCCCATCGTGCCCTTCCTCACGATCGCGAACGTCGTTTACGCCGCGACCCTGTTTTCGCACGACGTGCCCGCCGGGACGCTCGCCGCACTGCGCGCGGTCTTCATGACGCTGCCCGACGGGCTCGTGATCGCCGACCGCACGGGGCTTGTCACCTTCTCGAACCCCGCAGCGGTCGCCATGCTGGGGGCCGCCCAGGCGGGGCTCGAAGGCGAGCGGATCAAGGAATCCATCGAGCGGGGCACCCTCCCACCCTCGGCGCGCGCCAAGGTCATCGACGCCTTCACCGAGGCCCTCTCCGGGCGCGGCGGCCTGCAGCAGTTCACGATCGAAACGCCGGCGCCTTCGCCACGGGCCGTCCGGGCGGTGGTGGCGGCCGCCGAGATTGGCGGCTTCAGCCGGCGCCGGGAGGGGCCGCTCGCCCTCCAGGACCGCTTCGTCTTCCTGGCGCTCCACGACGAGACGGAGCTGCGCTCGCGCGAGATCATGCTCTCGCGAGCCAACGAGGTCAAGGACCTGTTCATCAGCATGATCGGCCACGACCTCAAGGCGCCGATTAACGCAATCACGGGATACGGCGAGCTCATCGCGCTCGACTCGCAGAGCACGCCCGATGCCCTCGCGGTCTACCGGTACTCCCAGTCGGTCCTTGCAAGCGCGCGCCAGATCCAGCTGATGATGGAAAACGCGAGGCTCTTCTCGCGCTTGGTTGACCCGCAGGACATCCTGCGCTCGCGCGAGCCCCTCGAGGTCGTGCCGCTCGTCGAGCGCGAGGCGCAGAATCTGCGCGGCGCGGCTGACCGGAAGGGCGTGACCGTCGCCATCGAGCGCCAGGCGGGCGCCGAAGGCTTCCGGATCGTGGCGGCGCCGATCGTCCGCAGCGTTTTCCAAAACATCCTCGACAATGCGATCAAGTACACGGCAGAGCGCACGGCCGTGCGCGTGGCGATCCGTGCGCAAGGCGGAAACGCCGTCGTGGAGGTCGAGGACGAAGGGCCGGGGATCCCGCAGGACAAGCGCGAGGCGATTTTCCGGCGGTTTACCAGGCTCGAGCAGACGCGCACCAAGACGGAGGGGCTCGGGCTTGGATTGGCCATCTCGAAACAGGTGGTGGAGCTCCACGGCGGCACCATCGAGGTCGACGGCCGGCCCGATGGCAAGCCGGGGGCCGTCTTCCGCGTGCGCCTGCCGGGCGAGCCAGCTCAGGGGGCGGGCCAGGCCCAGGGCTCGGTGGCAAAGGAGTAGCCCCGGGCAGATTCGAACTGCCGTCGCAAGGTCCAGAGCCTCGCATGATTGACCGCTACACTACGGGGCTGTAAAGCGGGGTTGGCTCGCACCCGGCTCGCCTGATTTATGGATTTCGGTGCTGGGCTTCTCGCCTTCTTTTCGCGCGTCTCCCTTGGACTTGGGGGCGCCTGTCTTTACCGTCCCCACCGGAAGGCTGGAAGGTTCGGCTTCGTCGCGGGTGAGGCTGCGCGCCAGCGGCTGGAGGAAATCGGTCGCCGTCGTCCCGCGGTGCCGGTAGAGGATGATCGGGCACTTGGAGGCCTTGGCAATCTCTTCCTCGGCGCGGCGCACGATGATCTTGCGCAGCAGCCCCGGCGGGCTCCCGATGATGAGCAGGTCGAAGCGCTCGGACTCTTTGATGACCGCGGAGGTCGTGGTGAGGCTGACGATCGTGCGGACGGTGGTGTCGAGCCCGAGTTTGTGGAGGTGCTCGACGATCTCCTCGACGTCGTCGTCGGGCAGGGCGCGCTCGCGGTGGGACTTCACCACGCGCAGCACGGTCACCTGGACGGGGTGGTCGCGGGAGAGGGCGGCCACGAGGTCGGCGGCGGGCCGCACATGCCGGTGCGGGCCGGAGAGCAGTGCGATGCGCTTGAACTGCGAAGGCTCCCACGCGATGCGGGTGCGCACGACGGCCACATCGCAGGGCGCCCGCAGGAGCAGGTCGTCGACGGTGCCCCCGAAGATCGCCTTGCGCGTCTTGGTGGAGCCGCGCCACCCGACGAAGATCAAGTTCACGTTGTCCTCGCGCGCCTTCTCGGCGATGGCCCCCTCGATTTCATGGGAGACCATGAGCACAGCCGAGGCGTCGACGTCGGGGCCCGCGAACCCGAGCAGGCCCTCCACCATCTTGAGGTCGAACGAGGTGTCGATTTCGGAAGCGGCCCAGATCGGCGTGGCGCGCGGCACCGGGATCACGCGCATGATCGAAAGGTGGCCGTTGGATGCGCGCGTGACCAAGGAAGCCATCTCGACGAGCCGCTTCTCGCGCGGCGAGGCCGCCGGGACGAGGATGTGGAACCGCTCGGCGGGGATCGTGGGCCCTTCGGCCGCGTAGCCGGACGCCGTGGGCGGGGGGGCTGGCGCCTCGCCGCTGCGGTGAGCAAGCCAGTAGACGATGATGCCAAGCGCCGACCACACGATGGCGATGGTCATCGCAAGGGGGCTGTAGGCCGCAAGCGCGGTGAGGATGATGACCTTTCCCGAGATTGCCGCGATCGGGACGATGTTGCTCTTGGCCGAGGGGAAGCGTGCGCGGACCTTGGCGTCGACCTGGCGCAGGCGCAGGAACGAGGCGTTGACGAGGATAAACAGCAGCAGGAACATGATGCCGGCCGCCGCCGCGATGTCGTTCAGCGGCACGAACAGCGCCGTGCCGATGATGGCAACGCCGCTCACGCGGATGGCAACATGGGGCGTGCGCTTGCGCCGGTGGATGGCGCCGAACGCCTTGGGCAGGGTGCCGTCGCGGCCCATCGCGAAGGCCACACGCGAAGCCGAAAAGATCGTCGCGTTGAGCGCCGAAAGGGCGCCGGCGAGCAGCGCGCCGATCATGAGCAGGGCGCCGCCAACGGGAATGAAGCGCCCGCCGGCTGCGATGAGCGCGCGGTCGCCGTCAGAAGCGACTTGGGCCGGGCCTTCGGCAAAGAACGCCGAGCCGACGAGCAGCAGGTAGAAGGCCGTGACCACGGCGATGCTAATGTAGGTCGCGCGCGGGATGGTCCGCTCCGGATTCTTGGTCTCCTCGGCCGACTGGGCAACGACCTCGTAGCCCTCGAAGGCGATCGCAAGCACGCCGGCCGCCACGAGGATGTTCCAGTTCGTGACGTCCGGGAAGAGGTCGCCAGGGCCAGGCGTGTAGGGAGCGTTGGTCCCCACGTAGATGGCGGCGACCCCAAAGAGCGTGAAGATCGCGAGCTGGATCATGGTCACGATCGCTTCCGTGCGGGCGGTGAGCACGGTGCCCCGGTCATTGATGAAGACGAAAACGAGCGCGACGCCCACCGCGAGGAAGTTTTTCGGGATGGGGAGCACCGTTCCAGGCGAGACCGCGTGCAAAAGGAATTCGATCCCGCCGGCGAAGAGGATGATGTAGAAGGCGCACGCCACCGAATGGCCGAACCACGAGATCCAGCCGGCGGTGAAGCCGGCGCGCCTGGAGAAGGCCATCTTGACCCACAGGTAGCCGCCCCCGGCTTCCTGCAGCAGGCCGCCGAGCTGGGCATAGGTAGACGCCGTCAGGAAGCAGATGCCCCCCGCAATCATGATTGAGAAGAGCACGTTTGGGCCAGCAATCCCCGTCGTGATCGCTGCAAGGGAAAAGATCGAGGCACCGATCATGGTGCCGATGCCGATCATCGTGGTGTGGAAGAGACCTAGGTCGCGGCGCAGCGTAATCTGAAGCACCTGGCGGCGCGGCCGGGGTTCGTCAGTGGGGGGAGAGTCGGTGATCGGGGCTGCCACATGTGGTCAGGCCTTCGCACACGAGCCCTCGTATATGAGGGGTTGCCCGGGGACGGCGCAAGTCGTCCCGCGGGCCTGGGGCGGAGCCAGGAGGTTCCTACTTCGCTTCCCCGACCTCGGCGAAACGGCGGATGACGAATGGACGCGAAAGCGAGGCGAGGAAGAAGCCGGCGCGCGGGCCCTTGGGCTTGCCGATGAGGGCGAGGTAGAGCGCGCGGAAAGCCTCCTTGGGTTCGACGCCCGCGGCATTGGCGGCCTCGAAAATGGCGTTGTGCAGCGCCTCGGGGCGCCACTCGGCTTTACTAAGCGCGCGCGAGAGTTCGAGGAGCGCACGCTTGCCCTCGCTGCTGACCTGGGTCAGCGGGACGACCGCTATCGAATCGACGACGCGGTTGCGCTCGGAAGGCGGGACGTAACGCTCGAGGAAGCGCCGGGCGAGGCGAAGGCGCAGGGCGAGGTGGCGGCGCGAGCCCTCGTCGGTGGGCGCCGTGAACCCCGAGCGGGCAAGGACGGTCGCGGCCTCATTGTCGCTTGCGGTGAGCTCGGCGACAAGGACAAGGTGGCCGAAAGGCACCTTGCCGTAGTCGACCGCCTGGCCGGGGTGAACCTGCGAGAGCGATAGCGCGCGGGTGAGGGCCTCGAGGTCATCGCCCCTTGTTGGCGCCGCGCGCCCAGCCGCGATGGCTTGGCCACGTTCGAACTCCTCGACGAGGGGCAAGAGCTTCTCGCGCGCGTCGAAGTCCTTGTGCTTGTTCGGGTCGACGCGGAAATAGAAGTAGCGCACGACCTCCGGGGGCAGGACCTCGAGGAGCGAGGAGAGCGCCACGACGTTCCCTTTGGACTTGGACATCTTTGCGCCGCCCACGAGGATGTGCTCGTAGAGCACCGGGAGCGGGGGCTCGTACCCGTAGACGTCCTTCACGATCACCTTGGAGGTGTCGTACGACCCGCCGGCCGCGGAGTGCTCCTTGCCGAAGGGCTCGCAGGTGATGCCGAGGATCTTCCAGCGGGCGGCCCATTCAACGCGCCATGTGAGCTTGCCACTGCGCAGCGAAGCTGCGCCCTCGTTTCCACAGCCCGCCATCTCCTTGCGCCCCGCCGTGCCCCCGGAGCACTTGTAGCGGATCTTGCCGCCCTCCAGGGCGATGGCGTCGGTGGTGGCGATGCGACCGCAGCGCTCACAGATCGGGTCGAATGGCAGCCACCCGGGCGCCTTCTTCGACTGAGCGACGCGCACGAGGATTTCGCGGATCTGCTCGGCTTTTGCAAGCGCCACGGCGACCGCCTCGTCGTACTCGCCGGCGGCGTACATCCGCGAGCCGCGCTTCTCGATGGGGACGATGCCGACCTCGCCAAGCGAAGTGAGGAAGGGTTCGATTACATGGTCGGTGAACGCCAAGTGGCAGCCGTCGGGGTCAGGGAGCGAGCTCACCGGGCGGCCGAGGTGCTCGGAAAACGAGGCCGGCATCTGCTCGGGCACCGAGCGCAGCGGGTCGACGTCGTCGGCGATCCAAATGACCTCGGCCTCCGCCCCTTTGTCCTCGAGCGCGCGGGCGATGCCGTCTGCGTAAATGACGTCCCCCGCGTTGCCGAGGTGAATGGTGCCGGAGATCGAGGTTCCCGAGGCGATTCGGTGGGATTTCCCGCGCTTCAGCAGGTCCTGGGCTACCACGTCGGCCCAGTGCATAAAACAGCCTTCCTGGCCGCGCGCATCAAGGTGAGGCTCACAAGGCCCGCGCGCGGATGAGCCCGCGCAGCGGCACCCCCGCAATGGCGTCGAGCGCGGATTTGTTCACGATAACAATGGCAAGCAGCGGCGTGCCGCCTGCGTCCTTGATCGTCTTGATCGCGTTTTCCATGGTCTGGCCGGTCCCGAGCACGTCGTCGACGATGACGACCTTCTTGTTCTCGACGCTCGCGTAGTTGTGCGAAAACAGGCCCACCTTGACGTCTCCCCCCACGTGCGGGCGGTGGATGACGAAGTCGCACTCGAGCGCCTCGGAGACGTACGCCGCAATCGGGATCCCGTTGATGGCGATGCCGGCGACCGCGTCGCACTCCTCCTCCATGGCATCGAGTTCTTCGAGGATGAGGTCCGTCATCAGGTCGGCGAGGATCTTGATGCGCGCCCCGGTGACCCCGATAGAGCGCCAGCCGATCTTGACATCGGGCGGGGCGCGCTCGCGCGTCGTCGGCGACTGTGTGAGCAGCCACTCGATCGTGTTCGACGACAGGTTGAGTTCCTGGGCGATTTCCGGCTGTGTGAGACCCTTCTTCTTGAGCTCAAGAGCCTTCGAAACGAGAGTTTCAATGCCCGTCGTCATGGGAGTCAACGTTTCATCGCCGGATGCGTATAAATACGCTACCGCCGCGCGCTGGCGCGCCACGCTTAGAGTGTCTTGAGGCCAGTCTGGAGAAACATCCGCGCGCGGGCCGTCATCACGCCGTCTGCACCTGCCGCTTCGAGCCGCGAGGCAAGTGCGCGCGTCGCGGCAGGGTCAAGTTCGCGAGGAATCGTCGCAAGCAATTTGAGACCGGCCGCGTGCACCGCCGCCGCGGCTTCCGGCGTTGCGTCTGCGGCTCGCGCATGGATGAGGCGCGGCTTGATGCGGGCAAGCGCGACTGGCTCCGTTCCGGAGAAGACGAGCTTGTAGGGTGCCGCGAGCGGCACGTCCGGGTACACGGCAGCAAGGGTTTCGAGCGCGGCGGCGTGGGGCGAGGTGACGATCGCCTTGTCGAGCACATCGTCCGCGCGAAGCGAAAGTGCGAGCTCCTGAACGAGTTCGGGCGTCGATTCCTTGAAGTCCACGATGAAGCGCGCGGTGCCCCGTACGACCGCAAGGATTTCGTTGAGGGTGGGCACCTTGCGCCCCCGGTGCGTGTCGTCGAGCCACCCGCCGGCGTCCAGGTCGCGCAGTTTGTGGAGGGTGATCTCGCTCACGCGGCCCGCCCCATCCGTCGTGCGCTCGAGGCGCTCGTCGTGGAGCAGCACGAGCCGCTGGTCGCGTGTTGAACGCACATCAAACTCGACATACTCGCAGCCGAGGTCCACCGCAGCGGCGATGGCCACAATGGTGTTTTCGGGGAGGTTGTCGGAGGCGCCGCGGTGGGCAGCGATGAAGGGCGCCATAATACGGCCTCACGGGTGCGCGGGTTCTGGCTCGATCTCGACAAGGACTTCGCCAGGGGCCGCGAGCCGTCCGGCGACCGCGCGCACCGTGAGGACGCGCCCGGCGGATGGCGCAATGAACTCGTTTTGCATTTTCATCGCCTCGAGCGTCAGCAGCAGGTCGCCGCGCGCGACGCGGTCGCCGGGTTTGACCCGGACCGCGACGATTCGGCCAGGCATTGGCGAGCTCACGCCGAGCGTCCCGCCCGACGCGCGCGTCGCTAACCGTGCGGCCGGCGCGCCTGCGCGGTCGATTTCCACGGGCAACACCTCTCCGGCCATGTAAACGACTTGATCCGCGCCGCCTGGCCCCGCGGCCGCGACGACGGCCCTCCACATTTTCCCGTCGACGAGAAGGAGCAAGAGGTCGCCTTCGAGTTGCGCCTCGACGGAGAGTTTGCGGCCGTCGGCCGCTACGGCGAGGAATCGGTGCCGGCCAGCCGCGCCCTCCGCCGAAAGTGAGAAGTTCAACTCCTCGCCGAGGACGCGGACGCTATAGTTCGTGGAACCACCCCCGGCCCTGCGGCCCGAAGCTTGCGCGCATCGCCGCGGGGGGCCGCTCGCCCAACCCAGGCGGCGAGGGCCCCTTGCCGCGCGGCGTTCGCAGGGTCCGCGCAAGGACGGCGGCGAGCGCCGCTGCCTGGAGTTCGTAGAGTGGCGGCATCGGCGGCGTCCCAAGTTCAGCGACGGTGGAAGTCGAGTATTCGCCCCGGGCAAACGGGCCGCTGGCTAGGGCCATCTTGTGGAAGGGAATCGTGGTCTTGACTCCGGCCACGACGAACTCCGACAGTGCCTGCCGCATGCGCGCAATGGCAGCCTCGCGCGAGGGTGCGTGCACGATGACCTTGGCAAGAAGGGAGTCGAAGGCAGGCGAAACGTCGCCGCCCGCGTACCCCGCTGCGTCCACACGGACGCCGGGACCCGATGGGGCCATCCAGTAGGTGATCCGTCCAGGGCTTGGCATGAAATTGGCGCGGGGATCTTCGGCGTTGACGCGGCATTCGATGGAATGGCCGCGCAGCGTGACTTCGCCCTGCGCTGGCAAGCCGCCCTCGCCGGCCGCGATGGCCAGTTGGGCCTTCACGAGGTCGTAGCCCGTGACGGCTTCGCTCACGGGGTGCTCGACCTGGAGCCTGGCGTTGACCTCGAGGAAATAGTGCTTGCCGCCCTCGACGAGGAATTCGACGGTGCCTGCCGAGCGGTAGCGGCCCGCTTTCGCTGCGCGCACAGCGTCCTCCAAAAGGCGCGCGCGCAGCGGCCCCTCGAGGTTTGGCGCAGGGCTTTCCTCGATGAGCTTCTGGTTGCGCCGTTGCATCGAGCAATCCCGCTCGAAGAAGTGGATTGCTCCGCCCTTTCCATCGCCCATGATCTGGACTTCAATGTGGCGCGGCGCGACGAGGAATTTTTCGAGGAAGAGCTCGCCGTTGCCGAACGCCTGCGCCGCCTCCCGCGCCGCCGATTCAAAGTGGCCTGGAAGCGCATCGGCAGTAGGCACAACACGGATGCCCCGCCCCCCGCCGCCGTACGAAGCTTTTAGCACGACTGGGTAGCCGATCCGGTCGGCCGCGCTCAACGCCGCCTGAGCGGTCGCAACGGGCCCGGAGGTTCCCGGGACTGTGGGAACGCCTGCTTCGTCCATCATCGCGCGCGCCTTCGTCTTGACTCCAAACGCCTCCATGGTTTCGGGAGCCGGGCCCACGAACACCATCCCCGCCTTCTCCACGCGCCGCGCGAACTCGGGATTCTCCGAAACGAAACCGTACCCTGGATGGATTGCATCTACGCCGGCCGCCCTGGCCGCCTCGACGATTGCGCCGATGTCCAGGAAGGCCGCCCGCGGGTCGTCGGCCCCCAGCCGAACGGTCCGGTCGCAGTGCTGGAGGTGGATCGCGCGCTCGTCGCCGCGGGCGAGCAGCCCGACGGTCTCTATGCCAAGCTCGCGGGCCGCGCGGAAGATGCGCAGGGCGATTTCGCCGCGGTTGGCCACAAGGAGGCGGGCGATCATGGGGCGCTCTACCTGGCGAGGCCTTTTGGCCATAAAAAGAGCGGATGTTGCAGCGAAACGCTATTTGCGGCCCTGGCGATCCAGAGGCGATATCCGTGGACCCTAAGGAATTCAACGAAGTGCTCACGAAATTCGTGAGGCCCTACAACCACCCGCTCGCGGCGCGGATGGTGCGCCACGGCGAGGCCGTGCCCGAGAAGGCGAGGCGGCCGGTGCGGGACTTCAAGCACCCCATCACGATCTGCCAGGCGATCGCCGTCGCGCGCCACGTCGGTTGGACGGTGTACATGGGCCGCGAGGACCAAGCTTGTGTCCTTGGCGCCCTAGCGATGGGTTTCGAGGAGCTGCACCCCTACTATCTTGAAGGCAACCTCTGCGAAGCCTTCTACACAAAGTCCAAGGAAGCGGGCGCCGAGATGGAGGCCCAGATTCCGCGGTTCAAGCCGGGCGCGTACCAAGGTTTTCTCGTGGCGGCCCTTGAGCGCACCGACTTCGTGCCCGATGTGTTCGCTTTCTACGGCAACAGCGCACAGGTGATGCGGCTGGTTACTGCGGCGCTCTGGGAAGACGGCGGCCGCATGGAATCTTCCGCGCAGGGGCGGCTCGACTGCGCCGACATTGTCGAGCGCGCGATGAATACGGGCAAGCCCGCGTACGTGTTGCCGTGCAACGGCGACCGCGTGTTCGGGATGGTGCAGGACTCGGAGATGGCCTTCTCCGCGCCGTGGAGTTGGGTCGATCGGCTCGCTAGGGGCCTCGAGGAAACGCACAAGGGCGGCGTGCGGTACCCTGTGCCGAAACAGCTCACCTTCATGCCGAGTTTCCCGAAGAGCTACGACAAGCTCTGGGAGCTCATCGGCAAGACCGGGGAGCCAGGCCAGGGCGGCGAGGGGAAAGCCGCTTAGGTCACGCGCTTTTCGAGCGCCTCGACCGCACCCCGGATCCCGGCCTTGCAGCCCTCGTAGGCGACGAGTTGCTCGGCCTCCTTTGCAGGGACCCACCGGTACTCCACGTGCTCATGGCTTAGCCGGACGGGCGTACCCGGGCGCACCACGGAGGCGAACACCGGCTCCTCAAAGCGCACGAGCGTGCCGTGGAGTTCCTTTTCAAAGCGGTTGACAAGGCCGGTCGGGAGCAGGGCGGAAGCCTCTCCAAGCCCGGTCTCTTCTTCGAGTTCGCGGGCCGCGGCCGCTTCGAAGGACTCGCCCTCCTCGGCGCTGCCCGTGACGGGCGCCCAGATTCCGCCCTGAGCGGGTGGCCTGCGAAGGACGAGGACTTCCCAGTCGCGCGCCATCCGCACGGGCACCACCATGACCTTTCGGCGCGGGGCGCTCACGGCGGCCCCTCCGGCCCCTTGGGTTGTTCGGGTGGTGGCGGCATCCCTTCGACGACGAGCGCGCCGCGGAACCCGCAGTCCTTGCAGAGGTAACGCGCGCCGGAGATGAACGCAAGCTCGGGGACGAGGCGGTGGGAGCCGCAGGTGGGGCACCGGATCCCCGGGCGGCGCGCGGGCTTCGCAGCCCGCGCGGGGCGTTTGACGCCCTCCGGCATCCGCACTTTCAGGCGGCGCCACCCCCCGCGGGTTCGAGGTCGACGGCGACGAGGCGGCGCTCGGCGAGCATCGACACGAATTTTAGGGTGCGCGGGAGCGCAGGCTCGAAGGCCTCGTGGAACCGCGCCTCGAGCGCCCGCGCGATCTCCTCGACGGTGTGGCTCCCGTCGCACATGATCCAGATGGCCGACCCGTGCTCGTCGAGTTGGCGGTTGATATTCGGCTTTCCACGGAACCACCGCGCAAAACGCGCCTCCACACGCCCGAACGCCTTCGGGTGGCTGACCACGACAAAGCCGGTCTTCGCGTCGACTTTCCAGGTCTCCACGGTCCGCTTCGGGCGCAGCCTAAGGAGCCTCCGGCCGCGGTCGATGTCGGGTGCAGGGTCTTCGCCCGGAAGCCGCGTGAGCTTCTTGCTCAAAGGTAAGGCCCCGCCGAAGAGGAGGCTCACTCAACGAGAACCTTTCGCTTGGAGAAACTCGGCAAGGCGGCCGTCGGCCTCATCAATGAGCGCCCAGGCGGCTTGCCATCGGCCGGCTACGGCCTCGTCGCGCGCCGCGCGGCACAGTGCTTGGATCGTCTCGCGTCCCTGGAACTCGCCGCTGCGTTTGATCGCGCGGCGCAGGTCGCCAAGCGCCTGCTCCACGTCTTCCGGTTTGACCCCGGCGCCCAGTGTGGGCTCGTTCTCGGGCGTCACGGTCATCTTGACGTCGCCAAGCAGGCGGATGGCGCTCAGGAAGTCGCCGCTCGAAGCCGCCGCGCGGGCGCGCGAGATCGCCTTAGAGGCCTCGCGCACGCGGGGGTCGTTGTCCGCAACAATGATGCCCGCCGCGATGCGGCCGAGTTCCATTTCGAACGCGCGCCTTCCGGGAGCGTCTGGCTCGTCGTCAGGTTTCCCTTGTCCGCTCACGCTTCCCGCCGGCCCCAGGACGGGAGAGGGGCATTATCAAAGGTTTGGGTGGGCGCGCCGCAAAGCCCGGTCGTCTCCACAGGAAGCCGGCCCTCGCACCTACGGGGGAACGTCGGGCGGGGCCTGCCCGCCGGCGTCTCCGGGGTCGCTTTGCCCTGCCGCCCGCGCGCGCTCCAGCTTCTCGCGCAACGCCGCAAGGACCTCGAGGGCCTGCGCCCACTGCGCCTTTCGCTCAAAGTCCTCGGCAGCGGCCACCAGTTGGAAGGACTCCGCGTCGAGGTCGACGGTGTGGGAGACAACCGATTCCTTGAGCGCCCGGATTTGTTCGGCCACCCGCGCTTCGAGCGCCTTTGCTCCCTCGGTGGGAGATGTCGACCCTGGCGGGGCCAGGTCCACGCCGCAGTGCGGGCAGTTCAGGGCAAGCGCCAGGCGAGCGGCGGTCACGGCGCCGCCGCAGGCGTGGCAGGGGTCGTCGCCCTCGAGTTCCTGCGTTTCGAGGATCTCCATCGCGCGGCGCGCGTGCCGGGCAGCCTTGCCGTGCTGCTTGGCGCCCGCAAGCGATTCCGCGAGCTTCAGGTACGAGGCAGCGCGGTCGAGGCGGTCGCCTGCCGCGGGCGCTTCGCGCTGCGCCCGCTCGAGCGCGTCGCGCGCCCGTGGACGTAGCTCCGCGGATCTCGTGCGCTCCTCGACGAGCGCCGCCGCCTTTGCCTCGGCCTGTTGGAGCAGTTCGCGGTGCCGCTCGAGCTTCCCAAGGTGCCGCTCGCGGCGCGCGTGTTGCAGGATCGCGTTGACCTCGCTAAGGTCGATGGCGGCGTAGGCCTCGCTGGCGAGTCGGGATTCGAGGTCGCTGGCCTCGCCGTTGGCCTTGCAAAAGGGGCACTCGGGCGCCGCCAAGTCGTAGGCGCTGTGGCACACCGGGCACTCCTTAGAGTTGAGCAACGACGAAGGCGATCCGCCAAGCGAGATCCGCGGCGCCGAACCGCTCGCCTCGCCCGACGCCGCGCCGAAGGCGGCCTTGCGCGGCGCCCGGCGCGCCGCAGTCCCCGCCGACCGCGCCTGCGCTGAAGCAAGCGCGTCGTCCCGCTCCTTCTGGAGCGTTGAACGCACGGCTTCGCGCCGACGCAGGGCCACCAGCGGGAGCCCTAGGGCGAGGGAACCCGCCGAGACGAGGAGCCCCAGGTCCGCGACACCGGACTTGCCTTCGAAGAGCCCGGGCGAGCCGAACTGAGCCGTCACGGCGGCCCGCGCCGACAGCCCCTCCTCGTCGGTGACCACCACCGCGATCTCGTGCGCCCCTGAGGAATCAATGGTGAGGTCGGCGACTTGACCCGCGGCCGTAGAGGGCGCTCCATCGACTTCCCACCGGTAGGAAAAAAGCTCGGGGCCCGAAGGCGGGGCGTCGGGGTCGACCGCGTGCGCCTTGAACGCCAGGGGCACGCCGCTCACCAGCCGGTCGGGCAGGTCGATCGAGACAGAGGGCGTGCCGTTCAAGACGTTGAGTTGGCGGAAAGCGCTCTCGGTCGTTAGGGTGCCGTTCACGAGCCTGGTAATGTTGAGGCCGATGCGGTAGTCGGGCTTCGGGATGGCGAAGACGTAGCCGGCCCCGGGGGTGTCCGTCCGGTTGAGGTCGACCGCTCCGTCGCCGTCGAAGTCCCACTCGAAAAGGACGACATTCTGCGGCTCGGACACGTTCGCGCTTGCGCCAAAGAGCGCGCCCGTGTAGGTGAAGGCGGGCGCGTTGATGCTGAGGGCAGCCGAAGCCGACGGCCAACACGCCAGAACCGCCACGGCCGCGAAGACCAAGGCGCTTGCCCGAGGGAGCGCCCCGGCTCGCCCTGCCTCTCCCATCGTCCCGCAGTGCCAACGCGGTGCGATTGCGATAAGGCTTGCCTCGCAAAGGCCGATTATCGCGTCTTGCGGCCCTTTAGGAACACGCTCAAATACGCCTCGCTGGCCTGCCTCTCCCGATGCCCGCCCCGCGGCGACGCCCCGCCCTCGATGGAGACGTGCGCGGGAGCGTCCCTGCCGGGCTTGCCGTCACCGTCGGCGTGGCGCCGCAGGACGACCAGGCGGCCGTTTCCCTAGCCTGCACCGCGGTCGCCCTGGCCGCGGCCACGCAGGGCGCGACGGCGATCATCTCGCGCCGATCGGCGATGGGGGCCGCGCTTCGCGGCGCGCGCGAGACGGGCGTGGAGCCGCGCGTGAGCCTGCCGCTGCCTTCCCCCTCCCTCTCGGCCCGGACGACGCTTTCGCTGGCGCTCCAGGGCGCACGCGCCTCGCCCGCGTTCGCGTCGGCGGCGGCGTTCGTGGCCGACTTCGTTGCCGAGCAAGCGGCCGCGGCGGGCGCCCCGCCTGACGCGGCGCTGCGAGCCAAGATCCTGCAGGCCGTTGGCAAGGCGCGCGAGGCCAGCAAGACGGTGCTCGACTTTGCCGCCGTTGGGGCCCTTGCCCTCAAAGCGGTCGGGCCTTCGAGCGCCGCCCGCGCCGAGGTCGCCAAGGCGTTCAGCGCGCTGGAGGCTGCCGAGGCGGCAGCGCGCCTCTTTGGCGCGCCGGCGCCTTGGGGTGCCCTGCTTGGGCCCTCGCCCACCGGCCGCCGCGCGGCAGTGTTCATCGACCTTGGCAAGCTGCCGCCAGCGGACGCGAGCCGCGTCGAGGGGCTTGCGCTTGCCGCACTTGCATCGTCCGTCAACCAAGTGAGAGACTCCCTCGGCGGGGGCCCGCTCTTGCTGGTCTTCGACGCCCCCGAGGATCCCCTTGGGAGGTTCGCGGCAGCGCGCCTCGCGTCCCCAGGCGCTGGAGAATCGCAGCCGATTTTCGCGCTGGTGCTCGCCGACCCCGCCGCGGTGAAGCACGCAGGGTTCCCGCAAGCCGCCTGGGGCGAAGGCGCGCTCCAACTGCCCGGCCGCGAGGTGCCGTTGCCGCTCTCGCCTGCGCCCGAATCCCTTCTCGCCCTCACGGAGGCCGAAATCCGCGCGCTCACGCCCCCGGCGTTGCGCTCCCGCTTGCTCGGGGGCGCGGGCCCGGACGAGGAAGACGCCGCGCAAGACGCGTTCGGTGCGCCGGCCCCCTCGGCCGCCGCGGCGGAAAACCAGCGCGCGCTCGGGGAAGCCACTGCCGGGCTCGACGCGATCGCCAAACGGCGCACGAAGCCCGCAGCGGCCCCCGCGGCCAAGCGCCCGCGCGACTACGAGGCTTCGGACTTCGAACTTTAGGCGCAGTTTCCCACGGCAAGGTTCTTGCCCCTCAGCCCGCTTCCGCCCTCCTGGTGCGGGCTTTGGCCGAGGAAAAACAGGCGGCGGAGCACGACCCCAAGCAAGTCGCCGGCGAATACGCGGCCACGCTCGTGCGCTCCGGCCAAGTCGTCGGGCTTGGCACCGGGTCGACTGCCGTCCACGCGGTGCGCGCCCTCGGGCGGCGGCGCAAGAGCGAGGGGCTGGACCTCTTCGGCATCCCCACTTCGCTCGAGACCGAACGCGAGGCGCGCTCCCTTGGCATCCCCATCACCACGCTCGAGGAGCACCCCAAAGTCGACATCACCATCGACGGGGCTGACGAGGTCGACCCCAACCTCACGCTCATCAAGGGCCGCGGCGGCGCGCTTCTGCGCGAAAAAATCGTCGCGCAGGCCACGCGCCGTGAGGTGATCATCTGCGACCCCAGCAAGGTCGTGGCCAAGCTCGGCGTGAAGACGCCGCTGCCCGTAGAGGTCCTCCGGTTCGGGTGGATGACCACACGCGCCCACCTCGAGCGGCTCAAGGCCAAAGCGCGCATGCGCGAGAAGGACGGGTCGCCCTTCGTCTCGGACAACGGGAACTACATCATCGACTGCCAGTTCCGAGCCATCGCCGACCCCGAACAACTAGAGGAGGACATCAACACCATCGCGGGGGTGGTCGAGAACGGGCTGTTCGTCAAGCTAGCCCACTTGGTCGTGGTCGGGCAGAAGGACGGCTCGGTCAAGCTGCTGAAGCCCGAATAGGCGCGCGCTACTCGCGCCGCTCCAGCCGCAGGGCGATCGCGTGCAAGTCCTCCTTGTCCCGCAGGACCTGCCGGACCCGCCGGTCTTGCTCGCGCTCGACGCTCTCCACAATCTCCATCACGTCGCGGCGCAGCCGGTAGACATAGATCGGGCGCCCCTTGCCCTCGCGTTGGACCGACTGCCTCGAGATCCACTTGCGCTCCGTCAGCTCCTTGAGCGCGATCGACACCTCCGGCTGGCGCATCCCCGTGCCCTCTTGGATCTGGGCGCTGTAGGTGCGCCCCGCCACCGCGATGAAGGTGAGCACGCGCGCCGTGTTTTTCGGGATTGCCGCCTCCGCGAGGATCTCCACCATGCGCAGGTGCTCCCGCCGAAGTTCTACCGGGCGCGAGAGCATCACAATCTGCCCAAATTTATTGGGCGATCTCTATATAAGGGTTTGTTTATTTATTGTCCGCCTTGGATTTATCTCTGCTCCGGCCGCCCGCCAGGGGGCTTATTACCCCGGGTGCCTTGCGCAGAGTGGGGCTCCATTGCAAAGCGCCGCCGTCGTGGACGACTACCCGATCATGCGCGAGCTGCTGCGCGAGTTCCTCAAGCGGGCGAATTTCGACGTGCGGGGGGAAGCCGGCACCGCGGCCGAACTCCTGCAGGGGTACCCCTCGTGGAAACCCGACGTGCTGATCCTCGACATCATGCTGCCGGACGCCAACGGCGTGGAGCTTACGAAGAAAGTCCTCGCGCTTGACCCCAACGCCAAGATTCTTATCATCTCGGGCCTCGACGAAGACGCCAAGCTCACGCAGTCCTGCCTCGATGCGGGGGCCAAGGGGTTCTTGGCCAAGCCTTTTTCGAGCGACGACCTGATCCGCGCGGTAAGGGCGCTCTAACGCGCTGCCTCAGGCCCGCGCTTCCATGACCTTCGAGATCCGCGCCTTGAGGTCGCTCACGGAGAATGGCTTTGTGATGTAGTCGGAGGCGCCCGCGCCGATCGCCTCCTTCACGAGGTCGGGGTCGGAGAGCGCGGAGATCACCAGCACGCGGGCGCGCGGGTTGAGACGGCGGATCTCCTTGATCGACTTGATTCCATTCATGCGGGGCATCAAGATGTCCATGGTCACAAGGTCGGGGGTGAGCTCCTTGAACTTCTTGACGGCTTCTTCCCCGTCGGCCGCGTACCCAATGACCTCGAAGCGGGTCTTGTCGATGAGGTTCTCCAGCATCTCATACATGAAGTCGGCGTCGTCGGCGACGAGGATACGGACGCGCGACATGCTGTTTCCACCTCGGGAGACCCGCAAGGGGCGCTTGGAGGTCTAAAAGGCTTCGGGTGCGCTCCTGCAAATGCCGCCGCTCACGCGGGCGAGGCCGGCTGGATTTCCATGTCCAGCGATCGGCCGAGGAGCACCTCGAAGCGCTCGAGGTCGGCGATCGTCCCCACGAGGAGCAGGAGGTCGCCTTCGTGAATCCGCGTGGAGGGGGGCGGGGCCGTCTGCAGGTGGGAGCCGTGCTGCACGGCCACGATGCGCGCGCCGGTGCGCCCACGGATTCGCAGGTCCGAGAGCGCCCACCCAGCAAGCGGCGAGGACTCAGGCACGACATATTCGGCGATGGTCTCGGTCTCGCCGAAGGCCCAGAGGTAGCGCGGCAGGTTGGAGAGCTTTTGGACGACGGGGGAGCCCTCTTCCGCCTCCTTGGGCGCGTCGGGGCCTTCGGTGAACACATTCTCGAACCGCTCTTGCAGCGCGCGCGCCGAGGAAAAGATGCGGTAGCCGGCCACCCCGAAGGCGATGACGAGGAAGAGGATGAGGAAGGGGAGGTTGGTGGCGCTTGCCACCACGAAGAGCGGGAAGAGCCCGACGGCGAGCAGCCCGAGGATACCAAGGAGGATCACGCCGCTGACGATGTGGCCCACCGCGGCCTTCCCGCTGATCTTGCCCGACGCCGTGCCCTCGGTCGCCGCCGCCACGGTGAGGTCGACGAGCTCTCGGCCCAGCCTAATCATGATGTAGATCGGGTACAGCACGATGAAGAAGGCGACCCCGACGAGGGCCGTGAGTGCGAGGTTGGTGTCGATGCCGGAGGAGCGAGCGAGCCCGTCCAGGGGCGAACGCAGCGCGACCGTGAACCAGGAGATGATGATGAGGAACACGGTCGTGAGGAAAATGCGGACGCCGCTCTCCCTGAATTTCTTGCGCACGACCGGGTCTCTGCGCGACGAGGTCCGCGCCTTGGAAACCCATGCCGTATAAGATGCTCCGGCCTGGTCGAGCGTCGGCGGCAGGTGGCCGGCGACAAACCGGTAGATGGAGGCGGTCCGCCGGACGAGCGTGGGGCCGATGAACGTCGTGATCAGCGTCACGCCGGCGATCATCGGGTAGAGGAGCGGGTTCATCAGCCCGCCCGGCTTCGCGCCGACGTTCGCGATGATAAACGAAAACTCGCCGGTGCGCGCAAGCCGCGCGCCGACGGCAAGCGAGTCACGCCCGCCGTAGCCGAGGAGGAAGGTCATGCCCCCTGCGGCCGCCAGCTTCCCAATGATGAACACGACCGTGACGAGCGCAATGAGGGGGAACTGGTCGATGAACTGTGTAGGGACGATCAGCATCCCCACCGAGACAAAGAAGATCGCCGCGAAGAGGTCGCGGATAGGTTCGAAGCGCGGCCGCAGCGTGTCGAGCACGCCCGATTCGCCAATGAGGACGCCGGCGAGGAACGCGCCCATGGCGGGAGAGAAGCCGAGGATGACGGCAACGAGGGCCACGCCGAAGCAGAGGCCGAGCGCCGCGATGAGGAGCACTTCGTCGGAGCCGAGGCGTTCGAGTCGATGAAAGGCGCGCGGGATGGTCTGCGTGCCTACGAAGATGGTGCCGAAAAAGAAGGCGATGACCAGGATGACCACGGTGACCACCTGCCCAGGGCCAAGCGCGCCGGCGCTGCCCGAAAGGGAAGACAGGATGATGACCGCGGCGAAGTCCTCGATCACCAGGACGCCGATGACGAGCCGCGTGGCGCGGTCCTCGAGCAGTTTGAGGTCGGTGAGGATTTTGATGGTCACGGCCGTCGAGGAAATGGCGATAAGCGCGCCGAGGTAGATTGCGTTGATCTGGCTGAACCCGAGTGCGGTCCCCAAGAGGAAGCCGACGCCCAGCATGGCGGCGACTTCGAAGCTGCCGATGAGGACAGCCGGCGCGCCGATAGAGCGCAATTGCCGCAGGTCGAATTCCATGCCGATGAAGAGCAGCAAGAAGATGACTCCAAGGTCGGCGAAGGTTCGGATTTCGTTGATGTCAATGCCCACGGCGAGCAGCCCGGAGCCCGGGCCCACTACGATTCCGGCCAGCAGGTACCCGAGTACGACTGGCTGGCGCAGCCTCCGGAAGATGACGATGGAGACGGCGGAGGCAATCATGATGACCGCGAGGTCACCGACGAGGCCCGCCCCAAAGGCGCTCATTCGGAGGATGGGAGGTTGCAAGGGGCCATGAAGGTTGGCTTTGGGCTTTCATGCCGGAGGACGGGTTAGGGGGCGCCACCTTTCGGCCGCTCCGAAGGCGCCGGTGCGCGATGGCTTATCTGCCCCTCTGTGTTGGCACGGGACAGTGAGATCGACGGCGCGGGGAACCCTGCCTGGATGGCGCGGCCTCCACGGTCAGGCAGGCCCCCAAGTGCTCGGTCGCTTCGCTCACCTTGCGAAGGTCTTGACCACCAACGAGGCAACCTAAGGGGGTGGAGCCGGATGTCCGCGACCAAACGAATCGATGTCCGCGGAATGACGTGCTCCGATGCCGTCGTGCGCCTGCACAAGGCGATCGCACCACTTGACGAGGGCTCGCTTGTCCATATCGTCGCCGACGACGAGGATGTCCTTGCCGATCTCGAGCGGTACGCCAAGCGCGGCGGCCATGCCTGGGGCGGCGCGCGGCCCTCGGGCGGGGCCCTGGAAGCGGAGGTGCGCCGGGGTGCCTGAGCCCACCACGCTCGTCGATGCGAGGGGGCTGGAGTGCCCCCTGCCGATCTTCCACGCGCGCGACGTGATGTTCGACCTGCCGCCGGGCGCAATCGTGGCGGTCCTTGCCGACGACCCGCAGGCGCCCACGGACTTCGAGCGCTGGTGCCCGCGGAACGGCCACGCCCTCATTTCAGTGGCCGTCGAAGGGCGCGCCTTCCGAATCCTAATCCGGCGCGGCAACGACACGCCGCACGAGTGACCGGCCGCTTCCCGGAGGCGCGGCGCGCTTGCAAGAGAGCATTTCGCGCCCAAGTCGACCCTGCCGTCACGCGCCGTACCCGCCCACCTGGCTCCGCGGACTCTCGCGTTTCTAGCGACAATACCCTTAAATTTCACGGACGGCACTCGCGCCCCCGGTCGTTTCCCTCCCTCAGCCGGCCAGCAATGGAGCCACCCCGTTGTCACTCACTGAAGCCCAGAGCATGCAGATTGCGCAGGTGTCCAAGCTCGTCTCGGGCGACGACGTCCGCCTGCGGATCGCGGGCGAATCGGGCGAGGGGGTCATCACCGCGGGCGACATCCTCCTCAAAACGCTCCACAAGATGCGCCGCTCCATTTTCACCTACGAGACTTACCCCGCCGAAGTGCGGGGCGGCCACTGCTGGTACCAGGTGCGCACGCAGGTCGAGGAGGTGCTCTCGACCGGCGACGCCATCGACGTGCTCCTGGCCTTCAACCAAGAAGGCGTCGAAGAGCACTTCCACGCCCTGCGCGAGGGCGGCTTCCTCATCCGAGACGGGGCCACCACCCCGCCCCTCGACGAGTCGCCCGGGCCGAAGCAGTACTTCGACATCCCCATCCCGATGAGCGAACTTGCCGTTGAGCTCGGCAGCCCGAAGAGCAAGAATGTTGCGGCGCTGGGGGCGCTTGCCGCGGCGATCGGGATGCCCGCGGTGAACATCGAGTCTGCCATCAGCGAAGTCTTCGCACGCAAAGGCGAGAAGGTCGTCGAGCAAAACATGCAGGTGCTGCGCGCGGCGCGCAAGGCGTACGAAGAGATCCCGCACCCGCCGGTCCCCGAACTCAAGACCGGCGACCCGGACAAGTTTGGCGGTTACCTCATGACCGGCAACGACGCCGTTGTCCTCGGGGCAATCGCGGCCGGCTGCCGCTTCTTTGCAGGGTACCCGATCACGCCGGCCTCCCCCATCCTCGAAGCCATCGCCCGCGAGCTGCCCCGGGTGCGCGGGACCTTCGTGCAGGCCGAAGACGAAATCGCGGCGCTGGGGCTTGCCCTCGGCGCGTCGTATTCCGGCGTGAAGGCGATGACGGCGACTTCGGGTCCGGGGTTTTCGCTCATGGCCGAGGAGCTTGGCCTTGCAACGGCCGCCGAGATCCCCATTGTCGTGGTGAACGCGCAGCGCGCCGGCCCCTCCACGGGGATGCCCACGAAGAACGAGCAGGGCGACCTCAATGCGATGGTGTTCTCCGGCCACGGCGACGCGCCGCGCATCGTGCTGGGCGCGACCACGCCCAACACGGCTTTCACCACCACCGTCGAGGCGTTCAACCTCGCCGAGCGATTCCAAATGCCCGTCATCGTCGCGATGGACCTCTCGCTTTCCCAGCGGTGGGGCGTCATCGCCCCGAGCGCAGTGCAGGGCTTTTCAACGATAAACCGCAAGGTGTGGAAGAGCGCAGCGGGTGCGGCGTACAAGCGCTACACGCTTTCCGACGACGGCGTCTCGCCGATTTCGCTGCCCGGCACCAAGGGCGGCCAATACGTCGCCGAGGGGATCGAGCACGACGAGACCGGCGCGCCCTGTTACACGCCCGAGATGCACACGCGCATGATGGAGAAGCGCTACCGGAAACTCGAACAGGTCGCCGCCGAGGGGGACAACTATGTCGAGTGGTGGGGCCCCGATGCGCCGGGCAACCTCGTCGTCGCCTGGGGTTCCTCGCGCGGGCCCGCGCTCGAAGCGGTCCAGAAACTCGCGCACAAGGGCGCCGACATCGGAATCGCCATCCCTCGGCTCCTTTTCCCCGTCCCGCGCGGCAAGTTCATGCGGGCCGTGGAGGCCGCAGGCGAGGTCTTCGTGGTCGAGCTTAACTACACCGGCCAGTTCGCGGGGCTCCTGCGCCGCGAAGTGCCGCGCCCCATCCACAGCATCTCGAAGGCCGACGGCCAGGTGTTCACCTCGCATGAAGTGATCCAGCGGCTAGAGAAGGTGATCCGATGAGTGCGCCCGCCGCCCTGCCGCTTACCGCGAAGGACTACAAGACCGAGTTGCACCCGATCTGGTGCCCGGGCTGCGGAGACTTCGGCGTCCTCAACGCCCTGCACCGCGCCCTCGCGACAATCCAGGTCGCTCCCGAAAACCTCGTCATGGTGTCGGGCATCGGGTGCTCGTCGCGCGCCCCGCACTTCGTGAATGCCTACGGGTTCCACACGGTGCACGGCCGGGCGCTGCCCATTGCCACGGGCGTCAAACAAGCGCGCCCCGAGCTCGAAGTCATCGCGGTCGGCGGCGACGGCGACTTCTTCGCGATCGGGATGGGCCACCTGCCCCACGCCGCGCGGCGCAACCCCGACATCTGCTGCATCATCATGGACAACGAGATCTACGGGCTCACGAAGGGCCAGGCTTCCCCGACCTCGAGGCTGCAGCTGGTGACGGGCTCTACGCCCTACGAGCTTGTCGACCAGCCCGTGAACCCCATCGCGCTCTCCATCGTCTCGGGCGCCACCTTCGTCGCGCGCGGGTATTCGGGCAAGCCCA
>JBGQKI010000003.1:0-134477 GCA_041499475.1 Thermoplasmata archaeon
AGAACTCCTCGGGGGGGTGCGTGGCAAGAAGGTCGTTGATCAGGTCGTCGTAGGACGCCCCGCCGACCTTGTACGCGCGGAGACGCTCGAGCGTTTGCCGCTGAACCGGGATCGTGGTGGGGGGCCCCTTCGCAGCCATCGGAGCAATGGAGTCAATGGAAACAATTAATCTTATCGTTCGTCGGCCCACGCCCAGCGGGCGCGATCGGCTCCGCACGCTGGGGGAACGGGCCTGTTGGCCGAGTTCAGATGGCACGGCCCCCAGCGGGTGCGGTGAAACCGCCGCCGTCTTCGGCGGGAGGGAGGCGGACGTGAGAGAGGCCGGCTCGAACCGGAAACCGTGGGAAAGACTCGAACCGGATTCCCGGTGGGCCCGGCTGAGCCCAGCCACCCTTATCCGCGCCGGCCGCCGTCCGTGCGCTCCCGGCGCTCTGATTCCATCGCGCGTGCATAATCGGCCCATTCCCTTGTCACTCGCCGCAAAATGAAGCCGCGCGCGAATGGGGCCATCAGCCGGTATGGCCCGGCGAGCTGAACGTCGAATGTAACCTCAAGCCGTGCTCCGCCGGGTGCCGGCCAAAGGCGATAGGTGTTGTGCGTTCGTCCCATGTTCGAGCGCCCGCGAGCCTTCCATCCGTCAGGCGGCTCGAGGTCCACATGGAAGCTCGCGGCAAACGGGAACATCATAACCCCGGTTTCCTCCATCTCGATGGTACTCCCCTCGCGGCGAAGCACCCTCCGCGTTCGCAGCCGGGCCCGGCTGAGCGTCGGGTCGCTGTCCTGGAAGTCCGTGCACCACCGGTAGACTTCGGGAAGGGGAGCTCGAAACCGCTGCGTCGCGCGGACAATCACGCGGCAGGAACCGTATTGGCGCCCAAAAGGCTTGCCTAAAAGACGAGAACCTGGTCGGCCCACAGCGTCCAATCCGTTACCTCGTCGAGGGAGCTGCGGCGCGTCGAGGCGGTGAGGTCTCCTTCTTTGAGCCCCCGTGCGTCCATGCAACTGCCACACACGCCCACGGTTCCTCTTCGCGACCCCACGGCCTTCAGCATCCTTTCGATGTTGTAGTACCCGTCCGGCGTTTGCTGGCCGGATTTGGCGCACGAGGCTGCGTCCCCCACCAAGAAAACCCGCACTTCCGGCTTCGGCTCCTTCTTCAGCAAGTTGATGGCCAGGCGCAGGCCATTGTAGGATCGTTCCGTTCCATATGGCGGATCATTCAGAATTAGCAGAATTTTCGTTTTTTTCTTGGCCATTGCGCGCGCTCCCGATGGCTACCTGACGTGTGCGATTCTTCGTCGAGGTAGAAGTCGTTTCCGTTCGAACGCCACCGGCGATTCGCGCTGACGACCGCGCGCCGCAAGGGGGCCGCTGGGGCGCGCCGTTACGAAGGTTAGATAGTCGCAAGCCTGATGGCCGCATAATGGATCAGATCGACCTCAGGATCCTGCGCGCAATGGGCCCCGCGGATCGACGTGAGTGCACAGGTGGTAAGCGTGGCGAATGAGAACTCGGCGGCCAAGGTTACCATCGAGCATTTCTCCGACCCCTGGTGCTGGTGGAGCTGGGGCTTCGAGCCGGTGCTCAGGCGCCTCAAGGATGTCTACGGCGCGCAACTCGAGGTTCGCACGAGGATGGGCGGCGTCTTCGACGACCGCGCCAAGTGGCTCGCGAAATACGGCCAAGATGAGGGCACGTTGCCCGCGTGGGTCGCCGATTGCATGACGCTAACCGGCATGCCGATCCTCACGGACTACGTGGGGAGGGCGGCCGTCGCCTCCACCTTTCCGGCATGTCGGGCCTTCCTGGCGGCGGGCCTGCAATCCCGCGAGAAGGCAGACGCGCTCCTGCGCCTGCTGCTCGAAGCATCGTGCCTGCGCGGGCAAAACGTGTCTGACGACTCCGTCATCGCCTCCACGGCCGCCAAAGTTGGGCTGGACCGGGAGCGGCTGCTGCGCGAGATGAAGTCCGGCGCCGTCAAAAGGCTCTTCGAGACCGACCGTGCCGCGATGGCGTCGGCCGAGGCGAGCTTCCTCTGGTCCAGGATCTCCGTGCCGGGGGGTGGGCCCGAGGTGATCGAGGAGGTCTTCGACGCGCGCCCCTACGAGGCGGCCATCGACCGCCTAACCGGGGGGTCGCTCCACAAGCGCACCCCGGTCGACATCCTCGAGTATGCCTCGCGGCACCCCGGCACGCTCTGCGCCCGCGAGGTGGCGGAGGTTTTCCGGACGACGACGCAGGACGCCGAGCGCCGGCTTCTTGCTCTCACTGAGGGCGGGCACTTTTTCCCGACGACATTCCCGTTCGGCACGTTTTACCGCTACACGAAGGCGCCGCGCGAGACTCTGTCGATCAAGGAAATCCAACTCTCGCACGTGATGGAGCAGGCGGACGCTTCGTCGGCGGGGGACGTGCAGCAGCTGATCAAGAAGGCCGTGCAAGGGCTCTACACGCAGGTAGCGACAAAGCCGCAGGGAGAATACCATTTCCCCCTGGGGCGCAAGGCGCTCCTGTTCGTGGGGTACTCGGCAGCGGACATTGACAAGCTTCCGCGCTCGGCGACCGAGTCGTTTGCCGGGGTCGGCTATCCGCACCAGGCGGGGGCGCTGCGGCCGGGCGCCAAGGTGCTCGACATCGGTTCGGGCTCCGGGACGGATGTTCTTTTCTGCGCGATGAAGGTCGGAAAGTCCGGCCAGGTCGTTGGCCTCGACATCACGCCCGCGCAGATCGCGAAGGCGCGCGCCGCTATCGAAGCGATGGGGGCGACGAACGCCCGGATCGAGGAGGCCGGCGTCGATGCGATCCCGCTCGACGCGGACTCCGTGGATGTCGTTACCAGCAACGGCGTGCTGAACCTCGTGCCCGACAAGCCGCAGGCGTTCAAGGAGATTTTCCGCGTGCTAAAGCCAGGGGGCTCCTTGCAGCTTGCGGACATTGTGACCCGCGAGGATGTGGCAAAGGCCTGCGGCCTGTCGCCCCAGCTCTGGGCGGACTGCATTGGCGGGGCGGCCGTGGAGGCCGATTACCTTGCGGCCATCAAGGGAGCGGGGTTCGAGCAGGTCGAAATTCTCGAGAGGCTTGACTACTTCGGCCAGAGCAGCAACGAGAACACGCGTAGGCTCACGAAGAGCTTCGGGGCCGAGTCCATCGTCGTAAGGGCGCGAAAGCCCGCGTCGGGGCGCGGTTGAGCGGGCACATCAGGACACCGACGGCGCCCCAAACCGACTCGAACCGGTTTTCCACTGGGCTCGGCTGAGCCCATTTCCCCTCATCCCCGAATCGACTGGCCACCCCCGGCCCGGTGGGCCCCGAAAGGTACCAGCTTCCCGTTCGCGTGGCAAACGGAGGCCGGGCGTCCGACCCTTGCAGCGGCGACCCCGCCCAACAAACGGAAAGGGGTCGTACCGGCCCGCCATGGGATGCGAGGCGGCTTGGTGGGCAGGTCCGTCCACCCGCAAAGGCCGACCACGCCTTGCTACGATAGAAGGAACAAGGTGAGCAAACCAAGCCCCACCATCACCACGCCCATGAGCGCGCCCATCGTCTCGTAGTGCGCGTGGCGGAAGTGCGCGATCCGGTTGAAGCTGGGCCGGTTCGCCGCCAGCCCGAGGACCACGAGGAGCGGCGCCACAAACATGAGGTTGTAGAGGGCAAGGTAGCCGACCCCCTGCCAGGCGGTGGTGGTTGCCGAGACGAGTGCAAGCACGCCGAGGTAGACCGTGCCGCTGCAAGGGACCGCGCAAAGCGCGATGAGGACGCCGCCTGCAAAGGCGGCCGGCACCGTCGCGGCCTTCAGCTTCCCCTCGGCAAACCGGTGGAGGAAGGTGGGCATGGCGAGGGAGAAGTTGAATTCCGGAAATGCGAGGGGGGCAAGGGCCAGGAACCCGACGGCAATTACCAGGATGGCCGCGGCCTTCCCAATGAGGTGGCCCTGCGCCAGCCACGCACTGGAGCCGAGGAAGCCAAGGCCCAGGGCGAAATACGCCAGGTAGATGCCGAGGATGAACACGCCGCCGATGAGGAGCAGCCGCAGACGCGTTTCGCTGAGCCCAGCCTCCCGGCCCGCGCTTGCCGCGTTCACCTTAACTTGCGCGACCGTGTAGGAGACGAAGAGGAGCAGGAGCGCAAAGGAACAGGGCATGAAGCCGTCGAGCAGGCCGGCGCCAAGGACGGTGGGCAACGTGACCGACGAGGGGTCGAACGCGCTTGCCGGCGGCAGCGCGGCAAGGCTCGCGGCGAGGGCCGCACCGAAGGCGGCGCCGCCCCGTGCGGCTTTGCGACTCACGCGGTCACCCGCAGCCACCCCTGCATCGAGGGGCTTTCCTTGCCGCCGCAACAGATGCTGCAGTACCACATGAAGTCCCCCGCCTGTGTCGGGACGAAGTCAAAGACGAGCTGGCTCTGCGGCTTCACGGTCTTGTTGACCCCGAACCGCTCGAGGACGAAGTTGTGGTACCCTCCGCCGTCCGCATGCATTCCGTTGTCAGGGTTGATCAGGTCGACGTGCACGGGCTCGCCGACCTTTGCGGCGAGCGAGCTTGGCGAGAAGCCGCTCATGTCGATCCGCATGAGGTGGGCGCTTGGGTCGGCGGGTGTGTTGTCCTTGGTCACGCCACTGAGCAGCACCGCCGCGACGGTGGTGACCGAGACGACAAGGGCGAGGAAAGCCGCCTTGCGCAGCCGGCGGCCGCGGCGCGCCCGGACAGCCTTCGTGAGGCGTCGGGGCGCCGGTGGCCTAAAGGCGGAGCGCGGAGTTGGAGCGGGCACAGCGACCTGTGAAAAGAGTGGTTCCCGGGGTAATCTTCGCTCCGTCCATTCCGTAAGTGCCTTGGGCACGCTGGCGCCGGCGCCTATCCCCTAGGGGCGGGAAGGCTCGCTGGAGGGCGCCCGCTTCGCGCGGCGCGCACCTTGGGAGGCGACCGGCCGGAACGTCGAGGCGAAGTGCCGCAGCACCGGCGCCTCGCTTGCAAACTCCACGCCCGCGATCTCCTCGCGCCGCTCGAAGAGGCCCGTCACCGCATCGGCCACGTAGTCCATGTGGTTGTCCGTGTAGGTCCTGCGGGGCACCGCGAGGCGCATGAGCTCCATGCGCGCGCGCCGGTTGCGCCCCGTGGCCGGGTCTCGGCCCGCCATGAGCGAGCCGATCTCAACGGCGCGCACGCCCGAGGCGAGGTAGAGCGCGCACGCGAGGGCGTGGCCGGGGAACTCGTCCCAGGGGACGTGCGGGAGGAAGCGCGCCGCGTCGATGTAGACCGCGTGGCCCCCGATGGGCTTGAGGACCGGCACACCCGCGCGGTCGAGGCGGTCGCCGAGGCGCCCCACCTGGTCGACGCGCGCGCGCAAGTACTCGTCGTCAACGCCTTCGCGCAGGCCGCGCGCCATGGCCTCGAGGTCGCGCCCCGCGAGCCCTCCGTAGGTGGAGTAGCCCTCGAACAGGATCTCGAAGGGGAGGCATTTTTCGTACGGCGCGATGTCGCGGAACGCGAGGAACCCGCCGATGTTGACGAGCGCGTCCTTCTTGGCCGACATGGTGCAGCCGGCGCCCTGCAAGAAGAGTTCGCGGGCGATGTCGGCGACCGGCCTGTCGCTGTAGCCTGGCTCGCGCTGCTTGACGAAGTAGCAATTCTCGGCAAAGCGCGCCGCGTCAAAGAGGAGCGGCACGTCAAACTCGCCAAGCAGGCGGGCGGCGCCTTGGACGTTCTCCATCGAAACCGGTTGGCCGCCGGTCATATTGCATGTGACCGTAAGGATCGCGAACGGCACCTGGCCGGGCTTCGCCTCGCGAAGCACCCGCTCGAGCGCCTTGAGGTCGATGTTCCCCTTGAAGGGGTGCTCGTCCTGCGTGTCGTAGGCGTGCTCGTGGAGGAGGTCGAGTCCGAGTCCCCCGGCGTGTTCGACGTGCGCGCGGGTCGTGTCGAAGAGCGCGTTTGCAGGCACGATGTCCCCCCGCTTCACGAGAGCGGCGCAAAGGACGTGTTCGGCGCCCCTCCCTTGGTGTGCGGGCAGCACATGGGAAAATCCCATCACCTCGCGGACGCTCTCTTGGAGCGCGTAGAAGCTGCGCGCGCCGGCGTACGACTCGTCCCCGTTCATCATTCCCGCCCACTGGTTGGCGGACATCGCGCCCACGCCCGAGTCGGTGAGCAGGTCGATGAACACGCCATCGGCGCGCAGCGCGAACGGGTTGAACCCCGCCTCCTTGAGGAGGCGCTTGCGATCCAGGGCGGCCGTCCGCCGGATGGGCTCCACGACCTTCACGCGCCAGGGCTCGGCGCGGTCCCTGATGTCCCTTTCTTTGCTCATCACGCCGACTCCGGCCTCTCCAGGCTCGCGCGGCGGGCATAATCATTGGGTGCTTACTTTTCACTGGCCGCGCGTTTCGCCTCGACCGCCCACGCTTACCTGCGCCGTCCGGCTCGCCCCGCGCTGCCGCCGCGCGGGGAAGGGCGCAGAGGGACGCGCCCCCGCTCGATGTCCTCCAGTCTCTTCTCGACCCGCGCCGACCGCGCGGGACGGGCCGAGCGGTCGGTGGCGAAGGCGAGGCCGGAATAGTTTGGGGCCGCCTCCCTGAGCCCGTCGAGGTACCAGCCGAGGCGCGAGAGCGTCCGTTCGGCCCCGCGGCCGCCGACGGCCCCCTTGTTGCGGATCGACCGCATGGCATTTCGAACGCGGCGCGACTGCGCCTGGCGGTGCGCGGCGTCCTGAGCAAAGATGCGCCCGTGGTAGCCCGGGACGGCTTCGGCGAAGCCCCGGAGGTACCACTTCAGCCGGGCAACGGTCCGGGCAAGCCGAGGGTCCACAGGACCGTTGCGGGCAGTCATCCACGTTTTTTCTTCTACCGCCGGCAATGAGGGTTGGCCACTTACTGTAGGGGCCCGAACCTGAGGGCTCTTGTGCTGCGGCCCGGAAAGCGCCGCCTCTGCCGTCGACCGCGCGCGGGGGGCCCCGGGCCTGGGGGCCAAGGCTACAGCAGCATCCCGCCGTCGACGCGCAGCACTTCGCCCGTGATCATCGCGGCGCGGGGGGAGGCGAGGAAGAGGACCGCTTCGGCGACCTCCTCGGCGGCGACCTTCCGGCCAAGGGGGGTCGCCGCGACGGCGCGCTCCTCAACCTCGGCAGGAAGCCCGTCGGTCATCGGAGTCTCGGTGAACCCCGGCGCGACCGCATTCACGCGCACGCCAAAACGCGCGAACTCGATCGCGGCGGTGCGCACAAGCGAGATGACGCCCGCCTTGGAGGCCGCATAGTTCGCCTGTCCGGCTTTCCCGCGAAGCCCGTTCACGGACGCGACCGCCACGACTGCGCCCGCGCCGGCTTCCTTGAAGAGCAGCCCGGCGGCGCGCAGGTAGTTGAACACGCCCTTGAGGTTGACCTGGACCACGCGGTCGAACTCGTCTTCGCTCATCTTGAGGATCGTGTGGTCGAGGTTGATGCCGGCATTGCAGACGACGACGTCCAGCCGTCCGAGGGCGCCGCGCGCCGCACGCAGGGTGCTCTCGGCCCCCGCGAAGTCGCCGACCTCGACCTCCCTTGCCCACGCGCGCTTGCCGGCCTTCTCGATTGAAGCGATGACGGCCTTCGGGTCGGCCCGCGCCCCGAAGGAGGTGAGGCCGACGTCCGCGCCCTCCCGCGCGAAGGCGCGGCACACCGCGGCGCCGATTCCGCTCGAGCCGCCCGTGACGAAGGCCGCCTTCCCCTTGAACTCGCCCACACCGAGCGCCTCCCTCAGCCGAGCTTGGTCCCGCACCGTCCGCAGAAGGCGAACGCCTCGGGCAGCCCGGCCGCGCCGCAGGAGGGGCAGGCCTTCGCGTGCGGGCCCCAGAGGAACTCCGGCGAGCCGCCCTTCACGCGCTCTTCCCGCAGGGCGCGCGCCCGCGCGGGGCGCTTCTCGACAAAGGCCCGCATCCCCTCGTAGGGCTCCTGCGTTGCAAAGTGCACGGAGAGCCAGTCGCGCGCGTGGCCCACCGTCTGGTACCACGCGAAGTCCTTCCAAAAGTTGAGCTGCTGCTTCGTGTAGCGCGTCGACTCGGGGAACATGTCGATGAGCTTCTCGCACAGGGCCTTGACCGCGCCGTCGAGCTTGCCCGCCGGCACGACCTGGTTTACAAGACCCCACTCGAGCGCCTTCTTGGCACCCACGCGCTCGCACAAGAGCAGCATCTCGCGTGCCCGCCGGTCGCCGATCATGAGCGGCAGCCACTGCGTCGCCCCGCCGGCCGCCACCGAGCCCACCTTGGTGCCGACCTGCATGAACTCGGCGTGGTCGGCCGCCACCGAGAGGTCGCAGGCCATGTGGAACTCGTTGCCGCCGCCGGCCACCACGCCGTTTACCCGCGCGACCGTCGCCTTGCCGCAGGAGCGCAGGTTGTCGTGGGCGGCGACGAATTCGTTCATGTACTTCCAGTAGTCGAACGGCCGCTTGGTGTAGAGCTCGGCGTACTCCTTCACGTCGCCCCCCGTACAGAAGGCCTTTTCACCGGCGCCGGTGAGCACGACCACCGCCACCGAGTCGTCGACCGCGGCGTCCCGGAAGGCTTCCTTCAACTCGATCAGCGTCTGCGTGCGGTACGAGTTGTAGACCCGGGGGCGGTTGAAGGCCACTGTCGCGACCCAGTCCTGCTTGCGGTAGAGGATGTCTTCAAAGCCGAACGCCTCGGCATCCCTCGGCTTCAGGTCGCGCGCCAGCACTGCCGCCTCCACCGGCCAGGTGCGGCTCTGGCCTCTTGAGGATGGCGCATTTACCCCCGGAGGGGGCGGCCAAGCCTTATGGAGTAGCCACATTGTAGCGGCCCCGGGGTCGGCGTGGCGCGTGCACGGAAGGCAGCCGCTACGGCGCAGTTCATCGTCGATGGCCACGAGATGGTCGAGAAGACGGTGAAGCCCTCGGGCAACTCGGGCAGGATCTACCTGCCGCCCGACTGGATCGGCAAACGCGTGAAGATCGTCCGCGTCGACTAGGGGGGTTTCACGCGAGCGCAAAACGCAGGGTGCAGGTGCGCGCCATGACGGCCAAGGACGTGCCCGCGGCCGTCGCCATTGAGCGGCGGGTAACGCGGAAGGCAAGGACCACCAGCCTCGACCGAAACCTGCGCGCGCGGCTCAAAGCCGGGCGCGCGTGTATCTGCCTGGCCGCGCCCGTTGGCGACCGGCTGGGCGGGTTCCTCGTTGCCGAAGTGCGGGGCGTGGAGTTCGGCGAAGGCGAGCCGGTCGGGTGGGTCGAGGTCGTCGGCGTCGACCCCGAATTCCAGGGCCAGGGGATCGGCCAGGCCCTTGGGCGTGAGGCGCTGCGGCGCCTGCGCGGCCGCGGCGTGCGCCGGGTAAAGACCCTCGTGGCCTGGGACGCCGGCGAGATGATCTCCTACTTCCAGACGCTCGGGTTTGGCCGGGCCGATTCGGTGCTCCTTGAGGCCGGCCGGTAGGCCCGCTCCGCTCCCCACGGCTGTAAATGCCGATGAGTTATATTGTAGCTACATTGTAGTGACTCTGCCCTTTGGGGCCGGAGGAATTCCCTCGGCGAAAGCACCGTTTGTGGAGCAGTACGGCGACCTTGCCACGGACCCCGCGTTCCCCTCGGTGCGCGCCTGGAAGGAGAAGACCGGCGGCAAGGCCGTGGGATATTTCCCCGTCTTTCCCCCGGCCGAGGTCATCCACGCCGCGGGGATGCTCCCCGTGGGGGTGATGGGCGGCGGCACGCGCGTGGAGATCGACCACGCCGACTCGCGGATGCAGTCGTTCGTCTGCTCGATCTCACGCTCGACGCTGGAGCTCGGGCTCACCGGGCGCGCCCAGGTTCTCGACGGCATGGTGTTCACCTCGATCTGCGATGTGGCGCGCAACCTCTCGGGCGTGTGGAAGCGCAACTTCCAAGCCGGCCAGATGACGGAGCTGCTGCATATGCCGCAGCAGTCGAACCACCAGGCGGCCGTCGACTACCTGACGGCCCAGTACGCGCGGTTCGCCGAACGGCTGGAAGCGCTTTCGGGCCAGCGCGTCACGCCCGACCGGCTCTCGAACTCCATTGTGCTCTACAACCTCGGGCGAAGGCGCCTGCGCGAGGTCTACGCCGCGCGGGCAGAGCACCCCGAGCGCGTGTCGGCCACCGAGGTCTATGTGCTTGCTCGCCTCGGCTGCGTCCTGCCCAAGGAGGAGCACCTCGTGGTGCTCGAGGAGGCCCTTGCCGACATCCGCGCGCGGCAGGTGAAGCCGCGCGACGCGGTGCGCGTCGTCCTCGAAGGGTCGTTCTGCGAGCAGCCTCCCCTCGAACTGCTTGAAATCATCGAGGAGGCCGGCTGCTACATCGTCGAGGACGACCTCGTCCTTGGCCAACGGTGGTTCAGCGCCGATGTGCCGATCGACCGCGAGGACCCCATGCGAGGCCTTGCCGAGGCCTATGTGAACGGCTCGAGGATGACGAGCGTGCGCCACCAGGGCGCGGCGCGCCGCAGCGAGACCATGCTCGGCCGCGTGGCCGAGGCCCGCGCGGAGGGCGTGCTCTTCGTCTCGGCCAAGTTCTGCGAGCCCGCGCTCTACGACTTCGTCCTCTACAAGGAGGCCCTCGAGCGCAGGAAGGTGCCCTACCTTTCGCTCGAGTTCGAGGAGAAGATGGGGGCCTTCGAGAGCGCGCGCACCCAGGTCGAGACCTTCGTCGAATCGGTCCTCTTTGCCTGAGGAGGGCGAGGGTCAACATGCACTCCGCCGCCACGATTCCGATGCGCCACCACGACGCCGGCAAGAACCTCCAGCGCCAGATGATGGCGCAGGAGTACGACGCGCTTGCCCACGCCAAGGCGACCAAGACGCCCGTGGCCTACCTCTTCATTTCGGGGAACATCCAGGAGCTCTTCCGCTCGTTTGGGTTCCTCGTCGCCTACCCCGAGATCAACGCGCTCCAGTGCGGGATCAAGAAGGCCGCCGGGCCGCTCATCCTCAAGGCGGAGGACAAGGGCTACTCGTCGGACGTCTGCGGCTACGTGAAGAACGACATCGGGCTCGTGATGCAGAACAACAAGAGCCCGATGGGCGACCTGCCGCGGCCCGACCTGCTCGTGTGCAACTTCTCCGGGTGCAACACCTACATCAAGTGGTTCGAGGCGCTCTCGGAGTTCTACGACGTGCCGCTCGTCATGCTCGACGTGCCCTACGTGCGCGACGGGGTCATCCCCAAGGAGGACGTCGAGTACACCGTGAGCCAACTTAACGATGTCATCGCGACCTGCGAGAAGGTGACGGGCCGGGCCTTCGACAAGGCAGAGCTCTCGCGGATCCTTGCGCTCTCTGCAAAGGCCGAAGACAAGTGGTGTGAGGTGCTCGAGACGGCCACGCGCGTGCCCTCGCCGATCGACTCGTTCTTCGAGGCCGTCTTCTTCATGGCGGGCATCAACATCTTCCGCGGCACGCAAGCCTGCGTGGACTACTACGACGCCGTGCTCGCCGAGATCGCGGAGCGCGTCGAGCGGGGCATTGGCCCCGTGGAGGACGAGCGCTTCCGCGTCGTGATGGAGGGGCCGCCGCCCTGGCCGCACTTCCGCGCGTTCTGGGAGCTGTTCAAGCGGTGGGGCGTGGTGTGCACCGCGGCGACCTACCCGAAGGTCGGCGGGCTCTTCGACACCGGGCTGCGGCACGACCCGTCCTTCCCCGTCGAGTCGCTCGCAAACTACGCGCTCAACTGCTACACGAACTGGTCGCTCGAAAAGCGCGCCCAGCTCATGGAGGGCTACCTGAAGCACTTCAAGGCCGACGCGCTCGTGATCCACTCCGTGAAAAGCTGCCGCTCGTTTTCGGTCGGCCAGGGCGACTTCCGCGACGAATTCGTCCGGGGGAAGAACATCCCGACGCTGCTCGTGGAATCGGACCTCGCCGACCCCCGGTACTTCCAGGAGGCGCAGCTGCGCAACCGCATTGACGCGTTCTTCGAGGCCCTCGAGCACCGGAAGCTTTCCGCCGCCGCGGGAGGCGCCCGCTGATGCACTTTGCCGGGGTGGACGTGGGGTCCACGACGACCAAGGCGGCGCTGCTCGATGAGGAGCGGAAGCTCGTCGGAAAATCGCTCCTGCCGACGGGCGCAAACGTCGTGCGCGCGGCGCGGCAGGCGTTCCAGATCGCGCTGACGCAGGCCGGGCTCGAGGAGCACGACATCGACTACGTCGTGGGCACGGGCTACGGGCGCTACAAGGTGCCCTTTGGCCACGCCCAGGTGACCGAGATCTCGTGCCACGCGCGCGGCGCGCTGCGCGTCTTCCCGGGCACGCGCACGATCCTCGACATCGGCGGACAGGACACCAAGGCAATCCGCGTCTCGCCTGAAGGCGAGATCATCGACTTCTCGATGAACGACAAGTGCGCCGCGGGCACCGGGCGCTTCCTCGACGCGGCCGCGACGGTGATGGGCCTCACGCTCGAGGAGATCGGCCCCGTTTCGCTCACCTCCACCGCGCCCTTGCGGATCACCAATGTTTGCACGGTGTTCGTCGAGCAGGAGATCATGTCGCACATGTCGCGCGGGCGGAAAGCGCAGGACATCCTGAAGGGCGTGCACAGCGCGATTGCGGCACGCAGCCTTGCGCTCATGCGCCGCGTCGGGATCGAGCCGGAGGTAACCTTCACTGGGGGAGTGTCGCGCAACGCCGGGATGGTCGCCGCCCTCGAGGAGCGCCTCGGGACGAAGATCAACGTGAGCCCTCTCTCGCAGCACCTGGGGGCGATCGGCGCCGCGATGTTCGCCTGCGAGCGCGCAGGCGGCGGCCTTGCGCCCCGGCCGCTCGTGGGCGACCTCCACGTCGTCGGGGGGCACTGAAACCCATGGGGCTCATCGCAGGGGTCGACATCGGCGCGGCCTCGACCAAGGCGGTGCTGATGGACGAGCAGGGCCGGGTCCGCGGGCGCGCGCTCGTGCGGACGGGGGCCGACCTCGAAGGCGCGGGCCAGGCGGCGCTGCGCCGGGCGCTCGAAGCGGCCGGGGCGACCCCGCTCCAGGTCGTCTACACGGCCTCGACGGGCTACGGCCGCTACCAGTTCCACGCGCGCGATATCCAGATCACCGAGATCACCTGCCACGCGCGCGGCGCCTTTGAGGTCTTCCCGGGCACGCGAACCGTCATCGACGTGGGCGCGCAGAACACGCGGGCGATCGCCGTGTCGCCGGAGGGCCGGGTCGCGAAGTTCAAGATGAGCGAGCGGTGCGCCGCAGGCGCCGGCCGGTTCTTCGAGCGGGTGGCCAAGGCCCTCGAGATCGAGGTGAGCGACCTCTCGGAAGCCGCCTCGAAGTCGACGGAGGCGCAGCCCATCTCGTCGATCTGCGCGGTGCTCGCCGAATCCGAAATCATCAACCTCGTGACCGAGGGGCGCCTTGTGGAGGACATCGTGATGGGGGCGAACCAGTCGATCGCCGACCGGGTGGTCGCGCTTGCCCGCCAGGTCGGTGCGAACCCCCCGATCGCGATCACCGGGAGCGTGTCCTTGAACGCATCCATGGTACGGACGCTCGAGAGCCGGCTTGGCACAGCGGTCGCCTTCAGCGCCGATTCGCCTTATGCCGGGGCGATTGGCGCCGCGCTGCTCGGGCGCGTGCGGCTCGCGCGCAGGCGAGGCGAGGACGCCAAGCAGGGCTTGGCCGGGGGCAATGCCTGATGGTCGAGGGCAGGGCGTGCGTCCGCCGGATCGAAGGCGAGGGGTTTGCGACGCTGCTCATCGACCGCCCACCGCTCAATGTGCTATCCACGCCCTTGATGAGCGAGCTTGCGGCGGCGCTCAAGGCTGCCTCGGCCGACCTCAGCGTGAAGGCCGTCCAGATCCGCGGGGCGGGCCGCGCCTTCTCGGCGGGCGTGGACATCGCCGACCACACGGCAGACAAGGCCGGCGCGATGATGGACGCGTTCTTCGAGATGCTGCGCGCGGTCGACATGTGCGATGTGCCGGTCGTCGCGGCGGTCCACGGCCACTGCCTCGGCGGAGGGCTCGAGCTTGCCGCCTCCTGCGACTTGCTCTATGCCGCGGAGGGCGCGACGCTTGGCCAGCCCGAGATCAAGGTCGGCGTGTTCCCCCCGGCGGCGATCGCCGCCTACCCGTCGCGCATCGGCGTGCGCGCCACCGCCGAGATCGTGCTGCTCGGCGAGAACTTCACCGCCGCGCGCGGCCGCGAGGTCGGCCTGGTGAACGACGTGTTCGCGGACGGCGAGGCCTTCGCGAGGGTCGATGCGATCTGCGCGAAGTTCGCGCAGCTTTCGCGCCCCGTGCTTGCGCTCACGAAGCGCGCGCTGCGGCAGGCGGCCCCCTCGGTCGACCCGCCGATGCTCGAGGACCTGCGGCGCCTCTACCTTGGCGAGCTCATGCAAATGGAGGACGCGCGGGAGGGCCTTCGTGCCTTCGCCGAGCGCCGCCGCCCGGCGTTCAAGGGCCATTGAAGGGAGGGGACGCGATGCGGGCCGCCGTCCTGATGAGCCAGCAGGCGCACGAATTCCAGGTCAAGGATGTCCCCGCGCCTCAGCCCGCGCAAGGCGAGCTGCTCGTCCAGATCGCGGCGTGCGGGCTTTGCCGCACCGACCTCCACTACCTCCACGGGTTGGCGACGTTCAAGGCACCGCCGATCATCCTTGGCCACGAGATCTCGGGCAGGGTCGCGGGGACCGGCGCGGGCGTCGAGGGCTGGAAGGAGGGCGAGGCCGTCCTCCTGGCGCCGGTGATCCCCTGCGGCCAATGCGAGTACTGCTGGAAGGGCCGCGGGACGCTCTGCCTGAACCAGCGCATGCTCGGCAACCACGCGGACGGGGGCTTTGCCGAATTCGTGGCGGTGAGCGCCCGCGCGGCGTTCCGCCTGCCCGCATCTGTGCCGCTCGAGGCGGGCTCGATCGTGTCCGACGCCGTGTCGACGCCGTACCACGCCATCGTGAACCGCGCGGAGCTGAAGGCCGGCGAGTGGGCTGTCATCTTCGGATGCGGCGGGGTCGGGCTGTCGGCGGTGCAGGTCGCCAAGGCGATCGGTGCGCGCGTCGTGGCCGTCGACATCGCGCCGTGGAAGCTCGAGATCGCGTCGGCGCTTGGTGCGGACATCGTCGTCGACGGGAAGGACGCGAAAGCGGCGGCCAAGGAGATCCGAAAAGCCACCGGCGGCGGGGCCGACGCCGCGTTTGACGTCATCGGAAACCCGGAGGTGATCGAGTTGGCCACCCAGGTCGTCAAGTGGGGCGGGCGGGTCATCGTGGTCGGCTACACGGAGAAGCCGGTGACGCTCCAGGCCGGCCGCATCATGTTCCGGGAGCTCGAAGTCAAGGGGTCGCTCGGCTGCGGCCTCCAGGACTTCCCGAAGGTCATCGACCTCGTGGCGCAGGGGAAGGTGCGGCTCGACCGAATGGTCACGCACCGCTTCGCGCTTGACGAGCTCAACCAGGGGTTCAAGATGCTGGATGCGGGCGCGCAAGGGCGTGTGAGGGGCATTGCCGTGCCGTGAAGGGTGAGGGGGAAGGAGGTGCCATGTCGCGGGCAATCACGTACCGGCTGGAAGCGTGCGGCGTGCTCTACGACGAGCACCGGTGGGTCCAGTCAAGGCTCGCCGAGGTCGAGCCGCTCCTGCGGCCTTCCAGCTCCGCGGAGGTGTTCGCAGAGGGGCTCGGCGCGCTGCTCGCCGTCCTCGAGAAGGAACTGCCGCCGCACTTTGCCAAGGAGGAGGAGGCGCTCTTCCCCGTGATGGAGTCCGTGGTGGGCGACAGTTTCCCGCCGATCGAGGTGATGAAGGCCGAGCACGCCTTCCTCATCGACCACTTCCAGGCGGTGCGCGACGCCTCGGCCAAACTCGGTGCGCTCCCCGGCGCCAGAGACCCGCGTTTGGAGGCGTTGAAGCACCTCATCCCGCTCCGTCAAACGCTCGACGACCACATCGAGAAGGAGGACGCCGTCCTCCTCGTGATGGCCTCTGACCAGCTTCTGCCGTCCCATGACAGCAAGATCCTGCGCGTCTTCGATGAAATCGACCGCGAGGGGCGCCGGTGGCTGTAGCGCGGTCCCCTGCCGTCGAGCGAATTCGAGGGGCACGGTCTTGAACTTTGGAGCATCTCCCCAAAAGGATTGCAACGGCCCCCCCCTTGGATTCGAACCGCTTCCAGCGCGGGCCCGGCTGAGCCCACTGACCCTTCTCGACCAGCGCCGTTGGAGCAGCGGGCGCCGGACGCCGCGTGCCCCCAGAAGTGCGAGTCAGCACGCTGGGGAGTCCACCCGGCGGCTCCCGCTCCACGAAATTTCGCTTGCCAATCTATATCCGAGCCTCTGCCCTACACGCCCGAGAGGCGCCCACGGATGAACACAATCGATGCAAAGGGTCTCCAGAGCCAAGTGCGGGGCGATGTCATCGCACCGGGCGACCAGCGGTACGACGCGGCCCGAAAAGTCTACAACGCGATGATCGACAAGCGGCCCGCCCTCATCGTTCGGTGTACGGGCGTCGCCGACGTCATCGCAGCGGTCAAGGCGGCTCGCGCAGCTCAGCTCAGCATTGCCGTCCGCGGCGGCAGCCACAGTGTCCCGGGCTTCGGGACGGCTGACGGCGCCCTTGTCATTGACCTCGAGCGTATGCGGGGGATCCGTGTGGACCCTGCGGCGAAGACCGCGCAGGCGGAGGGCGGCTGTACCTGGGGCGACTTCAACCATGCAACGCACGCGTTTGGACTGGCCACCACGGGCGGGATCATCTCCACGACGGGGATCGCCGGCCTTACCTTGGGCGGCGGAATCGGGTACCTGACCCGCGGTCACGGGCTGTCCCTCGACAATCTCCTCTCGGCGGATGTGGTCTTGCCCGACGGCTCGTTCGTCACGGCAAGCGCCAAGAAACACGCGGACCTCTTTTGGGCGCTGCGCGGCGGCGGGGGAAACTTCGGGGTCGTCACGAGCTTCAACTACAAACTTCACCGCGTGGACACCGTCGTGGGCGGGCCGATCTTTTTCGAGGTGGCCGACGCGGAGAAAGTCCTTCGCGCCTACGACCGCTACATTACCAAGGCACCACGCCAGTTGGGCGCTTTCTTCGCGTGGCAGATTGCCCCGCCGCTCCCGTTCATCCCCAAGGAGCGCCACGGGGACACCCTATGCGCCATGGTCGTGTGCTGGACAGGAGCTGCCGCGGAGGCGAAGAAGGCAATCGCCCCCTTGCGTGACGCGGCGCCCGTCGTCGCCGAAGCCGTCGGCCCCGTGCCGTACGATGCCCTAAACGCCGCGTTCGATGGGCTCGTCCCGCCGGGCCTCCAGCACTACTGGAAGGCTGTCTTCGTGAAGGACCTGAACGATGCGGCGATCGCAGCCCACCTCAAGCACGGTCCGAAGATCCCGGTGGTGAACTCGACGATGCACATTTACCCGATCAACGGAGCCGTCCACGACGTGGCGCCCGAGGCGACAGCGTTTGGCCACCGCGATGCGAAGTACGCGACCGTCATTGCCGGGATGTGGCCTGACCCCGCCCAGAACCAAGCCAACACGAAGTGGGTGAAGGACTACTATGCCGCGCTTGCGCCGCACTCCGAGAAAGGGGGATACACCAACTTTGCCGCCGGCGATGACCAGGACCGCGTCTCCTCCAACTACGGGTCGGCCTACCCACGGCTGCGCAAAGTCAAGGCGAAATATGACCCGGACAACCTCTTCCGCCACAACCAGAACATCGCGCCTGCGAAGTGACCCCCCGGCCCGCGGATAGTTCGAAGCGGTTTTCGCGCGGGGCCCGCCTCGGCCTGCGACGCCGTCCCGGCCAGGGCTATCGCCTCTGCGCGCGGGACGATCAACACCAGCGTTTCGCCGGAGCGGTCGAACAGATAATCCGGTCAGACGAAGGACTTCGCTCCCCTGGCCGTCCTCTGGTGCGCGGGAAAGGACCGTTTTCGGCCGATGCGCGCAACGGTCGTCAGCCGAACGCCAGCGCTATGGGCAGGCCGCGGGGCTTTGCGCGCCACGACGCAAATGGGCTCGCGCCCTACTGGAACAACGCCGAGCCCCAGCCCGCCTTACGATAGACCGTCGGCCCACTTCAATAACACGAGCCCGGTCCCAGATGATCGGCGGACTTTTCTCGTCGCCGCACTTCAAGCGAACCCTTAACAGCGCGCGAGGCGGCTGCCCGCCGAGGCGAGTGCGACGGGCTCCCGGGGGACTGCGCTCCTCGCCGTCCTTGCGCTCGCATCGACCGTAGGGGGCGGCACCCTCGCCCCGCCGCCCCCCGTGGGCGCGAGCGGCGGCTCGGGCACCCTCACCGTCGAGATCCACCTCACCCAAAAGAAAGGCGCGTCGGGCCCTTGGTCCATCGTGCCCGACACCGTCAATGTCGTGAACGGAACCCTGGTGGTCTTCGAGGTGCGCAACGACGGGACGGACGTCCACACACTCATGCTCGGCGCTCCCTACAACATCGTGACGCCCCCACTGCTACCCACCCAGAAAGCGACGCTCGGCCCGATTCAGGCCAACCTTTCGGCCGGAGAGACCTCGCTGATGGTCCCGTACTGGTGCAGTATTCCCGGGCACAAGATGCTCGGGATGGAGGGGATGATGATGGTTGCCGCCGATGCGAACGCGACAAACGCCACAGTGCCTTCGGGGGCAAAGCCCGCGGCGGGGGCGGGCCCAGCCGGGCCCTCCGGGTCGGACTTGCTGCTTGCCGTCGGCGCCGCCGCCGGCGCGGTCGCGGCCTTCGCCGTGTTGTCCCGCGTCCGGGCGAGACGGCGGGGCTGGGTCGCCCCCCGGCAGCCAAAGTCGCCCTAGGCGGGCGGACTCACTTGCCGTCGCATCGAGGCGGCGCTGCGTGCCCCGCGGTTTGGCAAGGCCGCTCGACCTTGGAATCTCCGGCCGGTTTGACTCGGTCGTCGAGCGGGCCCGTCTGAGCCCAGGGGATTTCTCACCGGCAGGGCCCCGCCCTTGCCAAACCGCAGCGCACCGCCGGGCCGCCGGCATCGAGGCCCCAACCGCCACCGCCTTCGACCAGGAGCCTCGGCCCCCGAATCTATGGACGCAACTCGACGAGGGGTCTCGGGCGCTCGCTGGACGGCTCGCCGCGCAATTCGCGCTCCAACAGCTCGGCGGTCTTCTCTGGCTGGTCGGTTGACGCCAGGTGTCCCGCGTCCGGGATCAGCACGAAGCGGGAAAGGGGCACCGTCTGAGCGACTGCCCGCATCTGCGCCTCAGTCATGAAGGCGTCGTGGTCGCCGAAAAGGAAGGTCGTGGGGACCCGAAGCCCCGGCAGCGCGTCGCCCACGAGGTAGCGGGGGCGGAAGCCCCGGACGCCAAATCCGTTCCGGAAGAGTTGGGAAATGCCGCGCTGGTGGCGCCGCGAATGGATCGTCTCGAGTTCGATGAGTTCGTCGGGCATCCGGTCGATGTGGGCCACGATAAGCTTGGAGAAAAACATCCGCGTGCTCTTCTCGCTCGGCCGTCCCACGGTTGCTCCGAGGATTGCCCCAAGGACCGGCGCCACGATCATGCGCATCATGACCGGGAGCCTGCGGTTGATCCCGGGGAAGAACCCGAGCAGGACGAGGTGGGTCACGCGCTCCGGGTGGGCGAGGGCAAAGCCGACGGCCATGAGGCCCCCGTACGAATTGCCCACGAGGGCCGCCTGCTCGAGGCCGAGCTCGGTGAAGAGGGCCTCCACGAACGCCACGTTTGCCTTGCCCAGGTCCTTGCCGCGGTATTCGAACCGGTCGGAAAGGCCGTGTCCCGGCCGGTCGGGCACGATGACGCGGAACCGCTTGGAAAGCGTGGCCATGACCGCGATGTGCTCGGCCCCGATCCCGGCGCCGCCGTGGAGGATCACGACAGGGTCGCCCTCGCCGGCCTCAAGCACGTGGATCCTCGTGGCGAGCCGCTCGAGGTAAATCAGACGCGATTGGGCGATGAGCCCGTACCTGTCGAGGAGTTTCGCCTGCAAGCGCCGGTAGCTGTCCGTATATTCGTCGTCCGTGGGGGTCACGCGTTGGGTTCCTGGGGCTGACCTCCCCGGACCCGCTGAGTTTGCCGAGGGTTAAGTGCCCTTTCACCGCTGCGTGGTGGACTTGCGACACGGGGAGCAAGCCACCCCTCGAAGCGCGCCGGCTGGACGACGTCCTCGACGAGGAAGGTTTCGAGCCGGCGGATCCCCGGCAGCGTTTGGGCCTGCGCGCGCCGCCGCTCCGTCTCTTGGAGGTTGGGCAGAGGGACAAAAACGCAGGCCGGGGCGCCGAAGGGGCCGATGAGGCGGTCCGGGAACGCGTTTGCAAGCGAGGCGACGGAGCGCTGGTCTCCGTCGGTCACGAAGTAGTCGACAAGCACGGAGCCTTCGACGGCGCCCGGATGGAAGCGCGGACGCATATCGCCCACACCTTCGCGCACGAGCCGGTCGACGCGCCGCTGCAGGGTCCGAGGCGTGACCCCGAGCGCGCGCGCCACCACTGGCGTGGAGCGCCCCGCGCCGCTGCGAAGGGCGAGGATCAAACGCCTGTCAATTTTCGAGAGCGGGACGCGGTCCGCCGGATGGGGCGGGAACCTTGCGGTGTTGTAGCAGGGCCAATTTCGCCGCGCGCCCACGGCGCGCCTCAGGCGTTCGACGGTGGCATCGATTTCGTCCCCGGCCTCGCCCCATAGGTGCCCCATCACGACCCCATGGGCGCTGATGACCGTCTCGACGGAAGGGAATTCGGCGGCCGCCTCGTCGATCGCCTGGATTCCGCGGAGGTGAGTTCCTTCAAAGAGGAAGCCCCCTCGGGCGAGTCCCAGCGTGGCCGGGCGCGGGTCGAAGTAAGTGCCTCCAAGGACGCCGCCGCGGCGAAGGGCCTGCAGGCGGCGCGCGACGGAATTTGCATGGAGCCCCGAACTGCGGCAGAGTTCGGCAAGCGGGACCCGCAGCGCGCCTCGAGGCGCTTGGCCGCTCGACCTGAAGAGGGCCCGCAGAATAGCCCAGTCCGCAGCGTCGAGGTGCATGGAGCCGTATGCCGTTTCATTTGCCTTAAGCCTGGCGCGGCGCGGGGCCGGCTCTGCTTGGAGCACGGCCGTTCAAGGCACGCGTGCCCGCACCGTGCGCGAACTTATCTAGGGCCCGGGCAATTTTGGGCAACGCGCCCTCGCGATGAGGGCGCATCGTGAGGTTTGCTCGATGCCGCTATACATGGACGTACACAAGCGCGTGCCCGGACTGACGAAGGAAGCCGTCGCGAAAGCGCATGCGGCGGACGTGAAGGCGCAGAAGAAGCACGGCGTGGAATACCAGAAGTACTGGTTTGACGAGGGGACGGGCAAGGTCTTCTGCCTTGTCAAGGCCCCCAACAAGGAAGCCGCGATCGCGGTTCACCGAGAAGCGCACGGGCTGCTCGCCGACGAGCTGCACGAGGTCCAAGAAGGCCACTGACCCGCTGTATTTTCGGGCGCACCCGCCCGCTTGGTCGCATGATGCGCGAGGGCAGCGCCCGCACCGCATTGTTTGCAACCTTGCCGCCGGGCTTCACAACCGTGGGGGCGCCTCGGCCGCGTGCGCGCATCGCGTGGGAGGGTCACATTAAAGTTGTGCGTGTGGCGGCGAGCGTCTCGGCGACGGCGGAGCTCGCGAAAATCGCATTGACCAAGGTCGAGCGGGGTCGCCCTTTGCCCTGTTGCCGACGGGAGCATTCCACGAAGTTGCCAAACCCGCCCCCGCCACAGGCCGCTGTCGGCAAGATGCGGGTCGCCATGTCCCAATGCCCCAACCGGGCTCGAAAATAACGACAAGAAAACGATTCCGGTGTCACAGAAACTTGAGGCCAACTTTCCGCGGCAAACGAACATCTTAAACGCTCGCCGCAGATAAGAAATGACCCTCAAATGTGGACCCCGGATGAACTCGATGTTCGGATTGTTCGGGCGCTCGCGTCGCCCCACTCGTTCCAGTGGGACGTCCGAATTTCCTACGCGCGCGTCGCCTCCGGCCTCAAGGTCGACGAGGAAACCGTGCGAAATCGGCTCCGGCGGATGAACGACGCGCAGTTCCTCCAAGGTTGGCAGCTCATCCTCAATCCGGTCCTGCTCGGCAGGGAAGCCGCGATCGTCGAGCTTCGCGTCGCCGAGAGCGAATCCAAGCGGGAGGTGATCTCGCGCCTGAAACTGATCGAGGGCGTGATGCTCGTCGATGACTTCTACGGACGGGAGCTCGCGGTCCTCACGCTGTACGAAAACGCGGCGGGGTTGGAGCGGCAGGTGGAGCTCTGCGCCTCCCTTTGCCGCTGCCCCACCCCGATTTCATGGCGCCTTGGGTTCCCCCCTTGCGACCTCGTGCCCACCAAGACGGACTGGCGAATCATCGGGGCGCTGCGCAGGACCGGCAGGGCACGCCTCTCGGACATTTCCGCGAGCCTCGGGCTTTCGACGCGCACGGTCAAGAGGCGGCTCCTGCACCTCGTGGAATCGAACGCATTCTACCTGGACCCGGTTTTGGATTTGTCGAAGGTCGGCGGCGTCCGGTGCAGGTTCTGGGTTACCTCGGAGGCGAGCCGCAAGCACGCGATCGACAAAGCGATCATCAGTGGAATTCCGAGGATCATCTCGACGCACACCGCGCCCGAGGAGTATTCCCTCTTCATCGCCCACCTTTCGAATGCCTCTGAGATCCACGACATCCTGCAGTGGATGAAGAAACTCAACGGGGTAACGGAAGTCCGGTCGGCCATTGAGGTCGAGCACATTCACGTGCAGGATTGGCTCGAAGGCGAGATTGCGAGGCGGGTGGCCCCGTCGACGGCGTAGCGGCGCGCCTTGCGGAAGGCGCCCGCGGGCGCACCTCAAGATCGGGGTCTTGCAGAGTTTCTCGTTGCGCCCGGGAGTTCGTTCCAGAGGTGGGGAGGCTTACGGTCGGACCGACCGCAGCCGGTGAGAGAAAAGATGACGGGCGCATCGCCCTCCACGGCAAGAACCGGGTCGAGGCGGGGCGTGCGCCTGCAATCCTCGCTACCGCGCGAAGACTCACAGGGTCGGTGATCAGCCCAGTCGCGATGACGCACTCGGGTTGTGACCCTGACCCCATCGAAGCCATCAAGGCGCACGAGTTTGCAACGGAAAGGCAGAAGTGGAGGTCGTGAGGCCCCCGCCGACTTTCGGGCGCGCGACGGAACGCGCGGGTCCACCTCGCGGGGCGCCGCCGGAGGAAGCTCGGACTGATGTTTCAAGATGAGATTTCGGCCGCCTGCGCGACGGGGCCACGGATCGCGGTCTTGCCGAATCGCTCCCCAAGGAGTGACTGCGCGCCGACGCCAATCGCACGTTCGAGACCGTTTTCAACGCACCGGCGCCACACCTCCGCGGGCACAAACTCGCCGGAGTGCCGAAAATTGCCTTCGATTGTATCGAAAGTGTCCAGTCCAATGATACCAATAAAGCTAGGGAGCTTAGACGCGAAATGGCCAAATCTGTCTAAGAACCCGATTCTAACCGGGTTTATGGGACAACATTTAATACTCAGTGTCCGAATCAACGTATTGGCCTCAGATATGTGGACTCCAGACGACCTGGACGTGCAGATCATTCGGGCGCTCGCCTCGCCCAAGTCGTTCCAGTGGGACGTGCGAATTCCCTACTCGAGCGTTGCCGAGACGCTGGACATTGACGAGGAAACGGTTCGAAACCGGCTCCGATTCATGGAGGAGGCCAAATTCTTGCGCGGGTGGCAGCTCGTCCTCAATCCCATGCTGCTCGGGCGCGAAGCCGCCATCGTAGAGTTGCATGTGGCCGCCTCCGAATCCAAGGCGGTCGCGATTTCGCGGCTGAAAATGGTCGAGGGCGTCATGCTCGTTGACGATCTCTATGGCCGAGAGATTGCGGTGACAACGCTTTTCGAAAAGGACGCCGGCCTCCAAGCGCAGGTGGAAATGTTCGCGTCCCTCTGCGGTTGCACGGACCCGGTATCTTGGAAACTCGGCTTCCCTGCCTGCGACCTCACTCCGTCGAACACGGACTGGCGGATCATACAGGTCATGCGCAGGACCGGGAGGGTGAGCGTGGCCGATGTCGCCTCGGACCTGAGTCTTTCGACCCGCACGGTCCACAGGCGACTGAACGTGTTGGTCGAAGCAAACGCGTTCTATCTTGACCCGGTCCTCGACCTATCAAGCGTGGGCGGAGTGCGGTGCCGTTTGTGGGTCACCTGTGAGGCGGGCCGAAAGCGGGCGATCGACCAAGAGATCCTTTCGAAACTCGCGCGGATCATTACGACGCACACGGCGCCGGCGGTGAATTCCATCTTCGTCGCCCACCTCTCCAACACGGGCGAGGTCCAGAAGCTCCTCGAGTGGGTGAGCGGTTTGGAGGGTGTGGCGGAGGCGCGTGCGACCATCGAGGTGGAGCACATCCATGTCCAGGATTGGGTTGAGCGCCAGATTGAGAACCAATTGATGGTGCCGGCTGACTAGCCGACGGACGTTGCGGTTGCAGGCGCCGCGCGAGCGGCTCAACCGCTCGTGATCTGGGGATTGCCCCGCAGGACGCCGAAGTTGCCGCGCACGACGAACAGGTAGGCGAGGAACGCTCCCCAAATCAGCATGCCAATCGGCGCGGGGAAGGCAAAGGCGAAGCCGACGATCCCGGCGAGGATGGCAAGCCACCAGGCCCACCGCCGGAGCCACCAAAGGCCAACGCCGGCGAGCATGTAGGCAACGCCGATCGCGATGCCAGCGGGACCGCCCAGGAACTCGTAGCCGGCGCCACGGCTTAGGCTGAAGATGCCGGTCGAAATGCCGGTGAGGTACTCAAGGACGCCCAGGAGCGCGGTGAAGAGGCCGAACAGGATGATGAGGACGGAAATCACCGAGACGCCAAAGGGGCGTGAGGATTCAGCGGCGATGACTACCATCTTCTTTTGACCCACGTTCCTTCCGCCTTCGCCCTGAGAAGGTGGCCCCGGCAGATGGCTCCACCCCTCGGCCCGGAGGCGGGCTCAGACAGTTTAGAGTCCCTTTGTCCAAATCGGCGACCCTCGGTGAAAGAGGTGGACACCAGGCGGCGCGAAAATACGGCCGGCACGCTCGCGAGCCGCCAAACGGCCGGATTCGCCCTCTGGACAAAAGAAAGTTCAAGACGTGTAATCGCCCCATCCAGCGTAGGGATATGTTCAAGTGGCGCGAGGATGTACAAAGGTCAGGTCTTAACGTGTATTGCTGGAACTGTGGCTTTAGAGAGGTTGAGTACGCGAAATTCTGCCCGTCCTGCGGCCAGCCTCGTCAAGGGCCCCTCCCGCGTCCGGTCGCCGCGGAGGCCCGAGTCGTTGTTCGCGCTGCGGTTGACGACGCGGTTCGAGGAACCCGGCGAGCGGCCAAAGCCGCAAGGCCGGCCGTGGCGCGCGGCGCTGCGGCCGTCGAACGGAGCGCCCGCCGCGTCAAGAACCGCGTGGAGAAAAGGTAGGCGTAGGTGCGCCTTCGGGGCGCCTCGCCCTCGAGCGGCAGACGGTGCCGCTGGACGGATTTTGGTTTCCATTCCGGAACACAGCGTAACCGAGCTAATTGCACAATTGCCATGCCTTCCAGACGGAACGGGGCTGGGCGCGCCGCCCGCCAAGGCGGCAGCGGTTCACGCCGTCAGCTCAAGGCGCTTGGTGGCCCTGGCATCGACCCACAGGACGATGTCGGAAAGCACGCGCGCATGGTGGGGCTCATGCAAGAGATCATGATAGAACCCCTTGTAGATCCGCAGCGTCTTGTCCTTTGAGGAGGCGTTTGCCACGAATTCGCGGCTGCCGTCGGGGTTGCAGACTTTGTCGGCCGAGCCGTGGAGCACGAGGAGCGGCGCGGTGACCTCGCCTTCCCGGGGTTGGAGGGTCTCGCGAGCCTTGATGAGCTCGGCCGCGGTGCGCGAGGGGCCCGCACCGTCGTCCATCATCGGGTCGCTGGCCATCCCGGCGACGACCGCGGGGTCGCGGGAGAAGAGGTCGTCTTGGAGTTTGAGCGTGCGGCGCCGCGGGGCGAGCCGCGAGAGCCGCTTGGCTTCGCGGACCTTGGCCGGAGTGAGGCCGGCGCCGGGCTTCAGCGAGCCCGCGCTCGTGATGAGCCCTTGCAGGTCGGGTTTCCTGGTGATCGCATAGAGCGTCGCGATCGTGCCGCCCATGCTGTGCCCGAAGAGGAAGATCGGCTTGCCCGGGTAGGTCTCCCGCGCGCGCCGGACGGACATGTCGAGGTCAGCCATGTAATCCTCGAACGAGCGGACCCATACGCGGGCGCCGTTGGACTTTCCGTGGCCCCGCAGGTCGGTCGCGTGCGTGGCAATGCCGTGCGCGGCCAGTGCGCTTGCAAGCTCGCCGTACCGTGCTCCGTAGTCCTTGAGGCCGTGGACGAGGACCAGGCACGCGCGCGCCTCGCCCCTGGGCTTCCACCTCGCCTCGAAGAGTTTCACGCCCCAGGTGCCCGGGAACGAGCTCCCGAGGGGAGTGATGTTTGGCGCCGACATGGGAACTGCGACGGCAAGGGACGAGCGCCCGATAATGAGGCGCCTTTCACCGATAGGGCTTTCGGACGTGCTGCGGCCCTGCGCCCCAAGCGCGATCCGTGGTTCAAGCCGCCGGTCGGGTGACCGCGTTGAAGTCGAGGGTGACGGCGCCGATGCGCGCCAACGCCCGGCCGTCCAGGGACGCGCCAGTCGTAAGCGTGATCGACTGGTCGGCCATGATCGTGCCGTGGAACACCGAGTTGGTCCCAAGCGTCGCCGAGCTGCCGACGATCCAGAAGATGTTCTTGGCCTGGGCTCCGCCGGCCAAGATGACCTGCATCCCCTCGGTCGTGGTGAGGCTCGAGTCCATCTTGAAGATGAAAATGCCATTGGAATCGCCTTGGGCGTCGAGCGTGAGGGTGCCCGAGGAGACTTCGAGGCTCGAGCCCGACCAGTACAGCCCCGGCACGAGTGTCTGCCCTCCGAGGTTTCCATCGACGGTGGTTTGGCAAAGCGTGCGCGACATCCCATCGTTGTACGCTGTGGTCATGTCGGCAAGGCCGGCCACGGCAACCGTGTCGCCCGCGTGAATTGCGCCGACCACGGTGCCCGGCGGGAAACCGGTGACTTCGGTGCCAGGGCTTGCGCCCAGGTCGCCCGTGACGGTGGTGCCGCCGGTGTTGGTGACGGTGGAACCGCCAAGGATGGCGAAGTTTGCCGCAGACCCCAGGTTGATCGTAGACTGGCCGCATGCTGAAGTCCCCGTCGAGAAGCTCCAGACCGAATCGCTTTGAAGCGCGTTACCCGCAAGGTCACGGGCCTCGGTGCTGACCGTGGCCGTGTAAGTCGTGCCCGATGCGAGGTCGCTCGAGGGGTTAAAGGTGGCAGTAAGGCCCGCGTAACTCACGAGGCCGGCGACCGCGGTCGTGCCTTGCATCAAGACGAAGGAGGAGACCGTGATGCTCGAGGGGTCCATCGCTTCGCTGAAGGTTGCGGAGAGGTCCGTGGCGCGCGGCACGCCCGCAGCGCCGGAAGTCGGATCCATCGAGGTTACGGTGGGGCGGACGGTGTCCTGGGCTCGGCCCGTCGTGAAGTTCCAGACAAAGTTGTCCCTCAGGGCGTTGCCTGCAAGGTCCCTGGCCCCGTTGGTGACCGTGGCGGTATAGGTGGTGTCGAAGGCGAAGTCGCTGGCGGGGTTGAAGGATGCGGCCCTGCCCGCGTAGGTCACCAGGCCGGACACGGTGGTCGTGCCCTGCATGAGGACAAAGGACGAAACGGTGACGGTCGAGGGGTCCATCGCCTCGCTGAAGGTCGCCGACAGGTCACGGTTGACCGCCACATCGGTCGCACCACCCACCGGGCTTGTAGCGATCACGGAGGGCGCGAGGGTGTCGGCCGCCTGGCCCGTGGCAAAGGTCCAGATGAAATTGGCCTGCAGGGCGTTGCCGGCAAGGTCCCTTGCCCCGGTCGTGATGGTCGCCGTGAACGCCGCGCTGTTGGCGAGATTGTCCGAAGGGACGAAAGTGGCCGTCGAGCCCGCAAAGCTGACGGCGCCCTGAATGGAGACCGAGCCCTGGTACAGCGTAAAGGTCTCCGGCGTGACCGTTGAGGGGTCCATCGCCTTGGTGAAGGTTGCAAGGATCTGCGTGTTGACCGGCACGCCGGTGGAACCCGACGCCGGTGAGGTGAAACTCACGCGGGGAGGCGTGGTGTCCTTGACGGCGCCCGTGGTAAAGCTCCAAACATAGCTTGCCGCAAGGGGGTGGCCGATGGAGTCCTTGGCCCCGGTGGTGATCGTGGCGGTGTAGGCCGTGCCCGCTGCGAGGTTGCTCGACGGCACGAAGGTCGCGGTGGAGCCCGCATAAGTCACGGTGCCGGGCAGCGAAGTCGTGCCCTGCTTGACGGTAAAGGTCGAGGCGCTGATCGTGGAGGGGTCCATCGCCTTGCTGAACGTGGCGAGCACCTTGGTGTTGATCGCGGTGCCCGTGGCGCCGGGGGCCGGCGAGGTGAAGCTCACGAGGGGCGGGGTGGTGTCTGCAACCTGCCCCGTTGTGAATTTCCAAACGAAGTTGACCGCAATGCCAACGCCGCTCGTGTCCTTGGCGCCGGTGGTGATCGTGACGGTGTGGGCCGTGGCGGCACCGAGATTGCTCGCGGGTGTGAACGTGGCGGTCATCCCGGAGTAGGAAATGGTCCCGGCGACGGCAACCGTACCGTGCATCACTTTGAACGTGGCGTTGGTGATCGTTGAGGGGTTCATCGCCTTGCTGAACGTCGCGATGACCTTCGCGTTGATCGGTGTGCCGACCGCGGCGTTGAGCGGAGATGTGCTCGTTACCTTGGGGGAGGCTCCAGGCGGCGGTGGCGGGACGACCACGGATGGACTTCCGGATAGCAATAGGTAACCGGCTCCAATGGCTACGCAGACGAGGGCGATTGCAACGCCTACCACCGTCATTCTCTTGAAAACCATATGGCTACCTTCTGGCCCCACTACGGGGCCCCACGTAGTTGGCTTGCCCCCTCAGCGCGTTGGCGGGCTCAGACAAATCGGGGTCGAGGTGACCGATACGGCGAGGGGAGAGGGACGAAACGGACAAAGGGCGCTTCCGTGCGGACCCTCGGCGCGCACGCGCCGGGATTCCGATCCGACCGACGGACCCCGGGAGCGCTACTTCAGCATCCGCGATGGGACTTCCAAGCGCGCGACCAAGGGCGTAACGCTGCGGGCGCGGTAGCTGTTGATTCCCGTGAGGACGAGCCCCACAACGTAGGTCACCACGCCGGCGACGAGCAGAATTGACTTTTCGATCGCGTACATGTTCTGTGCCCACCTGTTGTCTTTTCAGATTTCAGAATCCAGCGCCCGGAACGGAGCCCATTTCCAGGGCCGGTTCATCCGGGGCGTGCCGCCGGACACCGCGCCGCCGGGGCTGTTCGGCCTGCCAAAACGCTGCAGCCATCCTTTTGCCCCCCCGATCGAATGCATTGCTTGCCGGTCGTCGTTTCAGGTTCAGGCGGAGGGCTTCGTGACGGTGTTTGCGTCGAGCGTCACGGCGCCAATGCGTGCGAGCGCGCGGCCTTCCAGGATCGCGCCTGTTGCAAGCGAGATCGACTGGTCGGCCATGATGGTCCCAACCATCGTCGAGTTGACTTCGAGGGTCGCCGAAGTGCCGACCTGCCAGAAAATGTTCTTGGCCTGTGCGCCGCCCGCCAGGATCACCTTGAGGCCCGGGGAGGTGGCAAGGGTGGATGCCATCTGGAAGATGAACACCGCGTTGGGGTTGCCCTGCGCGTCGAGGGTGAGGTCGCCGGAGGTGATCTCAAGGCCCGAGGTGGACTTGTAGAGGCCTGGCGCAAGCGTCATCCCCCCGAGGTTTCCCGAGACGCTGACTGGACAGAGGGTCCGGCCGGCGGCGTCGTTGTAGGCGATCGTGAGGTCGCTGATTGCCCCGGCGGCCGCGGTGTCGGACACATGCAGCGTGCCGACGATGGACCCCGGCGGGAACCCGACGACGTCGCTGCCCGGGCTGAGGCCCACATCACCGGTGACAATGGTGCCGCCGGTGTTCGTGACCGTGGAGCCCGCCACGACCGCGAAACCGCTTGCAGATCCGAGGTTCACTGGAAGTTGGCCGCACGCCGACGAACCGGTCGTGAAGCTCCACACGTAATTGCCCTGCAGCGCATTGCCAGCAAGGTCCCGTGCCTCGGTCGTGAGCGTGGCCGTGTACGTGGCGTCGGCTGCAAGGTCGCTCGCCGGGTCAAAGGTGGCGGTGAGGCCGGCATAGCTCACGAGGCCCGAGACGGGGCTCGTCCCCTGTGCGACGACGAACGAAGAAACGGTGATGGTTGCGGCGTCCATGGCCTCGCTGAACGTCCCCAAGATGTTGCTCGAAAGCGCCGTGACGCTCCCTGCGGCGGGGCTCGTGGAGGTGACGGTGGGCGCGGCTGTGTCGGGCGCTTGGCCCGTGCGGAAGCCCCAACCGAAGTTTGCCTGAAGCGCGTTGCCGGCAAGGTCGCGGGCCCCGGTGGTGACCATGACGGTGTACGCGGTGTCGGGCGCAAAGTCGCTGCCCGGGTTGAACACTGCGGTGAGGCCCGCGTAGGTTACCAGGCCGGACACGGGGGTTGTCCCTTGGCTAAGGCCAAAGGATGCGACGGTGACGGTGGAGGGATCCATCGCCTCGCTGAAGGTAACCGAGATATCGCGGTTGACCGCAACGTCCGTCGCATCGGCAACGGGGCTCGTCGAAGTCACGCGCGGCAGAGTGGTGTCGGGGGCCTGGCCCGTTGCGAAGCTCCAGACGAAGTTCGCCTGAAGCGCATTGCCTGCAAGGTCCTTGGCACCGCCCGTGATGGTGGCCGTGTAGGCGGTGCTCGGCGCGAGGTTGTTCGAGGGGACGAAGGTCGCGGTCTGACCGGCATAGCTCACCGCTCCCGAAACGGAGGAGGCCCCTTGGGTCAAAATGAAAGTCGTCGTGGTGAGCGTGGCCGGGTCCATCGCCTTGCTGAACGTGGCCAGGATCTGGGTGTTGACCGGCGTGCCGGTGGCAGCCGAGGCCGGCGAGGTGAAGCTCACGCGGGGCGGCGTGGTGTCAATGACCTGGCCCGTCGTAAAGCTCCAGGCGAAGTTCGCCCCAAGCGGGTGGCCCATCGAATCCGTCGCCCCGGTCGTGATGGCGGCGGTGTACACGGTGCCGGCAACGAGATTGCTTGAGGGCACAAAGGTCGCGGTCACTCCCGCGTAGGTCACGGCGCCTGGCGTCGAGGTCGACCCGTGCTTGAGCGCAAAAGTGGTGGTGCTGATCGTTGAGGGGTCCATCGCCTTGCTAAAGGTCGCGAGGACCTTGGTGTTGAGCGGCGTTCCCGTGGCCGAAGGGGCCGGTGAGACGAAGCTCACGAGAGGCGGGCTCGTGTCGGGGACCTGGCCCGTGGTGAAGTTCCAGGTGTAGGTTGCCGCGAGGGCCACGCCCGAGGTGTCCTTGGCGCCCGTCGTGATCGTGGCCGAATGCGCGGTAACGGCACCCAGGTTGCTCGCCGGCGAGAAGGTCGCCGTCGTTCCGGCATAGGTCACGGTCCCGGCCACCAAGGCCGTGCCGTGCTTCAGGGTAAACGTCGTTGTGGTGATCGTGGCGGGGTTCATCGCCTTGCTAAATGTGACAATGACCTTGCCGTTGAGCGGCGTGCCCGTGGCCGCGTTCAGCGGCGACGTGCTCGTGACCTTTGGTGCAACGCCGGGCGGGACGGGAGGAGTTACCGGTGGACTGCCGGAAAGGAGCAGGTAGCCTCCACCAATGGCTACGCACACGAGGGCAATCGCAACGACTACAACCGTCATTCTCTTGAAGACCATCTTGGTACCTTCTCCCCCGTTGATGGGGAGCACACGTAGTTGGTTTCCCCCCTCAGCCCGGTGGCTCGCTCAGACACAATTGGGTGGCGGTGTCCGATTCGCCCACGGGGGGGTTAGGGAGTGGACAATGGCGCGCTTCGGGCCGCGGAATTCTTCGCGGCGCGGGTAAAGGGGCTCATGGAGGCAGCAGGCGCCCGAAGGGCAGGACGAAGTGCGCCGAGCGCGGCCGCGCGATGGATCGGCAGCGAACAAGACGCAACTAGGGGGCTCCCGAGCCTTTGCAGGCGTCGTGCGGAGGCAAGACCCTGAGTTCAGCGTCGTTGCGTTGCGGCAAGGTCCGCAAAGCGGGGAGGGCAAGGTGCCGCACCCAAGCAGAAATTTGGGGTGGGCGCCCGCAAAGGCGCCCGAAAGGGAGGTGGACCGGGAAGCTGCAGGCGAGGGCACTCGCGCCCTCGCCTGCAAGCAAGGTCTCACGTCTTCATGATGCGCTTGCCCGCTGCTCGCTTTCGTACAGGGCCGCGTCCCCCGGGGGACTTGGCCGCTCGATTCTTCGCTGCGGTCATGCGACCGCCCCTGCTCTTCTTTGCCATTTTTTTCATCTCCTGTTTTTGTTCGTTTCCTGTGGTGTGTCAAGTTTCAATCTCAAGCGGGGACGACAACGATGTTCGCGTCGAGGTTGACCGCCGCGATGCGCGCCAGCGCCCTGCCATTCAGCGTTGCGCCCGTGCCCAGCGTGATCGCCTGATCCGCCATGATCGTCCCGCAGAAGGTCGAGGTCGTTCCGAGGGTGGCCGAGGTCCCGACCTGCCAAAAGATGTTCTTGGACTGCGCGCCGCCCGCCAAGATCACCTTGAGGTCTGTCGAGGTGTCGAGGGTGGACGCGATCTGGAAGATCCAGATTGCATTCGCGTCGCCTTGGGCGTCCAAGGTGAGGTCGCCCGACGAGATCTCAAGGCCGGAGGTCGACTTGTAGAGGCCCGGGGCCAAGGTCTGGCCGCCGATGTTTCCCGACACGCTAACCGGACAGAGCGTCCGACCCGCGGCGTCGTTGTAGGCGACGGTCAAGTTCTCCATCGCTTGGGCTGCATCGACGGTGTTGCTCCAGTACGCCGTGCCGCTGTAATTGCCCGGTGGGAAGCCAACGATCGCGTCGCTCGGGCTCACGCCGATGTCGCCGGTGATCAGGGTCGAGCCCGTGTTCACAATCGTCGATCCTGCAAGGATCGCAAAGGTGGAGACCCTACCGAGGGTCACGCCGAGTTGCGCGCACGGGTTGGCGATCGGCCCCCGCGTGGTGAACGTCCAAACAAAGTCCACGCTCACCGCATTGCCGGCGAGGTCCCTCGCCCCGGTGCTGACCGTGGCGGTGTAGGTCGTGTTCTGGCTGAAATTGGCGTCCGGGTTGAAGGTGGCCGTCAGGTTCGCAAAGTCAACGAGTCCCGAGAGTAGGGTGCTGCCCTGCATCAGCGTGAAGGTCGCGGTGGTGACCGTGGTTGGGTCCATCGCTTCGCTGAAGGTCGCTTGGATGTTGCTGTCGAGCGCCACGTCGGTGAAGGGGCCGACTGCAGTCACGATGGGCCGAGTGGTGTCCGGGGTCATGCTCGTCCTGAAGGTCCACTCGAAGTTGTTGCCGAGCGGGTTGCCGGCAAGGTCGCGGGCGCCCGTCGTGATCGTGGCCGTGTAGGTCGTCTCATACGCGAAGTTGACATCCGGGTTGAACGTCACCGTCACGCCGGCGTAGTTCACAAGGCCGGCAAGCGAGGTCGTCCCCTGGTAGATGAGGAAGCTCGAAACGGTCGTTGTCGCGGGGTCCATGGCCTCGCTGAACATCGCCGAGATGCTGCTGTCGATGGGCACATTGACCACCGGGCTCGTCGAAGTCACGCGCGGCGGGTCGGTGTCGGGCCTTGCAATCGTCGTGAAGCTCCAGACATAGTTGACAAGGACGCCGTTGCCGGCAAGGTCGCGGGCGCCGGTCGCGATGGTGGCGGTGTACAGCGTCGAGAACTCGAAGTTGGCCGTGGGGTCAAAGGTCGCGGTGATGCCGGCGTAAGTCACGATGCCGGCGACCGAGTTCGAACCTTGACTGAGCTGGAAGTTTGCGACCGTGATCGTTGACGGGTCCATGGCTTCGCTGAACATCGCCGAGATGCTGCTGTCGATGGCGACATTGTTGACGGCGCTCGTCGAACTCACGCGGGGCGCGAGGGTGTCCGGGAGGATGGCCGTGCGGAACGTCCAAACGAAGTTGGCCTGGAGCGCGTTGCCCGCGAGGTCCTTGGACCCCGTGGTGATCGTTGCCGTGTAGGTCGTGTCGAAGGCGAAATTGTTGGTGGGATTGTAGGTGGCGGTAAGGCCAGTGTAGCTCACCACACCCGGGACCGCGGTCGTGCCTTGGTAAAGCAGGAAGGTGGACGGACCGATGCTGGTCGGGTCCATCACTTCAGTGAACATCGCCGAGACGCTGCTGTCGACCGGCACGGCGAAGACCGTGCTCGTCGAGCTTACGCGCGGCGGGACGCTCTCAGGCAGCTGGCCCGTCCGGAAGGTCCAGACGAAGCTGCCGACAAGCGCATTGCCCGCAACGTCCTTCACGCCGTTCGTGATCGTGGCGGTGTAGGCTGTGTCAAAGGCGAAATTGTTCGACGGGTAGAAGACCGCGGTCGAGCCGGCGTAGGTCACGATGCCGGCAACGGCGGTCGAGCCTTGCCTCACCGAAAAGGTGGTGAGGGTGATGGTCTCGGGGTCAATCGCCTTGCTGAAGGTCGCGAGGACTTTGACGTTGACGGCGACAGCCGTGGCGCCGGGGGCCGGCGAAGTGAAGCTCACCAGCGGTGCGATGATGTCAGGTGTTTGGCCCGTCGTGAAGCCCCATTCAAAGTTGAACGCCATGGCAACGCCCGTGGCGTCCTTGGCGCCGGTGGTGATCGTGGCCGTGTGCGCGGTGAGTGCGGTGAGAACGCTCGTCGGTGAGAAGGTCGCGGTCGTGCCGGTGTACGTCACAGTTCCTGGAACAACGGTGGAGCCGTGCTTGACCGTGAACGTGCTCGAGGTGATCGACGCGGAGTTCATGGGCTGGCTAAACATCGCCAGGATCTTCGCGTTGAGGGGCGTACCCACTGCCTGGTAGGCGGGGGACGTGAATGTTACCGTGGGCGCTGGGCCCGGGGGCGGGGTCACGACGGGCGGGCTGTGACCCTGCAGAGCGATGTAGCCCGCTCCGATGGCCACGAGGACGAGCGCCAACGCAACTATTACAACGACCAATCTCTTTAGAACCATTTTACTACCTTCTCTGCCGTGGAAGGCCGCCCCGTGTAGTTGTGTTCGCCCCTCAATCAATTGCGGCCCTCAGACAAATTTGGCACGCGGTGTCCGATCCGCCCACCGACGCCGAAGCGGCTGGACAACTGCGGGCATCCGCGTCAGAAGGCGCACCCATGTTTTTGTCGCGCCGTCACGAATCATGAAGGCGGCACGACTCTTTGACCAGCGAGGCGGGCGTGACCGAAGCATAAGCCCCGTTGCCTGTTCTTGCCAAGAATCTTCATCAACTCGGCTTTTCTCCGCCGGGCCGTGGACGTCGCGCCGCCCAAGAACAGGCCCGCAGCGCGCCCCGCGGCGGTGACGGCCTCAAGGCCTGGCCTCGGTTTTCTTTCCCCCAACGCCGCCGCGCACGGCCCCCCCTTCGCGCCCACGCCTTCAACCTGAAAGCGTTGGCCGACAATTTTATTTTGGACTATCCTGATGCCCATCCACCCATAAATATGTGGACTCCAGACGACCTCGACATCCGGATCATTCGGGCCCTTGCCTCGCCCCACTCGTTCCAGTGGGACGTCCGAATCTCCTATGCCCACATCGCCGGCGGCCTCAAGGTAGACGAGGAGACCGTCCGAAATCGGCTCAAGCGGATGAACGACGCGCAGTTCCTCCAAGGTTGGCAGCTCATCCTCAATCCGGTCCTGCTCGGCAGGGAAGCCGCGATCGTCGAGCTTCGCGTCGCCGAGAGCGAATCCAAGCGCGAAGTGATTGCGCGCCTGAAACTGATTGAGGGCGTCATGCTCGTCGATGACTTCTACGGCCGAGAGCTTGCGGTCCTCACGCTGTACGAAAACGCGGCGGGGTTGGAGCGGCAGGTGGAGCTCTGCGCCTCCCTTTGCCGCTGCCCCACCCCGATTTCATGGCGCCTTGGGTTCCCCCCTTGCGAAATCGTGCCCACCAAAACGGACTGGCGGATCATCCAGGCGCTGCGCAAAACCGGCAGGGCACGGCTCTCGGACATCTCCTCGAGCCTCGGGCTTTCGACGCGCACCGTCAAGCGGCAGCTTATCAGCCTGGTCGAGTCGAACGCATTCTACCTTGACCCCGTTTTGGACTTGTCCAAGGTCGGCGGCGTCCGGTGCCGGTTCTGGGTTACCTCTGAGGTGAGCCGCAAACACGCGATCGACAAGGCAATCGTCGCGGGACTCCCGCGCATCATCTCGACGCACACCGCGCCCGAGGAGTACTCCCTCTTCATCGCCCACCTCTCGAACGCCTCTGAGATCCACGACATCCTGCAGTGGATGAAGAAACTCAACGGCGTAACGGAAGTCCGGTCGGCCATCGAGGTCGAGCACATTCACGTTCAGGATTGGCTCGAAGGCGAGATCCACCGGCGCCTCACGGCGCCCGTGAGCGCCCAGCGGGCGTGACCATTTCCCTTGGATCTCCAGGATTTCATCGGCCATCAGCGCTTGCGGATCCGGCGCCATCGGACGCGCAGCAAGCTCCCGCGGCTCATCTGCCATTTCCCGATCACTTCGGCGGGCCACCGGAGCTGGTGAGCGATCGCCCCCATTCCGGAGTCCTCCTTCACGAAGGCCAGCGGGTCGTCCCACCGCTTTTCGATGAACTCGAGGGGGATGTGGAACGGCCGGTGCTCGCGCCAGTCCCACCCGATGAAGAGCGGCCCCTGCGCATCGGCATAGAACGCGGTGGCCACGACCACGCCCTGGCGCTCGCCGCCGGCCGAGAGCCAAGAGGAGACGTTGAACAGGGTGGGCCTCTTGTCGCCAAGCCGCACGACCGATTCGTTGAGGCGCGCTTCGGCCGGCTTCATCGCCCGGTCATACCGCTTCTCGCCCCCGAGTTCCAGCCAGTCCAGGTAGTGCGTGTGACCGTAGACCACGCCGACGTCCCTCGGGATCCCCTGCATGTGGCACACCTTGGCCCACCACGAAACGAAGCCCCGCAGCGCAGCGTCCCGGTTGTAGCGAAGGCCGCCGATCCGGCGCCAAGAGCGCGCGCCGAACCGCATGTACAGCCGCGGGAACCAGAACAGCGGGAGGCCCAAGACCATGGGCCAGTCCATCGCCCACGACCCGGACAGGAAGTGGACCGCCAAATCCGTCACCCACAGCCCAAAGAAGACCCACGCGTAGTCCCCGAGGGCCGCCCCCGCCTGCCGAACGGGGGCGAGCACGGCCCAGTGCTTCGAAATGGTACCGTGGAGGATCGGGTCGAACTGGTGGCCGTGGATGAAGATGTAGCTTCGGTCGCCGATTTGCAACGGATGAATCTGGCCACGCTCATCGGTCGGGTAAGCATCACCGACGATCTCGAGATTATCGATCCCGAACGGATAGAGCCCCGTCACGGCGTGCAGGATGTTGTCGTGGTTGCCGAGCACGTAGATCTTCTCGCAGGGCACGCGCGCAAGCGCAGGGCCCACCGTCGAGGCCGAGATGAGAATCGCCTGGTTCTCGGCCTCCCACAATTCCAGGATGTCGCCGAGCAGGATCACGCGGTCGGGCCGGCGCAAGACGCGCGTGCCGAACCCGGCTGCGGTCCAGACCGGCATCGCGAAGCCCTCCTCCGGCAGGGCGCTCAGCCACCGAAAGAAGTCCGCGACAAGGAGCGGGCGCTCGCGGTGGCCCTTCGGGCTGCGCTCACGCAGCCCGAGGTGCGTGTCGCCAATGGCATACACAACGGGGTCAGGGGTCGGGTTGGGCGGCGACGTCATGAACGAGCCCCCGCCCGAGGCGCAGGCAAGGCCGCAAGCCGGGATGAGCCTTTCCCGGAGGCGCCGTCGCGTTTTCGGTCATATTATTCCGGGGGGCCCTACGCCGGCCGGGGGGTCGCCGGCCCCGCGGCCGCCTGCGGGTCGGGGCGAAGGCGGGCATTTTATAGACGACTGATTCTGCCCGTCACGTGTCCCCCGACCCGCGCGTGATGCCCACCCAGGACTTCGGCCTCGGATTCAGCCGGACCGAGGCCGCCCAGGTGTGGGGCGGCATTGCGGTGATGACAGTCGCCTTCGCGCTTGCCTACATCGGCGGCGCATCGAACGTGATCCTTTACTTCTACATCGGCGGCCCTCAGCTCATCCTCCTCATCCTCGTGGGGTCCTTCGTGGCCGTGTTGACCGCCTTCTTCATGCACGAGCTCGCGCACAAGGCGGCGGCCCAGCGTTACGGCGCAGTCGCCGAGTTCCGCCACTCCCCCGTGGGCCTCCTGGCCGGGCTTATCAGTGCCTCCATCGGGTGGATGATCGCGGTGCCCGGGGCCGTTGTGATCTCCGGGCCCGTCACGCGCCAGCAGCAGCTGAAGATCAGCGCGGCGGGCCCCGCCACCAATCTGGCTTGCGCGGCCGGGTTCATCGTCCTGTCCATTGCGCTTGGCACCGCCCCCGGGCGATTCCGCGAGCCGATCCCCATCTTCATCGGGTCCATCGCATTCGTGAACTTGCTCCTGGCGGGGTTCAACCTGCCGCCGGTGCCGGCCATCAACATGAACCGCACGATCGCCGGGAAATTCCCCGTGAATGTCATCCTGCCTGCAAGTGACGGGTGGTTGATTTGGACCTCAGGCAGGGTGACCTACGCCGCGCTCGTGGCGGCGACGGCGGGCATCGGCCTGGCCGGCCACTACCTCGGTGTCTTCTAACAGGCTCGGGGCGCGGCAATGCGGGCCACCGCCTCCACATATTGTCCAAATGCGCGAACTGAGGGCCGGCTACCTTTCATCTACCCTCGGGGGCCTGATGTGTCAACGGAGACACATATATGTCGAAGCACCCTGAAGATGTTGCAAAGCACCGCGTAGAGGAAGCCGGAGATCGCATTGAACGGGGCATCGACGATGCGGCGAGCGGCCTTCGGAGGAAGGGAGCAGACTTCCGCGAATACCTCAAGCAGGTCCACGCCGATGTGGAAGAGTGGAAGTTCGGCGTCGAGGAATCGAAGGACGGCTTCCGCGTGGAATGGCGCGTCGTCGCCCTAATCAAGCGCCCGAAGAAGAATTCGTGAGCCGCCCTCCGGGGCCTCAACTCACTTGATGGCGAGCGGCAGCGCTCGTCGTCATGCCGCGCGCAGCTCCCATTGGGGGCCCGGCGCCCAAAGCAAGGGGTGCCCCGGCCAGCGTGCCGGCGATCCACTCGAGCGCGCCGCGGCCGCCGCCGCGCCTTGAGTCGAGACAGAGTCAGGGTGCCTTCCCCGGTTGATGACCTCGTGTCCGCAACCGCGCGCGCGGCTCGGCCGAGCCGCTCTCAATTCTAATCGAGCCATCGGTCGGAAACGATCGTGGGTAAGGCACCCGACGCCCGAACTCCTCCGCCAAAACCGTTGTCCACTCTCGCGAGATGGCATCGGGCGACCTTTCATCAGGTTCGGGGGTCATTGGGCGGCGAGGGAAAACGAAATGTCGAAACGCCCAGAGATGATCGTGAAACACAAGGTGGAGAGAGCCAGCATGCGCTTGGAGACAAGCATCGACGAAGCCGCAAGCGGTGTGCGCCACAAAGGAGCGGAACTTCGAGAATACCTGAAGAAACTCAACGCCGATGTCGAAGAGTGGAAGTTCGGGGTCGAAGAGTCCAAGCAGGGCTACCGCGTCGAGTGGAAAATGGTCGCGCTTTTCAAGACGCCCCAGAAGCGGAACTGAAGTGGCATTCGGCCGGCCCCCGGCCTCGAGGACGGCGGGACCGCCGGCCGAACGGCAGGCCTTCATGAGGCTCCGACCGCTCCGGGCGGAAGCCCGGTCGCGCTTGTCGGCACATCGAGCTCAGCCGCTTCCGCATGGAGAGGCCGGGGCTCTCTCCCACGGAACTCAAGGATCTGCTCCCCTTCCCGGGGCGTGTTGACACTTTGTTGCAACACCAGGTGGACAAGCCCCCCGCGGGGGCACCGGCTCACCGGACTTGGCGCTCCAGCGGAACGCCACCCGAAAGCCGCTGCTTGATCGGGTCGATGATTTCGTCGGGCAGGGAAAAGTCGGGCCGGTTCCTGCTCAGGTCGACGTAGGGGACGGCTGCCTCTCGGTCGGCGAGCGGGTACTTGTGCACGCCCGCCTCGAGCAGGTCGTCGACGGGCATGCGCTCAGACAGGGCGCAGAGCATTGACGCGATGTCGTAGGCGCGCCCCTCGATTAGGGGGGTCCCCGTGCGGAAGCTGCCGACGTCCATCAGGTAGATTTCTCCATCGGGCGAGAGGACCAGGTTGTCGAGCTTGATGTCGCCGTGGTTGAGCCCGCGCCCGTGCATGCGCCGCATCACGTCGAACGCCGCTTCGGCAAGTGCGGGGGTGAGGTCGACCTTGGAGAACGGCGTGCCGGTAACGAACTCCAGCACCAGCATGCCGCGGATTCCGTCGATGTCGTAGAAACCGAGCGGCCGGGAGGTAAGGAACCCGTTGTCGACGAGCGCGAGGAGCCCATCGTACTGCTGGTGGACGATATCGAGGGCCGAATGGGGGACCTCGAAAATGGCCTGACGGGCCTGCTTCTCGAGGTACATGTTCTTCATGAACTGGGAGATGACCGCGGTGAAGTGGTCGCTCGAGCCGACGATCTTCGTGAACATCCGCATCGGTTTTCCGTCCCGGACCCCTTCGACCACGCAGGGCAGCGAGAACCGCGCGCTGCGCAAATTCACCGGGCGAAGGCGCACTTGGCTGATGCCGTGCTTTTCTTCGAGCAGCTGCTTGGCGCTCACCACGACCTTGCGCATGTAAGGCACCGCTTCTGGGGCCTTTTCCAACATCATGGTTTCGCTCATTTCCCACACCACTCCATTTCCATCGACGTCAAAGAAAAATCCACGCCTAACTCGACGGCTGCGCTCGCGCCGCAGCAGCAGCGCGCGCGGCTTGCTTCTTGAGCTTCCTCTTGTCGTACCAGAGGCGCACCAGCAGCCGCAAGATGCGGAACGGGTGGACCTTTAGGTCCCCCTTCACGCCGCGGCCCCATACCGCCAGCGGCTCGCCCTGGTATGCGAAGGTGACCCTCCAGACCGCGAGCCTTGGTACTTCCCCGACGAGCGTGTTGAAGTCGATGGTGAGTTCCTTGCCCCGGATGATGATGTCGAGGTCGGCGATTCCTTCGCGGCGGATGGGGATCCTGACGCCTTCGGGGAACACTCGCTTGATGGCGAGGAACGCGAGCTCCTCAATGAGGGAGAAGTCCATGGGTGCCTTTAGTCCAGGGCTGGGGACGCCCTTGGCCGCCCCCGGTACACGGCCGGAGCGTGGCGTCATGGGGGCCCGCACTGGGTAAATGGTGGCGCTCTTCGACTCTTCCCGGATGGGGAGCACCTCTCCCACGAGTTGGGTTACGATCGTGGGCGGGACTACGAGCCCTTGAGCCAGGAGCTCCTCCATCTCCGCCTCGGGAGGCGTCGAATGGAGTTTGCCGTCGGTGTCCAGGTACGGCGCGCCTTCGGCGTGGTAGAAGCTGAGGGTCCGCCTGGCGGCGCCCCCCTCCCACTCGACGTCCAATTCGAGTTCCTTTTCCGGTAGGATTGGTTTGCTTTTCGGCTCGCGCCCGAGCCGGGGCTCAACGCTCGCCATGGTTTCCACCCCGCGTTCAGCGCTTGAGCCTGATTTGGAACCTGGCAAGGATGCGGGTCCCGTCTTCGAATTCTTCCATGACGAACTTCCAACCCTCGATCTCTGCGTTGAAGGACGCGAAGAAGCTGTCCATCTCGTCGACGAGGTGCTCGATGTTCTCGTGGTTGCTGCCGACCGCTTCGGCCATTACGGCCGCCCTGTCCTTCCTTGTCATGATACCACCGCTGTTTGGATTCCAGAGACGCGAACTCGTTTTCCTTCAAACTCAAGGCGATTGGTCGGGTCGAGGCACCGGGGTCAACAGAGGCGCCTGGCACACTCGACTTGTGGTGGCCTTGCACCAAGAAATTAAGAGACACATGCTCGCACCCGTCCAGGATGCGAGCATGCGCCGTTTGTTCCCGTGTTGGTTAGCACCTCGCTATTTGTCCTTCCCGCCGTGGCGGCCCGGGTTGCCCGAGGTCCCGCCGTGTTCGTCATTGGAGTTGCCGTCATCGCCGTGGTTCGAATGGCCCGGGTCGCAACCTTCCGGTCCGTTGCCAACGCCCTGGTTGCAGCCGTGCCCGTTGCCCCCGCACTGGCGATCGCCCTTGTCGTCGCCCCTGCCTTCGCCCCTGCCGTCGCCCTTCTTTCCGTCCTTGCCGTCGCCCTTGCGACCGTCGTTATCGCCGCACTTGACCTTGCCCGTGCCGCCCAAGCAGCCAATGATGGTGGTGTCCTTCACCGTGATATCGGCCTGCGCATAGAGGCTGCCCATAACGGTCCCGCGGGTGATCGTGATGGCCGCGCCGGCGTAAATCGATCCGACGAAGTTCGAGTCCGTCATGGTCGCCGCTTGAGACACCCACCAGACCACGTTGCAGGGGTCGCCGCCGCCTGACATGACCACGTTGAAACTAGTGCCCGTCAGGGCGCCTGTCCCGCCCGTGCCGATCTTGAAGATCCACATCGCGGTCGACGACCCGTTGAGGGTCAGCGTGCCCGTCAGGGCTGCCGCCGCATCAAAACAGTAAACACCCGGAGTGAGGGTGACCGCGTCGAGGGTGCCCGTCAGATTCTGGTCGCAGGGCAGCGTCGCGAGCGCACCGTACATGGTCACGGAGGCGTCGTAGGCGTTTGCGCCCACGGTGTCGCCGAGGTGAATCGCGCCCGTAATTGCGCAGTTGGTCTGTGGGATTGCGGCGCCTGCGCCCACATTTCCCGTGATGAAAGAGTTTACACAGGTCGCCGAGGCGTTTGCAAGGACTGCAAAGCTCGAGCCTCCGCCACCGGCTGGAGCAGCCGCTCCGGCATATCCGGAGGACGCCACCAGCGCAAGGCCGATCATGAGGACCGCGGACATGCCCGCGGTGATCATACGACCCCTCCCCGTCGCTCCCTTGCTTTCGTTCCCGCTTGCCCCGCGCCGCGTTGAGGCGACCGTTAGGTCGCTCCGGTTGTTCCTCATCATGTTTTCCACTCCCTTCAGTGTTCGTCCGTCGGTTGATTTTGACTTGCGCTGCGCCCTTACGGCTTGGTGATCGTGTTGCCGTCAAGCGTGACCTCGCCGATCCGCGCAAGAGCGCGGCCCTGGAGCGTCGCGCCCGTGTCGAGCGAGATGGATTGGTCCGCCATGATCGTGCCCACGAACGTCGAAGTCGTCCCCAGCGAGGCCGAGGTGCCCACTTGCCAGAAGATGTTGGCAGCGCGCGCTCCGCCCGCAAGGACCACGTGCCGGCCCTCCGTCGTGACGAGCGTCGAGGCGATCTGGAAAATAAAGACCGCATTCACATTGCCCTTGGCGTCCAGGGTGAGATCCCCGGAGGTAATCTCGAGGCCCGAGGTCGATTTGTAGAGGCCGGGTGCGAGCGTTTGCCCTCCGATGTTCCCGGCGACGCTCACGGGACAAAGCGTGCGTCCGGCGGCGTCATTGTAAGCCGTTGTGAGAGCTGCAATGCCTGCGGCCGCGGCCGTGTCGGTCACGTGCTGCGTGCCCGTGACGGTCCCCGGGGGGAATCCATTCACCGCGCTGCCTGGGCTGACTCCGAGGTCGCCCTTGACCGTGGTCGCGCCCGTGTTCGTCACCGTCTGGCCGGCAAGCACCGCGAAGTTGACGGACGACCCCAAGATCACCACGTTCTGGCTGCAGGGACCGTTAGCGCTCGGCGAGTACGACGAAAAGGCGACAAAGCCTCCAACAACCACTACCGCCGCGACGGCAATTGCAGCAATTACAAGCGTCATTTTTCTAAGAACCATGTTACGACCTTCTCCGTCGTGTGAGGGGCGCTCATCTAGTTGGCTCTCCCCCTCGTCTGGATAACGCCCTCAGACAGATTCACGCCGCCTTGTCCGAAACCCCCTTCCGCGGCGGAAGATGTGGACAAACGGAGGGGTTGACGAGCGGGGCGCGAGCGCCCCGCGGACCGCAGCGCCGGTCGCCCATGCGACTACCGCTGCTGCGCCGAATCCGAGTACCGCCCGCTTTCGGTCTGCGAATCGCCTCGAGACCCGCGAGTGCTGACCACCGAGACGATGGCGCCCGCGATGAAGATCACCGCGCCGGCGGCAAGAGCTACCGACTTCTCGATCACGAGCAAAGCGGTCACCCTACGGTTTGTCAAGCCTCACAAAGGGCCAACGACGGTTGGCACGACCACGCTCACGAATGCAGCCGCGACCCAAACGAGGACCGCAACCGCGGCCGACTTTAGCCAGCCCATGTTGTAGAGGCCCCCCAGCGCCACGAGCCAGACGAAGCCCCCGATCACGCTTGCGTACAAGCCCTGCCCGAGGAAGAAGTAGGCAAGGACGTAAATGATGGTCCCAACGAGCGCGGCACCAACCGCGGTGCCGAAGCCTTCCCGCTCGCCCAGGATGCTCGTGATCACGAAGATGATGACAGAGGAGACGACGAGGCCGATGAGGAAGAGCACCGCGAGCGCGAGGAGTGTTGACGCCATCGCGCTCACCTCGGGTCCGTCTTTACCCCTTCAGGGCGCCGCGCCGCTCGATGCCGCTGTCGGGACGGCGGGGCCACGCAGGGCGAACAGGAATGGCCCCCGGGAGCTGGGGGGTTAAACCGCTCTCGGGGGCCGTCGCCTCCATCAAATGGTGGAGAGGCGACGGGGAGGAAACGGCCGGACGACCGTGAGCGGGGTGGTTTGTCATGCTTGGTCCACCCCTACCGGAACGAAATGATTCCCATGAGCACCATGACGACAAGCGCGATGATCACCGCTCCGAAGAGGCCGAAAATGAACCACCCCACCAGGAAGGCGAGGACGGAGCCCAGCCCAATGTGGGACCATTGGACGGTGATGGCCATCTTTGCCACCTCAGAGGGGTCCAACGACGGTCGGCACCACGACGCTCACGAACGCAGCGGCAACCCACACGATGACCGCCACACCGGCCGACCGAAGCCAGCCCATGTCGTAGAGGCCGCCCAGGGCCGCGAGCCAAACGAAGCCCGCGATGATGCTCGCGAACAGCCCTTGACCGAGGAAGTAGTAGGCCAGGATGTAGATGATCGTCCCAACAAGCGCGGCGGCCACGGCGGTGTCCATTCCTTCGCTTTGGCCGAAGAGCTTCGTGACCACGTAGATGATGACCGACGAAACGATGAGGCCGATGAGGAAGAGCACCACGATCGACATTAGGGTTGATGCCATTGGGTTCACCTCGAGTTTGATCTCACGACTTCATGATGCGGCGGCCAGCAGCGCGCTTGCGCACCGGCCCGCGCCCGCCCGGGGACTTCGACGCTCGCCTTTTTGCCGCGGTCATCCGCCCGCCCCTGCTCTTCTTTGCCATTTTCTCATCTCCGTGTTTCTGTTGATTCTTGGTGTTCGTGCGCATCTTCAGTTCAGGGGCTCGGCTTGGTGACCGTGCACGAGTCGAGGTTGACCGCTGCGATCCGCGCCAAAGCCCGGCCATCGAGGAGAGCGCCGGTGCCGATCGTGATCGCCTGGTCCGCGAGGATGTTGCCCTCGAAGGTGGAGCCGGTGCCAAGCGTGGCCGAGGTGCCCACCTGCCAGAAGACGTTGGAGGCCTTCGTGCCGTTGGTCAGGATAACCTTGAGGCCCGACGAGACATCGAGGGTGCTCGCGATCTGGAAGATGAACACCGCGTTCGCGTCGCCCTGCCCGTCGAGGGTGAGGTCGCCCGAGGAGATCGCAAGGCTCGAGGTGGACTTGTACAGGCCGGGGGTGAGGGTCATCCCTCCGAGGTTCCCGGCTACGCTCACGGGGCAAAGCGTCCGTCCGGCCGCGTCGTTGTACGCCGTGGTCAGGTTCGCAATGGCGCCTGCAGAGACGCTGTCGCCCGCGTGGATGCTTCCGTTGACGACTCCCGGGCCAAAGCCCGTGACCGCGCTGCCCGGGCTCACGCCGAGGTCGCCCGTGACATTGGTGAGGCCCGTGTTGGTTACCGTCGAGCCTGCAAGGACCGCGAAGTCCGCAGCCGAGCCGAGGTCTACGGCGGTCTGGGTGCAGGCGCCCGAGGCGGTGGTAAGGTTCCAAACATAGTCCGGGGAGAGCGCGTTGCCCGCCACGTCCTTGGCCAAGGTCGTGATCGTGGCGGTATAGGTCATGCCCGCAGAGAGGTTGCTTGCGGGGTCGAAGGTCGCAACAAGGCCGGCATAGGTCACGACACCCGTAACGGGGGACGCGCCTTGCATGAGCGTGAAGCTTGAGGCGGTAATCGTTGTGGGGTTCATCGCCTCGCTGAAAGTTGCCGTGATGTTGCTGTCGAGCGCGACGCCGACGGCGGAGCTCGTGGAGACCACGGTAGGCGGCGTGGTGTCCGTGACGTTGCCCGGAGCCGTGGTGAAGGTCCATACGTAGTCGGCGAGCAACGCATTGCCCGCGAGGTCCTTGGCCCCGGTGGTGATGGTGGCGGTGTAGCTGGAGTCCGTCGCGAGGTCGCTCGTTGGATTGAGCGTCGCGGTGACGCCTGCATAGGTGACGGCGCCTGCAACGTCCGTTGTCCCTAGCTTGACGGTGAAAGTGAGCGCCGTGATCGTTGCGGGGTCCATGGCCTCGCTGAAGGTCGCCGTGATGTCGCTTCCCACCGCGACTGCGGTAACGGGGCTCGTCGCGCTAACGACGGGGCGCGTGGTGTCGGTGATCGGGCCTGGCGCGGTGGTAAAGGTCCACACATAGGCGATGAGCAGCGCATTGCCAGCAACGTCCTTTGCGCCCACCGTGATGGTGGCCGTGTACGTGGTGCTGTCGGCAAGCGAGCTTACCGGATCAAAGGTCGCCGTAAGGGCCGCGTAGGTAACGACGCCCGTGACGGGCGTGGTGCCCTGGCGGACGGTGAAAGTCGCCGCGCTGATCGTGGCGGCGTCCATCGCTTCGCTGAAGGTGGCCGCGATGTTGCTCGTGACCGAGACATTCGAAACCGCGCTGGTCGAACTCACGGTCGGTCGCGTGGTGTCAGTGACCGTCGCCGCCGCCGTGGTGAAGCTCCACACAAAGTTGGCTGCAACGGCAAGGCCGGTCGTGTCCTTGGCGCCGGTGGTGACCGTCGCCGTGTAGGGCGTGAGGTAGGCGAGGGCGCTCGTGGGCGTAAATGTCGCCGAGAGGCCCGTGTAGGTTACAGCGCCGGGGACCGCGACGGTCCCAAGCTTAACCGTGAACGTGGTCGTGGTGATTGTTGCGGGGTTCATCGCCTTGCTGAAGGTTGCCACGATGTGGGCAGAGACGAGCACGCCGGTCAGCGAATTGGCGGGAGAAGTCCCGGTGATCGTCGGCGCCGTCCCCGGGGGTGGGGGGGGCGTCGTGGAGGGCGAGTTCGAAAGCCAAAGGTACCCTGCTCCAACCGCGACCGCGGCAAGCGCGAGTACGACAATGAAAACCACGAGTCTCTTTACAACCATTTTTTCAAACCTTCTACGCCCTCGGAAGGTTCCCCGACTAGTTGGCTCTCCCCCTCACCGGCAACCCGTCGTCAGACAGATTCGGGAAGCCTTGTCCGTTTCGCCCAGTGGGTCGGCACCATGTGGACAACGCCCCTTCTTTCAACGCGCCGATCGTCCGATCCCCGGCGCGCTCGCCGCACGCGAAAGCGCAGTTGACGGATTTCGAGGCGCGCGGCGGGCGACTGCAGTTTGCGTTCCGTGTGGGCCGGCCATTCTATTTTCCTAAATAGGCGCTCGCCGATCCTCGGGGCGTGGCCATTTCCCGCGCGGTGCGCAATTGGCTCCTTGCCAAGGACGCGGACCCGAGCGTCCGCCTGCGGGTCCTCCGGCAAGTCTTGGAAAGGCCCGACGACGACCCCCTAGTCGCAGCCGCCAGGCGCCAAATCGGCCGGACAGGGTGGGCTGCCCAAATCCTGGGCCGCCAACACCCGGACGGGCAGTGGGAAACCCCCCGCACGTCGCAAGTCCATCTGTACCGCCCGAAGTACATCGCCACGAATTGGTGCTTGCTCGTGCTCGCCGACCTCGGCGTCAGCGGGCGCAACCCACGGGTGGCCAAAGCAACCGATCTGTTCTTGCGCACCTACCGGAGCGAGACCGCCGGGATCGGCTTCCCGTCCGGCGAGATCTGCTTCACGGGCAATGCAGTGCGCATGATGGCTCGGTTCGGCCGCCTGCGCGACCGGAGCGTCGAGCAAGCGATCGAGTGGATCGCGCGCCACCAGAAAGCCGACGGGGGCTGGCATTGCTTCCCATCGCGGACAGGGACACTGGACGGGTGGGAAGGCATGGCCGCCTTCGCAGCCATCCCCGAGGACGAGCGCTCGCCGGAGGTGTGGCGGTCGATCGAGCGGGGGGCCGAATTCTACCTTGAGCGCGGGCTCCTCCGCGAAGGTCGCACGCTCTACGCCCCGTGGCTGCGCTTGCACTACCCGGCCCACTACTACTACGACCTGCTCGTTGGCCTCGATTTCATGACATCGCTCGGGTACGGCCGGGACCCGCGGATGCGGCCCACGCTTGATCGGCTTGAACGGATGCAAAACGCCGACGGGACCTGGAACCTCGATCGGCTGCACCCGGACAGCGAGGACCCGAATTATCCTATCCGCCGCTCGTTCTATTCGTTCGGGCTCGAAGTGCCCGGCCGGCCGAGCCGCTGGCTCACCGCGACCGCGCTGATGGTACTGCGCCGCGCTGGCCGGCTCTAGCGGCGAAGGCTTTAGCGGCATCGGCCATCTCCCCCCGTGGACACCGCCCGCATTATGGCCCTTGCCCTCGAGGAGGCGCGCATGGACCGCGTGCCGGAGGACAGCGACGTGTTTGTCCCCGGGTCCAACCTAAAGCGGGCGATGTTCGGGATCGACATCGACTCCGGGGAGCTTGCACTCGCCAAGCAGATGGGCTTCGACGTTGCGATCGCGCACCACCCGTCGGGGGGGGCCACCTGGGCCGACTTCCCGGCGGTGCTCGAGCGGCACGGGCCTATCATGATAGGGGCCGGCGTCCCCCCCGCCGAGGCGCGAGCCGCCGTCGAGATGCTGAAAGACGAGCACGCCCCGCGCACCCACCTCATGAATTATGACCGGTGGCCGAGCGTCGCGCGGATGCTCAAGCTGCCCTTCATGAATATCCACGCGCCCGCCGACGAGGTGGGCCGCCGTGTCATGCACGAGACGATCGCCGCCCGCGTGAAGCGCGGGGCGCGGGTGGCCGACGCGATTGCGGCGCTCCACGCGCTGCCGGAATTCGCACACGCGCGCACGCCGATCGTCATGCGGATGGGCTCGGCCGACGCGCCGCTTGGCAAGTGGGCCTTCGTGCACGGTGCGGGCACGAACGGCGGTTACCCCGTGGCCTCTGCCCTCTTCCGGCATGGCCTCGACACCATCTTCTACATCCACATCGACCCGGCGCACCTCAAGCGGCTCAAAGACGAGTTTGGGACCAGGCCCAAGAACCTCGTCGTAACGGGGCACATCGCGAGCGACAGCGTGGGGATCAACGTGATCATCCGAAGGCTCCGCCAGGAAGGGCTCGAAGTCCACCCGATGGGCGGCGTTGTCGAGTAGGCGCCGGCCGCGCCTCCTCCCTCGCCCACCACCTTTATCACGCGCACCTAGGATGGCTCGGGGTGCCCGGTCCGGGGCCCCAATCAGAGAAAGGACTGGGTCGCGCGAAAACGGAGGCGCAAACATGGCAGGCGACGACGTTTTCGCCGTCCTGTTCCTCTCAGTCATTGCCGCCACGATTGTCATGCGGTTCCTTTTGGTGCGCACCACGCCGGTCAACCACCCCTCCGTCCGCCTCTCGAGGGATGAGCTTGGCAAGCTGAAGGCGATCTACCGCAGGGACCAGCGCACCCACGCGAAGGTCCGCCCCTCGGGCCGCGCGCTCTACAAGAAGGGGATGACCACGCACTGGGGCCTTGCGCTCTACGAGAACGGGATGCGGGCCAAGTTCTGCTTGGGCAGGCGCGGGACGTACCGGTTCGTCACCTACGACGAGGTTTCGGGCCTTTTTCCGGTGGGCTATGGCCAGGTGCTTGCGGCATCCCTGCTTGTGCTCGGAGGCGAGCTTGGGAAGAAAGACCTCCAAGTCGAGACGGTCGGCGGACAAACCTACGTGATCGAAGCCGTGCGCCACCCGCTCGAAAAGGTCGTCCCGGTGCTCCAAGGCGCGATGGGGACGCGGTGGCTACAGGCCTACCGCCCGGAGGAAATCGTCGACCGGGGCATCGGCGGGGGCTCGGTCTACATCCACAAGATCATCCGGGACGAGCGGCCGAAGCCGTTTGCGGCAGGCATCGGCCTTGGCTCCCCGCCCCGCGCGCTTGTGGCCCGCGAGGCCGGCGCGCCCGCCGCCGGTGAAGACGCGGCGCCGAGGGCGCAGGGTTTCGGCGCGCTGCTTGTTGAAGAGAGCCTCGCCGATCGCGAGAAGCGGGCCAAGACCTGGGTGTTGGCCGGCCTTGCCTGCACCGCCGTCGGGGTCGCTTCGCTTGCGCTTGCCATTTGGCTCGGGGGCTCCCTTCTTGCAAGCCGGACGCTCGCCTTCGGGTTGATGGCGTGGCTGTTTGCGATTGTCTTCCTCGCATTTGGGCCGCTCTTGCTCTACGGCTCCCGCTCCAATGACCCGATCCGCATCTTCGAGAACGGCCTCGAAGTCACGAACCCGTTCACAAAGAAGGTCTTCCGCTATTCGTGGGGCGAGATCGCCTTCGCCGTCCAGAACCCGGGAGCGCGAGGCGCGACGTACATGTTCAAGCCGGCTGCCGGCGGCGTGCCATTTGGAATACCGGGCAACATCCAAGGCTTGCCGGAAGCGATGGAGAAGGTGCGCTTCAAGATCGGAAATCCGGCCTACAAAGTTGCCGTGCACGACGACGCGGGCGCGCTGAAGCGCGGCCGGAAGGTCGAGTACGCCCTCTACGGGATTGTGGCCGGCCTCGGAGTAGTCCTCGGCTGGGATATGGCGGCCCCGCTCGCGCTGTTTCTGCCGGCCCGGCAGGAGCCTTTCGCCGTGGGGCTCATGGTCCCGGTCCTCGTGATCCTCTTCACCGCCTTCGCCGTGTCGCGCATCCGCAAGCGGGAGAAATTCGTTCCCCGGGGCCCCGACGTCCGGGTGCCGGCGGCGATCACCGCCGCGTTCCTGGCCCTATTCATCGTGTCGGCAGCCTTGGCGGGCACTGCGCCGCAGGAGGAGCCCGTGGTCCCCCCCATCGCACTCGAACCGCGGCCCGCCGCCTCGGCCCTCGCGCCGGGGCTCTACGAGAACACCAGCCTGGATGTTCCGGGCAGCATCTGGGTGCGCGCGGGCGAGTCCCTCGACATGCGCAATGTTTCGCTCGTGATGGACCTTGCCCTCGAACGGCAGTATGGCATTTTCGTGGAGCCGGGCGGGAGCCTGGCGTTCACGAACGTCACGGTCCAGGCGCGCTTTAACTCCGCGAACTACACCTTCGAAATCCTCGGCGATGCCCTGATCCGGCAAAGCGTGATCAAGGGTCTCTGGGGCGACGCGGCAAATGTGGACTACGATGGAGGGCTGGAGATCTATTCGAGCGGGGTCGCCATCCGAAACTCCACGATCGTGGGCGGCGACTCGAATGCGGTGCTGGTCCGCGACAGCGACCCGGTGTTCGAGGGCAACATCGTCCGCGACGCAGGCGACGACTGCATCGAGGTGCACAACTCGAGCGCCCGCATCCTGAACAACACGATCACGCAGTGCTCCTACGCGGTGTATGTCGAGGGCGGCGCGCCGTTGATCCAAGGCAACAAGATCCAGAGCAACGACCACGGCGTCGACATCCACGGCGGGAACGCGCAGGTGCAGGGCAACCGGTTCGTTACGAACCGGAACTTTGCGGTGCGCTATTTCGCCGACCGGCAGGCGCCCACCTTGGGCGACAATTTCTTCTCGGGCAACGCGGCGGATGTGGTGACGACGACCTCGGAGGTCGACCTCCTCCTGCCCCTCACCATGATCGTGGTCGCGATGTCTGCGGCGTCATTCGCGTTCTTCGCATCGGTGGCGGCGGCAAACCGGACGAAGGCCGAGGAAGTCGCGGCGGCCGGCAACCCGCTTCCGCCTGGGCTGCAGTGAACGGGAGCTTCGCGAGCCTACGGCGTGCTGCCCGCGAACTTGCCCCCCGTAAGCTGCGCCCCGGCCCATAGGCTCCACCCGGCAAGCATGGAGCTTGCGATGAGCTCGGGAATTGCCTGGGACGGGAATGGCCAGCCGTAGAGGATGGCGGCGATGATCGAGGTCCCGAAGGCGGCGGAGAGCGCCGCCAGCGCGAGTGTGGCGCGCGAAAAGGCGCGCGCGCTCCGCCAAAGCGCGAAGGCGAGCAACGCCATCCCGAGCGGGATGAAAGTGAAATACGTGAAGGAGACGACGAAGTGGGGCGGCCCAAACGATTCGTTGACCACGCCGATCGCGGAAAGTGAAAGCGCGCCGGCCGCGAGGCAGACCACAGCGGCACCTGAGGCCCTCCGCGCGGGCAGCGCGCGCAGAAGCCCGCCGACGAAGAGGAGGTAGAGCAGCCCCGCCGCGGCGAGCCCCCCGTTGAATAACGGCGACGACTCATGCCGCGGGTTGCCGAGGTCCGAAAGGGCATCGGCCGTCCAGTGGAACCACGGCGCCGCAGCAAGGGCCGCGGCAACGGCGCCCAGCCCCACCACAGCGCTTGCCCCAGCCGCAAGGCCGCCCACTTTCGGCGAGGGGAAGCGGCTCGGCTGCTTTTGCGTGGGGCTCGCAGAGGCCACATCGCGGAGCAGGACGGCGCGGGGAAAAGGCCTTGCCCTCTTGTCCCTGAGGCGCGAAGCGTGCCGGGAAGGGCGCTCCCGGCGCCAGTAAATGCGGTTCAATTATCTGTTTGAAGGCCATCGAGGGCCTTCCCCAAGGTGGACGAATGGCGGCAAATGCCTCGGCAAACCAGTTTGCGAAGTGGGAGGAAGACTTCGAGGGCTGGGTCGACCGCGTCGGGTACCCCCGCAACCTCCTTGGCGACTTCAAGCTCGAGCCGAAGTACGCCGAGCCGCCCGTGGGCACAGTGGAATTTGGCAAGTTCAAGGGCCAGCCCAAGTGGAGGGAGCCGGAGGAACACCCCGACCCCGAAGCGCGCGAACTGCTCCTCAAACTCATCACCATCCAGGGCGACACGGAGTTTGCCTCCGTCGAGCAGCAGAAGAAGCTGCTTGGCAACCCGCCGACGGCCTACGACATGAAGTCGATGACTCGCGTGAATGTCGAGGAGATGCGCCACGGGTGGCAGATGGCGCACATCCTCATCACGCACTTCGGCGAGGACGGATGGCGCGAGGCGCAGGGGCTGCTCTCGCGCAACGCGCAGAAGGGCGAGCGAATCCTGCAGGCGTTCAACGACCCCGTGCAGAACTGGCTCGACTTCTACTGCTACACGACTTTCCTCGACCGGGACGGGAAATTCCAGCTGGGTTGCCTGCTGCACAGCGGCTTCTATCCGCTCGCCGCGAGCATGGGGCCCATGCTGAAGGAGGAGGCGTTCCACCTGGGCACCGGGGTGACCGGGCTTCGCCGCGTCCTTGCGGCGGGAAAGGTGCCGATGGACATCCTCCAGCGGCGCGTGAACTGGTGGGTCTCCACCTCGCTCGACTGCTTCGGCGGCGAGCTCTCGCGCAAAGCCGCGAAAAACGTCGACCTCGGCTTCAAGCGGCGCTACGACGAAGGCGAATCCGAGGTGGAGGTCGACGCGTCGCGCATCAACGAGTACAACCAGGGCCTCTACATGGCCGAAATCCGGGAGATCGTCGAGCGGCTGAATGCGAACCGCCCTGCGGGCACCCCGCCCATCGTCGTGCCCTCGGAGCGCTTCCGCAGGCGCGTGGGGCTCTACAAGATGAAGCCGTACGCGGCCGATGGGAAACTCATCCGGCAGGACGCCTACGAGGAGTACCTGCGCTCGACGCTCCCGACTCCCGAAGACGACGAGCGGCTCGAGGAAGTTTTCAAGGGGGAGTGGATTGCCCCACGGCAGGCCTGAGGGCGGGGCGCTCGGGCCCTTCTTCCGCGCGCTGCGCGCAAGCGTGCTCACCGCATGGACATCCCGCGAAGGGTATGCGTACGACCGCGTGATCTACGCGGTCGCCTACCCCTACGGCGAAGGTGATTTGGAGCGGGTGCTCGCCTTCGTGGGCAAGAAGAACGAGGCGAAACTCCTCCCCTCGCTTGGCCCTCTCAACCGGTTGCTTCTCGATACGGTATACCCCGACCTCGCGCCCCGCGCGCCTCGAGGCATGTCGGCCGAGGCGTGGTCGGCGGTCCTGCACTTCCTCGACCCGAGCTACCCGCTTGCCAACCCGTCGGCAAACGACGCGCTTGGCGCGCTCGGCTTCAAGCTGCCCCTTCGCCTCAAGGCGTCCGACTACCCGGCATTCGTGGCGGCGCTCGACGTCCTCAAGGAGAAGGCGCCGGTATGGGCGGTGCCCGAGACGAACTGGTACCTGGCGCGCGTCCTCGAGGTCGGCCTCGAGGCGTTTGCACCCGCCCAAACCCGGCCGACCCGCGCCGCGGCGCGCGCCAGCGCCTAGGGCGGCGTCGCAAGCAGCGCTTCAAGCACGTCCAGGGGCGAGCGCGGGTCCTCGAAGAAGACCCTGCCATTCACGACCGTGGTTGGCACCGCCGCCACCTTGAAGGCGTGCGCAAGCTCGGGGAATTCCGAGGTGCTGACGACTTCGACGGCGAGCTTGGGGTTGGCGTGGGCAAGTGCCACCGCCGCGCGCACCGCGCCGGGGCAGTGCGTGCACGCCGGCCCCACAAAGACGCGCAGCCACGAGCCCTTGGGAAGCTGGCGCGCGCCCTTCACGGCGTCGGGCGGCAGCGGCGCCGACGGCAGCGAGGCGTCCGCGATCGTCTGCACCAGCGAGGTCACTTCCACGCCGACCTGCGTGCCGAAGAACCGCACGGCGTTGCCGTTGTTCATGACTACGCGCGTCTCGGGTAACCGCTCGAAGGGCTCGCCGTCCCTTCGCGCCTGCGCCGCAAGCTGCACGCTCACTTGGAGCTTGTCCGAGGCGGTCTGGAGCTGCTGGAGCACGCGCGAGGTGACCTCGCAGGAATCGCAGCCCGCGCCGTCGACGAACACCTGCACGCGGACACGCCCGACCATCACGCGGCCCCACCAAGCGCGGATCGAGGCGACCTGCGCAGACGAAAGGACGCGCTGCGACCCCGGCGAGGCGGGGATGACGAGTTCTGCTGGGGACTGCCGAGCCGGCAAGGGAGCGCCAAGGCGCAGAGGCGTCCCCGGGGAGAAAGGGTTTTGGCTCCAGGGGGCGCGGCGCAGGTTCCCCCGGATCACGGCTCGCCGGCGCCGCCGAACACGGGCGACAGCATGTACGTCCCGCCGGCCACGACGACGTGGAGTCGCACAAGCACGCTCACCGCGCCCTGCGCCCGGACGGAGAATTCCCCGTTGGCCTTCAATTCGCCGGAAGGCACGGCCACCTCCACATGCTTGCCGCTGCGCAATTGGCCCTCGGCCGAGTCGATGACCAACCGGACTTGGTTGTAGGCCCCGGCCTGGACCTTTCCCGCCCCCACAACTTGGGTCACGTTGTCCGCGAGCCGCGTGAGGTCGATCGTCGTTGCGGCAGGTTGGATGCTCACCCAGTCCGAGGTCGTGAGCGCCCCGTTCGCGTGCACCTGCACCTGCGAGAATGTGATGTAAAGCGTCGAAAACTCAAGGAGCGCATCGTCCGTCACCGTCAGCGTCAAGACCCCCGTGTGGTAGCCGAAGTAGTACGCCCCGGCCACGGCAGGCAGGAACACCAACATCAGCGCGGCCGCGTACAGGCGCCGCCGCGAGTGCGAAGAAGCAGGCGCGTTCACGTGCACCATTTGGTTTCCCCTCGGGGCCGCCTGAGCACAGGACAGCCGAGCTCCTGGCTCGGCGAATCCTCTCGTCCAGCGCGCGTATGAACCTCGCCTTTACACTTTCACCGTTGAAACCACGATTGGCCGAGTCGACCCTGCGATGAACCTCTGGCGGGGCAGTCTTTCACCCAAAACCTGCACGCCGCCCGCCTCGCGCAAGCGCTATTCTCCGCGTGGCGAGGTTTTTATCACACCCCCGACATGGCGCGCAACCCTGGCCTGCACTGGCGCAACGCTTGCCGTTGATCCGGTGTAGAGGCTTGGGAAGGTGAGCGACCCCATGGCACGAAAATCGAAGAGCAGGTCCCGCGGCAAGGCGAAAGCCAAGCGGGGCGGACGGAAGCGATCGAGCGCACGCAAGGGCGCCGCCCGCCGCGCGAAGCGCGGCGGCGGACGCAAGAAGGCCCGCAAGGCAGCCCCGCGGCGCCGCGCGGCGAAGAAATCCGCCAAGCGCACGGCCCCAAGGCGCGCGCCTGCCCGCGCGGTCTCGCGCGAAGAAGAAGAGTGATGGGCCCCTCGGCCCGCGCCGCTTCGATTTTCCGGCTGGCCTGCGGCCAGCCGTCTTTCGCTTTTCTTGGGATGCAGGGCCGATGAGGGGGAGCGCCGCGCCGCCACGATCGTTCGGTTCTCGCGCCCGTTCGAATGAGGCTTCAAATACGGCGGGCCGGGTGGGCTGTCCCGGGGGACGAGCAGGTTGACCGATCCCAACTCCGGCCGCGCGGGGGGCGAGCCCAGGCCCGGCGTTCCCGGGCACCTTGCGCTTTCAGCCCTCGTTGCGCTGGGGGTCCTCGCGCTGCTTGCGGCCGCTTCCTCGGGCGCGCCGACGGCGACGCTCCTCTCCCCGCTCGAAGGCGCTTCCATCGACTCGGGCACCGTCGAGATCTCGGTAAACATCACCAACATCACCATGAACGGGTCGGCGATCGGCCACCCCCCGGTCGCCGGCGAAGGCCACTACCACATCTACCTCGACAGCAACTGGCTGGGCGCCTTCTACCTCATGCAGGCCTACATCCCGAACGTCGCCCAAGGCCCCCACTCCATCCGGATCGAAATCGCGCAGAACGACCACACGGAGATCGGCGTGAACGACTCGGCCAACATCACCGTGCTGGCCGGAGCGCCGCGGATCTTCATCAGCGACCCCGGTCCTTCCTCGGCCTGGGGTTCAAGTTCAGCGGAACTCGGGGTCCTGGTCGGCAACCTCACGCTGAACGGGGCGGCGATCGGCAGCGCAAATAGGGCGGGCGAAGGGCACATTGAGGTCCGATTGAACGGCGCCCTTTCATTCTCCACCGCGGCCCTGCGCTTCAACGTGTCCGGCCTCAACATCGGCGCCCTCAACGTGATCCATGTCGAGCTCGTCAACAACGACGGCTCGGCCCTTGCAGAGCGCTCGTACGACGAGCTGCACCTGACGCCGGCCACCTCCGGCGTCCCTGAGTTCAGCATCGCGCCCTCGCTGCGGGGCGCCGTCGTAAACGCAAGCGCGCTCGCCGTGCCCTTCACGCTCACCAATTTCACGCTCGACCCCTCCTCCCTCGGGCGGGCGCCGGTCGCCCTCCACGGGCACTACCGCGTGCTCTTGGACGGCACAGACCTCGGGCCTGCGGCCGAAACCCCGGCGCGCGTTGCCGACCTTGCGCCGGGGCCGCACACGCTCGTCCTTGAGCTTCGGAACAACGACTTCTCGCCCCTTGCCCCGCGCGTCGTCTCGTGGATTGAGTTCACGGTGGCCGCCTTGGCGCCCCGCATCACCATCACCTCTCCATCAGACCCCGCGAACGTGAACGCTTCGAGCGTCGAACTTTCCTTTTCGGTTGGCAACTTCACCTTGGCGGCAGACAAGATCGGGCAAGCCCCTGCCCCGGGCGAAGGCCACTGGCACCTCTTCGTCGACGGAGTCTACCTCTCCAACGGCGCCGAGGCCGTCGTGCTGGTGTCCGACCTCTCCGAAGGCCCGCATGTGCTCATGCTGGAACTGCACCAGAACGACCACAGCAACTTCACGTGGCCGGCGTTCGACTTCGTGCGGGTTGTGGTCCTGCCTGGCGCCCCCAGGGTTACGATCGCCACGCCCGCGGGGGGGGCCGACATCGGCTCGTCCTCGGTCGAGGTGACGTTCGCCGTGTCCAACTTCACCCTCGACCCCGCCGCGGTCGGCCTGCCGCCGGTCCCCGGGCGCGGCCACTGGCACCTCTTTGTCGACGGGGTGTACCGAGGCTTTGGCGCCGCGCTTACCGCGACCGCGACCCGGATGCAGCCGGGCACGCACACGATCGTGGTCGAACTCTACAACAACAACCACACCGACCTCACATGGCCCGCCTTCGACCAGGTCACGGTGTTCGTGAGCGCCGGCTCGCCGTTCGTCGCGATCCTCGACCCGACTTCCGCAAGCTCGCTGCCGCTCAATTTCACCGTCGTGCGCGTCGCCGTGGAGAACTTCTCCGTGGTCGACAAGCCCGACCAGACCCCGGTCGCCGGCGAGGGGCACTGGCACATCTTCGTGGACGGGGCGTTCTACGGGATGGCCTACGCCAGCACCGCAGTCGTCGAGGGCCTTTCGGCCGGCCAACACACCATCCGCGTCGTCCTTGTGGGCAACAACCACGTGTTCGTTTCCCCGAATGTCGTGGACGAGGTCAGCGTTGCCGTCGGAGGCAAGCGAGCGGAGATCCACATCGCCTCGCCCTCCACCGGCACGATCCTCTACGGCGACACGGCGACCCTCAATGTGACGTTCGCTAACTTCACGCTCGCCCCCACCCACATCAGCCAGCCGCCCGTGATCGGCGAGGGACACTACCACATCTTCATCGACGGCGTCTACCTTACCTTCACCGCCGAACCGAGCTACACGCTCACGGGCCTTGCCCTTGGCGACCACAACGTCACCGCCGTGCTCTATAACAACGACCACTCGCCGCTCGGAATCCGGGTAGCCTCCACGATCCTCCTCCACGTGGCCGGCGACCCCCACCTTGGCATCACCTCGCCTTCCAACGGCGCGGTTTCGCCCCAGGGCACCTTGACGCTCTCCCTGGAAGTTAGCAATTTCACCCTCGAGGCGGTCCCCGCCACCCCCACTGCCAATGTGCCTGGCCACGGCCACTACCACATCTGGGTCGACGGGGTTTTCCATTCGATGGCGACAGGCCCCGAGGCCACGGTTGCTGACCTCCCCGTTGGCCCCCATGTCATCCGCGTGTTCCTCGTGAACAACGACCACTCGGCGGTGGGCACCGCCAACAGCACCTCCACCGTCACCGTGACGATCGTCGAGCCCACCTCTCCGGCGAAGGGCTTCCTCCCGGGGTTCGACTTTGCCGCCGCCTCTGCCGCCTTCGGCGCGGCCGCCGTTTGTGCCACCCTTTCGCGCGCGCGAAGGATTCGCTGAACCCCTGCTCGGCGCCCCATTTGCGCGCCGATTCTCGGCGGCTGGCCGCACACGAAACGGAGGCACTCGCTCGATTCTGCGGGGGGCAAGGAAGCTTTTAACTACCCCCCTTCGGCTTGTGTGAGCGAGAAGTTGCGCGTTGCGGAGTGACGTATATACGGATAGGCACCCCGGAACGTGCGGCTCGAAGGGCGCCTTGCAATGATTTCCTACCAGAAGAAGAAGCACACGATGGAGCAGGTCCTCTCCACGATGGACCCTGCAATCTCGAAGTGGTTCTCCTCCAAATTTAGCGAGCTCACCGAGCCCCAGGCCTACGCAATCCCGCTCATCGAGGAGCAGAAGAGCGTCCTCATCTCCTCGCCCACGGGCTCGGGCAAGACCATCTCCGCGTTCCTCGCGATCATCAACCGCCTCTATGCGCTTGCCCGCGAGGGCAAGCTCGAGGACAAGATCTACTGCGTGTACGTCTCGCCGCTCAAGGCGCTTGCCAACGACATCAACCGCAACCTGAAGGAGCCGTTGCGCGAGATCGGCGAAGTCGTCACCGCCATGGGCGGCGAGCGCCCCCAGATCCGCGTGGCCGTCCGCTCAGGGGACACCTCCACTGCCGAACGGCAGAAGATGGTGAGGAAGCCGCCGCACATCTTCATCACGACCCCCGAGTCGCTTTCGCTCGTCCTTTCCACCTCCAAGTTCGTCCAACGCTTCACGGACGCCGAGTACCTCATCATCGACGAGATCCACGACCTGTGCAACTCCAAGCGCGGGACGCTCCTCTCCCTCGCCGTCGAGCGCCTCCAACACCTCATCAAGCGGCCGCTCGTACGCGTCGGGCTCTCGGCGACGCAGGCCCCCATCGAGGAGGTCGCCAAGTTCCTCGTGGGCTACGAGAACGGCAAGATGCGCGAGTGCACGATCGTGGACATCGAGAGCACGAAGGGCCTCGACATCGCCGTGGTGCCGCCCGTCGAGGACCTCTCGAAGACGCCCTTCGAGGTCACCCAAGGGCGCATGTACCTCCTGCTCAAGCGGCTGATTACGGAGCACAAGACCACGCTCGTGTTCACGAACACGCGCTCCGGCACGGAGCACATGGTGATCAAGCTCAAGGAACTCGGCGTCAAGCGCGTCGCGGCGCACCACGGCTCCATGGCCAAGGACATCCGCCTCGAGATCGAAGAGCAGCTCAAGCGCGGGGAGCTCCAGGCCTCGGTGTCGTCGACCTCGCTCGAGCTTGGAATCGACATCGGCTTCATCGACCTCGTCTGCCAGATCTCGTCCCCCAAGTCGACGGCCAAGCTCCTCCAGCGCATCGGGCGCGCCGGCCACGCGGTCTCGGCGACCTCGAAGGGGCGCCTCATCCCGCTCGACCCGGAGGACCTCGTCGAGTGCGGGGTGCTCGTGAAGAGCGCCTACGCGAACAAGATCGACCGCGTTCGCATCTCGAAAAACAACCTCGACGTGCTCGCGCAGGCGCTCGTCGGGATGGCGATCGACCACCAGTGGGACATCGACGAGGCCTACAAGGTCGTCAAGTCGGCGATGCCGTTCCACGAGCTGCCGCGCAAAGACTACGACGCGGTGATCGACTACCTGGCCGGCCGACACACCCTCCAGGACAAGAGCGTGTACGCCAAGATCTGGGTCGACCCGCAGCAGAACAAGTTCGGCGCCAAACGCGGCTCGCGCATGATCTACTTCATGAACATCGGGACGATCCCCGAGGAGTCCAACTACCGCGTGTTCTCCGAACGCGGCGTGCCGCTCGGCACGCTCTCGGAGTCGTTCGTGGAGCGGCTGGGGGCCAAGGAGATCTTCGTCCTTGGCGGCAAGTCGTACGAGTTCCTGCAGACCAAGGGGACGAAGGTGTTCGTTCGCGACGCGCACGGCCGGAAGCCCACGGTGCCTTCGTGGTCGGGCGAGATGATGTCGCGCTCCTTCGACCTGTCGCTGCAGGTGGGTGAATTCCGCCGCTGGATGGAAGGCGCCCTCGAGGACAAGACGACGCTGAAGATCAAAGACGAACTGATGAAGACGATGCACATGGACCTCGACGCGGCCGAGACGATCGTCCGCTTCTTCAAGGACCAGCGCAAGATCGGCGGCGTCATCCCGCACGACCGCAAGATCCTCGTCGAGGGGTACATCGACGGGCGCGGCGTGCACAACGTGATCTTCCACTCCATCTTCGGCCGCTCGGTGAACGAGGCGCTCTCGCGCTACATCGCGCAGAAGATCAACGCGAAGAACGGGATGCGCATCCAGTCGTCGGTCACCGACAACAACTTCCTGCTCGCCATGCCCGAGGCCGTCGACCTCAAGGAGGTCGCCAAGATGGTCTCCTCGAGCGACTTCGACGAGGTCTTGAGGAACGCGCTGCCCTCCTCCGAGGTCTTCAAGCAGCGCTTCCGGCACTGCGCGACGCGCGCGTTCATGATCCTCAAGAATTACCGCGGCAAGGAGATCTCGATTGCAAGGCAGCACCAGCACGCCCGCAAGATCCTCGATGCGCTCGCCTCCGACCCGGAGTTCCCGATCGTCAAGGAGACCTACAACGAGATCCTCCACGAGTTCCTCGACGTCGACGACGCGCGCGGAGTCGTCGGCCAGATCAGCGACGGCACGATCACCTTCGCCTTCCGCGAGTGGAGCCAGATCCCGTCGCCCTTCGCCCTCAATGTCATCCTCATGGGGATGACCGACCTGCTCACCCTCGAAGACCGCACGGCGCTGTTGAAGGAGCTGCAGGACTCGATCCTCACGAAAGTCGTCGAGGGCGGCGAGATGGAGGCGCCCAAGTTCGAGAAGGAGCGCGTCGACCGGTACTTCGCCTCGAAGAAGGAGCTGCTGCGCTTCTCGTCCAAGGGCGAGATGCTCGAGGCCCTCGAGAAGCTCGGCGCCGTGCACGCGTTCAAGTACGCGCGCCCCTCGCTCTACGAATTCACGGGCAGCGCGCCCGACGCGATCGCCAAGTGGGCCGACGACCTGCTGCGCGAGGGCAAGATCGAGTCGATATGGATCCAGGACCGGATGTGGATCCCCGCGAGCCACGCGCGGCGCTACTCGGCCGTCTACCGCCACCACGGCGCGCTCACCGACAGGGAGCGGCGCACGCTCGAGCTCTTGGGCAGCGGCCGGACGCCCGAGCAGCTCAAAGAGGCGCTTGCCGGCATCGAGGACGCCTTCGACGAGGACGAGGAGGTCATCGGGGCCGACATCCTGCGCTCGCTCGAGACGAAGAACCTCGTGCGCATCGCGGGGGTCACCGAGGACGGCTCCTTGGTGTACCGCGCGAGGGGCGCGCCCGACCGCGCCGACTTCGAGACCGCGGTCCGGTGGATCCTCATCGCCTACTTCGAGTACTTCGCGCCGGTGACCCGCGGGCGCCTCGCCTACGACCTCGGCCTCGACGAGGAGGTGCTCTCCGGCGCGCTGAACGCGCTGCTGAAGGACGGCCGCGTCACGGAAGGGTACTACGTCATCGGCGAGCGGCCGCAGTACATGCTCACCGACGACAAGAAGGGGATCGAAGGCCAGGTAGAAGGCGCGATCATGCTCCCCGAGGGCAATGTCCTCCAGCACATCATCCGCAAGCAGTTCGAGCAGTTCACGACGGTCGACGGGTACTTCGACGTCTTCATGAGCGCGGGGCTCGTGTACGACGTGTTCAACCGCGTCAAGGGGTTCGACATCGAGGACTGGTGGGACCGCCGCGAGCGCGAGGAGATCCGCCACGGCCGCTTCGTGCGCAGGCAGGTCGGCTTTGCCCACGACAAGTACTGTGACATGCTCGTCTCCGCCTACCGCCAGGAAGCGCCCCTTCGCACCGACGAGAAGGCGCTCGAAGCGATCCGCGATTCGAAGGGGGTGACGGCAAGCCAGCTTGGAAAGAAGTTGCGCCTGCCTAAGGAAGCGGTGCAGGAGATCATCGATAGGCTCGACCGCAACATGTACATCTGCCGCAAAGCCGAGGAGCGCAAGTCCTGGTCGTCGCGCAACGTCTACATCCCCTACCCGGTGCGGAAGATCGTCAAGGACGCCAAGCGGCGCGTCATCGTCCAGTTCCTCAAGTCGTCGGGCCCCGCCTCCTTCACCGCGGTGCGCGGGTTCACCGGCTTCTCGTTCAACGAGGTGTTCTCGATCCTCAACAAGCTCGAGGAGGAAGGCTCGGCCAAGCGCGTGACGGTCGTGGGCGAGACCTCGATTGACATGTACATCCTCATCGACGAGCTCGAAGGGCTCCTCAACGCGCCGCCCAAGGAGGAGGTCTCCGACCGCCTGCGCATCCTGTCGCTCTACGACCCCTTCGTCCAGCCCATGTGGGCCGAATTGACCACCAAATACGGCGAGGGCTGGATCTACCCGGTGATCAAGGACGGCGAACTCGTCGGGATGATTGAGAAGTGGAAGATGTCGGGCGCCGTCGACATCCGCGAGGTGATGCTGGAGGACGAGACGCTCCTGCCGGAGCTGCTCGACGCGCTCGACGGGATGATGGACTTCTACAAGATGATGGGCATCGAGATCCTGCGCATCCGCAAGGTCTTCGAGACGCCCATCGAGGAGCTCGACGAGGGCGTCATCGAGGTGTTCCGCTCCAAGGGGTACCACCTGCTCCAGGGGATGCTCATCAAGGGCAGCCTCGTGCCCCGCGTGTTCAAGAAGAAGGACGTCTACGCATACCTGCTCTGGAAGCAGCACATCCACTCCGAGAACAAGGTGCGCGACGTCCTGCGCCTGGCGCAGAAGTTCGGCGGAATCCGCTCGGACTTCGAGTCGTACTTGCGCGTGCAGCGCTTCCGGCGCCTGCGAAGGCACCTGCGCGACAACGAGCTGATGGCCGGGCTCGTGATCCCGGCGCACCTCACCTACTGCCTGAAGAGCGACCTGCGCCTCTACAAGAAGGCGAAGTCGCGCCCGCTCACCGTGCCGATGAAGGAGCTGCTCGAGCAGCTGCCGAAGTTCGACGCGGTCTCGCGCAAGGAGCTCTTCGAGCGCGTCGACATGGACCCGAAGGAATTCGACGAGGCGTTCAACGCGCTCTACGAAGGCCTCTTCGTCGTGCGCAACGGCCAGAACAAGTACCTGCGCATCGGCGACGCCGTCGAGACCCAGGACCAAGCGCGGCGGATCATCCTCGAACGGCTGGTCACGAACTTCGGGCTCGTTTCGGCCGAGGGGCTCGCGCGCATGACCAAGCACGAGTTCCGGATGCACGAGATCCGCGACTACCTCTCGGAGCAGGAGCGCGCGGGCAAGCTCGTGAAGGGTTTCTTCATCGAGGGCGACGAGACGCTCTACTGGATGATCGCCGAGGACCTCGAGCGCATCGGCCAGATCGTTTGTGAGGAGAGCTTCGTGCTCTCGCCGTTTGACCAGCTCGCACTCTTCCTTGCCGCGGAGATCCGCCGCAAGTTCCGCATCGGCAGCTGTTTCGTCATCTTCAACAAGGGCGAGATGACGGGCGCCTTCAAGGGGACGAAGAAGGGCAACACGCTCCTGCTCTCCCAGTTTGTGGGCACGGAGGATGAGAAGAACATCCTGCGCGCGTTCGAGCGCCAGTGGGGCCTGCGCGTCACCGAGCACGAAGAGGGCGAGCAGCAGGACGACTGGGAGATCATGCGCTTCTGGGAAGAGCAGGCTTACTGATGGGTGCCGGGCCGCAGGCTATTTAGGCCGGGCGGCGGCGTGAGTGCCCCACGGGGCGCGGACGGTGGCCGGCGAGACCGCGGTTCGGCGCCGACGCGTTCGACTCTTCGAAATCGTGTACACGGTCCTGCTCGTCGGCACCGTCCTCTCCGCCGCGCTCAACTGGTCGGACCTCTCGGTCTCGCCGCACCTTACCGTCCAATATGTCTCGTTCCCGTCGACCAACGGAGCCGTGATCTCGGGGGCGCTGTTTTCGCCCTCAGGCGCCACGAGTCGGGTGCCCGGCGTCGTCGTCGTGCACGGGCTCACCGACCACAAGGAGTACCTGAACCGCGTCTCGGTCGAGCTTGCAAGGCGCAACTTCGTGGTGCTCGCCATCGACCTGCGCGACCACGGGATGTCCACGGGGGCGTGCACCTTCGGCCTGCCCGACGCCGAGCCCCAGGATGTGCTGAACGCGCTGCAGTTCCTGCGGGCACGGCCCGAAGTCGACCCCAACAGCCTCGCGCTCATGGGCCATTCCTTCGGCGGGATGGTTGCGCTGCTTGCCGCCTCGAACCCCGGCGGTCAGGTCAACGCTACGGTCACATGGGCGGCACCCACGAACCTCACCTCGCTCGCGCGCGAAAACTACGAGACGGTGGCGTACGTCGTCGACAAGCGCGTGCTTCCCGCCGACCTCACCACGCCCGAGGGCCTGCGCGTCCGCTCGCCGGTCGAATACATCGCCAGCCTGCGCCCCAACTCGACGCTCTTCCTCCACAGCACGGACGATGCGCTCGTCCCCGTCAGCCAATCGTACGAGGCGGCCAACCTGACTCAGGCGAGGGGGCAGCGGTTCGAAGAGGTGCAGGGAGCCGGGCACTCCATGCGCACCGGCGAGGTGCTCGACAAGACGATCGCTTTCATCGAACTCAAGACGAAGGGGCGCGCTTCCGAGCCGCTCGACCCCGTCTACGCGTCGTTGGAGCGCGACGAGAGCGTCCTCGTGCTGCTGATGACCCTCCAGGCGTGGCCGGTGGCCTGGCTCGCCTGGGAGTTCTGGTGCTCGAAAGCCGCACAGCCCGTCCGCATGTACAACTTCCCGGGCGACCGGGTGCGATGGAAGGCGCTCGCCTTCTTCGGCGCGGACGTCGCGGCCTTCGCGCTCGCGGTCGTGGCGGTGGGCGTGATGGTGGTGCCCGGGTCGCAGGCCGCCCCGTTTGCCGGGGTCCTGCCGGCCCCGAGCCTCTTTGCCGGGATGCTGGCGGCCGGCGGCTTGCTCGTGGCGGGCGCCTACGGCCTCTCGCGCGCGGAGCGGACTTACCGCGGGCGGGACGACAAGCGGTTCGAAGAGGGTGAAAGCCTCGGCCGGTCGTTCGCCACCGTCCTGCCCGTATTGGTCCTCATCCCCTTCACCATCGTCCTGCAGTACGTGCTGTTCATCGGAGCGGACTACCCCCGCTCGGCGGCATTCCTCCTGCCGCTTGGCGCGCTCTTCCTCGCGATGCTGGGCTTCGAGGCGTTCCTGCGCCTGCGCATCCAGCGGCGCATGCGCGGCCTCATGCGCGTCGTGTTCACCAAGCCGGGCCTTGCAAGCGCTATTGCAAACATCCTCGTGGGCTCGCTGCTGTACTTCGTGATGCTCTCGTGGCTCATGGCCTGGCTCTTCAAGGGCTATGCGTCGGTGCCCGGGGACACGGCGCTGCTCACCCTCGCCTTTGGGGTGACCTCGTCCATCCTCTACGACCGGACGAAGAACATCCTGCCCGGCGCGCTGCTTAGCGCCGTCTTCCTCACGTGGGTGCTAAACGGGCCCTTCCACTTCTGAAGGTGCAGGTTTATCCGCAAGCGGCGGTTTCTCGCGCAAAGCGCATGGCCAACATCGAGCAGCAGATCGCCGAGGTCGAGAAGGAGATCTCGGAGACCGAGTACAACAAGGCGACCCAACAGCACATCGGGAAGCTCAAGGCCAAGGTCGCGCGCCTCAAGGTCGAGGCCGAGAAGCGCGCGGCGACGCGCGGCGGGGCCGGGAAAAGTTTCGCGGTCAAGAAGAGCGGGCACGCGTCGGCCGCCCTCATCGGCTTCCCGAGCGTCGGGAAGTCCACGCTTTTGAATTCCATCACCAACGCCCGGTCGAATGTTGCGGCCTACGAGTTCACCACGCTCGACGTGATCCCGGGCATCCTCTACCACCGCAACGCCGAAATCCAGATCCTCGACCTTCCCGGCATCATCCGGGGCGCGGCGGCAGGGCGGGGGCGCGGGCGCGAAGTCATCGCGGTGGCGCGCGCCTCCGACCTTGTCATCTTTGTTTCCGATGTCTACACCCCCGACCACTCGGTGCTCGCGGGCGAGCTCCGCTCCGCGGGCATCCGCCTCAACGAGAAGCCGGCGGACATCCGGGTAACCAAAGCGATGCGGGGGGGAATTCAGATCCATTTCACCGCCCCGCAGAAGCAGATGAACGCGGAGTTTGCGGCGGGCCTGGTGGCCGAATACGGGCTGCTGAACGCTGACGTGGTGATCCGCCAAACCGTCACCGACGAACAACTCATCGACACGCTGGCGGGGAACCGCATTTACCTGCCCGGGATCGTGGCGCTGAACAAGATCGACGCCGCCGACGCCGCGATGCTTGCGCGCGCGCGCCGTGTGCTCAAGGGCTGGCAAGTGGTCGAGATCTCCGCCGAAAAGGGCAAGGGCCTCGAGGAGCTCAAGGACCTCCTCTACGACAAGATGCGGTTCATCCGAATCTACCTGCGCCCGCAAGGGGGCGAAGCCGATTACAAAGAGCCCCTAATCATGAAGGAGGGCACCACGGTGGAGCTCGTCTGCGACCATATCCACCGCGACATCAAGCGAAAGTTCCGCTACGCGAACGTGTGGGGAAAGAGCGCCCGCTTCCCCGGCCAGACGGTGGGGCTCGACCATGTGATGGCCGATGAAGACGTCCTCACCGTGGTGGGCCGAAAGGGGTGACCGACGATGCTCGTCGATGTCGCCATTGCCGGCCTTGCCGCGCTCGTGGCCTTCGACGCCGGCGTGTACGCGCTTGCCTCCCGGGGCGCCAAGGGTAAGCTCGAGCGCGTCGTGGAGCCGGTCGTGCTGCTTGCCACCCTGCTCGCCATCGCGTTCGCGCTTTGGTCCGGTGGCACCTCGGGCGCGGTCCTCATCACCACGACCACCTGGTCGCGCGCGCTCTTCGACGCGCTGCACCTCGGCGAGGGCAATGTGCTCGCGATCGGCCTGCCGCGCGACTACGCGCTGTTCTCGATGGTCGTGAAGGCCGCCGCCGGGGCGCTCTTCGTCCTCTTCGGGTCGCCCTGGTAAGGGGCGCCGGCCACTCGGCTCGCCCATCACTCGTCACGAGGTCAGGATGTCGCTTCTCGTCATCGTGGCGCTTCACGATGAGGGCGGCGCGTTGAAAAACGTGTTGGGGGAAACGGAAAGGCTCTCTTCGCCGTGAGCCTTTATAGCGCGCCGCCCTCATCGCGCGCCGATGGAGGCCGCCCAGGCGACCGCCGCGCCCCTCTCGCCCGCGCCCGTCGACCACACCCGCGTTTACGCTGCCGTGGCGGCGCTTTCCTTCACGCTGATCGCGGGGCTCCTGCCGTACGCTCCGGCGATCGGCCTCTTCCTGATCGGTGTGGGCTTGAGCTTCTTCACCGTCCACCGCGCGTTCCCGGCGATGTGGCTGTACGGGGTCTGGCTCGCCTCACTCTACGCGCTTGCGTTCCTTGGCGCGACCGTCTTTGCGCTCACGGCGTCGGTGCACAGCCCGCTTGCGGGTCCCGTGCCGCTTTACGCCGCCGCGGCGCTCCTGCCCGAGGTCATGGCTCTCTACATCGCCCTCGCGCTCTTCGCGGAGATCAAGAGCATCCGCGACTTCCGCACGCGCCTGTCGATCGCGCGCGGCGACGGCGAGCCCGAGTACACCCGCATCGGGCTGTGGACGCTCGCGCTCATCGCGTTCTTCGCCCTTGCGAACCTAAGCGCGCTCTTCTTCGTGGCCTGGGCGCATGGGGCTCCAACGATCGCGGTGCACGCGGCCGTAGAGGCCCTGCTCATCGGCCTTGGGGTCTTCCTGCTCTACGTGCCCGAAATCGCGTTTGGCAAGATGCCCAAGGAGTACAAGGAGGCGGTGCGCGAGCCGGAACGCGAGGGGCTGCTCACGCGCCTCGTCCCGCCGCGCCCGCGCGGCGACGACACCCCGGGTGCCGCCCGGCCGTCCGACCGGTGCCCCGTGTGCGAAGGCGGGCTCGACTTCGAGGACCGGCGCTGCCCGTCCTGCGCGGCGGTGACGCGCGTGGGCTGGTGCCCGAAGAGCGAAGTGCATGTCGTCGACTGCGAGCACTGCGGCCGCGCGGTGGTCTACGGCAAGCCCGTGTGCCCCCACTGCCGCGGCGAACTCAAGGAAGCGATCCTTTGCAAGTCGTGCAAGCTGCACTCGCCGCTGCGCGACTGGAAGGGGGCGGCCGCTTGATGGAGGGCGCACGCGCGGCGCCGATGCGCGCGCAGGTCGAACGCGCGCTTGCTCAGGTGCCGGAAGGGCGGGTCACGACCTACGGCGACATCGCACGCGCGCTTGGCGACGTCCGCGCGGCGCGCGCCGTCGGCGAATTGCTCTCAACGAACCCCTTCCCCGAAAGCGTTCCTTGCCACCGGGTCGTCCAGGCCGACGGGTCGCTCGGCGGCTACGCCTTCGGCGGCCCGGACGCGAAGGCCCGGCGCCTGGCGCAGGAAGGCGTGGCCGTCCGCGAAGGCCGCGTGGAGCCGCTCGAGGCCGTTGCGGTCCGCACCTTCGAGCTGCGCCCGCTCTTCGCTGGCTTCGCGGCTCGCCAAGCCAGGCTGGCGGCGCAAGTGTCGGTCGACCCGATGCAGCGGCCGGCCAAGGTCGCCATTGGGCTGGACGCCGCCTACGGGAAAAACGATGCGAACGCGTTTGCCGCGGCGGTCGCGGTCGACCTCAACACGATGGAGGAATTTGCAAGCGCCACCGTGGAATTCGAGCCGCCGGTGCCCTACGTTCCCGGCTACCTCGCGTTCCGCGAACTTCCCGGGATCGTGGCGGCGGCGCGCAAACTCCCGGCCGAGGCGCGGCGCCGCGCGGTGCTTGTCGCGGACGGGCAAGGCATCCTGCACCCGCGCCGGTGCGGGATTGCGTCCATGGCGGGGCTCGAACTGGGCATGCCGGCGCTCGGCGCGGCCAAAGGCAAGCTGCTGGGCAAGGTGAGCACGCGCTCACGCCGGTTTGGGGCCTTCGGGACCCGCAAGGTGTCGGTCGACGGAGAGTGGAGAGGCTACGAGCTTGCCGCGCCGGGGTCCAAGCATTCGCTCTACATTTCCCCAGGGACAGGGATTGGCGTGGAACAGGCCGGAAGGCTCGCCGCCGCAATCACAAGCCCCGACGACGAGAGCCCGCTGCCGGTCGTGCTTGCCGACAGGCTGGCGCGCAGAGCGCGGGCCGAGGGGCGCGCGGGCTAAGCTGGAAAGGCCCCTAGGGGCGCTCGCGAGCTTCAACTCGACAGGATCTCTAGCGTGCCCTTGTGCGACGGGGAAACCTGCACCTTGCCGCGCCACTGCTTGACCCAGCCGTTGGTTATCCGAATCTTCTGCCCCTGCGTGACCTTCTCGATGTCGCCATTCCACAGGGTGACTTCGACCGTGTCGCCGTCGGTGTCGGTGCCCACGGCATTGCACACGCGCCCGGCCTTGCCGTACTTCGAGGTGAAGTCGCGCGGCTCTTCCTTCGTGGTGATCTTGAGTTCAAGGTTGTCGACGGGCTGGTTCGGCTTGAGGTCCTTGACGAGCATTGCTGTTCTCAATACCGAGCGAGCGCGCTCCCCTTGATAAAGATTGAGTACAGAGTGGTGAACGCCGGAAACGCCCGCTGGGTATCACGGCCTGGAATGACATACGACAAGCAGCGAAGCATATCCGCCGGTGCCGCGTTAGCGATCATCGCCCAGAGGGGATTCTACCGTGCGCCGTAGCTTTGTCCTGGTGGGACTTGCTGGCACGACTGCGCTCGCGGCGTTCTCCGTCGTGTTGGCGACGCGGTGCCAAAATCCAGCGCCGCTGGTGCGCCTGGGCGTCCTTGCCATGGACGCTTCTACCATCGCGGTCCTCGCATCGGCACTCCTCTTGGATGCGCGGCATTCGAAAGCTCATCCATCCGCCGGCCTCAACGAAGCTGCCGCAAACTTCCTGGGGCTCCTCGGGCTCTGCGTGGTCGTGGGCGTGATCCTGTTGGCCCAACTGATGGTCTCGACGTGCTCGCCTCCTTGATGCACACCGCGGCGCCCCGCGCCCTGCGCGAACCTAAAATAGCGCGGCCGCAATCGCGAGCATCCCCCGGGGCGGGAGGCGCACGTCGTGAATCTCTTCGAGTACCGCGGCAAGGAGATCTTCGCGCGCTACGGCCTGCGCGTGCCCAGGGGGAAGGTCGTCACTTCGCCCGACGAGCTCGAGGGCGTGACGTTCCCGGCCGTGCTCAAGGTGCAGGTCGGCGTGGGCGGCCGTGGCAAGGCGGGCGGCGTCAAGTTCGCCGACAATATGGAGGAGGCGCGCAGGCTCGTCCCCGAGCTCATGGCCCTCACGATCAAGGGGTTCAAGGTCCGCAAGGTGCTCGTCGCCGAGAAGCTCGACATCGCCCAGGAGGTCTACGTCGGCATCGTGCTCGACCGCCTCAACCGCTGCCCCGTGGTGCTTGCCACCGCGATGGGCGGCATGGAGGTCGAGGATGTCCCTCCCGACAAGATGTTCAAGGCGGCCCTCGACCCGCTCGTCGGCCTGCGCCCCTATCACCTGCGCGACATGAGCGCGTTCCTCGGCTTCCCCAAAGACATCGCACAGCAGATCGAGGGGATCGTCGAGACGCTGTGGAAGATCTACCGCGAACTCGACTGCACGCTGATCGAGGTGAACCCGACCGCCATCACGCCGAAGGGCGAAGTCTACTGCGCCGACGCCAAAGTCGTCATCGACAACGACGCACTCTCCCGCCACAGCGAGTTCGACCACGAGCCCGAGGACATCCCGCCGCTCGAAGCCAAGGCCAAGGAGGAGGGGATCGCCTTTGTCCAGCTCGACGGCGACATCGGCGTCATCGCGAACGGCGCGGGCCTTACGATGGCGACCCTCGACATGCTCGCGCGCTTCGGCGGCAAGCCCGCGATCTTCCTCGACCTTGGCGGCACCGACGACCCCGAGAAAGTGAAGGCGTGCTTCCGCCTGATGAACGAGGCGCGGCCTGCGAAGATCTTCCTCAACATCTTCGGCGGGATCACCAAGTGCGACACGGTCGCCATCGGCGTGACCAAAGTCATCGAGGAAGAGGGGATCAAGATCCCCATCGTCGCGCGGATCAAGGGGCGCAACGAGGACCTCGCGCGCGACATCCTGGCCAAAGCCGGCATCGAGGCCGAGACGTCTTTCGAGAAGGCGGCCGAGAAAGTTGTCGCTATCAAGGGGGTCTGACCACGGTCTCAATCATGAGCCGCACCACCAAGGTACTCGTTTCGGGGATCACCGGCACCCAGGGCCAGTTCCACACGCGCGCCATGCTCGACTACGGCACGCGCGTCGTGGGCGGGGTGACCCCAGGAAAGGGCGGCGAGCACGTCCACGGCGTCCCCGTGTTCAATTCGGTCGCGGCCGCGGTGAAAAAGACGAAGGCGAACGCGTCGTGCATTTTCGTCCCCGCGCGCTTTGCGATGGACGCCGTGCTCGAGACGCTCGAGTCGCCCGCGATCAAGCTGATCTGCCTCATCACCGAGCACATCCCCGTCCACGATGCGATGCGCTTCGTGTCGGTCGCGCGCGCAAAGGGCGTGCGCGTCGTGGGGCCCAACTGCCCGGGGGTTGCGGTGCCAGGGACGGGCAAGATCGGCATCATGCCCGACACGATCTTCCGCCAGGGCAGCGTCGGGGTGGTCTCGCGGTCGGGCACGCTCACCTACGAGATCGTCAACGCGCTCTCCGAAGCGAAGATCGGCCAGTCGACGATCGTGGGGATCGGCGGCGACCCGGTCAACGGCACGAACTTCCTCGACATGCTCGAATTCTTCCAGAAAGACCGGCGCACGGAGTCCATCGTGCTCGTCGGTGAGATCGGCGGCAACGCCGAGGAGGCCGCGGCCGCCTACATCAAAAAGCGCGTGAAGAAGCCCGTCGTAGCGTACATCGCCGGGCGAGTCGCGCCGCCGGGCAAGACGATGGGCCACGCGGGCGCCATCATCTCGGGCAGGAGCGGCACGGCCGCATCGAAGATCGAGGCGCTCGAGGCCGTGGGCGTGAAGGTCGCCGACCGGCCGGGCGCCGTCCCCGAACTTCTGCCTTAGCGCGCGCCGCAGCGCCCCGACGGGCGCGGCTCACTTGCGCTGGGCACGGACGGTGAGCACGCCGTCCTCTTCCCGCGGCCGCTCGTACGAGAAGCCGTGTTTGGCCAGGATCGCAAGCACGAAGGACAGGTCGCGGTCGGACGTGATCACGATGCGCTGGCCCTCGCGGGTGCGCCAAATGCGCGTCTCCACGAGCTTGGACGCCTCCGCCTGCTTCAGGCGCGAGAGGTCGAGCTTGATGACTTCGCCGCCCTCCGCCTCACCCATGGTCGCCCGACCTCCCGGTCAGCTTGCGGCATCGAGGGCAAATCGGTAAGGCGCCGGGTGTCACGAGCAAATCACCACGGGCACGTCAGGGGGTGCGGGGTTCGCGGTATGGCGGATCACCGCACCTGCATCACAATCGTGTGCGCCCACCGGTCGCCGAGGGTTTGTCCCTCGTCGGAGGCGTAGATGAGGTCGAGGATCGCGGGGATGAGGAGCGGGTAGAGCAGGATGCCAAGCGCGCGCGTCTGCGCCTCCTTCATGGTGATCGGGCCGAGATCCTCGCGCACGACTTTCACTTTGAACAGCATCTTGCCAACCGTCTGCCCGCTCGAGCTTTCCATGACCATCATGTAGAGCGCCATCAGGATGGCGGGCACGAACCACGAGAGGAGCCACCCCACCGGCCAGAGGAACCACCACAGGAACGAAAGGAACCACGCTATGACCCCGATCATGATCCCGTCAGCAATGAATGCGATCAGACGGTTCAAGAAGGCTTCTTTGGCCAGCTGGCGTGCCGATGCAAGCTGCGGGCTCATCGGCGAGGGCGTGCCGAAGAGGTTGGCAAGCACCGGCGGAGGCGCGTAGTGCGAAGCGGCCGGGGCCGCAACGCCAGGCGGGGGCGCAGTTGCCGGCGCAACCCCGGGCGTGCCTGGGACTGCAGGGGCGGGGGGAGGCGCGTAACCGGGACCCGTCGGGGGCGGGGGCGCCGCGGCGCTCACCGGGGGCGTCGTCGAAGGTGCAGCGGCTGCCGCCTTCACGGAGGCAAGCGAGGCTCCGCACGAGGCGCAAAACGCGGCCTCAGAAGAGGTGATCGCCCGGCAGTTCGGGCACTGCACCTCAGGCACGGAATCGTCGCAAGCGCACGTGCCGTAGAAATAGTTTAGTGGCCGCGCGCCTCGGGCTGGAATTTGGAGGCCGACCGCCATTTACGACCGCCGGCGCCCACGCCTCGAACCGCCGCCTGTGCCCCGCGCAAGGGGAGGCCCGCCCGCCGTAGGCGGCACTTTCACGCACGGCCAGGCACGATCACATGGAGCCGTTTCACGGGAATCTGTTTCAAATACTCTATCCGACTTGCCACGTTACCCGCTTCCAGGCGGCCCCCATTCCCCGAATAACAAACGCGTGGTGAGCAGATGGTCACATCCATGGAGAAGGCCCAGCCGAAGATCAACCCGTTCGAGAACGCCCAGAAGATGCTCGATGAGGCGGCAAAAGCCATCAGCCTCGACCCCGCGATCCATGAATTCCTGCGCTCCCCCCAGCGCGAGCTGCACGTCTCGTTCCCGGCCCAGATGGACGACGGCTCGTGGAAGATCTTCAAGGGGTACCGCGTGCAGCACTCGTTTGCCCGCGGCCCGGCCAAGGGCGGCATCCGCTACCACCCGGACGTCAACATCGACGAGGTGCGCGCGCTCGCCTTTTGGATGACGATGAAGTGCGCCACCGTCGGCATCCCCTACGGCGGCGCGAAGGGCGGCGTCATCATCGACCCCAAGAAGCACTCGCAGAAGGAGCTCGAGCGCATCACGCGCAGGTTCACCTACGAGATCTCGCCGATCATCGGGCCGGACAAGGACATCCCCGCACCGGACGTGTACACGAACTCGCAGACCATGGCCTGGATCGTCGACACCTACAGCGCCCTCCAGGGGCACCTGGTGACCGGCGTAACCACAGGCAAGCCGATCGCGCTTGGCGGCTCGCTCGGGCGCGACAAGGCGACGGCCCGGGGCGGCACATTCGTGGCGCGCGAGGCGGCAAGGGCCATCGGCCTCACCATCAAGGGCGCGCGCGTCGCGATCCAGGGATTTGGCAACGCGGGCGGCATCGCCGCGGAGCTCCTCTCCGACATGGGCGCGATCATCGTGGCGGTCGACGACTCGCAGGGCGGCGCGTGGAACGACGCGGGCCTCAATGTGGCGGCGCTCACGGCCTTCAAGAACAAGACGGGCTCCGTGAAGGGCTTCCCCGGGTCGAAGGACATCAAGCGAGACGAACTCTTCGCGCTCAAGGTCGACATCCTCGTGCCCGCCGCACTCGAGAACCAGATCACGGCGGCCAACGCAGGCTCCATCAAGGCCAAGATCCTCCTCGAACTTGCCAACGGCCCGACGGTCCCTGAAGCGGACGAAATCCTGCACAGGAACGGCGTGACGATCCTGCCCGACATCCTTGCAAACGCAGGCGGCGTCACGGTCTCGTACTTCGAGTGGGTGCAGAACCTCGCGAATTACTTCTGGAGCGAAGCGGAAGTCAACCAGAAGCTCGAGCAGATCATGAACCGGGCCTTTGCCGAGGTCCACAAGGAAGCCAGCGCGCGGCACATCAACCACCGCAAGGCGGCGTACGTCGTCGCCGTGGCGCGGGTCGCCGAAGCCGTCAAGCTGCGCGGCTTCTTCCCGTGAAGGCGCCCCTCGGGCGCCCCGCGGATTACCGCCAAGCAGCGCAGGCGCTCCAACAAACTTCTTCTGCGCATCCCGCGGCGGCGGCCGCCCCGCGTTTCCAGCGGCGCGCAGCGCGCGCCAACGGGCGGCGCGCCAGCGCGCAATATGTTTTTATAGCGTCCCGCGGCTTTCCCGCACCGTCGGAAACGCCTGGCTCCAGGCGAATTGTCGTTGCTTCCGACCATCGCGAAAGGGCGCGAGGCCGTAGGGTGGAGGCGGACTGAAGTGCGTTTCGAACGCAAGTGGGCCGTGCGCGGCGCCGTCGCGCTCGTGCTTGCCGCGGCCATCGTCTGGTCGGCCTTGCCGGTTTCGTCCCGCTCGTCCGGGATCGACATGACCGAGGCGGGCACCGGCTGCACGTGCCACTCGCCCACGGAGAACGGCCAGGCCAACGTCTCCTTCCGCTACGAAGCGTCCGGGACCGGCCATGCGCTTTCGAACCTCTACTACGAGCCTGGCAAGAAGTACACGATCCAGCTTACCTATGACGACCCGACCTCGCCCATGAACGCGAGCCCGACGGCAAACCACGGCGGCTTCCTCGTCCATGCCTCCTCGGGCAAGTTCGCGCTCAACGACAACAGCTCCGGCAATGCCTCGGGCACCCCTGCGGCGTTCGTCCAACTCAAGGACACGGACACCTCGGTCACGCACACCAACGCGGGCGATGTCAACGGCTACCGGTCGTTCAGCTTCGATTGGCTCGCCCCGGCCGACAACAACTCGAACGTCGTCTTCGACATCTTCGTGAACGCCGTGAACGGCGACGGCACCAACACGGCCGACGACCACTGGACGCATGCCTCGGCGGTGCTGCCGGGCAAGCCCGGCGCCGGCGGAGCGACGGTCGACATCTCGAAACTCGGCGTGCCGCTGCGCGCCTACTGGCTCGGGGTGATCGGCATCCTGTCGACGATCTTCCTGCTCATCCTCTCCTTCTATGTCATCCGCTCCGGCTCGAAGTTCTACGAATTCGGCCTGCCGCGCGGGCAGGTGAAGTCGGTCAAGATCCGCACGATCCCCGCGCCGAAGACCAAGGGGTCCTACGCCGTGATGACCGGCCTCATCATCATCCTCATCGTCATCGTGATCACGTTCCTCTCGATCCGCGACGAGCAGCTCGACACGATGCAGGCGACGGGCTTCCTGATGGCGGTCGTGTTCGTCATCGCGCTTACGGCGGGGTACTACATCCGGGCGTTCCTGCCGCTTGTGGATGTCCTCGAAGAGGAAACCATCGAGCCGCTCCAGTGAACTGCGGCCGATGTCCTTGGCGCCTCAGGGAGCGCCGGCCCCAAAGGGAGTTGGCGCTTCAGCTGGCGTTCGCCTTGGCCGAGCGCCAGGTCGAGTGCGCGGCCGCCACGAGCACGGCGCCGATTGCGACCATCGCCGCGCCCACGACGAGCAGGTCGCTGTTGTGGATGAGCATCTCGAGGGTGCCGGTCACGCCCGTGCTCTGCGCGGTCGTCCCGCCCACCACCCCATCGGTGCCGTAGGTCGCCGTTACGCCGTAGCCGGCGAAGTAGCCCATCACTTGGTAGAGACCAAAGGTGACGGCGACCAAGGTTGCGGCAAGCATGAGCGCAATCTGCACGCGCTCGGGGTGGAGCAACTGCGCGCCCTTCAAGGAGAGCGTGTAGTAGACCCACTTGCGGTCGCCCTCTTTCTTCTTTACAAGCCCTGCCTCGACGAGGCGGGTGAGGTGCTTGTGCACGGCGCTCTTGTTCACGAGCATCGCGTTTGCAAGGTCGGTGACGGTGAGCTGGGTGGCGTCGAGCTTCTTGAGGATCTCGATGCGGGTATCCGAGGCAAGCGCCTTGAATGATTCTTGGTCGAGGACAATCTTCCGGTTGATCATGGTCGCGACGTCCTCGTAGAGCCGGGTCTACTCCATATGAAGGTGTGGAGCGCCGTTCTCGTGTGGGTGAACGCCCCCCTTCGCGCCTTTCGGGCCCGCCGGAGCCCTCCAGGCAGGGTCAGTCTGGCTCAGGGCCAGGGGCGTCGTGAGCCGCTTCGTGAACCGAACTCGCTAGTTTAAGTGCCCTGCCCGGGTAGTCGGTTTGTCCAAAGGACGCCACGCTGGCAACCCGTATGTCTGACCAGGCTCACGCAAGGTACGTGCCTTGGAAGGCCGTTTCGCTCTTCGCGATCTGCTTGATCGTGCTTGGAGCGCTCCTCGAGATCGGGCTGGCCGCCCGGCCGCTGTTCTGAAGGGCCGTTCAGTGCCCCGGGGCGTCGCCCCAAAGCAGCTTGTGCAATTGGGGCAGCACGCGCGCCTCGACGCCGTCCCGGCGCGCCCACGCTGCGATTTTGGCAACCCCTTCGAGGCCGCCGCCGACCGGCTGGAACACGACTTCGGCCCGCACATCCTTTGCGCTCGTGGCGAGGACCTGGCGCGCGTAGGCAAAGTCGCGCTCGTCCTCGATGACGAACTTCAGCTGGTCCTTGGGGCCGAGTTTGGCCAGGTTCGACCAGAGCATCGAATCCTGTTCGCCCGAGGCGGGGCACTTGATGTCCATGGATACGCAGACGGCCTGCTCGAGCAAAGCGCCCCCTATGGGCTTCGAGCCGGAGGTCTCCACGACGATGCGGTAACTGCGGTCGATGAGCGCGCGCAGCAAGTCCTGGTGCTCCTTTTGCAGGAGCGGCTCGCCGCCGGTGAGGCAGACGCGCTTCACGCCGGCAAACCCCTGGACGGCCATGAGCACCGCGTCGAGCGTCATCCACTCACCCCCCGTGAACGAGTATTCGCTGTCGCACCATGCGCAGCGCAGGTTGCAGCCCGTGAGGCGCACGAACACGGTGGGCAGGCCGATATCGCGGCCCTCGCCCTGGATCGAGCAGAAGATCTCGGTGACCCGGAGGGCAACGCCCGCGGGCTTGCGTTGGGTCTCCTTGAGCGGCGCGACGCGCGCGCTCAGGTCCTGGTGCAGCGCAACGTCGGAAAGCCGCGTGCCATGCCGGTGCTCGGGGGCCGCGCCTGCATGCTGCATGCGCGAACCAGGAGCCTTCTTAGATTTGAGGGTTGGCGGGCTCAGCGTCCGCGTTTCGGACTCGTGCCGGCCGCGTAAGCGATGGGGTCGGTCGTGCCCGCCTCGCGGAACCCCTTGAGGCGCAGGAGGCAGGAGTCGCACGTGCCGCAGGCCAGCGCGCCCCCGAGGTAGCAGCTCCACGTGAGCTCGATCGGAACGTTGAGGCGCAAGGCGAGGCGCACGATTTGGGCCTTGGACTTCGAGATGAGCGGCGCGCGGATGCGTATGGGGCGGCCCTCGACGCCGGTCTTGGTCCCGCGGGCGAGCGCGCGTTCGAACGCGCGCAGGAACTCCGGGCGGCAGTCGGGGTAGCCGGAGTAGTCGATGGCGTTGGCGCCGATGTAGATCGCGCGCGCGCCGCGCGCCTCGGCGAAGGCCGCGGCAAGCGCGAGCAGCACCGTGTTGCGCGCCGGCACATAGGTGACGGGGATCCCGCGGCCGATCTGCTTGACGCTGCGCGCGCGCGGCACCTTCAAGCGGCGGTCCGTGAGCGCGCTGCCGCCAAAAGCGGCGAGCGGCGCCTCGAGAATCTTGTGTTCACGCGCCCTCAGCGCGCGGGCGACCGCGCGGGCGCTTTGCAGTTCCCGTGCGTGCCGCTGGCCGTAGACCACGGAGAGCGCGAGGACGTCGAAGCCGTCGCGCTTGGCGCTGGCGGCCGCCGTGGCGGAGTCGAGGCCGCCCGAGAGGAGCACGACCGCGAGCGGCCGTTTCGATCGCGACACGGTTGGCCCTCCGCGAAAGGTTATCGAGCCACGCGGGTTTAGACCCTTCGTGAAGTTCGCGCGCGGGACGCCGTGGGGATTCATCGCGGTGAATGCTGCGGCGGCCATCGGCGTCGTACTCCTCGGGCTCGTGACGGTGACCAAGCTGCGCCCGGCCGGCGCGGGCCCCTTCCCCTCCCTTGCCACCGATTGGATGTGGGTGCTGCTCTCCGGGCTTGCGATCGAGTGGGTCAACCTCCTCGTTTTCTTTTTCCGCGACCCGGACCGGACGGTGGGCCGAGGCGTCGTGTCTCCGGCCGACGGGCGCGTGCGTGCCGCGCAGGCCAGCGGCCACTCCGCAACGATCTCGATTGTCCTTGCCGCGACCGATGTCCACGTGGTGCGCTCCCCGATCAAAGGTCGAATACGCGCGCTCGAGCACAAGCCGGGCGGCAAGCGGTTCGCCTTCTCCAAGGACTCGCACCTCAACGAGCGTCTGGAGGTGCTCATCGACGGCGAGGGCGAGAGCTGCACCCTAACGCTCATCGCCGGCGCGTTTGCCGACCGCATCGTCGCGTACCTCGAATCCGGGGCGCCCGTCGAAAAAGGCGAACGGCTCGGGATCATCAAATTTGGGTCGCGCGTGGACCTTGACTACGACGGAGCCAGCGCCCTCTCGCTGCGCGTGAAAGTCTCCAGCACGGTTATTGCGGGGGAGACCACCATTATCGTTCCCGCAGGGGAGGCGCAGGCCGCGTGACGATCCTCAAACTCCTGCGCCTTGCCGACGCATTCACGATTGCAAACGCGGCGCTCGGGTTCCTTGCGATCACCTACATCTCCGACGCGAAGTACCTCAACGCCGAGGTGCTGCTCCTCCTTGCGGTCCTCGCCGACGGCGTCGACGGGATCGTCGCGCGCCGCTTCGGCGGCGGCAAGGAGAGCATGGGCGACTACCTCGACATCATGGCCGACTACCTCTCGTTCTGCGTCGCGCCGGCGATCCTCTTCTATCAGGTCGACTTCGATGTGGCGCCAAGCCCGGTCCAGACGCTGCCCCAAGACATCCTCGTCGGCCTTGCATCAGCGTTCCTCGTGCTCTTCGGCCTGCTCCGCTTGGCCCGGCACGTCGCGGCCAAGGGGCCCGACGCCGGCCGCTTCACCGGACTGCCGACGACCGGCGCTGGACTGCTTACGGTCCTGCTGATCGCCGAGGGCGGCCTCGGGGACGTTGTGACGGCGGCGATCGTCGCGCTGGCCGCCCTCCTCATGGTGACCGAGATCCCCTACCCGAAGGTCCGCGGGCCCACCGCCCTCGCCTCCGGGGGCGCAGTGGTCGCTGCGGCGGTCGTCCTGCTGCTCTTGCCGGCCGGCGCCCCGGTCCGGGACGCTGTCATGCTCGTCGCGATCGCGGGTGCCGCGGCCTATGCAGTCTCCGGGGTCGCCTTCGGACTGGCCCGCATTCCCCTCGGCCACGACGATGCTCCTCAAGAGCCTTCGACCAAGGCCAAGGGGCCGAGCACCATCGCGCGCCCCGCCCCTCCACCAACTCCAAAACGGCCGCGCGCGCCCAAAGGCGGCGATGAATCGCAGGAAATCGACCCGGACGCCTGATCCTGGGGCGATTCTGACCATCGTTTAGGGATTAACCATTTTATTGAGACCAGCCTATACCCGTAGTGCGGAGCCCCAGGCATGGCCAAGAGCATCAAGATCGGAATTACCGGGCTGCCGGGTTCAGGAAAGACCGAGGCGCTCGAGAAAGTCATCGCCATGCTCGAGGCCGACCAGAAGACCGTGGGCGGCATGGTCACAAAGCCAATGACCGACCAGCACCGCCTCGTGGGCATCTATGTCATCGACTGGATGACCAAGCAGACTGACGTCCTCGCCCACATCGACTACGAGTCGAATGTCTCGGTGGGCCGGTTCGGCGTCGACATGAAGAAGCTCGAAGAGGTCGGCGTGCACGCCATCGAGACCGCCATCGACAAGGCCGATGTCATCGTCATCGACGAAGTGGGGAAGATGGAGGTCGAGTCGCCGACGTTTGTGGCGGCCGTCAAGCGCGCGCTAGACGCGTCGAAACCGATGATCCTCACGCTCCACAAGAAGTCGCGCAACCCCCTGCTCCAGGACATCCGGCGGCGCGACGATGTGCGCATCCTCGAGGTCACGCCCATCAACCGCAACCTCCTGCCCTTCAAGATCATCAAACTCCTCAAGGAAGAGGTCGGCTGAGTTGCCGGCGCGCCGCGTCAAGGAAGGGCTCGTCGAACTTGAACTCAAGGAAGACGCGCGCCTCGACCTTGCACGCGGGCCCCAGACTGCGGGCGCCTCGATGGTGTTCTACAACCCCGCGGCCAAGACCTCGCGCGACCTCACGGTCGTGGTCCTGCGGGCGCTGCCGGTGCCCAAAGGCGGCTGGCGGGCGCTCGATGGGCTCTGCGGCAGCGGCGTGCGCGGGCTGCGGGTCGCCCTCGAGGTCGAACGCGTCACCGAACTCACGTTGAACGACGGCGACCCCGAGGCCGCGGCCCTTGCCGCTTCGCAGGCCGAGCGCAACGGCGTGCGTTTCGCGCGCGTCACCAACCGCTCGCTCGAGGAGGCGCTTGCCGATTCGACCTCGCGCTACGACTTCATCGACATCGACCCCTACGGCAGCCCGGTGCGCCACCTCACGGCGGCCGCCGGCCGCGCGTCGCGGCCGGGCTATGTCGCGGCCACCGCGACCGACGTCGCTGCGCTCTGCGGCGTCTTCCCCAGCGCCTGCGTGCGCCGCTACGGGGCCGCGCCGCTGCGCAACGAGTGGATGAAGGAGACGGCCTGCCGCATCCTGCTCGGTGCGGCCGCGCGCAAGGCGGGCGCGGTCGACCGCGCCATCGAGCCGGTGGCCACGCTTTGCACCGACCACTACATCCGGATCCTGTACCGAGTGGCGAAGGGCCGCCAGGCGGCCGACCGCGCCGCGGCGCAGGTCGGGTTCCTCAAGCTCGACGCGCAGGGGCGCGAGTCGCCCCAAACCGTCCCGCTGGCGAGCCTGCCGCGCGACGAGCCCGTCCTTGCCCGGCCCGGAGCGCTTGCAGGCCCCATGTGGCTTGGGCCCCTGCACGAGCAGGAGACCCTGGCGCGCGCCACGCTGCCGCCGTGGATCTTAGACAATGCGCCCCTCGCCCGCTTCCTCGAAGTGGCGCCCGCCGAGGCCAACATGCCGCCCTACCACTTCATGCTCGACGAGGCCGCGCGGAAACTGCGCCGCTCTCCGCCGCCGACGCAAACCGCGATCGACGCGCTCCTTTCGCTCGGGTTCAAAGCAACCCGAACGCACTTCAACCGCAAGGCGGTCAAGACGACGGCCTCACCGGCCGAACTGCTCGAGGCCCTCGCTCCCCTCACCCGCTGAGGCCAAGGCTTCGGCCCCCTTCGCGGGCGTCGAACGCGTCGAGAGCCCCTCGTGCGGGCCCTCCTCACTTCCACTGCTCGACCTCGTCGCGCGCTTCAGCCTCGCCACCTCGACGCGCAGCAGCGAGACCTCCTCGCGCATCTTCTCGGCGTGCGTGAGCGACTGCTGCACGTCCTTTCGCATCCGCAGCATCTCCTCCTCGAAGGGCGTGAAGCCGCCGTGGGAGAGCAGGCGGTGCGACAGGAACATCCCCACGAGCACGGCGCCCACGATCGCGAAGACCGCGAGGAACACCCAACCCGCGAAGTTCTGTCCGGCGAAGAAAAGCGTGTTGACCAGGCTCGGCGAAAGGTACGGGAGCGCAATGAGCGTGGCCCACAGCGCCAGCAGCGCGACGACCACGAGGAACGCTTTGGGCACCCTCTGCCGCAGGGGCAAGTTCGGCTTTACCACGTACAGCCCCCCGGAGGCGCGGGCTTCATGCGAGGAGGTGCCGGTAGGGCACCGCCTCTGTCTGGATCGGGCCATTTACCGTCTCCCGAATATAGATTTGGTAAACGGGGCCGCTCCCTGGCTGGGGCGGCGGCGCGAGCGCAAGGTGCCACGTTGCGTTGTAAAAGTAGTGCGTCTCGCCCTCATCGACCGACGCGTTGATCACGAAGAAGGTGTGGTTCGTCTCGGCAACGAGCGCGTACGATTTCGACGAGTGGAACACGAGGTCGGTCGAGTTGTTCGCGTCCGATAGCCTCAGCGTGAGGTTGTCGTAGCGCACGTCCGCATTCACCGAGGTGAGGTAGAGCTTCGTGGTGTTGTTCTGGTAGTCGACGAGCAGCTTGGGCAAGACCGCGACGGGCGAGGGCGGGGAGGGCCCCGAGCAGCCGGCGAGCACGACCGCCGCAATCGCCGCCGCGGCAAGCGCGGCCCCGAGTTTCCTCACCTATTCCTCCTCCCGTTCGAGGGCCTTTGCAATCCGGTGCCGCACGCCCATCAGGTTCGCCTGGTTGTCAAAACCCTTGGCAAGCGCCTTGACGCCCTGGTGCGGCGGCCGGTCCATCCGGCGCGCGAAGTTCGCGATGCGCGGCAGCGCGCGCACGAGGTGGTCGACGATGGTCACGTCCGCGGCGCGCGCCGTCCTCGAGAGCGGGTTGAGGTCGATGGCGATGACGACCTTCCCCATCGCCTTCAACGCTTCGGTACGGTCGCCATCTTCCAGCGGCACGAGGACGACGTCGGCCGCGAAGATCCCCTCGCTCTCGCAGAGCGCACGGTGGCTCGCCAGCCCCGGGATGCGCGCGGAGCGGTTGCGCCCGAGCACCGACTCGGCGCCCTCGGCCTCGAGGACCTCGACGATCCTGCGCACCCGCGACTCGCCGGCGTGGAACACGTTGGCCTCGAGGAACAGCTCGCGCCTGCTCGCGCGCTTCGAGTTGACGGCCAAGGCGAGCTCCACGACCTCAAGCGCGGCAAGGGCCGCCACATTTCCGTTCACGCTCACCACCGGCCGCTCGGCGGCGATCAGCAGCTCGGCGGCCGCCCGCGCGGCAGCTTCGGCCTCCTCCACCGTGCGCTCGCCAAGCAGGTAGTCGAAGGCTTCCCCCCTTCCGTGCGCCGTAAGGCCCGAAGGGTGGGCCAACCCCGATTCCACCGCGGCGACGAGCTTTTGGCGCATCTCCAGCGACCTGCGCCTCGGGTGCGATTCGGGCACATCGGTAAGGTCTGCCGATGCCGCTTCCAGCGCGTCCTTGGGGGACTTTCCCCCTCCGCCCTCCCGCGACGCCACGGCGCTCCATCCCCGAGCGGCTTATATCAAGCAGGCGCGGCCGTAAGTCGCTTCCACCGCATTCCAGGCCGTTTCTCGCGCATCTGGATCATTGTAGGCGTCGCGGCCACCGCCTAAGAATGCTTAAATAGGCCAGCGTATGGTGGGAATTGCTTTGGGTCAGTATGGCTCATTGCAGGCGGGAGTTAGCTTGTTCAAAAACCCTGAAGTGACCGTGGAAGTCGTCTCGAACCTCTACTACGAACCCATGCGCGCGCAGCACCTCGTGTCGAAGGTGGCCAAGTCGGTCGGAGTCTCCGAGCCCACGGTGTACGCGGTGCTCAAAGAACTCGTCGACGCCGCGATCATTGAGAAGTACTCGTGGTCCCGCCGCCACGTGGCCTACACGCTTACCGAGAAGGGCCGCGCCGTCGCCGAAAAGGAGCACCTCTCCGCCGTGAACGACATGCTGCGCCTCATCGAGAGCGAGTCGCGCCGCCGCGAGCTCCTGGTCGAACTGCTCCTCGACGACCTGCTCAAGGACGCACCCGCCGAGGTCCGCCTCTCGCCCGAAGCCCGCGCGAACCTGCGCCGCTCCATCGTCGGAGAAGTCGCCGACCTCAAGAAGCGGCTCGCCCCCGCCCCCAAGCCCGTCGCGTGAGCCGAGCACTTCGCGGCAATTCCACGAGCAAGAGGAGGTGAACACGGTGGCAGGCTATTTCCCAGAGTCCGGGATCGAGCGGCCCTGCCCCGTCTGCTCCACGCCCGCCATGGCGAGCGACACCCACTGCCGCAACTGCGGCGCCTCACTCCAGCTTGGCGCCGGCGATGCCGCCCAGGCCTCCGCGATGGCGGTGAACGCCCCCTCCGGGGCGGCCGGCCACACCGAGACGCGCACGATCAACGTCTCCAAGCTCGCCGAGGAGGAGTACTTCGAGATCGTCGCCCAGGAGCAGGACGAGGCGATCAAGGTTGAGTCGACCTCGAGGCGCGACCGCCGCGCGCAGCTGCGCGAGCTCCTCATCCAGTTCTCGGTCCTGCTCCTCGGCTTCATCATCGTGCTCTACGGCGTGATGAAGTACCAGCTCTTCGGCGTGAACTGGTTCGTCGCGTTCTTCGACGTCTACAACCTCATCCTCCTGCTCCTTGGCGGCGTCGTCTTCCTCTTCGGGTTCTCCCTGCTCATGGGGTCGATGCGCGAAGTCGCCGCCGAGAACCGCAAGAAAGTGTGGATGTTCTTCCTGCTTGCCGGCGCCACCGCGGCGCTCCCCGCGCTCGGGTTCCTCAAGGTGTACCCGGTGAACCAGTACCCCATCCTCTTCATCGAGATCCCGCTCATCCTTGCCGTCATCGGCGGCTACTCGCTCACGCTTGCCCGCGAGAAGGTCGGGTACTTCGCCATTTGGCTCGCCGGGGTCGGCATCATCACCCTTGCGCCCCTCTCGATCCTCGTGGGCAGCGTCGTGCCCGCGCTGCAGGCGCGCTCGCCCGACTACTCGTACCCGCAGATCACGATGGTCGTGATCGGGATGCCCTACGTGCTCTTCGGCTTCCAGCGCCAGCACGCCGTGCGCAAGCTGTACGAGGAGATGGAGAACTTCGTCCGCATCGGCAACCTCCAGCTCAAGCGCGGCAACTACCAGCCCGCCATCGACCAGTACGACCGGGCGATCAAGACCGCCCACAAGATCGCGCCGCTCACCGCCTACACCGAGAGCGCGACGATGGCCGGCGCCGACGTCGAGTCCCCCTGGATCCAGAAGGGGGTCGCCTACGCCAAGATGGGCATGCACAAGGAGGCGCTGTCGAGCTTCTCCACGGCCATCAACATCAACAAGGGCTCGGACGCCGCGTGGCTCAACAAGGGGATCGCACTTGCCCAGCTCCAGCAGCACCGGCAGGCGATCAACGCCTTCAACCACGCACTCAAGATGAACGGCAAGGTCGAGGAGGCGTGGAACAACCGCGGCAACTCGTTCTACTCGCTCGGCGACTTTGGCAAGGCGCTCGAGTCGTTCGACCGGGCGCTTGAGCTGCGCAGCGACTACGACGAGGCGCTCTTCAACAAGGGCGCCACCCTCGGGCGCCTCGGGCGGCTCGACGACGCGATTCGGATCTTCGACAAGGTGCTCGAGACCAAGAACGAGTCGTTCAAGAAGCGGCCCGAATTCGTGAAGGCGTGGGTCGCGCGCGGGATGGCCTTCTACCAGCTCAAGAAGCTCGACGAGGCGCAGAAGTGCTTCGACCAGGCGCTGAAGATCAACCCGCGCGACCCCGACGTCTGGAACGTGCGCGGCAACATCGCGGCCGACCAGGGCAAGATCGAGGAGGCCCTCGAGTACTACACGCGCGGCATCAAGAGCGACCCGAAGGTCGAGTACCTCTGGAACAACCGCGGCCACATGCTCGCCCGGCTCAAGCGCCACCCGGACGCGATCGTCTCGTTCGAGCAGGCGATCACGATCAAGCCCGACTACGCGGTCGCGTGGGTGAACAAGGCCATCTCCCTCCTGCAGATCGGCCGCGCGCCCGAGGGCCTCGAGGCCGTGGAGCGCGCGCTCCAGCTCAACAACCAGGTCGCCGACGCCTGGGACATGAAAGGCCAGTTCCTCGACCTGCTCGACCGGGCCACGGAGGCCCTTGCCGCGTTTGACCGCGCGCTTACCCTCGACCGCGCGCGCCCGCTCACCTGGGCGAACCGCGGCAACGCGCTTGCGCGCCTCGAGCGCTACAAGGAGGCCATGGAATCGTACCAGGAAGCGCTGCGCCTCAAACCGGACTTCGCGCTTGCGCGGTACAACGTCGGCAACGTCTACTTCCGCGTGGGCAAGCTCGACAAGGCGCTCGAAAACCTCGACAAGGCCCTCGCCTTGGACGGCAACCTCGTCCAGGCGCTCGTGCTCAAGGCGGAGTGCCTGCAGCGCCAGGTGCGCCTGCGCGAGGCCCACGAGGCGCTGGAGAAGGCGCTCAAGCTCGACCCCGAAAGCGCGGTCGCCTGGGATGTGCAGGGCAACATCTTCACGCAGGAGGAGAACTACAAAGAGGCGCTCAAGTGCTACAATTACGTCAACAAGCTGAAGCCGGAATACCCGCCGGCGTGGTACAAGCGCGGGGTGCTGCTCGACCGCACCGGCAAGAAGCAGCAGGCGATCGAGTGCTTCGACGAGGCGACCTACCTCGACGACAAATACAGCGACGCCTTCAACGCGCTCGGCACCGTCCTCTACGAGCTTGGCGAGACCGAGGACGCGGTCGCGGCGTTCAACAAGGCGGTCGCCGCCGACCCGCGCCACCTCGAGGCGTGGAACAACCTCGCCAACACCCTTGCCGCGGCCGGCCGGGTCGACGACGCCATCAAGGCGATCGACCGCACCCTTGCGATCGACATGAACTACGCGACGGCGTGGTTCAACAAGGGCGCGGCCCTTGCCTCCAAGGACGACCTCGAGCAGGCCCTTGCGTGTTTCGACAAGGCGACCTCGCTTGAGCCCGACTACCTGAAGGCGTGGAACAACAAGGGCTCCATCCTCACGAAGCTCGGGCGCCTCGAAGAGGCGCTCGCCTGCTACGAACGCATCCTCAAGGCCGACCCGAAGTACGACCGCGGCTGGGGCAACCACGGCAACCTGCTGCTGAAGCTCCACCGCACCGACGAGGCGGTCCACTCCTTCGAGAAGGCCACCGAGCTTGACTCCACGAACGAGAAGGCGTGGAACAACCTCGGCTCCGTGTACATGGACCTCGGGCGGGCCCAGGACGGCCTCAGGGCCTTCGAGCGCGCCACCCAGATCAAGCGGGACTACGTGAAGGCCTGGTCGAACAAGGGCAACGCGCTCTTCCAGCTCAAGCGGTTCGACGAGGCGCTCGAGTGCTTCAAGTACGCGCTCTATTTCCGCGAGACGGCGCAGGGCCGCTACAACCTCGGCGCGATCCTCACGAGCCTCTCGCGCTACCCCGACGCGCTGAAGGAATACGACCGCGCCATCGAGCTCAACCCCGAGTACAGCGAGGCGTGGTACAACAAGGGCAACCTGCTCTACCAGATGGACCGGCCGATGGAGTCGATCATGTGCTTCGACCGGGCCCTCGAGCTGAAGCCCGAGTACACCGAGGCCGAGAAGGTCAAGCGCGCGTGCCTGCTCATGCTGCGCAACCAGGGCCTCGAGCACGAATACCACCTGCGCCGCGGCCTCTACTTCTTCGAGTCGGATGCCCACGACGAGGCGCTGCGCGAGTTCGACGAGGCGCTCGGCCTCAAGCCCAACTGGGCGATCGGCTGGAAGGCGAAGGGCGACGCGCTCGCGTTCCTCAAGCGCACCGACGACGCGCGCGGCTGCTACCGCCGGGCGGTGGAGCTCGACCCCTCGTTTGGCCCCGGCTGGTACGAGCTCGGGCGGCTCCAGTACGAGTCGGGCGACCTCGACGAGGCCGAGGAGTCGTTCCGGAAGGCCACCGAGCACGACGCGAAGAACGGCGACGCGTGGTACCTGCTCGGCGACCTGCTCTTCCTGCGGGGCGATGTCGTGGAGTCGCGCGCGGCCTTCGAGCGGGCCACCGAGCTTGACCCCAACAACGCGGAGGCGTGGTACCGGCGGGGAGCCACCGAGTTCGCCGAGGGGCGCACCGAAGCCTCGATCCGCAGCTTCGACCGCGTCATCGGCCTCGACCCGAAGTACGAGAAGGCGTGGTACAACCTCGGCTCGTCGCTGATGGCGCTTGCCAGGTTCGAGGAGGCCGTCCCGTACTTCGACCAGGCGGTGCGCCTTGCACCGACCTACCTCAAGGCCCACTTCAACAAAGGCGCCACCCTGTTCATGCTCAAGCGGTACGGCGAGGCGCTCGACTGCTTCGAGCGTGTGCTCGAGCTTGGCCCCGACCACGAGAAGGCGCAGAAGAACGCCGCGCAGTGCCGGCGCAAGATTGCCGAGCGCGACGCGAAGGCGGGCGAGGCAGAGGCGCCCGCGGCGCAGCCTCCGCCTTCCGACGAGTTCGCGGAGTTTGACGAGTTCAAGTGACCGACTGACGGAGAGGAGGCGAGGACATGGCAGGGTCGGCGAAAAGGGGGACGAAGCGGGCGGCGCGAGCGCCGCCGCTTGGCGTCTCCGCCATCTTCATCGCCGGGAGGCGCGACCCCAAGACGCGGCGCGACAAGCCGGGACTCGACAGCGGTTCGCAAGGGCCGCTCGAGGCCTCCCCCGATGCGCGCGCGGGCCTTTCGAGTGCCACGGGCCTCACCAACGGGCGCGGGCTCGTCAACGGCCGCGGCCTCACCAACGGGCGCGGCTCGGTGAACGGCCGCGACCTTGTGGGCGGCAAGCGGCAGAAGCGCGGCGCGGTCACCGGAAGGAAGACCGAGAGCGCGCTTGCAGAGAGCGCGGGGTTCCTCGACGCCAAGGGGCTCACGAACGGCAAGGGCCTCACCAACGGCGCGGGCCTCACCAACGGCAAGGGGCTCGTCAACGGGCGCCGCCTGATGTACACGGAGGCGCAGCGCGAGCGGCGCCGCGGGTTCGCCAAGCGCACCTCGGCCGTGCTTGCCACCGTCCTTGCCATCATGGTCGTCGTGCTGCCCGCACTCTACTCCGCGTTCCTCGCGCCCGCCCCGATCACCATCGACGGCAGCTTCGACGACTGGAAGAACTACGAGGCAACGGCCAAGCTCGACGACTCAGCCTCCGACATGCCGGAGAACCCGAACATCAACATGGTCGCCTTCATGGCGCTAACGACCGAACGGGAGTTGTTCTTCTACGTGGCGATGCAGGCCAATTCGCACTTATTCAACGGCCCGAATTCACAGGGCGCCGAGAGCGTGCGGATCCTCGTCGACAAGGACCAGTCGCTTTCCACCGGCTACTGCGCGTTCGGCATCGGCGCCGACTACATGATCGAGGTCACCGGCTACTCGGGCGGCGTCAAGACAAGCACCCTCAAGGTGTACCCGCCCGGCCAGGGATCGTGCGACGCGCACAGCGACGCGTCCGCCTGGCAGACCGCGGGCAGCGTCCGGGCCGTTGCCGGAGGGAGCCGGCTCGAAGGCATGGTGCGCCTCAGCGACATGGGCAACATGCGCGCAAGCGACTCGCCCTTTATGCTCGCCGTTTCGCAAGACTCGCTCGGTCGGATGGACGTCGGCGACACCGTGTTCTCGACGCTGCCGGGCGTCCTCGAGCTCACCCAGCTGCCCGGGCTCATCTCGAACGGCGTCATCCCCAAGAGCCCCGACATCCTGCTGCTCAGCCTCTCGGCCCGCGCCTACCACGTCAACATGTCGCTGCTCAGCCTCCAGTTCTATGTGGAGTCGCAAGGCGGCGGCTGCATCGTCATCGGCAGCGTGCAGATCTTCGGGCACCCGCCGTTCGGCAGCGGCGCGCAAGCCTGCGACCGTAACTTCCTCACGGTCCAGATCTCGCCCACCGCGTCGCGGTTCAACTACACCGACGGGGTCACGCAGATCAACCTCTACGGCCACGCAACGGGCACCGACGGGGTCTCGACGGTCCGTATTTACATGCGGGGGCCGGGCGACGTGGGGATGGGCACCCCGAGCGCGAGCTACTCGGCCATCGGCTCGGTCCTGCCGCCGAACCAGTGGACCTCGTACTATGTCGGCGCGCTGCCGGGCACCGGCATCAAGATCGACGGGGCATTTGGCGATTGGATCCAAGCAGGCGTGCCGAACCCCGACGACGACAATGATGTCTCGGGCGGCGGCGGGTCGCCCTCGGGCGGGGGGCCGAACCAGGTGTTCATCGACCAGAACCTCGACATCCGTGCCACTCAGGCGGACGTGAACAGCGGAGCGCGCGTGGTTTCCTTCCGCATGCAGGTCGACGGGTCGATCATGACCTCGTCGGTCTTGCCCATGCCCTCGTTCCCTCGCCCGCAGGAGCCCGGTGGGGGCGGAGGGAGCGGCGGCGCCCCCGGCCAGCAGCCCGAGGACATCGCGACGGTCTACATCGACACGGACGCCAACCCGAACACGGGCGCAAAGGAGTACGGGATAGGCGTCGACGCGATCCTCGACATCCACGGCGCCGGGGGCGGCTACGGGCGCACCCCGCGCACGACCGGCAGCTCGCTGCGCGTCTACGACGCCGCGCGCCAGACGTTCACCGAGATCGACCGAAACTTGGCGGTCGGGCTCGACTCCCAGCAGCTCGAGACCCAGGCGACCTTCGGTCAGCTGTGCCAGAACCTGCCGGGCGGAAACTGCGGGCAAATACAGTACGTGTTCTACTTCTCCGACCAGGGCTCGCACTCGGACTCGACCAAGGTCGCTTCGGGCTCGTTCCGCGGCGGCGGCGACGCCCTCACCTTCGACGAGACGGCCTCGAAGGTCGTCACGGCGTTCCAGGGCGACACGGATGTGCCGCTGCTCTTTGCGACCCTCAGCTCACCCCCGAGCAACCAGCAGACCGCCTACCTCTCGGGCTTCGGCGTTCAATTCGACGGCGCCACGGGGGCCGACCTTTCGGCCGTGCGCCTGTACCTGGACCGCGACCCCGTCGGCCAGCTCGGGCACGAGGACCTCTCGCACCCGCCGCTTGCGCAAGGCACCGTGGGTGCCGGCGGCTTCGGCGCGCTGAACGCCCTATCGACGATCACGCTCGCGCCCGGGGAGCGGATGGCGCTCGTGCTTACGGCAGACATCTCGTGGACCGCCACCGTCGACGCGAGGTTCAACTCGAGCATCGGGGCGGCCCAAGGCGTCTACTCGACCGGTGTCACGAACACCCTTTACACCTACCCGTCGGACCCGAAGAGCATCCAGATTTTTGAGTACATGCCTACCGAGTACCGCGCCGCGGCAAACCTGCGCCTCAATGAGCTGATCTTCACGGACAACGTCGTCGAGATCAAGGACACCTCCTCCGATACGAGCGTTAGCCTCACCAGCCCACAGATGTCGATACGCATCTTCGGACTCGACGAGACGCCGGCGGTGACGTCGGACAACAAGAAGGACTTTAGCGGTTCGACCAACGGCAGCGGATTCGCCGTGCTCCAGCTCAGCCCCGACTTCACCATGGTCTACTCAACGAGCACGGTCACCTACACCGTGCGCCTGTACTGCGCCACCTGCGGGGCCGGAGGAACGAACAAGTCCATTGACTCGGTGACGATCCCAACTGGCACCGCTCGCGATGCCTACGGCCGCTATACCGACGGCACCGGCGGCTGGCGCGACACCGACAACAACACCTCGGGCCTTCCGAACACGATCCCCGAATTCTCGGATGCCTTCGTGCCCGTGCTCGGCGTGGTGCTCATTGTGGGCGCGACGGGGTGGCGCAGGCGCGCGAAGGGCGATGCGCCCGACGCGCCCTCCCCCTGACGCATCCACCACCCATCGGGATGGCTTTTTATAGGCTGGCAAAAATCCCGCGGTGCCGGGGAACTGGCGCGGTACCTCCATGCCACTTTGGAAAAGCGAGCCGTTTGTGGACTCCCTTGTCAACCGCCTCGCCAAGAAGCGCAAGCGCGCGGCCTTCGAGCTCTCGCGCGAACACTTCCAAGGGGCCGACACCGAGTTCATCAAGATGTACGACGAAGGCGGCACCGTCTTGGGGCAGCTCGCCTACGCGCCGGGCGCCGAGGGCGAGATCAACTTGCACGTCCTTACCGTCATGGACTGGAGCGATGAAGCGGCCACCATCGAGCGCCTGCTCAAATTCCTCGAACGGACCGCGACCCGCAAGAAGGCTAAACTGATCCGGGCTGAACTCTACATGTCCGACGGCAAGACGGTCGACAAGATCGAGAAGATGAAGGCCTGCGGCTGGCAGACCCAGGAAGTGGGCCGGACCGGTCAGCGTTCGTCGTATACTCTGGTGAGGCACCTGGGGCGCGCCTAAAGGGCACGGCCAGGAGGGCGCGCGGCGGCCCGGTTTCCAGACTGAAGCGTTAAATAACGTCCAACCTTTGCTTTGAGAGGGGAGAAAAGTGGCCGACCAGGCAGGCGCCGACGACTACGTCTGCCCCAACTGCAGCGAGCCGGTTAACCCCGACTGGAAGGCCTGCCCGAGTTGCGGTGTTGAGTTTGCTGACGCGGAAGATGTGCCCGCGCCACCGCCTCCGCCGCCGAAGCCGGCGACGCCGCCTGCCGCGGCCAAGCCCGCCGCGCCGAAACCTCCTGTTCCTCCCGCAAAGCCCGCGGCGCCCCCGGCTGCGGCAAAGCCGCCCGCTCCTCCTCCAAAGGCCGCGCCCCCCCGGAAGCCGGCAGATCCTCCGCCGCCCAAGGCGCCCGAACCGGAGGTCCCGCCGTCCAAACCCGCCGGCGAATCGAAGTTTCCCCTCGCGTTCATCACGCGGCGTTTCGGGAAGATTGGCCTCCTTGGCCTTCCAGCCGCCCTCGCTGGCGTGTTCGGCCTTGTGGCCGCCATGAACTGGGACACCTGGTTCGGGGGCCAGAGTTCGAATCTCATCGGCCCCAAGCAGATGAACGCGATGCTGGGGGCCATTGCGGTCGCGGGGCTCGGAGTATTCCTGACGGTCCTTGGAATGGTTCGCGCCCGCGCGCACCCGGTCCGCGCCACCGAGGAGCTTTCCCCGGCGGCTGCCCCGGAGCGGGCGCCCGTCATGGCCACCGTCGCGCCTCCGCCGACACGTGTCACGATCCCGGAGATCGAGGCCGCCCCGGAACTCGCCCCCGAGCCAGGGCCGCTCGAGGACGAGGAGGAAGAGGAGGACGAGTTCGTGATCCCGTCAACTCCCTCGCCGCCCGTTTCGCCGGCGCCTCCGGCGCGCGCCGAAGCCTTCGCTGCGCCTCCGCCCGCCCCTGCCGCTCCCCCGCGCCCCGCGGCGCCCGCGCCCTCGCCCCCGGCGGCCGAGCGCGACGAGCTCGAAGACTTGTTCGGCGAGCTCGAGAGCGAAGTCGCCAAGGCCGAAGAGGACGAGATCCACTACGAGTGCCCGAACTGCCACGGCATCGTGCGCGAAGACGACGCGAGTTGTCCGCACTGCCATGTCACTTTTGAATCGTGACCGCGCCTAGTACTCGATCGCGATCGCCGGCCGGAAGGGGCCGGCTGCGTCGGCCTTTCCCCGCAGGCGCTCGTCGCGGGCCGCCGGGTTGTCGGCCGAAAGGACTTCGACCGGGCAGCCAAATTCCTCGGCAAGGAACGCGCGGGCCCCCTCGAGCACCCGGTACTCGTCGAGCGCGTGGTCGCCGCCGGCGCGCCCCCGCAGGGCCTGCACCTTCAGCGAACTCACGTCCTTTAGGGCGTCCTGCACCACCTTGGGCGCCGCCTTCATATGAGGCCTGAAGGCCGCATCGCTCGACAGCGCCTTGAGGACCCGGCCGGGGTCGGGCTTGCCGTTCTTGAGCGCATCCTCGACGACCGCGACGTACGCGCGCGCCTTCCACGGCTCCCGCGTGACGAGCACAACGCGGGCCGGCTGCGGGCGGGCGGACTTTTGGCCGGCCTCGGCGGCAAGGAGCTCGAATTCGGCGGGCCCCGTGAGCAGGACGCCCGCCTCTTTCGCCTGGTCGCGCACCTCCTGGGGCGCGCCAGCCAGGGCGAGCAGCCAGGCTTTCGCGCCGGGCGCCCCGGAGGCGGCCCGAAGGGCGCGCTCGATGTCCTCCGCCGTCGCCGCGCGGCGCGCTTGGACCAGCACCACGACCTTCCCGCTGGGTCCGGAAAGCAGGAGCGGCACCTTCTCGCCCTTGAGGCTGACGTCCTTCGCGACCCGCGCGGGGAGCTCCAACGGTTCCTTGAGCCCAACGAGCTCGCCGCGGACCTTGTGGCCCGCAGCACGCTCCACCGTTTGGAGCGCCCTACCCTGCGCAGCGAACGATTCGGCGATTGCGCGGATCCTTTGCGTGTCTTCGAGCACCGAGGTGAGGTACGCCTCCACTTCCTCGGCGGCGGCGTCGCGGGCCTGCTGATCGTAGCGCGGCACCCGCGCGGCCGAGGCGAAGCCCTCGGCGCCAAGCGCCTTGTGGAGCTCCTCGGCAAGGTGCGGCGTGATCGGCGCCATCAGCGCCGCCCACGGCCGCGCGAAGTCTTTCAGGGCCTGCATCGAGCGCCCGCCGCGGCGCAGGTACCAGCGGAGGTCCGCGAGCAGACCGAAGTACACGGGAGTGGCCACCTGCCGGAAGTCGAGCTCGCGCCACCCCTCCTGCGCCTCCTCGATCCTGCGGTGGAGCGCGGAGCGCAGCCACCGGTCGAGCGAGTCGCTGCCCTCAAGCGCGGCGCTTGCGCCGAGCGAGGCGAGGTCGCCTTCACTCACATGGCGGACCGTGTCGTGGATCCGCGCCAGCCGGCTGCGGTACTCGACCACGCCGTCGGGGTCCCATTCAATGTCGAGCCACGGCGCCGCCGCGTGCGCGTAGTAAAGGCGGAGGGCGTCCACGCCGAACTTTGAGGCGAGTTGCGCCACCGGCTGGGCGCCGCCCTTCGACTTCGAGAGTTTCTCGCCCTTCGTCTGCGTCACCCAGAAGTTCACGAAAATCCCGCGCGGCCAGTGGGGCTGTGCGAGGATCGCGACGTGGTTCTTCACGAAGGCGGGGAAGTGGACGGTCTTGTGCTCCTTGCCGCCGAGGTTGAGGTCGAGCGGGTACCAATAGAGGAAGTCGCGCCGGCAGGCCTCCACGACCTCCTTCGCAATTCCAGGGACTCGCTCGGGCTCCCCGCGTCCGAGGAACACGAAGTCGAAGAACGCGTCCCCGAGGTCCTGCGGCCGGACCTTCCCGTCGTTGATGTAGGGAGTGACCATGTAAAACGCCGGGTAGAGCGTCGAGTCCGAGATCGGCTCGATGATCCACTTCTCGTCGAGCGGGAAGGGCGTGCCAAGCCAAGCGCCTTGCCGGATGCACGCGCGGTCGGCGAACCAGCGCAACGTCGCCGGCAGGTCTCGCCCGTACTCGGTGGGCGTCACGGACATCGTGCTCGCGTGCCTTGCCGATTCCTCCGTGAGCGTGTCGTCCGAGTAGCGGATGAACCACTGGTCGGGGATCCGCTTGATGAGCACTTGCTGCCCGCACCTGCAGATGACTTCCATCGAGAACTCGGGGAAGGCCGCGGCTCCGCCCCCCTCGACCGCCTCGCGCACGACGCGCTCGCGGGCTTCGGCGGCGGTCGCCCCTGCAAACGCCCCCGTGTTTTCGAGCATCCGGCCCTGGTGAAACTCGAGCGTGTACACGTCTTCGGTGGCCTTGTCGAGCGCGGCCCTGTCGGCGGTCGAGGCGACCTTGTGCGCCCGCACCGCGGCCTCTGCGGGCGAAGGGCCTCCTGGCGGCGACCCCGGCGACCGGATGATCACGATGGGGCGGGCCGCCTTCACGAACTCGGGGGCCACGCCACCCGGGGCGCGCCCGAGCTCTTCGAGGGCCGCAAGGTCGTATGGCGCGTGGCCGGGGACGCTCATCACGACGCCCGTCCCCACCGCGGGGTCGACGAACGACGCCGGGAACACGCGCACCGCCGCGCCGGTGAGCGGCGCCTTCACTTCGCGGCCCACAAGCTCGCGGCCCGGCACCCGGCCCACCTCGCGGGCGCCGCCTTCGAAGAGCAGGTCGGCCTTGCGCAGGGCTTCCGGCGAGAGCACCCAACGCTCGCCTTGGACTTCGGCCAAAACGTACTCGACGGCCGGGTTCACCCAGAGGTTCGTCGCGCCGAATACCGTCTCGGGCCGCAGCGTCGCGCACGGATACACCACGCCTTCGGCGGAGCGGAACTTGAGCGCCGTGAACTGCAGCACTTCCGCGTCCCCGCCGCGCGACACATCCGTCTCCGAAGGGTCGACGGCCACTGGGCCCGACACGGGGCAGAAGGGCGCAAAGTGCGGCTTCTGGACGAGCAGCCCTTTTTCGTGCAGCTTGCGGAACTGCCACTGGATGAATTTGCTGTAGCCCGGGTCGATCGTCGAGCACAGCCGCGAGTAGTCGATCGAGAATCCGAACTTGCGCCAGTAGCGGTCCTCGTAGATTTTCGAGAAGAAGCTCACCACGAACGCCGGGTCCTTGAGTTTCGCGATCGCCGCCTCGTCGGTGCCTTCCGCGCGGAGCGTGGCAAGCGTCCCCTCGTCCCCGCGCTCCACCTTGCGCGCAAACGAGACCGCAGGGATCCCCGAGGCGTGGAAGCCCGCCGGGAAAAGCACGGCCTCCCCGAGCTGCCGGTGGTACCGCGCGATCGCGTCGCAGTAGGAGTAGCCGCGCATGTGGCCGACGTGGAGGTAGCCGGAGATCCCGGGGTACGCAAAGATCAGGAAGAACTTGCGCTTGCCCTCCTCGCGCTTCGGCTCAAAGAGGCGCGCCTGCTCCCACTCCCGCTGCCAGCGCTCTTCAATCGCCGTTGGATTGTACTCGGTCGGGGGCAAGCGGCCGCAAACACGGCCGACGGTAGAAGAAGATTCCTCACGCGCGCGCCGCGTGCTCGCGGTAGAGCGCCATCGCGCGCGCGCTCGTGCGCCACCGGCCGCGCTCCTTGACCGCCGGAAGTTCCCCTTGGTTCGCCCGTAGGGCGAGGTAGTTGCTCGAATACCCTGATTTCGATCCAAAGCTCCACAGAGCCTTGAGCTCATCCTGCTCGGTTCCCACTTGGTCGAGGAGATCAAGGAGCGAGCGCGCCATGGCTTCTTGGAGTAGGTGGACCAGGGCTGATTGGTCGCCGCCCTGAGCGCCCTCGAGCGCGGCGAGGTATTCGTCCCGGTCGCCGGGGACGAGGTGCACGGGCGCCCAGTTATGTTTCATGAAATGGAGGTTCAGGAGCAGGCGTCCTACTCGCCCATTCCCGTCCGCGAAGGGATGAATTGACTCGAAAACGTGATGCATCCAAGCTCCGAGCTCGAAAACCTCTTCACCTACGAGGTCGCGCCGAGCATATTCGGCGCGCCACTTATCCATCTCTGCGACAACCTTTTCTGGCCGAGGCGGCCGATGTTCGCTACCCGCAATGCGAACATTCACGAGCCGCCATTGGCCCGGATCGATCGCCCGCGCCCCTTTGAAGACCGCTTCGTGCAATTCCAAGGCGGTCACGAGCGTGACCGGCCTGTCCTTGCGCGCGAGGAGGCTTCTAAACGCGGCCTCATGCTGGATCGTTTCAAGAACGTCGCGCAATGGCCGGTTCGGCACATTTTTTTCAAGGAGGAGTAACTTTTCCACGTCCTTCCATGTTAGCGTATTGCCTTCGATCGCATTGGTGCCCCACGTGTTTAGGGCGCTCGTGCGCTTCCAGATTCCCTCTGGAAGATTCTCAAGGGAGCGCCTAGAAAGGAACGCCTCCTTAAGCGCCAGTAGTATGTTTTCTCTCACAATTACATCCAATTACATACATAGCATATAAAGATATATGTTAATGATGGGGGAAGCCCTCCAACACATAGGGCAAACGGATGCCGCCTCGATGGAACCACCCTCTTGCTCGGCACGCTCGACCCGCAGCAAGCAAACGGTTATGGCGCTCCGCTTTCGTCTGGTTTGATGCCCATGCTCACCGACAAGCCCGACGACGACGCGTACGTCTTCTGGTACGCGTCGCCCGCCAAGGACTCGCGCGGCGCCTACTCCGCCCTCACGGCGGCGTGGATCAAAGCGGGGGTCGTCCCGCGGCAGGGCACTCCCGTCGAGATCGCGAGGCGGGTCGAGGCCGGCGCCGTCCAAGTCAAACAGCACGCGCCGCCGCGCGTCCCGGACGATGTCCCCAAGGTTTTTTCCGATTACGCCGAGGCCGCCATCCCGCATGTCAAAGGGCAGGCCGACCTCTACCTTAGCGGCACCGCCGTGCGCGCGCGCATCGAGTTCGAGTACCTTGGCGAGGACGAGCTCTCCCCGCCGCGCGTCGACCCGCGCCGCGACTTCATCCAGGGCGTCCTTTTCCTGCCCCAGTACTGGCGCGAGAAAGCCAAAGGGTTTTCCGACGGCGACCAGGGCGCCGCGGCTTCCTCCATCGAGGACGCGCTTGCTGACAAGTACCTCACGGCCCTCGTCGAACAGACCGCGCCGCTTGCCATGTTCTCGGGGCCGGAGCACGACAACATCCGCTGGCGCTTCACGGAGGCAGAGCTTCGCGGCCCGCTCCCGCCGCGCCTCTCCGAACTCTCGCGCTTCGCGACCTACCTCCCGCCCGACCAGGTCCATCGCCTTGGCGCCGACAACGTAGCGCGCCTCGGCCATGTGTTCGAGTGGATCCACGTGCAGGAACCCCGGATCAAGCCGTACTGCAAGCTCACCTCGAACGGCGGCGCGATCCTCGCGCGCTGGCCGGGATCGCTCGACAAGGAGCCCAAGTTCGCCGCGATGCTCGAGCCCAAGGACCGCGAAGCGCTCAACCACGTGCGCGCGGCGCTGCTGCCGCCGCAGCGCTAGCAATTCCGGTCAGTACGCGCCCAACGGGGCCCTGCGACCCCGCGCACGCCGATGGTGGGAAACCCTTAAAATAGCACCAATTGTACTATCCTACTGGTAGGAAAGTATGGAATCAGAACCGGAAATCACCATCATGGGCGAAAAGGGGCAGGTCGTCATTCCCAAGGAGCTGCGCAAGCACCTCGGGGTGGAGCCGAAGACAAGGTTCCTCGTCTTTGGAAGCGGCGACCTGATCGTGCTCAAGCGACTGGCGCTCCCCGACATCCAGAAAGAGTGGGAGGCAATCTTCGCGGCGGCTGACCGAACGGGCCGCCGTTTCACGCAGAAGACGATACACGCGGAGATCTCCGCCGTCCGGCGAACGCGAAAACGGAAGGCGAGTGGTTGATCGAAGATGGACCGAGTCGTCGCCGACACGAACGTCCTCATCAGCGCTTTAATCGCCGATGGCAAGCCCAGGCAATTCCTGCGGCGCTCCACCGAGGGTGAATGGACGATGGTATCCTCTCCACCTTTGCTGGGCGAGTTCTGGGAGGTCTTGGGCAGGCCCAAGTTCGGTTTGACCAGGGGACGAGGCACACCGGGCGCTTGCGGCCTTGGTGGGCGTCGTCGAAATTGTTGACCCTCGGCGCGTGGTCGAAGCCATCCGCCAAGACCCGGACGACAATGCAGTGCTCGAAGCCGCAATCGAAGGTGAGGTCGACTTCATCGTCAGCGGAGATCGGCACTTGCTTCGGCTGGGGTCGTTCGAAGGAATTCCAATCGTCCGTGTGGCCGAATTCCTCGCCACACACCGCCCGTGAGAAGACACGCCATAAAGGTCCCGCGCACCTCGACGCCGTCCAGCAGGCCCTCACCATCAGTGTCCGCCAAGGTCGGGTTGGTCACGCGCGCGCCGTTCGTGCCCGACCCGTACGTGCACCCGACCTCGCCAACGTAGCACCCGCTTCCGGCTTCCTCGATGTCGTCGGGAATTCCCTCGTCGTCCGTGTCCTTGTCCGGCGGGATCGTCGTCGGCGTGTTCGAGGAGGCCGCGGTGAAGAGCCAGGAGCTCGTTCAGGCGCCCGCTGCCACCGTGCAGGTGTCGCTCCCTGCGTTTCCGATCAGCACATGGTTCAGGAAGCCGTCGTGGAGCCCGCCGCCGTCGGGGTCCCAAAGCTACGGGCTGGGCCGAGCCAGATCCACGCGCACGTTGCGGTTGATTCCTCGATATTTTCATGAATCCCTTCGCAGGCGTCGCCGGTTCCGGGGTTATTCCGGCTCGCATTCGTCGTGAAGGTTCCGTTGGGGAGCGTTCGGGTTGGTTCTTAGCGCTGTGAGTTGAGGAATGGGTTCGCGGAGCTCCGGCCCCCCACGAATTCCTTGAAAACGCATTTCCCCGGCCACTGGTCTGAAAGCAACCTAGCCAGGGCGAGTCCCTCTCCAAGTTCCCGAAAGCCTGTCGAAATGCGTCTGCCTCCGGCCAAGACAAGCACAACGTCTCGAATCATACGGAATTCATACATGCCCAGAATCTCACTTGACTGGATTTCGTCCCAAGGAACTTGGATCCTTCCTTGAGGTCGAGATCGAGCGCTCGCGGCGACCACCCGGATGCCCTCACTCGATATTGCCAGAGGGCGGAACCCCCGCAAACGCGCCTCGGTTTCTCGCAGGTCGGAAACCGCAACGAGGACGACCAGGACCGTCGCCACGCAACTGGCAAGGTAAATGAAGCCCGCCCCCACGGTAAGCCCCGCCGCGGCCATTTGCGAGCGCGCTGGGATGAACCCTCGTCCCAAGGGCGTTCCCACGAGCCCCAGGGCCACGGTCACAAATTCGCGAAATCGGAGGCCTGCCATTGGAGAGCGGGCTCCCGTTCGTTGCGATTCTCCGGTCTCGAAGGGCTTCGCGGATGGCGCCATCGCGTCGCTCCCTCCAGTCCACGGCGCACAAGTACGGAATTAATGCGCGGCGCCGGTGCGGCCGCTAACCGACTTTCTCCCACTTCTCGAGTTCGAGCTGCTTGGAGAGCGTCGAGCCGCGCCGGATCTCCTCGCGCAGGCGGTTCTCGGTCTCGAATACGTTGACGGCGCGATTGGCAATCTCCACCGCCCGCTCCTGCGGCACAACGACCACGCCCGAGTCGTCCCCGATCACCCAATCGCCCCCCCGCACCGTCTGGCCGCCGCAGATGATTTCCGCCCCGATCTCCCCGTGTCCCTTGGGCTCGCCGGCGTCCGGCGAGATGTGCCGCGCGAATGCCGCAAACCCCATCGCCCGGATGTCGGGGACATCGCGGATCGCCCCGTCGATCACGACACCCGCGATCCCTTTCACTTTGCTCGACCACGAGGCGAGCTCGCCCCACACCGCGATCTCGCCGCCCTGCGCGTCGATCACGATGACCTCTCCGGGCTTTGCCACATCGATCGCCTCCACGGGCTTTGCCCAGTCGCCGTTGACCGTGCGCACCGTCACCGCGCGCCCCACCATCTTCACGCCGTGTGCGGCGACCGACCGGATGCCCTTCATCGCGCCCTTCCGGTGGTTGGCGTCCGTGATGTTCGGCGTCGAGGCCATGACAAACGCCTGCTTCAGCTCCGACTGGGCGTACTTGCGGAAGAGCTCCGTCGGCAGCGCCTTGCGCTGGTTGATGGCCTTCAGGATCTTGGCCGTCGCGGCCTTCGGCTCCTCGGCCTTCGTGATCGCCCCGCCGACGATGATGATCGTCGCGCCCGCCTTCACGACTGCGGGCGCGCTCTCGGAGTTCAGGCCGCCCGCGGCCGCCACCGGGATGGACACGGCCTCTGCCACCGCGCGCACCATCTTCACCGGTGAGAGGCCCACCATCTGCTCGTCGACTCCCACGTGAACGCTCACGTGGTGCACGCCCATCGCCTCCACCTCTCGCGCGCGCGCCACCTTGTCGCCGATCCCCATCAGGTCGATCGCAATCATCGTCCCGTACTTGCGCCCCGCGCGCACGGCGTCGCGGATCGTCTCGTCGTGGGCCGACGCGAGGACATGGACCACCCTCGCGCCCGCCTTTGCCGCCAGCTCGACCTCGGCGCCACCCACATCGGCCGTCTTCATGTCGGCCACGATCGTGCGCCCCTTGAGGCCGCGGGCAAACGCCCGCACGGCCTCCATCCCCTCACTCTTCAGGAGCGGGGTGCCCACTTCGATCCACTGTGCGCCCCCCGCTGAGGCTTCGCGCGCGATCTGCAGGCCCCGCTTCAGGGTCGTGGTGTCCACGGCCACTTGGAGCGTAACCTCGCCCGAGGGCGCGCCCTTGGCGGTGGCTTTCTTCTTTGCTGGCAAGGAGCACCCGCAGGAAGTCACCGGGAGGCTTGCGGCCTCATTAAGCCATGGTCGAGCCCGGCACCGGCGCCAGTTTGCCAAGCCCGAGGAGCGCCATCTCATGGGCAAGCGTTTCGCGCAGGCCCTCCTCCAGGGGGCGGGCCGAAAACCCAAGCTCGCGGCGCGCCTTCGAGCTATCGCCAAGGTACGTCGCGCCGGCAAGGACGCGCAGTTGCTCCGACGACATCGACTCGCTCACCGCCTTGAACTTCTCCACGAACGCCATCATCCGCGAAATCATCCGGACGGTCCCGGGGCTCGGGTGGCTCCTCGGGGCGGGAATCCCCGTGATTCGCTCCGCAATTTCGAACGCCTCGACGAGCGTGTGCGCGGGGCCCGCGATGATGTAGCTCTCGCCGGCCTTGCCCTTCTCCATCGCGAGGATGTGGCCGCGCGCCGTGTCCTCGATGTGCCCCCAGCAGTACGCAGCGCCCGCCGGCACGCGCTTGAGCTTGCGCCGGAGGTAATCGAGGAGCGTCGGGCGCAGCGCGCTGGTGTCGCCCGGCCCATAGACCAGCCCCGGCTGCACGATCACGAGGGGCAGGCCGTCCCGCATCATCGGCTCGGCGACTTCGTAGTGCGCCACCCATTTCGTGCGGTCGTATTGCGAAAGCCACGGCCCGTTCATCCTGTAATGTTCGTCCACGAGTTTGGCCTTCGTGTCGCCAAACACCCCAAGCGTGCTTGTGTAGACGCCCTTGGGCAAGCCGACCTCCTTCATCAGCTCGAGGACGTTGCGCGTGCCCTCCACATTGATCGCTTGGCCCGGCCGCTTGTCGCGCGCCCCGACCTTGTACCATCCGGCGATGTGGAAGACGCCGTCCGCCCCCTCCATCGCCTTTCGCATACTCTCCTTCTGCGTGACATCACCCTCAAAGAGCTCCGCGCCCGCCTCGCGGAGGTCGCCGGCCTTCCCTGGAGTGCGCACCACCGCGCGCACGCGGTGTCCTGCGGCGAGCAGGTCGCGCGCGACGCGCCCGCCCACAAAGCCGGTGGCCCCCGTGACGAAGTAGTCCATGAGCGTGAGGAGCGCCGCCGGGTACATAGAAGCGACTTGCAACTACCCGGCGACGAAGTAAAGCGGGCTCGACACCACGAGGGCCGCCACGAACCCGGCGGCCAAATAAACCATGAACGGCAGGCGCTGCGACACGAAGACGAAAGGCTCGCCCTTGGCCTTGAGGAAATCGAGGAGCTCTTTCTGCTTTTCGTCAGAGTGCGCGCCGTGCTTCGGCCAAAGCGTCTGCACGACCTTCCCGTCCACAAGTCTCGCGTTGATCCATTCGCGCGCGAGGTTGACCTCGCCCGGGGGCTTTGGGTAGCCCGCGATGGACGCGGGGAAGCGCAGGTGGCCGCGCCGCGCGCTTGCGATGGGGTACACCGGGATTTTCGCCACGACGAGGATCAGCGCGCCGTTGAAGTAGGCGGCCAGCGCAAAGGGCACCACGAGCAGCGCAAGCGCATGCGGGTGCACAAGCGGAAGGCCCCCGACCGAAGGCACAGCCGGGAAGAGCACGGCGAGTGTCGCAAGCGCCTTCATGTCGGCCCCGCCCGAGATGAGCGAGACGTAGAACATGCCGAGGGCGAAAAGGCACATGAGGCACACCGAATACGCCTGCGCCTGGGGCCCTTCAAGCACAAACGTCGGCCTGCCAAGGTCAAGCCCCGAGGCCAACACGAAAAAGACGAGCGCCGAAAGGAGCATCGCGGCCGAGAGCGCAAGGTCCACCTTCGTGAGGAATTCCTGGCGGGGGGTGAGCTCAGGGTCGTCTGAAATCTGCGCGCCTTTGGGGAAAACCGGGATGATCTCGAGGCCCGTGACCACGACGGCAAAGACGAGGGCCACCGGCACGGCGAGCAGCCACGAGAGTCCGCCAAACGAATCGCTGAACCCCAGCCCCATAATGACGAGCCCCGCCGCGCCAAGCCCGTACCACAGTTCGTTGGGCACCTCGCGCGTCTTCACATCGGTGTAGGCCGCCAAGGTGAGCCCGAAGAGGCAGAGCCCCACGCGCGTGGCATCGACCCACTCCGACAGCCGCCCGCCCCCGCCCTAAGTATTCGCGCGTCTCTATAAAACTCAGGGGAAGCGTTGTCTCCAACGCCGATTTTCACTCGCGACACGACCCTCCAGTTGGCTCCGATTGGTAGCCCCACAACCCATATATATGCACAATTCGCTCCCGCAAACGCGGGATTGTGGGGGAAAACTTCCCGTCCAGAGGATCGACTTGGCGGAGAAGGAAGCGGCTTCGGATTCCCAAGGCCAGGGAGTCCCGCGCGCCAAGACGGGAATCTCGGGCCTAGACTCCGTGCTCAACGGCGGAATCCCCAAGGGCAATTTCGTCCTGCTCACGGGCGCTTGCGGCACCGGCAAAACGACGATCGCCCTCGAAATGCTCGTCAACGGCGCCAAGGAAGGCGAGCCCGGCATCTTCATCACGACGACCGAGCCCGTCGAGCGCGTCCTCGCCAACGCCGCGACCTACGCATTCTTCGACAAGGCGCTCGTCGGCAAGAAGCTGACTTTCGTCGACTCGGCCGAGCTGTTTGAGGAGCTGCGGATCTCGCCCGACCTCACCGACAAGGACGTCGAGGCCCTGTTGAAGTGGGTCACGCGCACGGTGAAGGAGAAGCAGGCCCAGCGGCTCGTCCTCGACTCGCTCACCGGGATCTGCCAGCGCATCTCGAAGCCCGAGCACATGCGCGAGTTTGTCGACAAGCTCGCGCGCACGCTCTCGAGCGCCGGCGTGACCACCATCGCCACGAGCGAGACGCGCGCCGGCGAGATGACCTACTCGAGCTTCGGCGTCGAGGAGGCCGTGGCCGACGGCATCATCCTGCTTGGCAACCACGACTCGCGCGGCTACCTGCTGCGCACGCTCCAGGCCGTCAAGATGCGCGGCACGGTCCACTCGCGCGCGCGCTATGTGATCGACCTGACCAGCCACGGGCTCATCATGGTGCCGATGCTCAAGGCGTCCATGCGGGAGGGCTAAGGGTGCCCGTCGATGTCGAGAAGGTCGTCCAGTCGAGCCTCGACGAGGCGGCGCCAAACGCCGCGATCGCCCTCATGTGCGACCTGAACTTCTACTTCCAGACCATGAAGGCCGTCGTCGACTACGCGAACCGGCAGAAGAAGAAAGTCATCTACATCACCTCGACGATCCCCTCGTCGGTCATCAAGCAGCAGCTCGAGGCCGAGGGCGTCTCGACGGCGAACCTCTACTTCGTGGACTGCATCTCGTTCATCGTCGGCTCGACCGGGGGCGAGAAGGAGAACACGATCTACATCGAATCGCCCACGATGCTCGAGAACATCATGCTTAAGGTCGAGACCTGGCTCAAGCAGACCGGCACCAAGGGCACGATCCTCTTCCTCGACGCGATGAACACGCTCGCCATGCACAACGACGAGAAGGCGCTCTCCGAGTTCTCCTACTACCTGATCAACTCGCTGCGCGTCCGCCAGGTGATGACGCTGGTCCTCTCGATCCACGAGCAGACGCCGGAGGACCTCGAAGTCATCCTCAAGCTGGTCTGCGACAGCGCCATCGACGTCCGGGAGACCGCGTGAGTGCCCCCGCCCTTTGGCGGCCCGGGGCTCCTTGCGCGCGCTTTATCTTGAGCGCCGGGGTTGGCCCGCCCCGTGATCGAGCGCGTCTCGGAGCGCATCGTCCTTGTGGGCACGGCCCATGTCTCCAAGAAGAGCGTCGAAGAGGTAAGGGCGGCCGTCGAGACCTTTGCGCCCGACATCGTCGGCGTCGAGCTCGACCAGGGGCGGTACAAGGCGCTCTCCCAGCGCGCCGAGTGGGCGAAGACCCCCGTGACCGAGATCATCCGCAGCGGGCGCGCCTACTTTTTCATGGCCTCGCTCTTCCTCGCGAGCTTCCAGCGGCGGCTGGCCGAGCGCTTCGGGGTGGAGCCGGGCGGCGAGATGATCGAAGCGGTGAACATCGCCCACGCGCGCAAGGCGAAGCTCGCGCTGCTTGACCGCGACATCGGCGTGACGCTCAAGCGCGCCTGGCGCCTGATGACCCTGCGCGAGAAGCTGCGTTTTGCGTGGGAGGCCTGGGCCGTCCTCTTTGGAATCCGCAGGCTCGCCGACCTCGACGCGGCGCAGCGCGAAGCGGAGGGCAAGCCCCCCAAGCCCGAGGACCTCGAAGCGGAGCTCGCCGAACTGATGGACGAGGACGTCCTCACCGAAATGATGGAGGAGATCGGCCGCTTCGCCCCCTCGGTCAAGCGCGTCCTCATCGACGAGCGCGACGAGTTCCTCGCCAAGCGCATCTTGCTTTCCGCAAAGGAAGGTCGAGTCGTTGCCGTCATCGGCGCCGGCCACATCAAAGGCGTGCGCGCCGCCATCGCGCGCGGGCTCCCGGAGTTGCCGCCCTTCGAGGAACTGAACCAGGTGCCCGAACCCAAAGTTCCGTGGGGGACGGTCTTTGCCTGGTCGATCCCCCTCCTCTTCTTTTGGATCGTCATCTACCAGGGGCTGCAGGGCAACCTCGCGCGCGCGGGCGAGGCCCTCGCGCTCTGGTGGATCATCCACGGGGTCGCCGCCGGCCTCGGGGCGGCCGCCGCCGGCGGGCACCCCTACTCGATCGCCACGGCCGCCGCGGTCGCCGGCTTCACGGCCATCCACCCGACGCTTGCAGCTGGTTGGTTCGCAGGGCTAATGGAGGCCAAGGTGCGCACGCCCACCGTGGCGGACTTCGAGCGCCTGCAGGCCTGGGAGTCGTTCCGCGAGCTCTTCCGCAACCCGGTCTGGCGCGTGCTCTTCGTCACGGCGCTCACCAACGTGGGCAGCTCGCTTGCGACCTTTTTCTCGCTGCCCATCCTCGCCCGCGGGCTCGGGTGAGCCGCGCGCTCAATTGATCGTGCCGGTGTAGATCTGCCGACCCTGGTAGAAGAGCCGCAGCGTCGCGTGGTGGTACTCGTCGGTCATCCCCCGGATGACGATGCTGTCCCCCGCGCCCGCCTTGCCGTCCATCACCGTGTCGTTGTACACCATGGCGTGCCAGAAGAGCGTGGTGCCGTTGAGCGAGACGATCGTGGCCTGCAGCGAGCTGTCGTTCCAGAAGAGGTCGCCAGTCCCCAGCTTTGCCGTCACCTGGAAGGCGGTGTCGTTGCGCGAGGCATTGGTCGCATTGTGCGTCGGCGACTTTTGCTCGAGCAGCAGGGACAGGGGCTGGCTCTGGGGCGCTGCCGGGGCCGACACCATGAGGTAGAGCACGGCGGCCAGGACGACCGTGATCACGACGAGCATGATCTCGCCGAGCACCGCCGACACGCCGTCCTTGCGCCGCCTCAGTGTCCGCCGCTGAATTGCCGCCCCCCCCCTTTTTCCCCGAATGCTTGATCGGCTAAAGAATAGGCGCCCGCACCGCACTACAGCGCGTGGTTCGCGATCTGCCGGTCGCCGTAGTGGACTTCGAACACGCCGCCCTCCAGGAGGGCCTTCCCGCTGATGGGCACCACTTCGACCACGAGCTGGTCCCCCGGCGTGATCCGGTCGCCCCCGTCGAGGTCGCGGTAGTGCACGGTCACCGTAACGGAGTTCACAGTCATCGAGTCCTCGGCCTTGCCGCCGTAGTAGCCCACGCCATCGGGGTCGCGGATCACATAGGTCAGCTCGCTTGCCGGGATCGCGCCGGTGCCCGTTGTGCCGCTCACCGTCGAGGTCTCATTGCCGCCGTTCCACCCGCGCGAATCGAGCGTGAAGGCCGCCGGAGGCGGTGGCGGCTTCACAAGCATCGAGGAGACGATCACGAAGAGCACAGCGGCGAGCACGATGGTGATGGCGACGAGCAGGACCGTGCTCACGATGGGGGCGACGGCCTGTCGTTCCCTCACTGCAAATGCGCGAGCGAGCAATGTGAGCCACCCTGCTTCTGGCCGCCGTTCTACCGGCTTGCCATATTAATACGTTTATCAAGCCAGTGCTGGCCGTGCGAGCCAGGGGGAGCGAACAACGGCGCGCGCGGGCGCGGCGCGCCCTATCCGAGTACGACCGTGCAGATCTGCGATCCGCCGCTGAAGACCTTTAGGCTCGCCCCGGCAAGGGCCATCGAAGAGGACGGGGTAATGTGTACACGGATGCTGTCGCCCGCAGTCACGAGGTTCGCGCCCGTGAGGTCGTTGTAGACAACGTTCACGAGAGGCCCGCCGCGGGTGTCGTTCGCTCCCGCGCTCCCCGAGTAGTAGGGCCCGCTGGTGGTTTCAATCGTATAAGTGAGGTCGGAGGGGGCAAGGCCGTTGCCGTTGGTCACCGAAGCAATGCTCACGGTGTTGTTGCCGTTGTTCCAGCCACTGCCTTGCAGGATGACCGTCGTGGGCCCCGTAACCTTGGCCAGGGTGACCACCCCCAGCTGAAGCCCGCCTTTGAACACCTTCACCGTCGCCTCACTGAGGGCGGTCGAGGTGTCCGGCACGACCCGGACGCCGAAGGCGTCGCCTGCAGAGACCGTACCCACCGGGGCGGCGTCGTGGTAGCGCAGGTCCACGATGGGACCCCCTCGGCTGTCGTTCAGCCCGGCGGCGCCTGAATAGTAAAGCACCCCGGCCGCTTCGACCGTGAAGGTCAGGTCGGAGGGCGAGAGGTTGTTGCCGTTGGAGACCGAAAGGATGCCGACCGCCTCGATTCCGGAGCTCCACCCGCTGTTTTGCATGACCATCGATGGGTTCTTCGGCGGATTGTTGGCGGTGGGGCTGGTCACCTCGACGAGCGGGGACCCCGTGCTTAGGACAACAACTGCAAGTAGCCCCGCCACGCCGGCGGCAGCGCCGATGAGGACAACAGAATTGCCATGGGGGGTCGGGTACGAGCGGCCGCTTGCTGCCATCGCCCTGGGAGGGGCCGTGCCCCCTAATGAGGCTTAGGGCGGGCCGCGCTCCGGCGATCTAATGCCCATGGTGGAGCGGCCCTCGAGCAAGGCCTACGCCGGCGCAGGCTCGATGCGCGCTTGCAAGCCGCTCCGCTCGTCCAAAAAAAATTCAGAACCGGGCCCTTCCGGGCCCGGGAAAAGAAAACGGTTGCGCCGGACGCTTTACGACAGCGTGATGACGCCGATCTGGGAGCCGCCCTTGAACACTTTGAGCGACCCGCCGCCAATCGCAGTCGACGTCGACGGCGTTATCGAGATGCGGATGCTGTCGCCCGAGGTCACGAGGTTCGCGCCGGTAAGATCGTTGTACACGATGTTTACCTTGGGTCCCCCGCGCGTGTCGTTCGCACCAGCCGCGCCCGAGTAGTAGGGGCCGCTTGACGTCTCGATGGTGTACGTCAGGTCCGTTGGCGCGAGGTTAGCCGCGTTCGTCACTGACGTAATGCTCACCGTGTCGTTCCCATTAGTCCAGCCTCCATTCTGCATGATGATGGTCGGTTGGTTCGGCGTGCTGCCGGGACCAAGCCCTGCCACCATCACGTACAAGACGGCCGCGAGAACCACCGTAATTGCCACCATCAAGATGGTGCCAATCACGGGGGACACTGCCGACTTGCTCTTCCGTCCAAAGACGGGGTTCATGTGGTTTTGTCCTCCTTCGGGACGTTTCCGCCCCTAATTGGGAGCCTACGGCCACGTATTAGAACCTTCATTGCCGGTGGAGGCCCTTGAGAGTCACGGCCAGCCAAGAACTGGACGTGGCAAGAGCTGTCAGAACAGGAGAAATTGACAGCCGGGCCCTTCCGGGCCCGGGAAAGGGGAAATTGAGCCTTGCCGGACACCCTACGAGAGGGTGACCACGCCGATCTGCGAGCCGCCCTTGAACACCTTGAGCGAGGCCCCGTTCAGCGCCGCCGAACTCGCCGGCGTAATCTGAATGCGGACACTGTCGCCCGAAGTCACCAGGTTCGCCCCAGTGAGGTCGTTGTACACGACGTTCACAGTCGGTCCGCCACGGGTGTCGTTCGCACCGGCTGCGCCCGAGTAATAGGGGCCGCTGGTGGTCTCGATGGTGAACGTCAGGTCCGTGGGCGCGAGGTTAGCCGCGTTCGTCACTGAGGTAATGCTCACCGTGTCGTTCCCGTTGTTCCAACCGCCACTCTGCATAATCATGGTGGGGTTGTTTGGCGTGCTGCCGGGCCCTAGCCCGGCAACCATTACGTACAAGACGGCCGCGAGAACCACCGTAATTGCCACCATCAAGATGGTGCCAATCACGGGGGACACTGCCGACTTGTTCTTTCGTCCGAAGACGCTCTTCATGTGGTTTTGTCCTCCGTTGAGGGCCTTTCGGCCCTAATGCGCCAACCCTAGTTGCCCGTATTTATAGGTTGAGAAGCGAATCTCGCCCTCCTCGCGTCATGCGAAACATGTCTGGCTCTTCAGTTTGAGCGAAAGGGGCCCCAGGACGGCACACCACCATTTCCCATGCAAATTGCCGAGGGCGGGTACCCCCGGTGGGGGCCTTTTGGCGGTATTAATGGCCGGCACCATGGAGGGCCGCCTGCAGAGGGCGGGCGCCTGCCGGGTCGCCCCCTTCCAGGCCGGGGGGAACCAACCATGGGGGCACGACCTTCGGTCTCCGTTTTCCTCCGGGACGCGCGGTCGATGCCCGAGGTCGGGGACAGTTCAGCCGCCCTGCTCGTGACCTCGCCGCCGTACCCGATGATCGCGATGTGGGACGAGGCCTTCGCCTCGCTTGGCGCGACCTCCTTTGAGGAGATGCACGCGGTCCTTGACGGCGTGTGGAGCGAGGCGGCGCGCGCGCTCATCCCGGGCGGCATCGCCTGCGTCGTGGTCGGCGACGCCCTGCGCCGCCTCGACGGCCGCTTCCGGCTGTACGCGAACCACGCGCGCGTGCTCGCGGCCTTCGAGCGGCTCGGGTTCGACCCCCTGCCGTACATCTTGTGGAAAAAGCCGACGAACCGCCCGAACGCCTTCCTCGGTTCCGGGTTCCTGCCGCCAAACGCCTATGTGACCCTCGACTGCGAGTTCATCCTGGTGCTCCGGAAAGGGCGGCTGCGCTCGTTCCCGCGCAGGGACCCGACGCGCAAGGCCTCTGCCTACACCAGGCCCCAACGCGACTCCTGGTTCTCGCAGCTGTGGGAGGTGAAAGGGGCAAGGCAAGGGCGCGGGCCCTCCGGACGTCGCTCGGCTGCGTTCCCACCGGAGATCCCGCGCCGGCTCATCTCCATGTTCTCCGTGGAAGGCGACCTCGTCCTCGACCCCTTCGCGGGGACCGGCACGACGCTCGCCGAGGCCGTCCGCCTCAAGCGCCTCGCCGTGGGCTATGAGCTTGATTCGTCGCTGAAGGGCGACATCGAGCGCACGCTTGACGCGGCGGGGGCGGGGTGCGCCTTCGGGGACGGCGGCAGGCCAAACCGTTAATCCCGCGCTCCCGGTTAGAGGGCCCCAAGCGCAGAGGGGGAAGTGTTTCACGGCAGGCGAAGCGCAGAAGGGCGCAAGCTCACAGGAGATCAACCGCCTCATCGTCAAGCACGCAAAGCCCGGCGTGAAATTCACGCTCGAGGACGTCCGCGGCCACCGCGCCGTCGGCGTGGGCCTTGCCGCTCGCGTGGGCGTGGTCGTTGACGGCGAGGCTGGCGATTTCCTTGCAGCGTTCAACGCCGGCGCGCTCGTGGTCGCCAAGGCCTCCGTGGGCAATTATGTCGGGTATGGGATGACCGCCGGCCTCGTCCAAGTCGTGGGGTCTGCAGGCGAGGGCGCAGGCGCGCTGCTCCAGGGCGGCGCCGTGCATGTCTTTGCCGATGCCGGGGCAGGCGCCGGGTGGCAGATGGCGGGCGGCGAAGTGGTGGTGAAGGATGACGCCCTCGAGCTTGCCGGCGCAGGGATGACCGGCGGCGAGCTTGCGGTTCTCGGGCGCGCACGTGGCACGCTGGGCGTGGGGATGGGCGGCGGCGCGATCTTCGCGCGCGCGGGTTCGCCGTTCGACGCGGCGGCCTGCAGAGCCGCGCCTCTCGACGCGAAGGCCGCCGAGCGCTTCAAAGCGCTCGCGGCTGCCGTGAAGGTCAGCGGCCTCGACCCCGGCCAGTTCGTGCGCGCCGTGGCCAATGCCCGCATCCCGCCGCCGGCGACGCAAGGCGCGCCCGCCACCGAATCGGCAGGCGGGCCGCGCGTGCGCGTCTCGGTCGAGGGCGAGCCGCCTCGGGAGGTCGATCGCCGGTGACCGATGCGAAAGCGGCCGCGAATTTTTGGGCCGGCCAATCCATTTTCCGCGCGGGCGGGAACCATGAGGCCGCGCGGCTGCCGTTCGCGCTCGTCGCCCGCGGGCCGTCCTCCGGCCGCGACCTTGGCGCCGGGCCCACCACGTTGCCGGCGCGCGCGGCGCTCTCCCTGAAGGGCCTGCCGCCCGCGCGCATGCCCCTGCTCCTCGACGCAACGCCCTCGCTCGAGGGGACCTCCAAGGGGTGGGCCGCTGCCGCGCGGGGAGCTGCAGGCGCCGGCGCGCCGCTGCTCGTCACCCCCGCGCAGCTGAAGGCCCACGAGACTTTGCTCAAGGCCTCCGGCGTCCCGCTCTTTCTGCGCGTGGCGCCCGGCGACGCGCTCACCCCCGAGATCGCCGGGGCAAGTGCTGCGCTCGTCGTCTCGCTCTCCTCGCCGCGCGGCGCGCCGGCCGTCCTTGCCGACGACGGCTTGCCCGGCCTCGTCGAGGCGATGCGCGCCATCACGCAATACCGCGCGCCCGTGCTGCTCCTTGCCGGGCCCGGCCGCATGCCCTCCTCGCAGGGGCGCGCCGCGGTGGCCGGAGCCGGCGCCCAAGGGGTCGCTCTCCTCGAAGGCAGCGGCCCCGGGCGCCTGCCGGTCGCCGCGCTCGTCGGGCTCGCCATCTCGGCCCGCGACTTCCTGCCCGCCGCGTTCCTCTGCCTCGACGACCTCACCGACGGGGCCGCACTCGCCTGCGCGCTTGCGGCCGGCGGCGGGTTCGCCGCCTCCTCGTTCCCCCTGCGCCACACCCTTGCCGAGGAGGCCGCAACCGACGCCGACTGGAAGGCCACCGGCGACCGGCTTGCCTCCGCCCTGCGCGTGATGTGGCAAGACGCCCAGCGCGCCTCGGCCGGCGCCGGCGTGCGCGACCCGCGCGACCTTGGGGTCGAAAACCTGCGGGCGCTCACCTACGACGACGCCGCGCTCTCGGGCCTGCCCCTTGCCGGCTACGAAGGCCGCCTGCCGTGGCGCACGCCCTAAAGCGGGATGTTGCCGTGCTTCTTCGGCGGGCGCGCCTCCGCCTTGTTCTCCAAGAGTTCGAGCGCCGCCACGAGCCGGCCCCGCGTCTCCTGCGGCTCGACCACATCGTCGATGAAGCCGCGCTCCGCGGCGATGTAGGGGTTCGCGAACTTCTCCACATACTCGTTCACCAGGCGCACGCGTTCGGCCGCGCCGTCCTTGGCCTTTTCGATCTGCCGCCTGAAAATGATGTTCACCGCGCCCTCCGGCCCCATCACCGCAATCTCGGCGGTCGGCCAGGCAAGGTTGAGGTCGGCCCGCACGTGCTTCGAGCACATGACGTCATAAGCCCCGCCGTAGGCCTTGCGCGTGATCACCGTGAGCTTCGGGACGCTCGCCTCCGCGTACGCGTAGAGGAGCTTCGCTCCATGCCGGATGATCCCGCCGTACTCCTGGTCCGTGCCCGGCAGGAACCCCGGGACATCGACGAAGGTGATGAGCGGCACGTTGAACGCGTCGCACAGGCGCACGAAGCGCGCGGCCTTGACCGACGCGTTGATGTCGAGCGTCCCTGCAAGCACCTTCGGCTGGTTGCCGACCACTCCCACCGAGAATCCCCCGAGCCTTGCAAAGCCGACCACAATGTTCTGCGCAAACTGCGCGTGCACCTCGAGGAAGTCGCCCTCGTCGAAGACGTTGCGGATGACCTCGTTGATGTCGTACGGCTTGTTGGGGCTGTCGGGCACGACGCCCTTCAGCGCCTCTGCGGCGCCTTGGGGCGCCTCGCGCGCTTCCGCCCGCTCCCTCTTCTCGCGGTTGTTCGCCGGCAGGAACGACAGCAGGCGGCGCACCGTCGAAAACGCGTCGGCTTCGCTCTCGGAGGCGAAGTGCGCGACCCCGCTCCTTGCCGCGTGCGTGAGCGCGCCGCCGAGCTGCTCGAAGGTCACCTCCTCGTGGGTGACCGTCTTGATCACATCCGGGCCGGTGATGAACATGTGCGAGCTGTCCTTCACCATGATGATGAAGTCCGTGATCGCAGGCGAATAGACCGCGCCGCCGGCGCAGGGGCCAAGCACGACCGAGATCTGGGGCACGACCCCCGAGGCCATCACGTTGCGGAAAAAGATCTCCGCGTAGCCGCCGAGCGACTTCACTCCCTCCTGGATCCTCGCGCCCCCCGAGTCGTTGAGGCCGACCACCGGGAAGCCGTTCTTCATCGCGTGGTCCATCACCTTCGTGACCTTCGAGGCGAACATTTCGCCGAGCGACCCGCCGAACACGGTGAAGTCCTGCGAGAACACCGCCACAGGGCGCCCGTCGATGCGCCCGAGCCCCGTGACCACGCCGTCGCCCAGCACGCGGCGCTTTGCCATCTCGAAGTTCGTCTCCTGGTGGACGACGAACGGGTCGAGCTCCACAAGCGACCCCGGGTCGAGCAGGCTATCGAGGCGCTCGCGCGCCGTCTGCTTGCCGGCCTGGTGCTGCTTGTCGACGCGCTCTTTGCCCCCGCCTCCTTGCGATTCTTGCCGCGCGCGCCGGAGCCGCTCGATCTGTTTGTCCTTCTCGCCCGCCGTCGATTTGCCCCCGCAAAGGGGGAGCCCCGTGCCATCACTTTAGGTTGTGCAATGCAGGTGCGCGCCCTCCCTCCGACAGAAAAATGCGCGCAATGCGAAACAAGAATCAGGCCGCCTGGCCGGATACCACAAACGATATATAACGTCCTTCGGGTCTTGCGCCAGTTATTGTCTGAGGGACTGCGAATGATCTCGAAAAACGGCCGCCTCTTGCTCCTCCCCGCCACCGCCCTGCTCTTCCTTGGAGCCGCCGCCGCCCTCTCCAGCCACGCCTCGGCCTCCGCCGTCGACCTGAGCTTCGCGATGAAGGACACCGACCTCACCTGCCGCCAATGGACTTCCGGCGCCCTCGTGTCGTGGAACCTCACCCTCATCATGAACGGCACGGACACGAGCTCCATCACCACCCCCACTTGGGTTTGGATCGACGACTCCACGGCAGCCGCGATGCGCGGCGACAACTGGACGGCCATCATTACCGCCAGCGGCCATGTCCTCACCGACCCGAAGTCCTACGACACCGGGTCTTCGAACGAGCTTGCCGTCGGCTCGGTCTATGCGCCCGTGACCGGCACCGTCAACGTCGCCCTCTTCTCGGCGTCGCACGTGCCGCCGGCCCCTCCCACCAATATCACCGTCCAGATCCGGGCCAACGAGGACTCGGAAAACAAGGACCACTTTTTCAACATCACCGCGACCACCCACCGCAGCGGCTCACCCACCGTCACGCGGAAGGTGCCCGCGTGCCTGCACATCCCGCCCAACCCCCGCTTCGACATGGGCAACACGACCGCCTCGCTGCAGTCGCCGGCCAACAACGACATCACCGTCAGCTTCTGGCTCAAGAACACCGGCAACACGCCCGACTGGTACACCTGCGGCGTCCAGGTGCCCCGCGAGGACTGGACCTGGCTCTTCGTCCAGGGAATCAACGTCGGCCCCAACGTCACGAATTCCACCAACCTCAACCAAAACACCACGATCCGCGTGCGCGTGCATATCCCCGAAAACGCGCTTGCCCGCGAGAACTCGACCGTTTCGCTAAGCTGCGCTTCCGTGAAGGCCGCCCAACTCAACGTCAGCCTCTACGTGTACCCGCCCTACACGCGCATCGAGGTCACGCAGTACTTCTACATCTTCGCCCACATCACCAGCGATTCCACGATATCGGGCGTGCCCGGCGACCAGCTGCGCTTCGACTTCCTCGTCCAGAACCTCGGCAACGGCCACGACCGCGGGGTCTCGCGCATCGTGGCCCCCAGCAACCTCTCCTGGGACGCGCTCGTGAGCCCCGCCGACTACGACCTCGAGCCGCTCAACGAATCGACCGACCGCACCACCGCCCAGTTCCTCGTCACGATCCCGCTGGGGACGCTCATCTTCACCTACGACTTCCAGGTCAACGTCACCTCGGCGGCCAACCTCACGACCCCCATCACCCAGCTGCGCTTCCACGTGCAAGTGCGGCAGGTCTACGAGCCCCTCATCTCCTCGCCGGCGTCCCAGACCGGCGCGCCCCTGCAGGAGATCGTGTTCGCATTCACCATCCAGAACGCCGGCAACGGGCTCGACAGCCTGCTCATCGACTACGCGAACCTCTCGGGCTGGCGCGTCTTCCCCGACCCGCCCATCGGGGAGAAGCTCCTCCAGGTGAACGAAGAGGCCGCCTTCCGCGTGACCGTCATCGTGCCCAACATCACCAAAGCGCAGGTGGGCACCTACAGCCAAGTCGTCCGCATCACCTCGAAATACGCGCAGCTCGACATCAACGCCAACATCTTCGTGGAGGCCAACCTGACGATCATCATCCTCCCCCACATCTCCTGCGACCTCACGCCCTCCGAGACCGACAAGGACGTGAACCCCTACGACTTCCCCGACAACATCGTGAGCGCGAACTACATCCTCGCCCTCAACAACACCGGCAACGGGGGCGATGCCGTCTCGATGAGCGCCCAGGCGCCGCCCGGCTTCAACGTGACCCTCGCGCCGACGCACCTGCAGCTTTCCATCTTCGACAGCAAGGCGGTGCTCGTTTCGATCGTGGCGCCAGCGGCCTTGCCGATCGGCCTCTACACCGTGGTCATCACCGGCCGCTCCGACCTCAATGTGCAGGCCAACTGCACCTCCACCTACAGGCTGACGATCTACCACCTCGACGGGGCGCTCAGCGACACCGTGCTCTCGGTCATCCAGAACCCGCAACACCCGGAGGAGCCCGTGGCCCCGACCTCGCTGCGCCTGCTGTCCCAGGTTGAGGGATTCCTGGTCAAGTTCAAGGTGACGGTCCAAAACGTCGGGCAACGCGCGCTTGCCGCCCACTCCCTCACGCTCGATGTGTTTGACAGCCTTACCTGCCCGCTCAACCCCATCGGCGCCACCGTCAACACCTGCACGGGGCCCGAAGGCCGCCACGTCTTCACCTGGCCCAACCCCACGAACATCATCACGGGCATCGGCGGCTCGGTCCAAGTCGAGTACTCCTACTTCGCGCCGGAGTACCTCTGCTTCGACCCCGACGTGTGCCACCGCACCGACCCGCCGCCCCCGGCCAACGTCCACCAACTGCGCTTTGTGCTGAGCCTCGACCACGAGGCGGACACCTCGAACAATGCGGCCAACGTCACGGTCGAAGTGCTGCCCAAGGGGATCATCCTCGCGCCGCCGGTAAAGACGCCGTTCCCCATCGTGCCCGTCGCGCTTGGCGGCGGCGCGGCCGGTATTGTCGCCTTCGCGTACTGGTACCGCTTCGTGCGCAAGCCGCGGGTCGACGAAGACCTGTACGCCTCCATCTATGGCGGCCAGGGCGCGCCGCTCGCGCAGTCGCAGACCCCCGACCAGTACCTCACGCAGCAGGCCGGAGTCGAGCACCAGCCCCCCCCGGGCAGGCCGCAGGGCCTCACCGACGAGCAGGTTGAGGAAGGCCGCCGGATGTACGGCGACAACTACGGCCGCTAGCGCGTCCGCGTTCAACCGTATTGGGGGGCGCTTGACGCCGGCTTGCCGGCCTGCAGCTGGGCCGCCACGGTCTCGTCGAGGACCTCGAGGAAGCGCTCGCGCCCCTCGCGCGGGATCGTCGCGCCCGATGCGACCGGGTGTCCGCCTCCCCGGCCGCCCACCGCTTCGGCGGCGCGCCTTGCCGCCACGGCGAAGTCCACGCCCCGCTGCGCTTGAGCGCGCGTCGCGCGTGTCGAAACCTTCCAGCCCCCGTCGGAGCCGGGGGTGAAGCTCACCACGGGGAAGCGGGGGTCGAGCAGGTAGATGGCGCCAAGGCCGGCCACCGCGGCCGCCACGAGCGCATTGTCGATGTCGAAGTACTGCACCGCCTTGAGCCGCTTGGGCGGATTGGCCGCGAGTTTCAGCAGGCCGGCGCGCACCTGGCGGCGGTACTCGTCGCCGAGCGCCCGCGCGCGCTTCACCGCGCCCGCATCTCCAAGCGCCACGGCGATCGCGATGCCGGCTTCGCCGCTGCGGCCCGCGGAGTTGATGAGCGCCTGGAGCTCCTTTGCCGTCATCCCGTCGCCTGCAAGCTCGATGCGCTGGGTCGTGACCTCCTCCGCGTAGGCCGGCTCGACCCCGTGCTCGAGCAGGAGCGTGACAAGGCGTGAGGCGAGCGCGCGCTCCCGCGGCCCTGCAAGCGCCGCCACCGGCGTCTCGGGCCCGATGCCGACTTCGCGGAGCAACCGGCGGGCCTGCGCCTCATCGCCCGTGATCCCGGGCAGGAACGGGTCGTTCGCGCGCGTGAGCGCGTCGAGCACGTTTTCCCCCTCGAGGTTGAGGGCCGTGCGCACGGTAACGAAGCCGCCGCGCGCGGCCGCCTCGACAATCCGCAGCGCCGCGCCGCGGAAGCCCCCGACATGCTGGCGGTCGCCGATCGCGCCCGAGATCGCGAGCGCCACGAGGTCGAAGTTGCGCGGGTCAAGGGCAATCGCAAACAGGAACGAGGTGGACGCGCCGCAGAGCTCGCTCGTCCCGTCGACCCCGTGCAGGTGCCCGTTGATCTGCATGAAGCGCGCGTCGTCGCGCCTGGTGATCGGGACATGGTGGTCGAGGATGACCACGAGCGCGCCGGCCTGCGCGATCGGCTCGAGGAGGTCGGCCTGCCCCGACCCGAGGTCGGAGGTGATGAGCACCGCCGGCCGGCCGGCCGCAAGCTCCTGGGCCGCCGCTTTGTCGATCCCCCGCACGGCCGTGAGGTGGAACGGCTTGCCGGCGCGCGTGAGTGCGGTCACGAGGATCCCGCCGGCCGAGAGCCCGTCGGCGTCGGAGTCCACGATGACCCGGAACGGCCCCGGGGACGCGCGCACCGCCGCGGCCGCCGCCTCGATGCGGGCGGCAAATGCGGCTCCAACGAGGAACTCGAGCGTGGCGGGCGGCGCCCCCGAAGGGACCGTCATCGGCCCCTACTCCACGATGAGCTTGGCGCTCGACAGCGAGTAGCGCCACGCGGCAGGCAGCCGCCCCTTGCTCTGGTAGTAATTCGCGAGCCTTCGGATCTTGGCCTCGATGTTCTTCAAAGAGTGCTGGTTGTGCAGGTCCTTCTTGTTCCGTTGGATGTGCCGGTCGATGTTCACCGCTTTGCGCAGCAGGCTCATCAAGTCGTCGGGGACCTCCGGCGTCAGCTTGTATTCTTTGAGGATTTCCTCGACGCGCTTGCTGGTTGCCAGCCGCACCGAGGGGATCGCGTGGATGTCGCGCAGCCTGAGGCCGATCCTTGCAGCCGGGACCCCGTCGCGGTGGTACTTCACGACGAGTTCCTCGACTTCCTTGCCGGTGAGTGTCACCCAGTCAGGGTTCTTCGTGGTCAGCGGCCGCTTGGAACTTGACTTCCCTTTGCCGCGGGTGTGGACTCGGGCCATCTAAATCCTCTGAGGATTTGCCGGCTATGCCCTCCAGATATATGAACCTAAAGGGGGGCCGGATCGGGCGAGCCAGCTAGCTTGTTTCGGTCGGCGGATTCGGCGGGTCGAGCGGCGGGGAATCGCCCGCCGAGGGCGCCTCCCGGGTCGGCGGCAAATCGACGGGCTCGGGCGCGGGCTCGGCCGAGGGCGCGGCTTCTGCGGCGGGCTCTTCGGTCGCGGGGGCCGCGCGCGCCGCGGCGTCGCGCTCGAGCTGCGCGCGCTTCATCTGGTCGATGCGCGCCTGCGCGATCCGCTTGAGCCCTGGGACGCACTCGTGGTTCCCCAGCATGTCATCGCGCGTGATGAGCGCGGCGACCTTGCCGTGGCAGTGGTCGATGAGTTCGCACCGCACGCAGACGCGCGCCACTTCGTCGCGCACCCGCAGGATCGTGCGCCCGCGCGCGGCAACGGCGCCCGCCGAGGGCGGCGCGTCGTCGACCACGATGTCCGTGTCGACGTAGAGGCCGCCGGTGCGCTCGGCCGGGAATTTGTAGCGCCTCCAGCCGCCTTGGAGCGTCTCGGGCGCGATGGCCGGGATTCGCGTCGAGGGCGGCGCGCCGGGGCGCGAGGCGGGGTCGGGCGACGCGGTCCTTGGAAGCGACGCGGGGGCGCCGCCGGTCTTGGCAGCCGCTCCTACCGCTGACGCCGGTGCCGCGTGCACTCCGGCGGGGACCCACCGCATCCACACCACCATCATCAAACAAAAGAGGAGCGCGAACACGAGTCCCGAATACCGCCAGATTTCGGTTTGGCCGGTGAACCCGAGGTCGCGCACGCCCGGGTCGTTGTACACCTGGTAGAGGAACGCGAGGTAGAGCAGCGAGACTACGGAAATCCCAAGCAGCGCCGCCGCCGCGGCGCGACTTCGCCCATGCGCGGCGCCCTTCGCGGTCGCGGTCGTCGCCATCTTGACACCGCTCACGCGAAGCGTGATTTCATCCAAGGGAGCCTATATTAGCATTTGGACTCGCGCGCTCGCGCGCGCCGCGCTTCACTTTGCAAGACCCGCCAAAATCTCCGCGGCGCGCACCGTATTGAAGAGCAGCATCGTGATCGTCATCGGCCCCACGCCGCCCGGCACGGGGGAAATCGCGGCGACCTTCTTCGACACGGCCTCGAAGTCCACGTCGCCCACAAGCCGCGTGCCTTTCGGCGAGGACGGGTCGGCGATCCGGTTCACGCCCACATCGATGACCACCGCGCCTTCGCGGACCATGTCGGCCGTCAGCGCACCCGGGTGCCCCGCCGCAACAACCACGATGTCGGCCTCGCGCGTGTACCTACCGATGTCCTTCGTGCCGGTGTGGCAGCAGGTCACCGTCGCGTTCGCGCCCTTCTGCTTCTGAACGAGCAGGTTGACGAGCGGCTTGCCCACAATGTTCGACCGGCCAACAACCACGACGTGCTTCCCGTCCGGCGGGTGGCCCGAACGCACGAGCATCTCGACCACGCCTTTGGGCGTGCACGGCGCGAAAGTCTCCTCGCCGAGCGCGAGTTTCCCGACATTGAATGGGTGGAAGCAGTCAACGTCTTTGGCAATCGAAATCGTCTCGTAGACGTGGGCCGGGTTGATCTGCCTGGGCAGCGGCGACTGGACGAGGATGCCGTGGAAGCGCGGGTCGCTGTTGAGCTCGCGCACCTTTGCAAGCAACGCGGCTTCCGTGGTGGATTCGGCGAGCGTCAACGTTTCATGGAACAGCCCGTTCTCCTCGCAGGCCTTCGCTTTGGCTCGCACATAGACTTCCGAGGCCGGGTTGTTCCCCACGAGCACCGCGACAAGTCCGGGCGCACGGCCCAGCTTGGCCTTCACAGCGGCCACGCGCGGCGCGAGCTCGACGCGCATCTGCGCCGCGATTTCGGTGCCGGAAATGACCTGCGCCGCCGTGATTCCTCCGCGCAGGGAGCGCGGCCAAGATAGAAAAGGCGTGCGCCCGGGCGAAGTGTTTTCACCGGCAGGCCCCATTGGCCGCCGGGGAGTGGGAACCTGGTCCGTCCCGTCCGCGTCGCCGTCCTGGTCTCCGGCTCCGGCACGAACCTGCAGTCCCTCATCGACCAGTCGGGGGCGGGCCGGCTCGACGCGAAACTCGTCCTCGTCTTCTCGAACAAGCGCGACGCCTACGCGCTCGAGCGGGCCAAGAAGCACGGTATCCCCACGGAGGTGCTCGAAGCCGGCTCGCTCACCCGCGAGCAGTTCGACGCGCAGGCCATCCGCATCATCGACAAGCACACGCCCGACCTGCTCGTGCACGCCGGGTACTTGCGCATCGTGTCCAAGGCGTTCGTCGACCACTACTTCGACCGCCTCATCAACATCCACCCGGCGCTGCTCCCCGCGTTCCCCGGAATGCACGCCCAAGAACAGGCCCTTGCCCACGGCGTGCGCGTTTCGGGGTGCACGACCCACTTCGTGCGCGTCGAGGTCGACGGCGGGCCCATCATCCTGCAGGAGGCCGTTCGCGTGCTGCCCGACGACACCGTCGAGTCGCTCACCGCGCGCATCCTCGAGCAGGAGCACAAGATCCTGCCCCAGACCGTGCAGCTCTTCGCGGAGGGGCGGCTGAAGGTCGAGGGCCGAAAGGTGCGCGTCCTGCCGGCGCGGTAGCGCGCGCTTCGCTATGGCCGCAGCAGCGCCGGGACCTCGCCAATCGAGCGCACGACGGCGTCCGCGCGCGATCGGTCCGCGGCGGCGCGCTCCTTGTTGTCGCGCACAACCCATGCCGTGCGCCAGCCGAGCTTGCGCGGCATTTCGATGTCCGCCTCGAAGAAGTCGCCCGCGATCATCATCTCCTCGGGCGCAACGCCCGCCTCCGCGCGGATCTTCTCGAAGATGCGCGGGTCGGGCTTCCTCAACGCGTAGTCCTCGCAGACGAACATCCTCCGGAAATACGGCGAAACGCCGGTCACCTCGATCTCGCGGTGCTGCGACGCCGGCGGACCGTTGGTCACGAGGTAGAGCGGGAACCTCTCCTTTAGCGCCTCAAGCGCCACCTTCGACTCCGGGTACATCCGCAGGTTCGCGAGCCGCGCCTGCGTGTAGAGGTCCGCAAGCCCGGCGGCAAAACCGTCCGAGGGCAGCCCGTACTCGCGGGCAAGGGTCGCGAAGCGCTCCCCCACCTGCATCCACACCCCCCTCGTCAGGTACAGCGCGTCCTCGGCCTTCGCGAGCTCCTGGTGGCGCTTCAGGAACTTGGCGCGGTCGACCTTGTAGCCGTCTTTGTCGATGCGCGCGAGCACCGCTTCGAGCCCCACCTTCCGCGATGCCGAGAAGTCGATGACCGTGTTGTCCAGGTCGAGGGCCACCGCCCTCACGCTGCCAAAGGGGCTCATCGCAAGGCCAGCCTTGATTTGCCATAAAGCGCTTTTGGAACCGCGTGGGGCCCATCCAGCAAGGCGCATTTGGGCGGGCGCGCCCCCATGAGAGATTCAGGATTTCCATCACGGCTGGATTAAATACGATGACCCTCAGTCTCGCGACCATTCAGGAGTGTCTGGCATGACCGTCCGCATCACCGTCCGAGACCCCGACAACGGCCACACGCTCGCGGTCGACGTCGAGGACGACACTGTCGTCGAGGAAGTCGTCGAATCAGCGGCCAAATACTGGGACAAGCCGAGCGGCGCCTACGTCGTCCGCAAGGGCAACACGATCCTTGCAGGCTCCGCCAAGTTCGTCGACCTCAACCCCGTCGCCGAGGACGTCCTCGAACTCATCCCCGACCCCGAGGGCGGGTAGACGAGAGGGATTCCAACCCATCCGGTTTCCCATCGCGCGCTTGATATACATGTAATACAAAGAACGATGGGACCCAGATGGACCGCATGATTCGAAACATCGACAAGTCGGCGTACCGGCTGCTTAAGACGCAGGCGGCTTCGGAGGGCCGCACCATCGGGGAAGTGCTAAGCGATGCGATTCGTCTCTATATCGGCCGGCCGATCCAATTCAAAGGCAAGCGCAACCGGGCCCTCGCAGACTTGCCCGTATGGGATTTCGGGCCTGGCAGCGAGCACTGGAGCGATGAAGTGAACGAGAAGGGGAGGGACTCGCCTTGATCCTGATCGACACCAGCCTGCTCCTCGCCGCGATCAACGAAAAGGATTCCCACCACGCCAACGCCCGTGACCTCCTGCAGGAGGTGGATTCGGGTCGGTGGGGCAGCGCGCTTTTGCCTGACTATGTCCTCGTGGAAACCGTGAACTGGCTCGCTCGAAGACGTGGACCGAAAGAAGCGAAGCGATTTGCAGTTTCTTTGCTGGAGCGCAAGGTGATCCAAATCCTGTCGTGCTCGGACCACTTTCCGCGCATCCTTTCGATCTTCATGGAGCAGCGCGGCACAGCCCTAAGCCTCACCGACGCCGCGATCGTGGGGCTCGCGCGACTTGGTAGCTGTCGGGTGGTCGCGACCTTCGATTCCGACTTCCGCGCCTTCAAAGAATTGCGCGTGATCGACCGCCCCGGCATGGCCGCCTGATCAGTCGCGCTCGAGGAACTCCGCGAGCGCCGTCCGAAATTTTTCGGGCTCTTCCAGCATCGGGAAGTGCCCGCTCCTTTCGAACACGACGAGCTCCGACTTCGGGATCTCTGCGCGCATCGCCTCGGCCGCTTCGAGGCCGATGAGCGGGTCCTTCGCGCCGGCCATGATGAGCGTGGCAGCCGCGATGTGGCGCATCTTGCCGCTCAGCTCGAGGAACCGCCCGTCCTTCGCAAGCGCGTTGAACCGCTCCACGGCGACGTTCCACTTTTGGCCTTCGGCCCCGGCGAAGGCCTGTTCGACGCCGCGCGGTTCTGCAACTGCGTTTAGCATGATGTTCCGCGTGACCGCAAGCAGCTGCTCGCGCGTTGTGAGCGGCTCCTGCGGCGCGTCCTTGCCGAGCACCGCGCGCCAATTCCACGCGTCGGCCGTCCCGTCCCCGGGTGTCGTGGCCACCACCACGAGCCGGCGCACGAGCTCGGGGTGGTTGATCGCCACGCGCAGCGCCGAGCACCCGCCGTGCGAGTGGCCGAGGAGCGCAAGCGGGCGCATCTTGAGGCGCAGCAGCATCCCCGAGGAATCGTTCGCGATGCCCCGGCTCCCCAGGTCCTCCTTCGACCGCAGCGCCGTCGACTCGCCCGTCCCGCTCGGGTCGAAGGTGAAAAAGCGCGCGAGGTCGCCGTACGCGCGGAAGAGGCTCAGCGCGCTCTCGCCGGGCAAGCCCCACCCCGTGGGGCACAAGAACACCGTCCCGCCGCGGCCGTACACATGCGTCTTCAACGGCCGCTCGCGCACTTTCACGAACGCGGGGATGTCGGAAGTCGGCTGCGACCCGCGGGCGGGCGCTCGGGTTTCCTCTTCCCGCTCATCCTTGCCCGTCACGGGGTCGCGCTTCGGGGCCACGCGCGAGCATCGAGGGCGCCCCTTGAAGAACCTTGCCGCCCGGCCGGGCTCCAACCGTTACTTGCGCCGGCGCTCTTTGAGTTCGTAGAGGAACATCTCGTCCCACTTGACCTCGTGCTCGAGCTTGCGTTCGTTCAGGAAGTCCGAGATCAGGTTGGTGACGCGCACGATGTCCTCGTCGCGCGTCGAACGGTAGATGTACATCTCGATGGTCCCGTCCTCGCGCAGCGGGAAGATCAGGCGGACCTTGTTGTTCCGGTTGTAGCCCGCTGGCTTCCGGTTCGCCGTGAGGTCCTCGAGGTCCTGCCGGATGAGCATCCGGTCGAAGAACTCCTCGTCGGAGACCTGCGCCGTCTCCTGGAGGAAGAGCTTGTACATCCCTTCGTACCCGTCGAGCAGGTCTTTCCACTTCGTGCCCTTCTTGAAGATGAAATGACCAGAACGCGGGCCCACGGGAAAACCTCGGGAGAGCCGAGCAATTGGAGTTGGTTATTTAACACTTGAGGGGGCCGCGCCAGCGGCGCTGGCCGCGCGCGTCAAACCGCCTCTCCCGCGCAGGGCGTGGGCCTTTGAGTTATATATCGAAAGCGAGGATGGACGATTTGCGCCGCACCACGGCGCCGGATGGGATGCGCGTGGGGCTGTTCTCCAAGGACGAGGGCTCGCTCCTCGAGGACGCCGAGGGGCTCATCGAGAAAGCGAAGGGCGCAAGGCCCGACAAGGCCCCGGCAGCTTGGGCCAAGGCGCAGGAGTTCCTCGACAAGCACCGCCCCCGCGTGAAGGATGGGCTCCCCGTCCTTGCCGACCGCTACGTCTCCGTCGGCTCGGGGCTCATGGACCTCAAGGACCGCACCGGCGCCCTTGCCGCCTGGAACAAGGCGCTCGAGGTGCACGCGAAGCACATGCCGGCCTTTCACGCGCTCGCACGCGCCTTCGAGGATGCCGACAATGCGCCGGAGGCGACGAAGTACCTCGACTGGGCGATCGACGCGAACCCTTCCGAACCTTCGGCGCTTGAAGCGAAAGCCTCGTTCCTCCTGCGCAGGCACGAAAGCGCCGGAGCCGCCGAGCTCTACCGCAAGCTCCACGAACTCAACCCCGACGAGATGAAGTGGGTCGCCGCGCTCACCGAGCTTGAGCCCTCGAACTCCACCTGGTGGCTCGCGCGCGCCAAGATCGCCCACAAGCTGAAGCAGCGCCCCGACGCGATGGCCTGGACGCTGAAGGCCGCCGAGCTTGCGCCGCACGACCCGCTGCCGCGCGTGTACGAATCGCTGCTCACCGAGGAGGGCGGCGACCCGCGCGGCGCGCTCAAGCTCGCCGAAGAGGCGGTCGTGCTAGGGCCCTCCCACCGCGAAGCCAACCTCCAGCGCGCGCGGCTGCTCACCGCCCTCGGGGAGACCGATGCGGCCCTCGAGGCATGGGTCAAGATGACACGCATCGCCGCCGACGACCACCGCGGTTGGGTCGAGGCCGCAGGGCTCTTTGCAGCCAAAGGCAAGCTCGAAGAGGCCTCGATCCACTACGACCGCGCGTGCGCGCTCAAGGGTTCGGAAGCCGCGCTGTGGCACGCCAACGCCGAGGTCAAACTGAAGCTCGGCAAGTACCAAGAGGCGCTCCAGGCGCTCGACGGCGCCGAACGCGCCGGCGCGAAGGACGCGGCGCTGCACAAGGCGCGCGCGGCCGTGCTGCTGAAACTCGGGCGGATGGACTCGGCCTTCGAAGCGGCCGGGCTCGCCGCGCGCGCAAGCGCCGGCGACCCCGAGTGCTTCGAACTTGCCCTCACCGCGCTCGACGGGATCGAGCCCCGGCGCAACGACGACTACCTCAAGGTCGCCAACCTGCTCCTTGCCGTCCAGCCGGCCAGCGAGCGCGCCGCCGTCGAGAAGGCGCGCGCCTTCGGCGAGCAAGCCAAGTGGGCCGAGTCGGTCGAGGCGGCCACCGCCGGCCTTCTTGCCAATCCCAAAGCGCTCCGGCTCTGGCGCCTCAAGGCCGCCGCGCACAAAGCGCGCGGCGAACGTGAGGCCGTTGCCGCAGCCTGCGAGGCCGTCCTGGAGGTCGACCCGAAAGACAAAGGCGCCGCGCTCGACCGCGGCGAAGCGCTCTTCGAGCTTGCCCGCTACCAAGACGCGCTCGAAGCCTACAACGCGCTGCTCATGCTCGACCCCGCCCACACCTTCGCCGCCTCGAGGCGCGGCCAAGCACTGCAGAAGCTGTCGCGCCACCGCGAGGCCGTCGACGCCTTCGACAAGGTCCTTTCGCGCGACAAGGCCAACGTCGCCGTCCACCGCCTGAAGGCCGAATCGCTCTCCGCGCTCGGGAAGCGCAACGAAGCGATCGGCGAGATGGATGTCGCGATCGGCTTCGACCCCAAGAACGTCAAGCTCTGGCTGTACAAGGCCGGCCTGCACCAGCAGGGCGGCGAGACCGACGCGGCCAAACGCTGCTTCGCCAAGGCCCTCGAGGTCGAGCCCACCAACCCCGACGCGCTCACCTCGCGCGCCTCCCTCCTGCTCTCGCGCGGGCTTGCCAAGGAAGCGCTGCCCGACCTCGACGTGCTCACGCGCGCGCACCCCCAAGACGGCGCAGGCTGGCTGCTCTTCGCCGAGGCGCTCGAGGCCGTCGGCCGCGTCGACGACGCGCGCACGTCTCTCGAGCACGCCCTCTCGATCAACCCCAAGGACCTTGCTGCCCTGCGCCAGGCCGGCTCGCTCGAAGTGCGCGCGGGAAAGACCAAGGAGGGCGCCGCCTTCCTCGAGCGCGCGGTCGCCGTCGACGCAAGCGATGCGCCCACCCTCGTCCACCTCGGCGAGGCCCTGGAGGCCGTGGGCGACCTCGAAAAGGCGCTGCCCGCCTACGAGAAGGCCCGCGCGCTCCTTCCCGACGACCGCGAAGTCGCAGGGCTGCTCAAGAACGCGCTGCGCTCCCTCCACCGCGACGGCGAGCTCGAGTCGCTCTGCCTCGAACTCATCGGGAAGAACCTCAAGGACACCGACGCGCTCTTCGACCTTGCAGTCGCAAGGCGCAACCTCGGCAAGCTCGAGTCCGCCCTCGAAGCCCTCGACAAGCTCCTCCTCATCGAGCCCAACGAAGTGAATGCGCTGAACGACCGCGGCTACGTCCTCTCGCTCATGGGGCGCCACGCCGACGCCATCCAGTTCTTCTCAAGGGCCCTCGAGGTCAACCCCAAGGCCGAACACGCGCTCGTCAACAAGGGGCTAGCACTTCGCAAGCTCGGGGAGCACCGCCAGGCGCTCGCGTGCTTCCGCGCGGCCTGCGATGTGAACGCCGCCGAGCCCTCGAACTTCAACCTCCTCGGGCTCTCCTACAGCGCGCTCGACATGCACACGAAAGCCATCGAGGCCTACGACGCGGGCCTTCTCCTTTCGCCGGAGGACGCCATGCTCCTCAACAACAAGGGCAAGGCGCTTGCCGACACCGGCGACAACGCCTCCGCCGTGCGCGCCTTCGAATCGGCCGCCGCCTCCAACCCGAGGGACGCAAGCGCCCACATGAACCTTGGAATCTGCCTCTTCCGCCTCGCGCGCACCGACGAGGCCGAGGCCGCGCTCGAACGCGCGCGCGAACTGCGGCCCACCGGAGCGGACATCCTCTACAACCTCGGCCGCGTGAAGATGGAGAAGCGCGACTTCCAAGGCGCGCTTGCCGGGTTCGACGCGCTGCTCAAGGAGTCCCCCGACGACGCCGTCGCCTGGGAGAACCGCGGCATCTGCCTCGACAACCTCGACCGCTTCGAGGAGGCCGTGGTGTCCTACGACCGCTCGATCCTGATCGACCCCAATAGCCCGAGGACCTGGAAAAACAAGGGCGTGGCGTACCGCTCGCTCAAGCGCTACGACGACGCGCTCCCCTGCTTCGACAAGGCCCACAAACTCGACCCGCAGGACGCCCGCGCCCTCGAACTGCGCACCGAGTGCCAGGAGATCATCAAGGAGCGCGAGATCGAACGCTACGCGCGCCGCGTGCTCGACTTCGAGTTCTCCCACGGCCGCAAGCCCACGCGCGAGGAGGCGTTCAAGGTCGGCGGCGTGCCGATCCAGCACCTCGACGACTCCCTTGCCTACCTCGGCGCCGAACCCAAACTCGACGTGATGTCGGTCTCGCGCGAGGAGCTCATCGACCTCGAGCGCGCCTCGGCTGCGGTGCTCAAATTCATCGTGACCCCCGAGGCCGCCGCCCGCGGCGACCCCATCCAGGTGACGCTCGCCCAGCTGCTCCACCACTTCCCGGAGACCTCCGTGCGCCGCGCCAAGAAGATCCTCAAGTACATCGCCGAGGTCGACCGCGTCAAGATCGACCCGAAGCGCACGATCACGCCCGAACTCGAAAAAGCCGTCCAACAGGCCGTCGAGATCCCGCCCGAGCACCGCAACCTGCGCGAAGTCTCGGTCCGCCTCAACGCCGGCATCCTGCGCTCCAAGCGCGTGCTCCAGATCCTCACCTCGCTCGAACGCGAGCTCGACATCCCCGCCCACTCCGTCACGATCCGCTCGATCAAGGACGCGGGCTGGCGGGTCAACCAAGCCGCCGACGACCTCGACTCCGAGGAGGAGGGCGCGCGCAAGAAGCGCAAGGTGCGCGAGGAGGAGCCCGAGTTCGTCTTCGACCTCAAGGGCGCCGCGCCCGTGCACGCGGCGCCTTCCCTTGCCCGCGAACTGTCGAGGTACCAGGGCGGCGTCGCGCCCGACCCCTTGGCCGGCCCCGCCGCCCAGCGGCCCCGCGTCTACTGCTCCGCGTGCAAGATCCGCGGCGCCTCGCACCGCCACAACGAGTGCGGCGAGTTCCTGTGCGATGTCTGCCTCGAGCGCTTCAACCAGGTCGAGCACATCACCGCCGGGATCAAACTCCTGTGCCCCGTGTGCGAGCAGCCGATCCGCGACCTCGGCGAGGTCACGGCCAAGTGGGACAAACTGTAGCCCGTCAGGCCGCCGTGCTTGCGCCGTCCAAGAGCCGCAAGAACCCCACCACGAGCGCCGCGCCGTCCTTGAAGTCGAGCCGCCACGCGCTCACGACCTCTGCGCCGCCCCGCGCCGTGCCGACGCGCACCCCACCGGCGAAGTGGCCGCCACCGCCCTCCAGCAGGTGCGCCATCTCGCGGGAGACGGTCTTGAGGTCCTCGCCTTCGAGGAAGTCCTGGAGGTGGAAACCCACGTGCGGCAACTTAGCCCTCCCAAGCAGAGCGAAGAGCTCCGGCTCCGCCCAAACGATCGCCCCCGAAGTGTCAAGCGCAACAAGGTAGTCGTCCGACACGCGCGCAAGCTCTTCCAAAAGCGGCAGCATACTGTCCCTTCCCATCCCCGTCGCTCCCGGTCCCGTTTTTCGGCCGCGACACCCTCATCAATTCGATGTCGCGATTTCCGCCAAATCAATCGCCCACTTCACGTGGAAATTCTTCGCCCCACTTCGCGACATCTGGCTCGTCCCCCGCTCGCCGGGATGCCTTATATAGGGGAAGCGCTTTTGCGAACTTCCCCGGTGCAATGGATGACCACCATTTACGATGTCCCGGCCGAGAAGCTCATTGAGGCCGCGGCCGTCAAGCTGAAGGGAGTCCCCCAAATCGCCCCTCCGGAATGGGCCGGCTATGTCAAGTCCGGCGTCCACCGCGAAAAGCCGCCCGTCCGCAAGGACTGGTGGCACGTGCGCTCCGCCGCGCTCCTGCGCAAGGTCTACCTCCTCGGGCCGATCGGCACCGAACGGCTCGCCGCCGAATTCGGCGGGAACCGCGACGGCGGGTCTGCCCCCAAGCACCCCCGTAAGGCGTCGCGCAACGTGGTGCGCAAGTCGCTCCAGCAGCTGAAGGCCGCCGGCCTTGTCGCCGACGAGCCCAAGAACCGCGGCAAGATCATCACGGCGAAGGGCCAGTCGTTCCTCGACAACACGGCGCACGACGTGATGAAAGAGCTCGCTGCGAAGAACCCCGAGCTCGGGAAGTACTACTAACGCCCGGGCGGGCACCGCTTCTGGGGTCGCGACGATGTCGATGGAGGACGAGGAACTTGAGGCGATCCGGCGGCGCAAGCTCGCAGAAATCTCCCAGCACCAGCAGGCCGCTATGGAGCACCAGGCGCAGAACCAGGCCGTCGAGGTGCAGCGCCAGCAGGTCCTCCGGGCAATCCTCACGCCGGAAGCCCGCGAGCGGCTCGGCCGCCTCAAGGTCGCGTACCCCGACATCGCCAGCAGCGTCGAAGACCAGCTGCTCTCCCTCTATTCTACGGGTCGCCTGCGCCAGCAGGTCGACGACGAGACCCTGAAGCGGATCCTCGAACAAGTCGTCCCGCGCAAACGTGACATCAAAATCGAACGAAGGTGAACGCGATGGCCAACAAGAAGCGACACGCCAAGAAGATGCGCCTGCTGAAGAAGGTCAACTCCAACCGGCGCGTCCCCGGCTGGGTCATGATCCGCACCAACCGCCGCTTCACGAGCCACCCGAAGCGCCACTCGTGGCGCCGCTCCAAGATCAAGCGGTGAACGCAACATTTTGAGCCGGAGGTAGCAGACCATGGCCAAGGACGACGCGGAACAGGACCAGATCACCATCGCCGTCCCGCTGCGCCGCCTGCTCACCGGCGTCCCGCGGCCAGCGCGCGCGCCCTCCGCGATCCCGCGCGTCAAGCGCTTCGTGCTTCGCCACATCGACCCCGACTGGCGCGACGCCATCTGGGACGAGGACCGCGGCGTCCACCGCGTGTGGATCGACGACTTCCTCAACAAGGCGATCTGGTCGCGCGGCCGCGAGCACGTGGGCGGGCCCACCGAGTGGATGGAAGCCGCCGCAGGGCAAAGGCCGCGGCTCGCGCGCCGCACGAGCGCGCGCTACGGCTCCGTCCTCAAGGTCAAGGCGCTCTTCGTCGAGGAGCCGCGCGACGGGGGCGACGCGCGCCTCGAGGTTTACCTCTACGGCTACGACGACCTCTCCAAGGCGAAGGACGAAGAAGGCGACGAGGACGAAAGGGACGAAAAGGAAGAGGACGAAGCAGAGGAGGCGCCCGAAGACGAAGAGGGCGACAAGGACGAGGAGAAGGAGGCGGAGCCCTCGAAGGCGAAGCCTGCCCCGAAGAGCGAAGCCAAGCCCGCGGCCAAGAAGCCCGCTTCCACCTCCGCCGCGGCAAAAAGCGTAAAGCCCGCTGCAAAACCCGAGACCAAGAAGCCGGCCGCCAAGCCGAAGAAAGAGGGTGGCGACTGACCGCTTGACGGCTGCGCCCCGGCCGTGCGGGCCCACGCGCCCGCGCGATTCGCCAGAGTGCGGCCCAACGACTCCTGTCCCCGGGCCCCAATCCATTCGAGGAGGTGCCCGCGCTGCCGCTTAGAGCCATCGACATCAGCGGCGACCCCTATGTGGGGGTCTTCGCCGAAGCCACCGAGAAGCACCTCCTTCTGCCGCCCGGCGTGACCGACCAAGTGGTGCAGCGCCTCGAGGAGACGCTCGGCGTCCCTCACCTCACCGTTACCGTCGGGGGCACTCGGGTCATCGGCACGCTGATTGCCGCCAATTCGCGCGGGGCGGTCGTCGGCAGCATCGCGCTCGAGGAGGAGCTGCGCGTGCTCAAGAACGCGGGGCTCGAAGTTTTCCCGCTCGGCGGCCGCTACAACGCCGCGGGCAACGTAATCCTTGTCGGGGAAAAGGCGGCCATGGTGCACCCGCGCCTCGGGAAGGAGGAGGTGCGGGGGGTGGCCCACGCGCTCGGCGTCGAGGTCGCCAAGGGGACGGTCGCAGGCCTCTACACCGTAGGTTCTGCGGCCATCGTCACCCCGAAGGGGATCCTCGCGCACCCAAAGATCGACGACGAAGAGATGTCGCAGCTTGCCGACCTGTTCGGGCTCGAGGTCGGAATCGGGACCGTGAACTACGGCACGCCGATGATCGGGTCGGGCGTGCTTGCCAACTCGCAGGGCGCAGCGTTTGGAAGTTCGTCGACGGGCATCGAGAAGGGGCGCGTCGC
>JBGQKI010000004.1:0-111502 GCA_041499475.1 Thermoplasmata archaeon
AAAATGAAGGAGAGGCCGCCGCCCGGGGCGGGGCTCGTGTCGGTCTTGGGCTGGAGCGCGACCGTGAACGGGATCCCCTCCACGAACGCGAGGAGGTCGACGCCGTGGTCGTCGACGCACGGGCGGGCGATGCGCAGGCCGATGTCCGCCGCGGTCACGAGTGAGATGATCGCGCGCTCGCCGATGCGACCGGTTTGGGAGGTGAGGATCTCCTCATCTCTCGGGTGCAAGCTCCAGCGCCCGCCTTTCACGAAAGGGCTATCGTGCCCGACCGGCATGAACCTGATGGCCCGGAACGGGCCTGTGGGCTCTAACGAAGGCCGTCGCCGAACGTGCGCAAGGTCCTTGAGAGGGCCGGGAAAACGTCGAAGAATGCGGCGGCCTCGGCGCGGATGTACCGCTCGATGCCGGCGAAATCGTTCTCGGCAAACATTCGGATCACGTCGGTTCCGGAGCCGACCTTGCGATGTGTGAAGCGGCGCACACCCGCCCCGTCGAGGGCGCCCCGGTTCATGAGGACGAGCGCGCCCTTGAGATCTACGCGTGGCTTTGTCGCCAAGAAGTGAGCCGTCTCGGCGGCGTCCCAAGCAACCGCCCCCGTAATGCGCAGTCGTTCCGCCGCGAAGGCGAGGGTGAAGTCAAGCGAAGACCCGACCGGGATGAGGTCGTGGGCGTGGGCACCTTGCGAAGTGAAGAGTCCCATCTCGTCAAGGGCGCGCAGCAGCGGCTTCTCCCCCTTGAGACCCCAGGAGGTGAGCACGGTGGGTTGGTCTTCCGTGGGCCCGTTGGCGTCCATTCGTTGGTGTGCCGCGGCGATCACCGAGTGCGTGCCGGAGTCGAGGCCGGAGGTCTCGATGTCAAGGTAAACGAAGCCGGGGCGGTGGGCGGCCATGAACTGGAACATTCATGAGTTGACGGCGTGATGAAGGTTCGCCATGCAGGCGCCCACGCCCACCGACAAGGACGCGTTCTCGTTAGCCTATTGAAACTCGTGATCGTTGAGCGGTGGTCGGTGGAAGGCTTACCGTCGAAACTTGGTGCCGGGGTTTTCTAGGTGCCCCAGGCAAGCGATATCTAGCAGGCTTTCTTGGCCCGGGTGTGGGGACGGGATGGCGTGACCCGCTACCGTTTGGTCTTGCGGTCTGATCGGATCGCCTTTGCCTCCATTTCGGCAACGGGCCCCAACTCATCGTCGGTTTCGGCGAGGTATCTTGTCGCCTGCGCGCGCGCCTCGTCCGATCCTTGACGAGCCACCTGCGAGATTGCTGAATACGCGAGCGCGCTGTCGGCAGCTGCGAACGCCTGCAAGATGACCGTGTAGGCCATCCACAAGCCCGACAGCGCAAGGGTCCCCAGTGCGGCCGCGAGTAAGAGAGCTTCTCCGGAAACAATTGCGAGTAGCGCGAGGCCGAGTGCGGCTCCGGAAACAATTGCATTCTGCCCAAGGTTTCTGGCGACGGTTGCGAACGCCTCGCCGCGCTTGGCGCGCCTGGAACGAGTCATAGCGCTGTAGCTCGATAGGACCATTTCGAGGGACGTCAGCACGAGCGCAAGCACCGCCGTGGCCGCGCCTGCAACTGTCGCAGCGATCTGAAGGAGGTCGCCGGCGAGCATCGGAAACTGTTGAAGAGCAGGCGGCCCCAAAGCAATAAAGGCCCACGCAAGCGTCAGTCCATCAGTTTCACCGGTCGCGTGAGCCCGAGTGGCCTTCGAGCACACCTCACCAATCCAGCCCCGTTGCCCAGCCACCGCTCCGCGGCGCGCCACCTCAGGGCCTCGGGCCTTCTAAAAGCGCGCGTGATGGCAAAGTTCGGGCCACGTCGCCTTGACCTCGGGCAGCGGCGGGCGGCTTCCGCGGCCTACCCGGCGCGATCATCTCGACGATGGTGAGCGGGAAGGGGCGCCGCGCCCGCCCCCGGCCCACCCCCGGCTTACTTTCCGGCCAGGAAACTTTTCCTATCGCGTGAGAACGAATGCGAAACGAACAACCCTGTTGGCGCGCCAACTCAAGGCCAGCGGGGCGGTGGAAGTGGGACGAATTCTGATTGTCGATGACCAACGCCCCCTGGCCGAACTTTTCTCCGCGCTGCTCGAAATGTCCGGCCACACGGTCGTTGGGACGGCGTCTGACGGCTTGGAAGCGGTGGCGGCGTATGGGTCCGCTCAAGCCTGCACCGGACGCCGTCCTGATGGACCACCGGATGCCAGGGATGACCGGACTCGTGGCGGCCCGCAAGATCCTTGATGCCGACCCTTCGGCGTGCATCATCATGATCACGGGAGACTCCTCCCTGATCGCCGAGGCCCGGCGCGCCGGCGTCAAGGCGTTCTTGACAAAGCCGCTGGCTTTGAAGGACCTGCAGCAGACCGTTGACGGTGTCCTCGCGAGCGAACAGGGCATTCCGCTCAGGCCCGCCCTTGCTGGCCCGCGCCCGACGATCGAGGGCTCCCTTTCGGAGCGCGATCAGGATCGACGGGGTCGCGGGGCCTCGTCCTCGCTTGTAAGGGAGAACCCCGCGTAGGAAGCAGGGAAGAGCCGAGAAGGCCGAGGTGCGGCAAGGGCAGCCAAGGCCGCTCGCCTTTCCCCGGCGCGCGCCGCGGTTCTGTCCCATTAACGGCGCTTTTCGGCTAAACCCCATCTACTGTCCCGTGGCGGCGCTTTTCCGGTAGCGGTGCGCCGCCACGAGCACCGACATGAGCCGCCCCTCTCCGTCCAGTTCGGGGATGGCGACGCCTGCTTTCTCCGCTGGGGTCATGCCACCGAGGCCCATGTGCGGCCTTGCGAGGTTGAAGTAGCCCCGGAAGCCGTCCAAGAGTTCCTGCGCCGAAGGCTGGAGGTCGAACCCGCGCATGACTTTGGTGCGCTCGCGTTGCGTCCCTTGAAGTCGCTCGCAGATGTTGTTGCCCGGGTGGATACCGCCTGAGCCCCCGCCGTTGGAAATCTTGCGCATCGGCGGGATGACCAAGTGCTTCGTGGGGTCGGCCATCGTGTAGAGTTCCTTTCGGATCGCCTCGATGTAGGCAGGCTGTCCGTCCGTCACGAGGGCCGCAGGGCCTCCCCCCGCAATCGTCTTGGCCTGCTTGATCGGCTTGCGGGCATCGTCCACATTGCGCGTGACGGACACCGTGGAGGCGAGCCAAAACCGGGTCTCGTGATCCATGATGTTCCACGTCCACCGGAGTTTGCCGCCGATGTTCACCGATGTCTCGTCCGCGTGCCAGATTTCTCCGACCTGCGGGCCGCACTTGTCCGCGTAGCCCGCGATGAGGTCGGCCATCCGGTGAACCCATCGCTCAATCGTGCTCTTGCCAACCTTGACGCCGTGGATGGCGGCAAGGTGGTGCGCAATCTTGCGGAACGACACGTCGTTGGCCCAGAGGTCGAAGGCCGTCACCACGGCCTTCGGGGTCGCACGGAGCCGGGCGAACCCGTTGTCGGTCACGAAGAACTTCCCGCAGGCGCGGCACTTGAACCGGGGCACGAGGCCCTTGTCGCACCTTCGGACGCCCTTCTTGATCGCCGACATCCACGCTCGATTGGGGAATTGGCTCTCATGCTTGGAGGAAATCAACATGTGCTCGTTGAGAGGACAATGAATCACAGGTGGAACCGGACGTATAACAGTCGCTTCCCCCGCTGGCACATGCGTGCCATTCGTTAGTCTCAGCACCCAAAAACTATATCTGGCTCGCTCCGTCCTTACTTTCAGCCCGAACAAAGAAGAGGTGATGGCCGCTTGGAACAGCACGCTGGCGTAGACATCGGCATGCTCAACCTCGTTTCCTTCGAGAACAGGGGCGAATTGGAGCGTTTGCTCCAAATTGTCGGATGTTCCGTCAACGACCGCGGGCTTGTTGAGGACCCTGATGCCAAGGTTGCTCACTGCGCAAGCTGTGAGTCGGAGATCCACGTTGACCACGTGGGTCACGTACTTCCCGGAAGTCGGTATTTCTACTGCGACAAGCCGACCTGTGTCATTGACTACCTTGACAGGTTCGGATAGGTGCTCTTTTGGCGCAGGCCGACGAGGGGGAGAGTTTCTCCCCCCTTGAACGACTCAGGCGTTTCCTTGTAGATCGATATGGCGCCGGAAAGGGCGAGGAAATCTACCGAGCGATCAAAGCGGCGAACACGTCGAAACCTGGCCATGGCGAGGCCATCGCAGTAGTTGACCCGAAGGACATTTCGAATTTTATTCAAGAGCTGCTGAACGACGGCGTCTTCGGGATTGGTTCCCTGAAACTCATCGGGTTCGATTCATTCCTCCAGCAACAACGACACCGGCACGAAGCGATGATGCGTTTCCTGAAACACTACGTCCAGCCCGAGGAGTACCGGGCGCTGCTGGCCTCCTTCACACTCGTTTCGATTCTCCAAGACTCGACCTCAAAATATCGGGGGGGTGACACGGTAGGCCCCTTGTACGAGCGCCTCAATGGCCTCAACTATGGGCGGAGAATCCTCAATCTCGTCTCCATCGGCGAGTTACAAAACCGGGTCTATCCGCAGATGCGAACGACCGAAGCACGCTTCGTTGCAGGAGGACGACTCCCGCCCGCAAGCGGCGAAGCGGAAATTGTGCGACAAATCTTCTATGCCGCCCTTCGGCCGGACGCCACGCGGCTGTGGCTTACGAGCCAAACCGACCCGGCTGAGGCGTTTGATCGGATCGTCAGTGCCGTTTTTGATCGGGATCACCCAATTCCGTACTTGGATGTCTATGGGGCAGAATCCGCCTGGGTGTTGGCCAAGCAGATCGGGGCGCTGTTTGTCTTGTCTTTTGGAGATTTCGAGGTGGTTGTGCATGACCAAACTGGGAATCCGAACGCAGGATACATCCGGATTCAAAAGAAAGCCCATTAGAGGGCCCCTCCGCCATCAACTGCCAATGGCAAAGAACTCTCCAAAGCGCCGCCACGGGACACCCCGGGCAGGCGCCGTTAATGGGACAGAACCCGCGCCGCGGCCTTGAAGTGTCACCGAAGGCTTACCCACTGCCCATGCCCAACCACCGCCCCGCGGTGCGCCACCTCAAGGCCGCCGACCCGGTAATGGCGCGCGTCATCGCAATCGTGGGCCCCTGCCGGCTCGACCCGTCGCAACGCCCGGATGTCTTTCACGCGCTGGTGCGCGCAATCATCTATCAGCAGCTCAACGGAAGCGCGGCCGGCTCCATCTACCGCAAATTCAAGGGCCTGTACCCGGGCAAGCGTTTCCCGAACGCGGCCGACATACGCGGGACTCCCGACGCCGCAATTCGAGGCGCGGGCATTTCCCCGCAGAAACTCTCCTACCTGCGCGACCTCTCCTTGAAGATGGAGGACGGGACGCTCAACCTGCGCAGGCTGCATGCGATGGACGATAATGCCGTCGTCGAGCACTTGACGCAGGTGAAAGGGGTCGGGCGGTGGACCGCGGAGATGGTCCTAATGTTCACGCTGGGAAGGCCCGATGTGCTGCCCGTGGACGACTACGGTTTCAAGCGGGCGGTGCAAATTGCCTACAAGATGCGTGGCCTGCCGAAGCCCGACCGCCTGCAGAAACTCGCCGAGCCGTGGAGGCCGTTCCGCACGGTCGGCACATGGTACATGTGGCAGAGCCTCTCGGCCACGTGAAGGTTCATAGTCCCCCAGTCGATTTCGAAACGGGGGAGTCAGGGCGCCGTTTCGACTCGAAAGCCCGGCATTTGCGACCGGGGGCGCGATCCCCCGCAAGCACACCTGCGACGGGGCCAATGTCTCGCCGGCCCTTGCCTGGCACGACGCCCCGTTTGGCACGGAGTCGTTCGCCCTTATCTGCGACGACCCGGACGCGCCCATGGGTACGTGGGTCCACTGGGTGATTTACGGCCTCTCGCCAACCCTTGCCGGGCTTCCCGAGGGAGTGCCCTCCTCGCCAACGCTTCACGACGGGTCGAGGCAGGGGCTGAATGCTTTCCGCAACATCGGTTATGGCGGCCCGTGCCCGCCGCTTGGAAAAGCGCATCGCTACTTTTTCAGGCTCTATGCGATGAGCGAGCCCCTCGCCTTGGCGCCGGGCGTGAGCAAAGCGCAGGTGCAGGGCGCGATGGGCGAACGGGTGCTCGGCACGGCGGAGCTTATGGGGAAGTACGCGCGGGCCTAGCCTAACGGCCCCTTTGCCCGCCATGCGCTTGAATTGGCCACGCCTCCATCGCCAATGGGGAATTCTGCGGCTTCAGCTTTCCAAACACTTTGACGAAGAGCACTTCATCCGGGGTTAGGCCGTACTGAACGGCCCCTACTAGCAGTACGTCGACCTTGAACTGAATACCCGGAGTGACGCTTTCCGCATGGACGATACCCTTGCTGTCGAGAAATACCGCGGCTCCATACAGCCGAGCGATTTGGGCCACGCGCTCTCGAAACGCGGGCTCGGAGAATACGTGGGCGAGACCTACATTGCGTTGGGTTGCGAGCTCGCGCCATTCGTTGGAAAGGCCATAAGCTTCGAACGCCGGGTTTTCTTTGTCAGGCCACGAGAACGTGATCAAAAAGGGTGCCCGCAGCCCCATTTCAGCGCACATTCCAGAAACGGCCTTCTTTTCCTTGGGCGCGTCGTGAGGATCCAGGACCGTGACGATCGCGTATTCGGGAGTAACGGCGGTCGCGATCCTTCCCCGCCCTCGCCTGGCGCCTTCCAGAAGGGCCTGTGCGTTTCGCATCGGGTGAAATGAGCGGCGGAAATGAGCGATTACGTTGAGGACAGGCGGATTCTTTCCGAGGTTGACCCATGTGCCAGGTGGTCGAAAAGCGTGCCAATCGGCCCGATCATTCAACGCGAAGGGTGCCTTTTTCGTTGAGACAAATGCGCACGAAGGGACAAAGGGCACCCGGACATAGTAAGCATCGGTCAGGCAATCCACGGATAGGGGGGTCAAGCATCCGCGGCAATTGGCCGGCGCTCGCTTGGTGAAGGCGTCTAGGCTGGAGATTCCCCCGTCGGGCGTGGTTGGCACTACCGGGCTTTTTCCGCTGAACCGATCGCCTTCAGCGAGAAAGGAGACAGGAGCGGCGCATTTCAGGCAGGCGCCCACCGCGAGAAGCGAGTCGGTGGGCCTGCATTCGAGGATCTGAGCGGTCACCGACGCGATCAGCTTGTCGAAGGCCTGGTCATTGGCATCGAAGCCCCATCCGCCCGCGACTTCCACGGTCCGATATCGAACGCAGCGTGTATTTGCTTTTCGCGCGAGGAAGGCCAACGGCAGGCTAGGTCGCCACGCCTCGTCGCACCAATCAAGCCTTGGCCGAAAAGGAGGGCCGTGCTCTCGTAGCTCGTTATCAACGGTCAGGGCCTTAGGGCGAACACGAAGTAGCCATGTTCTGTTTCAGTTGCGCGGGCGTCGCGGAAACCCGCTTCCGCCACCATCCGCACGAGGTCTTCGGCGCGGAGGAAATGGGTGTGACCTGCGAAAAGCCTCCAGCAGGGGCCCGGCGCAGCCTCCGGCCGGAACTCGAAGAGGAGCAGCCGACCCCCCGCCGACATCACCCGCTTCATCTCCCGCAGGGCCGCCGGCTGATCGTGGAAGTGGTGGAAGGCGACGAACGAAATCACGCGGTCGAATGAGCCGTCGGCCGCTGGCAGTTTCTCCGCTCCCCCTTCGAGAAACGCCACCGATGGACGGCGCCGCGCCCCCTTGGCTCGTTTCCTTCCGTTGGGTTCGACGACCACGGCCCATGCGATGCCAGTAGCGAGCGCCAGGGTGAGGACCCCGGTTCCGCCGCCTACATCAAGGAGCGACTTGGCGTTACCAGCGTCGAGCGCGGGAAGAATCTGGTCGATGTCTGCCTTGAAGGCTTTGAGGTGGCGTCGCTCGAAGAAACTCGTCATGCGGAAGCCTCCGCGGGACGCGCCCTAAGCGCGCCGCTTACCTAGCTTCGCCTCGCGCACGGCGATGATCTCACGCACCTCGCGGGCCGCAAGCGCGCTCGTGTTGCCGTTGTCGAAGGGCGGGCACGTCTCGTTCACATCGGCGCCCACGAGCCGCGGGGCGAAGTGGTCGATGACGGCCTTGACATCGAAGTCGCTCACGCCGAACGGTTCGGGCGTGCCCACACCCGGTGCAATTGAGGGATCGTGAGCATCCATGTCGAGGGTCAGATAAAGGGGCCCCTTGGCCCCGAGCGCGCGCTCGGCTTCATGGATGGCCCAGTCGATGCCTTTGGCCTTGATCTCGCGCGCGTAGGCCCAGCGCAGTCCGAGCTGCTTGGCGTCTTTGTATTCGTTGCGTTCGATCGAACGGATGGCGAATTGGTAGATGTTCTCGGCCCCGCACGTGTCGGCGATGCGGCGCGCCGCGCAGGCGTGCGAGTTGGGCGTGCCCAAGTACTCCGCCCGGAAGTCGAGGTGCGCGTCGATGTAGAGGCACTTCAGGCCCTTCACTTTCTGGGCCATCACACGGAACGCGCCGGGGGCAAGCGAGTGCTCGCCGCCGATGAGGATCGGGAACGCCTCGGCTTCCGCCATTTCGCGGACGTTAGACTCGAGTTCGACCAGCATCTCCTCGGGGTGATGGTATTCGCCGATGTTCCCGAAGTCGTGGACCTCGAGTTCAGCGAGGTCGACATTCCATTCGTTCGCCCAAGTCTCGAAGTTGTAACTCGCCTTTCGGATTTCGTCGGGGCCGAAGCGCGCGCCGGGCCGAAATGAGGTCGTGGCGTCGAAGGGGATTCCAAGGATCGAGTAGCGCGCGCCCGTGAGCTTGCTATTTGCGTCGGCGAAGGTGCGGTGCGTCCCCGTTCTGATCCCCCTCGCGCGGCGGCGATGATGGCGCTGGCTCTAAAGTGTTTGCGCGCGCCGCGCGCGACAAAGGGGCCCTAGCGTGCCGCGGAAAGGGTTCATAAGGCGCGGACGCGTTTTTCCGGCAAGCGCGGCCGGTAACGGATCGCTAGGATTGGAGAGATAGACGATGCCGGTGATGTATTGCCCTCGGGACCAGCGGAATGTGGAGACCGTCAGAGGGTACAGCTTGGGCCTCTTGATTGTCTTGCTAATTATCACGTTGATCGGCGGCATCATCTACTATTTGCTTGCGAACAAGCCCAAATGTCCCTACTGCGGGTCGAAGGAGTTGATGGCGCCGGCGATGTCCCCGATGGGGGGCCAAGTCATGCTTCCGGGGCAGCCGATGGCCCCTGGTCAGATGATGGTCCCCGGTCAGCTGATGGCGATGCCCGGTCAGCCCGTCCTGATGACCGCCCAGCCGGCCGCGGCGCCCTCTGCGCCCTGCCCGAGCTGCGGAAGGCCGGCGACCTGGTACCCCCAACAGAACCGGTGGTTCTGCGCCGCCGAACAGAAGTGGGTATGAGGGCCTAACCGGCGCGCCCGCCTTTCAAGCCCGAAGGCGACGGGGCTTGACCGGCGAAAGACTCAGCCTCAGGCGACACCCGAGACCTGCATCAGTTTGACCTTGCCAAGGACGCTCATGTACATGCAGTCCTGGCCGGCCTTGACCTTTTCCTTCCATTCGTCGTCGATCAAGAGCTCCATCATCTCGTAGTTCTCGGCGTCCATGATTTGCGCGTGGTCGCCGGTGATGGAGATGATTTGGCCCTTGCGCTTGTCGATCATGGGCACCTGCACCTTGTGGGTGACGGGGTGCACGATGGAGCGCTTCCGGCCGTCGAAGATGCCCATGACATCCATGCGGGCCTTCGCCTCGCCGTGTTTCCCCGGTTTGGACATCTGTATGGACAGGATCTTGCACGGCTCGTCATCGACGACAATGTAGCCGCCTTCCCGCAGTTCGCGTATCTCCGCGACGGTCCACGACATAGGGGATCGAGCGGGCAAAGAGAGAGCCGTTTATAAAGCCATCTGGGGGCCGCGACGGGCGTGTTGAGCGAGCATTCCCGGTGAACTGGTATACGCGGGAGGGGCTGTTGCCAATGGGCGGGCTGCGTGGTTTCGGAGCTAGTGCGCATCGCTGTGGCGGTGCGGGAGGCGGTGCAGGCCTCCGACCGAGCACCGTGGGGCGACACCGTGGGGATGGGCGCAGACGGGACGCCAACGAAATGGATTGACGAACTTGCCGAGAAGGTCCTGATCGCAGAGGTGGAGCGCGCGGGGCTCGACGCCAACATCCTCAGCGAAGAGGCGGGCCTTGTGGAGCGGGACGGAAAGGCGCTCCTGGTGGCCGACCCCGTGGACGGGACCCACAACGCGATCCGAGGGATTCCATTTTATTGCGTCTCGCTTGCGCTTGCGCGCGACCGGCTTCACGATGTGTACGAGGGCGTGGTCGTGAATGCCTGCAGCGGCGATGTCTACCACGCCCTGAAGGGACAGGGCGCGACGCTCAACGGCAAGCCGATCAAAACGCGCGAGTGGAAGCAAGACCGCGACACGGTGTCGGTGTACTTGGGCCCGGAGGCGCCGGAGGCCGCCTTCGAGCTCACCAAACTGCCCAGGCGCGTGCGCAACCTGGGGGCGGCGGCGCTCGAGATTTCGCTTGTGGGGGCGGGCGCGCTGGACGGCTATGTGCAGTGGGGCAACGCGCTGCGGTGCACCGACATTGCGGCGGCCGCACTTATCCTGCGGGAGGCGGGCGGCGAGCTGCACGATTACGCGGGCGCGGTGCTCGACATGCCCTTGAATTCGAGTTCGCGACGGGATGTGACGGCGACGGGCAGCGCCGGCCTTGCAACGACGATCCACGCCCATGTGCGGGCGTCCCGGGCGGCCGCCGCCGACCGGGCGCACCACCACGCTGTGCGGAGGGCGCCTGCATGACGGCAGGGGGAAAGCCGCGCTTCAAGCGCGCCGGGCTCGTGTTGAAGGCGTACACGAAGGGGCTCGTCGACCATGGCACGGCGATCGTCCGGCTGCTTGAACGCGCGGGCGTGGAAGTCATCGTTGACGAGTCGGTCGCGGCGCTATTCCCGAAACAGCGGGCGGCGTCGTTGAAGGCCATGAAGGTCGACCTCGTCGTCACGCTGGGCGGCGACGGCACGATCCTGCGGGCTCTGCAGCAGAACAGCGCGCCACTTTTCGCGATCAATGCGGGCATCATGGGCTTCCTTGCGGAGTCGCCGCTCGACCAAGCAGAGGAGGGATTGCGCCGGATTCTGCGGGGGGACTACCTGGAGGACCGCCGCATACGCCTGCAGCCCCGGCTCGACGGCAAGGCCCTACCACCCTGCGTCAACGAGGTCGTGCTCCACACCTCCAGCGTCTCGAAGATGATCCACCTGGAGGTGCTGCGCGGCGCCGAGATCATCCACCGGGTCCGGGCGGACGGCCTGATCATCGCCACGCCCACCGGGTCGACCTCGTACAACTTGTCAGTGGGGGGGCCGATCATTGACCCGCAGGTGCAGGCGTTTGTCTTGTCACCGATCGCGCCCTTCACGCTCTCGTCGCGCCCGATCGTGTTCCCCTCAGAATCGGAGATTGAGGTGCGGATGGTCTCCGACAGGGCGGCGACCATCGTGCTCGACGGCCAAGTCGAGCGGCCGTTCGGCGTGGGGAACACGCTCACCGTGGCCCGGGCCGCGCGCGACGCGGTGCTGCTGCGCTTCTCGCGCGATTTTTACAAGCGGCTGCACGAGAAGCACGCGATTTCCCTCTGAAGGGAGGTGCCTCGTTGCGGCTCAAGGTCAACAAGGCCGAGGCGTTGCCGAAGAAGTCCGCCTCGGCGAACCTCGTTGGAGGCCGCGGCCGCTCCACGGCCCGGGGGAAGATGGCGTTCGGCCAGTCGGCACACTCGATACGGCGCGATGTGCTCGAAACGATCATCGGGGGCGCGAAGAACGCGATGCCTCACGAGTTCGCGGCGACGATGCGCGCGAGGGACGGGATCATCTACGAGCTGCTGTTCGTGCCGGGGACACTTTCGGGAGAAAAGAGCGCCATCATGAGTTTCTACAACTTACCCCCGGACCCTGAGATTGTGGGCTCGGTGCATTCGCACCCTTCCGGGAATTACAACCCGTCGGAGGCCGACAGGCAGCTTTTTGCAAAGCACGGCATGACGCACATCATCATCGGGTTCCCATTCACGCCGGGCACCTGGCGGGCGTACGACGCCTCCGGGGAGCGCAGGAAACTCGAGGTCTTGGGTTGAGGCCGCCGCCAACCCCTAATCGGGCCGCTGGACCGCGTCGGGCGCCACAGGGCCGCGCGCGAACGGCCATGCAAGAAGGAGAAGCCACGAGAAGAAGATTGCAAAGTAAACGCGCTGGAGGGCCCCCGAGAAGTCGCCGAGGCCAGGCATGCCAAAAGAGGAAGAAAGCAGGAGCCATACCACGAGCGATGTTACCCCTTCCACGAACAGAAACCGCGGGAACCAAGCGGGCCACCTGGGGTCGCCGCGCACCAACTTGCGAAGCAAGAAGGGAGACGCGATAATCGAGATCTCGGTTACCGTGTCGAAGAGAAGGTGGATGATCGTCTGGGCGTTGTAGTCGGTGCCGCGGCACGGGCCGCACGGGAAAACCCCGGCGCCGACCCATCCGAGACCGACCAGCGCGATGGGGACGGCCGCCATCGCCATCTTCCCGTCCCGGCCAAACGCGCGCATCATCCCGTAGCCGAACTCCGCGATAAGGGCGCCCGCCACGAGGAACGCGGCGACGACAGCGGCGGTGGAATTCGCCGTGCCCACCTCCGCCAATTCGCTGATCGTTTGGCTGACATGGCTGTACCCTGGGCGGAAGGCGCCCAAGACGGCGACGGCGCCGAAGAGCCAAAAGGGAGCGGCTATTCCCGCCCAAGCCTCCAGGCGGACGAGATCTCTCTGCCCGGAGGGACCGTTCGCGGGCGGAGGATTCACGCGCCGCGCATCGAACCGGCCCCGCCATAAACATTGGGGCCGGTTCGGATCGGGCGATTCCACGGAGTACGGAAGCCACGGTCGGTCCCGGAGGCCGCGCAGACGCTAGCGAGGTTGTCGGCCGAGACGCTCCAGCCAAGTGGCGAGCCGTTCCATCGCGTCGAGCGGGATGGTGTGCCCTGCCTCGTGCTCGATCCAAGTCATGTCCGCCCCCGCCTTGACGAGCCGGTCGCGCGTGTGTTCAGCCCAGGCGAAAGGCAACATGAAGTCGTTGCGCGCGTGAGTCTGGAAGATCGGGAGCCCCTTCACATTGCCAAGCGGCGCGGGCAAGGCGTCGTCGTTGGGCAGGTACCCCGAAAGCGCCGCAACGCCTGAAAGCCCGCGCGTCCTTAGCGTGGCCATTACGAGTGCCATTAGCGCGCCTTGGGAGAAGCCGAGGTAGACGATGGGGACCTCGGGGCGCGCCTCCCGGATGTCGGCGATTGTCGCGGTCAGGCTCTCGATGGCGGGCCGCAGGCTGCTCCCCTCGGGGCCGCTCGCGGGCGGGGACTGATACCAAGCGTACCCGCCTTGCGGGAATTCGATCGGCGCGCGGATGGAGGCCGCGTTCCAGCCGCGTGCGACATAGTCGACGATCGGCGGCAGGTCGTTCTCGTCAGCGCCGCGGCCGTGGAGGAGCACAAGCAGCGGCGCGTCGGGGGCGCGGCCCGGGACTTCCTCGTAGTAGAGAGGCTCGGCGGCCATGCGGATCCCTCGGGGGCGCTCAGTCCTCGAATTTAACGTTGGAGCCGACGCCCGGGTGCACGATTCGCTCGCCCTTCGGGGTGGGCTCCGTCACCGCGGGCCACTTGCCCGGCTGCGGGTCGGCGCCCTCGGCGGCCGCGGGAAGGACGCCCTTGTCGTCAACGATGAGCTTGGACGGCCTCTTGGCCACGTTCACGGCGAACTCGATCGGGATGCCGTTGGGGTCCCAAGTGTAGATGGAGTGGCAGATGCCGTGGTCGATGGCGTCCGACACCTCGAAGCCGGCGGCCTCGAGCTTGTCCTTGATGAGCCAGAGGTCGTCGGCGGTCTTCACGCCGAAGGCCAGGTGGTCGAAGTTGAAGGGGCCGATGACGGGCATCCCATGGGGCTTGCGCGGGACTTGCTCGACATCGGGCCATTCGAAGAACGCAAGCGCGTTCTGGTTGTCGATCTCGAAGAAGTAGTGGCGGAAGCCGGGTTCGCCCATCGCGGCGGCGAGGCGGAAGCCGAGCAGGTCGCGGTAGAAGCGGACGGTCTTCTCCATGTGGTTGGTCGCAAGGGCGATGTGGTTGACGCCGGTGTACTGGACGCGGGGTTCAGGCATCAGGGTTTGGTTCTTGGCCTCCTGGCGCACGGCCTCGGGGGAGATAGGGGGGTTCACGGAGCCACCGAGCCAGAATTGGATTCAACGTAGATATTGTGGAGGTTTGAGGGCCCCACCTTGACCTGCGGCGCGTCCCCTTAATAGCCTTCGACCCGCTTTAGCAAACAATGTCGATGGCAGGCCACGTCGCGTGGGTGACCGGCGGCGGCCGGGGCATCGGCCGTGCGTGCGCTCTTGCGCTTGCCGGCGAGAAATGCGCGGTAGCGGTCACGGCGCGGACCGCAACCGAAGTCTCTGCGACGGCAGATGCCTGCGCGAAGCTCGGCGTCCAATCGTTCCACGGCGTTTGCGACGTGACCGACGCGGCGCAGGTTGCCCGGGCGCACAAGGAAATCGCGCAAACGCTCGGCGCGCCGGACATCCTCGTGAATAATGCCGGGTGGGCGCAGAGTTCGCCCTTTCTCAAAGAAAGCCTCCAGAGCCTTGACGACCACATCCAGGTGAACCTCCACGGCGCCTTCCACGCGACGCAAGTGTCGCTGCCCGCGATGCTCCAGAAGAAGTGGGGCCGCGTGGTCATGATTGCAAGTGTCGCCGGAAAGATTGGGACGCCCTACACGGCAGCCTACACCGCGAGCAAGCACGCGGTCGTAGGGCTTGCTCGGTCGCTCGCTGCAGAGTTCGCGGACAAAGGCATCACCGTCAACGCCGTCTGCCCGGGCTATGTCGACACGCCGCTCACGACGCAGAACATCCAGAAGGCGGCGGCGCGCACGGGCAAGAGCGAGCACGAAATGCGCGAGCGCTTCAAGGCCTTCAGCCCCCAGGGGCGGCTCACGGCGCCTGAGGAAGTCGCGCATCTGGTGGTCTTCCTTTGCGGGGAGGCCGCAGGAAACATCAACGGGCAAGCGATCACGGTGGACGGAGGTGCGGTGCAGTGGTGAGCATCAGGAAGGTCAACCCGAAGGCGCTGGGGCCCGCAGTCGGATACTCCCACGGCGTGCGCCACGGCGCGACGCTCCACATCGCTGGCCAGATCGGCGGGACGCCCAAGGGCGACGGCACATGGGCCGTGGATAAGGGGTTCGCGGCGCAGTTTGCAAAGGCGCTCGAGAATGTCGTCGAGGTCGTACGCGAAGAGGGCGGGACCCCGGACTCCATCGTCGAGATGGTCGTGTTCGTGAAGGATATGGACGCCTACCGCAAGGCCCGCAAAGAAATCGGAGCGGGATGGAAGCGCGTGATGGGCAAGCATTACCCAGCGATCACGGTGGTCGAAGTGAGCGACCTCTTCGAGCCTGGCAGCCTACTGGAAATCCGCGGCGTTGCCGCACTGGAGTGATTGTGATGGCGGGGCTGCGACACAATGCCGCGAAGGTGCGGACGCACCACGACAAAGTCCCGGCGGGGATGAAGTACCGGGAGGACGGCGGGATTGCGGAGATCACGCTTGCAAGGCCCGAGAGGCTGAACGCGATCACCTTCGAAATCTATGCGGGCCTGCGGGACCTGTTCAAGTCGTTCCAATCAAGGAAGGACATCCGCGCCGTCGTCCTCACGGGCGAGGGCCGCGCGTTCTCGAGCGGAGGGGACGTGCACGACATCATCGGCACGCTCCTCGAAATGGACCGCCACGAACTTGGCGAGTTCACCGAGATGACCTGCGATGTCGTCGAGAACATGCGGTCGTGCCCGCAGCCGATCGTGGCGGCGCTGAACGGGACGGTGGCCGGGGCGGGCGCCGCTCTGGCAATCGCGTCGGACATCCGAATCGCCACGCCCGAGGCGAAGATTGCGTTCCTTTTCGTGAAGGCGGGGCTGTCTTCGGCGGACATGGGGGCATCGTTCCTGCTGCCGCGTATCGTTGGGCTCGGCCGCGCATCGGAACTGCTGCTTACGGGCGACTTCATCGACGCGAAGACGGCGGAGCAATGGGGGCTATACAACCGGGTCGTCAAGGCGACCGACCTTATGGGTGAGGCTTGGACCTGGGCGAGGAAGATGGCCGTCGGCCCGGCCCTCGGCATCCCGGCCAGCAAGCAGACGATCGACACCCAACTGCGCGTCTCGCTGCACGAAGCGCTCATGCACGACGCGAAGCTGCAAGCGGACTTGATGACGCACCCCGACTTTCAAGAGGCGTTCGACGCATTCAAGGATAAGCGGCCTCCGAAGTTTGGGTAGGCGTTGCGAGGTGAGTCCGTGACGGTGGCAAATGACTCGGGTGCGCCGTTCCTCGAGCCGCGCCACGACCGTCTGCTGCGCCAGTGCCGCGCGGTGGCGTTGAAGAAACTGCAGCCCCTGAACGAATTGGCCGAGGAGGACCGCGACGCGGCCTCGCGCAAGGCCGTAGCGATCCTCGCGAAAGAAGGGCTCCTGAAGTTGCTCGTCCCGAAGGCCTACGGTGGGGCGAGCGCCGCGATCGACCACCGCGCGATGGTCGCCGCGCGCGAGGGGATCGCCTACGCGAGCGCCGTTTCGCATTCAGCCTTCGCAGTGCAGGGCCTGGGGGCGATGCCCATTGGGATCGCCGGCTCCGAGGACCAGAAGAAAGAGTGGCTCCCGAAGGCGGCGACAGGGCGGGTCATCACGGCGTTTGGGCTCACGGAGCCGGATGCTGGGAGCGATGTTGCCGCCATCACGACGCGCGCGAAGCGAACCAAGAATGGGTGGACGCTGAGCGGCACGAAGACCTTCATCAGCAACGCCGGGATCGCCGACATCTACACAATCTTTGCAAAGACCAAGCCCGACCTCGGCCACCGCGGGATCAGCGCGTTCCTCGTGCGCGCGGGCAAGCGCGGGTTCAAGGTCGAGCCCCAGCAGATGCTCGCGAACCTGCCGATCGGGACGCTCAGGTTCCGCGATGTCAAGCTCGGCGCCGGCGACCTGCTCGGCAAGGAGAACGACGGGTTCTACACCGCGATGCGCACGCTCGATTCGCTCCGGCCCACGGTGGCCGCCGCTGCGTGCGGCGTGGGCGCGCGCGCTCTCGATGAAGCCGTCAAACGCTCGACCACCAGGAAGACCTTCGGGCAACCGATCGGCCAGCACCAGGGAATTAGGTGGATGCTCGCCGATGGCGCGGTTGCGCTGCGCGCGGCGAGGCTGCTCACTTACAGGGCGGCGTGGCTCAAGGATCAGGGCCAGGAACGGGTGACCGTCGAGGCGGCCGAGGCGAAGTTATTCGCGACCGAGACCGCGCAACAGCTCGTCGACTTGGCTCTCCAAGTCCACGGGGCCTCTGGCGCCGTTCGGGATTCCGTGACGGCGCAGATGTACCGGGAAATCCGGGCGCTGCGCGTCTATGAGGGCACGAGCGAAATCCTGCGCGACGTGATTGGCTCGAGGCTGTTGCACGACTGAACGCGGGACGTCTCACCTAAACCTCGCCGTGAACTTCCTCAAACTCTCGTACGGATCCGGCCAATCGGCCTTCTCCCCCAACTCATGAGCAGCGTGCCTCGTCCGATCGGGATCCCGTGGTGCATCGGCGTTCGGATGCCGGATTTGGCGCGCCTTTCGGAAGGCATCCAGCCCCGTATCGGCCCCCAGGCCAACCAACGGAACTGCCGGCGGCGATCGGAGCGGATGCAGCACTTGCGGCGCGCCATCGGCCGCCGACCAGCCACGAGCCTGAGGATGGCGGGGCCAACCCCCTGAACCGCAAAAATGAAACCCAACTTGACCATAGTCAGACGGATGGCACGGAAGAGCGTCAAACTCAACGCGGGGACTTATTTCCGGCTCCTTGCCTTGAAGGGCGAAGGCGAGAGCTTCAGTGATCTGATCGATCGCCTCACGGGCAGATCGGCGCTCCTGGAGATTGAGGGGATTCTTAGTCCGGAGCAAGGGAATCGACTGAAGGCAACGAGGCGAGCGCTTGCCAAGAGATTCCGAGAAGGAATCGATGCCCGCCAACTCAGATGAGTTCCTGCATGGTGCCGGATGGCTACTCGCTTTCCGTCCGATGCAGGCCATCAGGGCGCGACGCCCTCACTTGAATCGCGGCGTGAATTTCCTAAGGCTCTCGTACGGGTCGGGCCAATCGGCCTTCCAGCCCAACTCATAGGCTGCGTGCCTGGTCCAGTACGGATCCCAAAGGTGCATACGAGCCAGGACGCAAAGGTCTGCGCGCCCGGCCGCGAGGATCGTGTTGACATCCGCGTAAGACGAAATGTTTCCGACGGCCATGGTCGGAATCCCCGCCTCGATACGCACACGCTCCGAGAAGGGCGTTTGGAATTGCCGGCCATAAACCGGCTTTCCATACTTCACCGTCTGGCCCGCCGAGACATCAATGATGTCGCACCCGTGCGCCTTGAATGCCTTGCCCATCTCCACTGCGTCGGTAGCCTGAACACCCATCGGCGCCCAATCGGTTGCCGAGATGCGCACCGAAATCGGCTTTTCCTTTGGCCATGCGGCGCGTACCGCGTCAAAAACCTCCAGGGGGAAGCGCAGCCGGTTCTCGAGTGACCCGCCATACTCGTCGTTCCGCTGGTTCGAGAGCGGCGAGATGAAGGTGGCAAGGAGGTAGCCGTGCGCGAAGTGGAGTTCGAGCATGTCGAACCCCGCTTGTTCGGCCATCTTGGCCGCGCGGACGTGGTCATCGCGGACTTTGTCCATGTCGGCGCGCATCATTTCCTTGGGTACCGGGTTGTGCTCGGTCCAGGGAATGGGCGAAGGGCCAAGAACGGGCCAGCCGCCCTCTTCGAGCGGCTCGTCCATGCCTAGCCAGGCAAGCTTGGTGGAGCCTTTGCGGCCCGCATGGCCGAGCTGCATCCCAATCTTGGCCTTGGAGGAGGTGTGGACGAAGTTGACGATGCGCTTCCACGCCTCCACGTGTTCCGTCTTGTACATCCCCGCGCAACCCGGGCTGATCCGGCCCTCGCGGCTCACATCCGTCATCTCGGTGAACACGAGCCCTGCGCCGCCGACCGCGCGGCTGCCTAGGTGGACAAGGTGCCAGTCGTTGACGGTGCCCTCATCGGCGAGGTATTGGCACATCGGCGAGACGACTGCGCGGTTGGGGAGCAGCATCTCGCGAAGTCGGAAAGGGGTGAAGAGCGGAGGCGGAGGCGGATCAAGCGGCACTTCGACGCCGGCCTGCGCGGACGCTTTCGCGGCGAACCACCGGTTGACCGAGGCGACGTACGCGGGGTCGCGGCGGGCGAGCTCGTCGTGCGTGACCCGGAAGCTGCGCGTGAGGAGCGAGAACCCGAACTGGATCGGGTCGAGTTCCATGTAGCGCTCGGTGTCCTCGAACCAGGTGAGCGAGACTTGCGCCGCCCGTTGGAAGCTCTCGACGATCGGTTTTCGCGCGGCCTCGTAGCGGTCGGCGGCCTCCCGTGCGTCCTTGGACTGAGCCAGCGCGTCGCGCAGCGCGACGGCGTCCTCGAAGGCGAGCTTGGTCCCTGAGCCGATGGTGAAGTGGGTCGTGTGGGCCGCATCGCCGATGAGCACGATGTTGTCCTTGTGCCACCGTGCGTTGCGGATGATGGGGAAAGGCCGCCACAGCGAGCGGTTCTTGATGAGTTTGTGGCCCGCCAACTCTTCCTTGAATAACGCCTCGCAGAACTCGATCGTGGCGTCCTCGTCGTTTTCCTTTAGGCCGGACTTCTTGAAAGTCTCCTCGGTGGCCTCGACGATGAAGGTCGAGTGCTTCTGGTTGTAGCGGTAGGCGTGCACGCGCCACAGCCCGTGCTCGTTTTTCTTAAAGTAGAACGTGAAGGCCTTGAATGGGAAAGTCGTGCCGAGCCACACGAACCGATTAGGCCGCCAGTCGATCGTGGGCTGGAAGGCATCGGCCCACTTGGCCCGCACGGTGCTGTTGGAGCCATCGGCCCCAACCACGAGGTCTGCGTCGAGGTACGGCGCAAGTTCGACGATGTCCCTCGAGAATTGCTGTTCGACGCCGAGCGTGGCCGCGCGCTGCTGGAGGATGTTGAGCAGCCGCTTTCGCTCGATCCCGGAGAAACCGTGGCCGCTCGAGCGCAAGACTTGGCCGCGGTAGTGGATGTCGATGTCGTCCCAGTGGTAAAAGTCGCGCGTGATCTCGGCGTGGATTTCGGGCTCCGCCTGCGCGACCGAATCCAAGGCCGCGTCCGAGAAGACGACCCCGAAGCCGAAGGTGTCGTCGGCGCGGTTGCGCTCGAAGACGCTCACCTGGTGACGGGGGTCGGCCTTCTTGAGCAGGATCGCAAGGTAGAGGCCTCCCGCGCCTCCGCCGATGATGTTGACCTTCACGGTGACCGCAGGCGGTATCGCCCTTGGGTTTAATGGCTCGCGCGCGCGCCCGGCCGGGGAAGGCCTTTGTAGGGCAATGCGGTTGACGCGCCGTGGTGGCTTCGTGACCGAGCATCCGCTGGAGGGGGGATTCCGTGAGTTCCCCGAGCGGTTCAACATGGCCGACTATTTCCTGTACGAGCGGATCGCCGAGGGGATGGGCGACCGTGTCGCCATCAAGACGCCGCGGGAGGAACTCACCTACGCCCAGATCGTCGAGGAGTCGAACAAGGTCGGCAATGCCCTGAAGCACCTGAACCTCAACCCGGAGGACCGGGTGCTCATTGCGCTGCACGACACGCCGGAGTTCGTGGCGACGATCTTCGGGACGCTTCGCCTGGGCGGCGTTGTCGCCATGGTGAACCCGTTGCTTTCGCCCGAGGAATTCCGCTACTACCTGGAGTACACCCGCTGCCGGTTCTTCATCTGCGCGTCGGAAGTGGCCGAGAAGATTGCGCCCTTTTCGATGGACGTGCAGACCCTCGAAGCCGTGCTCGTGGTGGGCGAGGAGCGGCCGCAGGGCGCGCTGTTCCGCAGCTTCGTCGAATCGACTATGCAGGAGTCGGGAAAACTCGACGCGTTCCCGACGCACAGGGACGACCCGGCGTACTGGCTGTTCACCTCGGGCACGACGGGAAAGCCCAAGGCGAACATCCACCTGCAGCACGACTTCCCGTGGAACTGCGAACGCTACGCCCTGCGGACGATCGGGTACACCCAGAAGGACGTGACGCTCTCGGTGCCGAAGCTGTTCTTCGGGTACGCGACGGGGTCGAACCTCTTCTTCCCGTTCGCCGTCGGGGGGACCTCCTGCCTCTTCCGCGAGAGGGCGACGCCCGAGGCCATCTTCGAGCACGTCGAGAGACTGAAGCCGACCCTGCTCGTCAGTGTCCCCACGATGATCCTGCAGATGGTGAACCACCCCGACGCCGCGAAGCACGACTTGCGCCACCTGCGGGCGGTCTTCTCGGCGGGCGAGGCCCTGCCGGCGGAGATCTACCGGAAGTGGAAGGAGACCTTCGGCGTCGAGGTGCTCGACGGGATCGGGAGCGCGGAACTCTTCCATATTTACATCACGAACCGGCCGGGGGACGTGGTGCCAGGGTCGCTTGGCAAGCTCGTGCCCGGCTACAAGGCCCGCATCGTCGGCGAAGACGGCATGAATGTCCCGCACGGCGACATCGGCACCCTGCTCGTGAAGGGCGACAGCGCGGCGGTCGGCTACTTCCAGGCGCACGAGAAGAGCAAGGAGACCTTCCGGGGCGACTGGGTGAAGTCGGCCGACCTCTTCCGGATGGACGAACACGGGCGCTTTTGGTACAGCGGGCGCACCGACGACATCCTGAAAGTCGGCGGCATCTTCGTGTCGCCCATCGAGATCGAGGACTGCCTGCTGTCGCACGCCGCGGTGGCGGAATGTGCGGTGGTCGCCTACAAGGAGCAGGGCCTTGAAAAGCCGCTTGCGCTCGTTGTTGCGAAAGAGGGGGCGGCGCCTGGGCCAGTCCTTGCAGGGGAGATTGCGCAGTTCGTGAAGAGCACGATCGCGCCGTACAAATTCCCGCGGCGCGTGAAGTTCGTCAAGGAGTTGCCCAAAAACGACCGCGGCAAGGTGGAGCGCAAGGCGCTCCGCGACGCCGTGAACGAGGAGTTCCTCGCGGGCAGCTTCGACACGGATGCCGCGGCGCCGCCCGCCGCGGCAAAGACCGGGGGCGGGGGCGCGTGAAGACGCGCGAGATGAGTTGGAAGGAGCTCGAAGCCGCGCTCCACGGCCCCGACCCTCCGGCGGTGCTTTTGCCGCTTGGAGCCACGGAAGCGCACGGGCCGCACTTGCCGCTCGACACGGACACGATCATCGCCGAGCACCTTGCGGAAGTCGCCGCAGAAGACATGGCGCGATGGCACCTGGTCAAGGGCGTGGTGGCGCAGCCGCTGCCGCTCTCGGTGGCTGGCTGGGCGGCGGACTTCGCCGGGACGGTGTCGCTCGACGCGGAGACGGCAAAGGGCTTGCTGCGGTCGTCGCTTGCATCCCTGCGACGAAGCGGCGCAACGCGCATTGCGCTGGTTAACCTCCACTTTGACCCCGGGCACATCCAGGCGGTGCGCTCCATCGTGAAGGAGGACGAGGTCGGCGGTCTCGCGTTCCCGGACTTCACGAGGCGCGCCAACGCGACGAAGATCGGCGGCGAGTTCGCGTCCGGCGCCTGCCACGGGGGGCAGTTCGAGACGAGCCTTGTGCTCGCCGCGCGACCGAATGCCGTGAGGCCGCTCTACAAAGGACTGCGCCGCATTGACTTCGACTTGGCTTCCGCGATCCGCGCAGGCAAGCGCTCGTTCCGCGAGGTCGGCCTGCTCGATGCCTACTGCGGGGACCCTGCCTCCGGGACGGCGGAGGAAGGGAACCGCCTGTATGCGGTGCTCGCCAACCTCGTCGTGGAAGAGGCGTTCCGGGTTTGGGGAATCACTAAGGAATCGTGAGCCGCTACCGGCGTTTTGCTGCGGGCAGCGTGCCTTTCACGACGCGCAACCCCTGCGCCCGTTCCACCACGATGCCTCTCGCCCTAAGGTCGGCAAGGACGCCGTCGCGCAGCGCAGGCACCCTGCCCATCGTCTCGGGCGGGTGCAGGCCCGGCTCCTTGAGCGCGCCGTTGGCAAGCGCGCAGGCGGCCGCGGTGGCGGTGAAGGCGGTGGTGCGGCTCATCGCGCTCACGCCATGCTCGGCGCCAGCGAGCACGCGCGAGGAGCGCGTCGAGGCGCGCCCGGCGGCGTGGACTTCCATGAGGAGCCAGTCCGGGTTCTGGTCGCCGGGGAAGCGACGCTCGAGGTCAACGGCGGTGCGTTCGGCTGCCGAGTCCGCCTGCCAGACGCCCCCGAGCTTCCCGGCGCGCGACAGCCCGCGCATGTAATCCAAGTGGCCGGGCCACCGGAGCGTGAGCTCGCGCATTTCCATGCATTCGGGGTACGAGTCGAGCAGGGTGCGCAGTCCGTCGGACGGGAACGCTTCGAGGGCGCCGAGGTCGCCGTCCACGAGCGACTCGCACTCCGCGGGCTCGAGCGGATCGGGGGCGAGGTCTTTGCCCGAGCGGCGCATGCGCGCGGGCCGGGTGTACTCGCTGACGAGGTCGAGCGCGTTGAAGTAGACCGCGTGGCGGAAGGGGTCGGCGGTCGGAGTCTTGGGCAGCCCGCCGACGTAAATCGTGAGGGCGGTCAGGCCGCCCACGGCCTCGGCCGATTCCGCGGCCAGCAAGTGTGACAGGCCGGGAGCGACCCCGACGTCGCGAAGCAGCGGAACGCCAGCTTTGCGGGCGGCGGCGTCCAGGTCCTTGTCTTGCACCTCCGGGGTGAAACTCATGTCGACGGTGGGCACGCGGGCTTGGATAGCGGCTGGAAGCGCGCGGGCAGCGATCGAGCCCGGAAGCGCGACGATGCAGGCGTCCGCCCGCGAAAGCACGGAGGCCGCCTCCTTTGGGTCGCGGACCAGGTCGGCGCGGTGGTACGATATCTTCGAGGACTCGAAGGGCATCGCCGGCGGGCGCAAGTCCACGACCGTGACGGCGTCGGTGCCGCCGCGCGAGGCAAGGTCGGCCGCCGCCGCGGCGCCCTGCATGCCCCCGCCGAGGACGGCGTACGATCGGTTCACAGGGCGAAAGCGGCACGCGGCCCCTTAAGCTTCGCGCGCGGCCGGGGGCCTACTCCTTGTGGCGGCGCCTCGAGGAGAGGATGGCGAGCAGCACAATGCCGCCTGCCACGAGCGCCGCCAGGATGAAGGCGAAGTCGGAGGCGACCTGCGGCTCGGCCGGCGGATTTCGAGGCGGGGCGGCCGAATCCGAAACGTGGATCGTGAACGACTGCTCCTGGAAGTTCTCGGAGGGCGCGGCCGGGTTTTCGGCGCGGACGATGAAGGTGAAGTTGCCGGCCTGCGTCGGCGTCCCGTGGATCGTGCCGCCCGGGTCGAGCACCACGCCCGCGGGGAGGGCGCCGCTCACCAGGTGCCATGTCGGGTGCTGCGACGAATTGCCGGCGACGAGGGTGAGGGTGATGCCGACCCCCAAGGTGAAACCCGGGAGCGTTTGGGTGATAACGGTGACGCGGTCGATGACGAGGGTGAAGGTGGCCGCCGCCTCAACGCCGGCACTTTGGTTGTCGTACACGCGCACGGCAACATCGAAGGTGCCTGACTCTGTGGGCGTCCCGCTGATTCTGTTTTGGACCCCCTGCAGCGAGAGCCCCGCGGGCAGCCCGATGGCGTCCCACCGAATCTGTGAGGAGAGGTTTACGCCCTCGTAGAGGAGGTCGACCGGGGCGTAGGCGACGCCGATTTCGCCGGGGGGGAGGCCGGCCGTGAGGATCGTGATCGACCGCGTCACGGGGACGACGCTCAGCGTCAGGTTCCGCGAACCGGTCCGCGCGAAGCGGTCGGTGACGGTGACGGAGAACGTCCAGTTCCCGATCGAGGTGGGCGTCCCGGCAACCCAGGGCCCGGACGGCGAGAGGGTGACCCCAGGGGGCATCGAGGCGTTGTCGGCCGCCCATACGAATGGGGCGGTCCCACCCGCCTCGGCGAGGGTAACGTTGTAGGGCGCATCTACGACGGCGTCGGGAAGGCCGGTGTTGGCGACGATCGGCGGGCTGCCGGGCGGCGGCGCGATGACCAAATCAAGTCCGGCGGTCACGAACTGGCCTGCAGAGTCTTGGATGTCGAAGTCGAGGCGCGTAGCGCTTGCGCCCGTCGGCATGCCGTAGAGGGTCCCGTTGGAAGAACCGAGCGAAAGTCCCGGGGGGAGCGGGGTGGAGGCGTTGGCGGCCCAGGTGTAAGGGGCGACGCCGCCTGCGGCGGCGAGCGAAAACGCATACCATTGGCTCTGGTTTCCGTCAGGCAGGGCGGCCGTCACGAGCCGGAGTTCCTCGATGACTTGCAGCGTGTAGGCGAGCTGCCCGCTGCGCGCATCGGCATCGGTCGCGTCCACGACAAAGGTCCAGTTTCCTACGGCGGAGCAAGTCCCGGTGATGTGCCCGGAGGACGTTGAAAGGGTAAACCCGGGAGGGAGGGCTCCCGAATTGATCGTCCAGACGAAGGGACCGGCGCCGCCGAGCGCCGCCAGGGGCTGCGTGTAGGGCTGATTCTGGATTGCGGCCGTGAGCGAGGCGGGCGCAAGGGTGACCGGGTCGGCGACGCGGATGGTGAACGGCCGTGTCCCGGAGCGGCCGGCCGAGGTGTTGACTTGGAGGACGAATGACGCGGTACCCACGGCTGTTGGCGCGCCCGAAATCGCGCCGGTCGCGTTGTCGATCGTAAGTCCGGCGGGGAGCGCGCCGGAGGCGACCGACCAATTGAAGGGCGTCGGGCGGCCGGAGGCTTGCGCCAGCGCCGCGTAGGCGGTCCCGACGGTGCCGGGGGGAAGGGAGGCCGTCGTGACTTGCGGGACGGGGTTGTAGCCGATGCGGCGAAGTTCCGAGGTCGACTCGGCGAGCCAGTAGAGGGCGCCGTCGGGCCCTTCCCGCATGTCCGTGGTGTACAGCATCCCGGTTGCAAAGTCCGTGCTCGTGAGCCCGGGGACGAGCGTCCAGTTCGTGCCATTGTTTGGCGAGCGCAAGACGTGCATCACGTCCTTGTAGAAGTCGAAGAAGAACGCGTTCTCGTCGAACTCGGGTGGGAAGCTCGAATCGTTCGGGTAGTCTACGCCCCGGTAGAGCGCGCCCATGATTACCGCCGAGCCGGTGTTGACGAACGTGTAGACGGGGAATTGCACGGTAGGGAACGAAGAATCAGTGGGGCAGAGGGATGTGCGGTAGGTGGCGTTGCCTTCCCAATAAGGCCAGCCCAGGTTGGCGCCGCCGGCGGTTACGACGTCGATCTCTTCCCAGGCGCTTTGGCCGACATCGCCGATGAAAAGCGTCCCGGTGACCGGGTCGATGTCAAAGCGGAAGGGATTGCGGAGGCCGTAGGCCCATACGAGCGTCGCGTTGACGCGCGGGTCGCCGGAGAACGGGTTGTCGGAAGGGGCGAGCGTCGAGCGGTTGGCCGGGTTGATGGAGGCGTCGACCTTGATGCGCAGGATCTTGCCCGCCATCCACGAGACGTTCTGCGCGTCGCAGCCGCCGGTGGCGTCGTCGCCGATGCTGATGTAGAGCGTCTTGTCGGGGCCGAATCGGACGGTGCCGCCGTTGTGGTTCGTGTTGACGTTGGGCATGTCGGCGAGCAAGATCAGCCGTGAGGCGAGGTCAATGCCGAGGGGCCCCGGCCCCGAGGCGTTGGTGAAATTCAGGCGCGCGACCTGCACGTTGGTGACGGTCGTGTAATGGACATAGACAAAGGGCCGCGCGGGAAAGTCGGGGTCGATCGCGACTCCGAGGAGCCCTTGTTCGCCGGAGGTCGAGACCCCCGCGAGCGTGCCCAGGTTGGTGCTGGTGCTGCCGTTGACAAGGAGAAAGGTGCCGCCGTTTTCGACGACGAGGATCCGCCCGTCGGGGAAGAAGTCCAAGCTGCGCGGCGAAGAGAGCCCGCCGACGACCAGCGAGTCGTTGAAGAAAGGGGGCAGGGTGGCGGCTTGGCTGGAGGCGCCCGCCCAGAGGGCGAAACAAACCGCGGCCAGCAACAAGATGACCATCTTTCGAGTGAGGCCAGTCATCGGGATCGACGGCTCCATCTTGGGCCCCCCTTGAAGTCCCTTTCCCCTCCGGTATTGGCGCTGGAACGGTGCAAGCCGAGGGGCGCGCGGGCCGCCGGAAGGCCCGACCCGGCGGCCGCACGGCTTTTTCTACACCCGCCGCATGACGGAGGTGCCCCCTGGCGGGCGGTGGAGGCAATGACATGGTCGAGGTCAACCTGAAGAAGCCAAAGATGGTGGAGGAATTCCGAGCATTCCTGCTTAAGGGAAATGTCCTCGAGCTTGCCACGGGCATCATCATCGGCCTCGCGCTTAGCAGTGTGATCAACTCACTCGTGAACGACGTGATCATGCCGCCCGTGGGGCTTGCGCTTGGCGGCGCGGACTTCTCCGAGACTTATGTGGTACTAAAGCCGGGGATCGATGGCAACACAAGCTACCCTAGCCTTGCCACTGCGAAGGAACACGGGGCGGTTACCTGGAGGATAGGCCTCTTTGTCAACACGATCATCAATTTCGTGATCATAGGATTCGTCATTTTCATGATAGTCAAGGCGGCCAACAAGGCTAAGCGAAAGGAAGAGGCCGGGGAGCCGACGGAGAAAGACTGCCCGCGGTGCCTCTTGAAGGTCCCGATAAAGGCGACGAGGTGTGGGCACTGCACTTCGGAATTAGCTGAGGGAGCTGCGGCCGCGCCTTGAGTTCGCTAGTCGCGCGGGTCCCCGCGAAGCTCGCCCGCAAGGGGGCAAAGCCCGCCTCGTTGCTTCCGACGGAAGGGCCTGGCGGGGGGCCGACGCGGTTCCAGGCCTTTCAAAATCCCTCGAAGCCGGGCCTTTAACACAAGATATATATTTCATACATGTAGACTCTACATTTGATAGCGATGGCCACGAAGACCGTAGCGCTTGACGAGGCGGCATACGACGTGCTCAGGCGTGCGAAGAAACCCGACGAGAGCTTTAGCGATGTGGTGAAGCGTGTGGTAACGCCGCACAGGCCGCTTTCGGACTTTGTCGGCATTTGGAAAGACATGCCGGCCGCCGACTTCGAGGCCTTCGAGGACTGGAGGGCGGAGAGCCGAAAGGCGGACTTGGAGCGCCAGCGAAAGCTCCTGCGAAAGGGCCGGTGACCGCGTGTACGCGCTCGACGCAAGCTTCCTGATTGACGTGATCCGCGCTGACCCGCAGGCCAGGGCGAAGCTCGCGGAGATGGAAGCCGCCGGCGAAACGGCGGAGGTCCCGGCCCCGGCGCTCGCGGAGACCCTTATGGGCGCGTACCTAGGCCGCGCCGAGGAGCTTCGGCGCACGCTCGAGCTTGCATCCAACCTCCAGGTGGCCGAGACAGACCGCACGATTTGCGTGGAGGCGGCGCGGATCGGAGCTGACCTTCTCCGAAAAGGCACTCCCTTGCCGCTTCCGGATTTGCTGATCGCGGCAACGGCCAAAGTACGTGGTCAGATCCTTCTCAGTCGAGACGCCGGCTTTGCGCACGTGCCGGGCCTCGCAGTCGAACGCTACTGAGTCCGGGCATAAGCTGGGGCGGGAACGGGGCCTCGTGCGGCGCTTGCCTGCCAAGGAAAGGGAGCGCGCGGGGGGAGATTCGAACTCCCGACCTGCAGATTAGGAATCTGCTGCCATATCCGGACTAGGCCACCCGCGCACGGTGAGAAGACAGAGAAGGACCGCGTGGCGACTCTTTCACGCCACCCTATGTTCGCCCGGGCGTCAGCGTTGGGCCCCGGGCCGCGGCCTCCTCAAGAGCGCGGACGACATCGTTGGCCGTGCAGACGGGCGCCTGGACATTAATCCATCGGCCCCCCCTGAAGAGCCGTTCAGTACACCCCCAGGAGGGGGCGGCACGCGAGGGCGCGCAGCATCGTGCGCCTGCCCATCGCGCGCATGATGAATTCGAGCGTCCGGTCATTGCGGAAGAAAATGTCTGCGAGGTTCTTGGTGTGGAGCGACCACTTGAGCGTCGGGCCAGCGCGGGCGCGCCACTCGCGCTCGTAATCTGCAAGAGGGCGGCCCTTCCGCACGTGGTCGGCGGCGATGGTGCCCGCGATGTCGCCCGAGATCATCGCGGTGCACACACCCCCGCCGTTGGAGGCCATCACCATTCCGGCGGAGTCACCGGCGAGCATCGTCTTGCCGCGCACCGTTTCCCGGATCGGCCCGGAGGCTGGCACCCAGCCGCCGCCGGTGGAGCAGACCTCGCGGACATCGTACTTCTTGGCGAAGGCATCCATGAGCGGCTTGAGGTTGACTCGGCCTGCGAGCTGAGGTTGGACGCCGAGCCCGATATTGGCGCCGTCGGTTTTCGGGATCATCCAGGCGTAGCCGCCCGGCGCAACCGAGCCGAAGTAGAGGTCGACGACGCCTTCGAAGTTGCCCTTCACGTCCCAGTAGATGCTCGGGCAGATGACGCGCGGCGCCTTGATGCCCATCTTGTCCCGCACCACGGAGTGCGGCCCGTCGGCCCCGACGATTACCGGCGCCTCGAGCCGGAGCCCATCGTAGGTTTTCACCCACCCGTCGCCTGCGTCCACGACGCGCCGGCGCTGCGCGAACACCGCGCCCGCGCGCATCGCGCGGGCAGCGAGGAACTGGTCGAACGCGGCGCGGGAGGTGGAGTAGCCCGCGAAGGGCAGGTCGTAGTGGCGGCCCTTTGGCGAGATGCAGCGCGTGGTCGTCCATTCACGTTTCTTGATCCAACCGGGGATGTCGAAGAGCGCATCGACGTTCTCAACTTTGGGCAACAGCGCCTTGACCTCGTCGTTGGTCGGCATGTACTCGCCGCACTGGTAGGGCACGCCGACGACGCTCCGTTTGTCGAGCACGAGGGTGCGCAGGCCACGCTCGCTCGCAGAAAGGGCCGCGCTCGAGCCGGCTGGCCCGGCACCCACAACAATGATGTCCCATTTCTCGGAGGCGAGGTCGAGGCTGCCCGCGTTGCCGCGCGTGAGGCCTTCGACCTCCGTGGGGCTGCACCCTGGCGCCCACTCGACTTCATCGACCGAGTCGTCGGCGTCCTCCATGAGCGACCGCTGCGACTCAGCGGCGGCCACGGCGCTCACCGCCTCCGCTGCACGAGCTCGTCGGCAAACGCGATGAGGTCACGCTTCGACGCGGAGGGCGGCACGCGCGCAAGCGCCCGTTTGGCCCGGTCGGTGTGCTCGGCGGCGACTTTCCGGCAGTACGCCTCGGCGCCGGTCGCGCGGATGACTTTGATTGCGCGGTTGACCTCGGCTGCGGTCGGCGATCCGCGCCTTGCGCTGACCACCCGGACGAGGAACGCGCGGTCGCGCCCCCGCGTGTGCTCGAGCGCATAGATCGTCGGGAGGGTGACTTTCCCCTCGCGCAGGTCGCCTCCCACCGGTTTGCCAAGGGCGCGCGCCTCGGCCGACACATCGAGCGTGTCGTCGATGATTTGGAACGCCGCCCCGACTTCGCGGCCGTACCGGCCGAAGGCGGCGACTTGCCCGGGCGGGGCGCCGGCAGCCATCACGCCGACCTTCACACCCGCCTCGAAAAGCGCGCCGGTCTTGCGCCCGATGATCTCGAGGTATTCCTCGCGCGTAAGGCGCGGGTTCGCCGTGTTGCGCAGGTCCTGGATCTCACCAATGGCCATGTTCATGCAGGCGGTGTTGATCGTGCTGATGAAGTCGACGCCGTAGTCGGCGACGAGCTTGAAGGCGGCGGTCATCAGGTAGTCGGCCGCGATGAGCGAGCGCGCCACACCGAAATTGACGTGCGCCGACGCCTTGCCCCGGCGCCGCTCGGAGCGGTCGCTGATGTCGTCGTGGATGAGCGTGGCCGTGTGGATGACCTCAACGGCCGCGGCGGCCGGCACCGCGCGGCGGATGGTTTCCCCGTTTGCGGCGAGGTAAGAAAGCAGGACGAGGGCGGGCCGGATTCGCTTTCCGCCCGAGCCGACTACGTACTTCGAGATGCCCGTGAGGGTGCGCTCGTCGCCCTCGACGGCCCGCTCGATCGCGCGGTCGACGAGGCGCAGCTCCCGCGCGATCCCGTCGAACTGCAATCAGCGCCTCGCGAGGCGATCCAGGGCGGCGTATTTAGGGGTTTTCGGGGCGCGAAGCGCGGGAGTTGAACGGCGCTTTGAAAGGGAGGCCGTTTCGCCTATTGGCGCTCGTCGGGTCCGGGGCGAGTTGCACCGTCGCCTTTGGGCGGGTTCGGGACGGCGTCGCCCTCGGATCTTGGTTCTTTAGGCCCGCGCATCCGGAGGAAGACGAGCAGCCCGATTCCAAGGACGGCAACCAAGCCGAGGGCTACCCACGCCAGCGGGCTCGACGAGGCCGGTGCAGTAAGGTTCACGCTTGCCGATACTTGGCCCACCGTTTGGACAGGCGTGCCCGTCCGGATCTGCACGATCAAGGTGACGGACCCGGAGCCCGTCGAGTTCCATGTGGCGCGCACCGTCCTCTCCTCGCCCGCGGCAAGGGTGACATTCTGGAATTCGAAGGGGCGGTCGCCGACCAGGAAGACGACGAGGACGGAGCCTGTGCCGGTGCCGCTGTTGAAAACGCGCGCCTCGACGCGCACGGGCTCGCCCGCCGGGGTGGCGTTTGGGGCCGCGGTGATGTTCCCGATGTGGATCTCGGCCTGGCCGCGCGCGAGGAAGCTGACGGTGAAGGTGACGACGTTGTTCGACTGGTCCGCTTCGGGGGCTCCCACCGGCACGTTGATCGTAGCGGTGAGGAGCGCCGAGAGGCTCGTTACGTTCGTGGTGTCCCAGGTGAAAGTGGCAGCAAACGTCCCGTTGACGGCGACCGAGGGAATCGTAATCGTCCCGATCGTCGTGGTGCCCCACGTCAGCGTCACAGAGGTCCCCGAGGACGACCCGGCGTCGCCGGCGTTGCGCACGAGCGTCGAGATCGTCACGGAATCGCCAAGGGTGGGCAGCGCCGGCAGATGGCTGGTGGATCCAAACTGCAGTTCGGGGATGGGCGGAGGGAGCAGCGTGAAGGTCGTCGAGCGCACGTTGTTGAGCTCGCGCTGTTCGTCGAGGATGTGGTCGATGTCGACCTCGGCGAGCACCGAGTGTGCGCCAGGGGTGCCCCCGGGCACGACGAAATCGAGCGTGAAAACTTGCGAGGCGTTCGCGGCAATGGGCGGCACGGTAAGGGTCCCAAGGGGCCGGTTGAGCGTCGCTTCGGTGACATTCATCCGGACGGAGAGGGTGTAGTTGACGCCGCGGTTGAGCACGGTGATGCTCACCGTGGCCATGTCGCCGGGTCTGTACGAAGGGGCCGCGGTTGCAACCGCCGTGATCTCGAGGTCCGGGCGGGGCGGCGGCACGACAAGGATCTGGGCGTAGCCGTTGTTGTTGTTCTCGTCGAACTCGGCGACCGAGCCGAGGGCGTCGACCCACGCGCGCAGGCTATGGTTCCCTTCGCCCCTGCCGACCGGGACCGTCCAAGGCGAGCTGAAGTTGGCGCGTTGCCCGTGGGCAAGGTCGGCGATGACCGACCAGGCCGCCGTGCGGTTGATGGCCGTGGTTGAGAACGGGTCGTCAAGGTAGATCCAGATGTCCACGGCCCCTGCGAAGTGCACGCCGCGGTTCGCGACGGTGACGGTGAGGTTCAGCGTGTCGCCGTCGGCGCCCGCGGCAGGGTCGGCCGCGATCTGCGCGACGGTGAGGTCGGGGCGGTCCTCGACGTCGACGACCACGACCTGGCCATTGTTGTCCTCCCGGGTTTCGAGGATCAGGTTCGCCGGGTCCACCTTGACGCTAATCGCGTACGACCCGCGCGGGACGCTCGACGCGTTGAACGTCAAGCTGTAGTTCGCCGACGCGCCGGCCGCAAGCGGGCCGATGTCCTGCGTCTGGTTTCCAAAGAGCGGGTGGCCACCGTCGACCGTGACATCGAGGACCGTGTCCCCCGCGCCGATGTTGCGCACGGAGCCGTTGACGATGAAGGTCTCTCCGTCGAGCACGGCGCCTGCCGGCCCGTCCGCGCTCTCAAGCCAAAGGTCCGAAGGGGTCACGACGGCCACAAAGACGATCTGGAAATCGCGAGTATTGTTGTTCTCGAAGCTCTCGGGCTCGGTGTTGGCGGTATCGATGGCCACGGTGAAGTTGTGGGTGCCCGGCGCATACCCGACCGAGGAGAACGAGAGGTTGAGGAGGTAAAAGTCGAAGGAGGCGATGGGGGGGACGGTGCCGTTGGCGACCTGCAGCATCGAGGCGTTGTCCACCACCGAGGCGAACACCGCCCCGGCGGTCGGCCCGAAGCCCATGTTGCCGACGCGGACGGTGAGGTTCACGGGGTCCCCGACCGTCGTGGTCGCCTGTTCGGGGGTGACCGACTCGGGGGTAAGGTCGCTAAGCGAGTTGCCGGCGAAGATGAGCTTGTAGACGAATCCCGCCTGGGAGTGGTTGGTCCCCGTCTGGTTGTTGAAGACGGCGATGTTGAAAAAGTAGGTCTGGTTGAGGTCGACGATCTGGACGTCGTGCGTCGCCAGGTCGGTGGTGACCAGCGGCCTTGCCATCTCCACGCTCCACCGGGAGGAGGCATAGGCCGCGCCCGCGGAAATGTCGGCTCGCCCGCCGGTCGGCGCCGAAAGGATGTAGCCCGGGACGGTGGCGCCCTTGGGAAGCGAAGTCGAATTGAACGAGGTCCAGTTGATCGGTGAGGCATCCCCCGACGCGATCCACTTCGCGCTCTGCGTCAAGGGCACGCTGCCATTGAGGAACGCGGGGCGCGTCCCGTTCGCGGTCACCACCGAGTTGTCGGCGAACGGGTCGGCACCGTCGCCGTGGAGCCCGCCCGAGGGGCTCGCAGGCTTCGAGCGGTTGTCGAGGTAGCGGTCGTCGGCGAACCCGAGGGGTGCGGAAAGCGACGACGACCAGAGCCACGCGTCGAGCAGCCCGGTCGTCGTGCGCATCTCGTCGTAGGTGCCGCCGGTGTGGCAGGTCGGGCCGCAGCCGGCGGTCGTGAAGTTGACATCGCCTGCGCTTGCGTTTGCAAGGTAGACCGCCATGGCGTCGTCGCCCCAGGTCGTGCGCGTCCAATTGCCCGCCGCGGTCAGGTTGTTCGAGAGGAGCCAAGCGTCGCGGGAGTAGTCTTGCGTGGCGTCGTCCCACTGGATGAGCAGGAAGAGGGTGGAGTTGTTGTACATCGCGCGCACCGAGATGCCGGCGCCGGCAGGCCACGCTCCCGAGGCGCCAAACGCGGTGATTTCGAGGGGGCGCGCGGAGGACCACGCCGCGTCCACCACGCCGTCGAGGGCGGGCGTCGAGGGGGCCGGCGAGACGATGAGGGTCTGGGCGTCGTACGAGGGGGGGATGTTCGGAAGGGAAAGCGGCAAAGGGGTGGCGGCAAGCACGCCGGCGGCGGCAAGCAGGGTGAGTGCAAGGGCGCGAAGCCTGGTTGCTGGCTTATTCTTCCGTCCCATCCCAGGTCCCTCACAAAGTGACTGGAAGCGCAGTTGGCGGACTCAATAAAAGCGTTGCGATACACGCCTGCGATTGGCTGGCAGGCGCACCGACCGGCGCGGCGCTGTGGAAGGTTTAATGCAAGTTTAGCCCCGTCCGACCGGCGTGCCCGCGCCCGCGAAGGCCCAAAAGGGGAACATCGAGCACAGGGCGCCGGTCACGCTCGAATCGAAGAAGGAAGACCGCCTGGAGCGCTCGGCCCGGATCTCGTGGATCGACCTGCCGAGGGTGGCGGCCACGCGGGTGCTCGTGGTGGGGGCAGGCGCGCTTGGCAACGAGGCCTGCAAGAACCTCGCGCTGTCGGGGTTCCGCCGCTTCACCCTCGTCGACATGGACCGCGTGGTGTTTTCGAACCTGAACCGGTGCCTCTTTTTCACGGAGGCCGACGCGCGGGGCAAGGAGCTGAAGGTGAACGCGGTGCGCCGGGGCATGCTGGGGCTGAACAGCGACATCGAAGTGGAGACCCACGCCGACCGGATCGAGAACTTGCCCGAGGGCATCTTCGAGGAGCACGACCTCGTGATGGGGTGCGTCGACAACGCGGCCGCGCGGATCCACGCGAACGCGCACGCCTACTACCGGGGCAGGCCCTACATCGACGGGGGCACGCTGGGGATGGTGGGCAAGGTGCAGGTGGTGCGCCCGCCCGAGACGCCCTGCGTGCAGTGCTCGATGAACAAGACGCATATGGCGGAAGTCGCGCGGCGGTACTCGTGCACGGGCGGGGGGATGACCTTCGTGGAGGCGCCGGTGGCCGCCGAGGTGACCACCACGGCGGTGGTGGCGGCAGTCCAGGTGCGCGAGGCGCTCAAGATCGCAAGCGGGCGGGGCGAGGCGGTGATTGCCCATGTCTGGTACTACGACGGACTCAAAGGGACGGGCGAGGTGCTGAAGGTGGAGCGCAACCCATCGTGCCCCGTGCATACCGTGGGGGAGCCGCAGGGGAGAAGGCTTTAAGCCGCGCTGGACGATGGACAAAAGAAGTCTCAAGCCGGCATTGAATCCTTCGAAGTTCGCCTGAAGCCGGGGAGCAGGGGATCGCGCGACTTGGCCAAACGCGACACGCGCCTGGACGCGATCAAGTACCAGGAGATGCTGAAGGCGCAGCAGGCGAAGAAGCGGGCGACGGAAGAGCAGGGGAAGGAAGAGGTCGACAAGCTCTCGAAACTCGTGGCGGGCCTGCGGCAGATGGGCGCGCAGGGCAGCGAGGCCGAGACGGAGCTGGACAAGGCGAACGCGGCGCTGCGCGAGAAGGACTGGACGCGGGCGTTCAACGCGGCGGAGGCCGGCATCACGGCCGCCACGAAGGCGGCCGGGGCGGCCGCGAGGCCCCAGGTGGAGGCGGCGGTGCAGAAGGTCTACGCCGTCGAGAACATCGGCGTGCCGGCCGAGGAACTCATGCCGCTGGTGCAGGAGGCGCGCGCGCTCGTCGACCAGGGGCGTTATGTCGAGGCGCTGCGCAAGGCGCAGGAGCTGCGGGCAAAGGCGCTGCAGCTTGGCCGCGGGCAGATGGAGGAGGCGATCGCGAGCCTTGGCGGGATGCTGGAGGACGACCGCCGCAAGGGGGTCGATGTGACGGCGCCAAGCGAGCTTCTGGAGAAGGCGCGCCGGCTGATGTCCGGCGGCGACGTGGACTTCAACCAAGTCATCGACGTGATCACGGTGCAGGCGCCCGCGGCGCGCGAGGCCGCGCTGCGAGGGGAAGGCGCGGGCGGCGAGATGGAGGGCGCGCCGTCGGCGCCGATGGACGCGGAGGACAAGGAGGCCGTCAAGCGCGCCATCGAGGAGTCGTTCAAGGTCGCCAACGCCGAGATCGCCGTGGCGCGCTCGCTCAAGGCGAATGTGGGGGCGGCCGACAAGGAGCTCTCGCACGCCAAGGGCGCGTTTGACGCCGACGACCTGAAGGTCGCGCGCGCAGGCGCGCGGCGCTCGATCGTGGCCGCGCAGGCGGCGGCTCGCAAGGCGGTCCACAACATGCTGCTGGACGCCTCGGCCGACGTGCGCAAACTGCGCCTCGCGGGCGTGAATGTCACCGAGCCTCGCAAGAACTTGGCGACGGCAAAGACGCGCCTTGCCGAGGGGAGCTTCAAGGAATCCTTCACGATCCTCGATGAGCTCGTCAAGCGCGCCGCGACGATGCGCGAGGAGCAGCAGAAGATCATCAAGGAAGTGGACAAGACCTACGACGACCTGCTGAAGCTCACCGACACCCTGCTTGTCCCCATCGACGCGGTCGAGGCGCTCGAAGAGGCGCGCAACCACGCGCGGCGGGGCGATGTGGAGCGGGCGCAGGGGGCGCTCAAGCGCGCCGTGACCGCCGGCAGGGACTTCTGGAGCGCGGTTGGCAAGTCGTTCCTCGACAAGATCCGCGACCTCATCCTCCAGTCGCGCGAGATGGGCGGCCAAGTCGGCCCGACGCGCGGGATCTTCACGCAGGCGCGCCAGCAGCTCGACGAGGGCAAGTTCCGGGAGGCGCTTGCCCTCACGCTCGACACCCCGCGCAAGCTTCAGGGCGTGTCGGGGCCCTACCAAGGGGCGCTTTCGCTTGCGGCGCAGAAGTGGCTCGATGTGGAGATCGCGCGCAAGCTCGGCCTGCTGAACCCCGGCGACGAACGCGTGCTGGAGGACGACTCGGTCGCTTGGCGGGCCTCGAGCGTGGGCGGCTCGGGGAAGAGCCCGGAGCAAGTGGAGGCCGACTTCAAGGCGCACCAGGAGCGCCTCGGGGCGATCAAGTACGACTTCAAGGGCGAGCAGGGGCGCTTCCAGCGCGTGGCAAGGCGCACGCTCGAGCTTGAAAACGAGGTGGAGGAGGGCAAGAAGATCGGGACAGACATGTCGGAGGCCGAAGAGCTGCTCTTCAACGCGCGCGGGCTGATGAACAAGCGGCGCTTCCCGCAGGCCGAGGAGACCCTCAAGCAGATCGACGCGGACATCACGCAGCGCAAGGACGCGCGCATTGACGAGTTGCTGCGCGACGCCGACACCGACCTCAAGCACCTGCGCGCGGGCGGCGTCTTCGTCGAGGACGTCGAGCGGGAAGTCCGTGAGGCTCGCGCCCAGCACGGCAACCGGAATTATGAGGTGGCGGTCGACCTCATCCAGGACGCGATTTCCACGGCGCTCGAGCGCCAGCAGGACCTCGAGGCGGCGCGCCGTGAGATCGAGCGGGCCGAATCGCTGCTCGAGCAGGGCGCGGCCTACGCGGCCGACATGGCGGTCGCCTCGGGGCTGCTCGAGGAAGCGCGCTCGCTCTCGCGCGAGCACGACGACCGCGACGCGCGCTCGCTTGCCCAGCAGGCCACCGGCGAGCTGCAGACCTCGCTTGCCAAGTACATCGACCTCATCCTGGAGGAGCTCGAGAAGGAGATCGACCGAGCCGAGTCGGAGTACGGCGAATTCCCGGAGCCGCGCCAGCGCCTCTTCGAGGCGCGCCGCCAGAAAGAGCAGGGCGAGGTGGGCGAGGCGCTGGTCAACTGCCGCGACATCGGCGCGGGGCTGCGCCAGTCGCTCCAGCTCATCCAGGAAATCCGCCAGAAGATCGAGCTTGTCGACGCGCTGATTTCGAGCGCCTCGCAGTACTCGAAGACCGTGGTGATGCCGCACAAGCTGTTGGAGCACGCCAAGGAGCGCCTCGAGCACCGGTCGCTCGAGGCGTCCCGCGAGGCCGTCAATGAGGCGCTGCAAAAGGCGGAGGAGAACTGGCGCCAGATGCTGCGCCAGCTGCACCGCGAAGCCTTCGAGCTCATCGACGACTACGAGGAGAAGGGCGTGCAGCTCACGGCCTCGCGCAACCAGATGATGCAGGCGCAGGGGCTGCTCGAGACGAAGAACTTCCAGGAGTCGTACAAGGTCGCGGTCCAGGCGCAGGAGGGCGCGCGCAAGTCATTCGACCTGTTCCAAAAGACCCAGCGCTCCGTGGGCGAACTGGAGGAGGAGGTCGAGGCGCTGAAGGGCTTCGGCGTCGACGCCGCGCCGCTCACATCACTGCTCGAGAAGGCGTCGGTGGCCTTTGCCGCGGAGAACTACGACCAGGCGATGGCCGCGGTCACGGAGGCGCAGGCGGTGGCGCCGCGGCTCAAGGCCGAGCGGGCCGACGCGCTGCAGGGCGAGGTCAAAGCGCAGCTCGAGACCGCAAAGGGCATGCGCGGGCTGAACGCGAAGAAGTTCAACGAGGCGTTCGACCACTGCCTCGAGACCCGCAAGGAAGGCGACCTCTCGCTCAGCGTCGAGATGCTGCTGGAGACGCAGCGCGACCTGGCCTCGGCCCTCAAGGAGTCCGAAGGCGTGCAGCAGATGCTCGCCCTCTTCGAGGAGCGGCTCGTCGAATTCTCGCGCATCGGGCTCGACACCCGTGCGCTTGAAAACGCGCGCGCTTCGAGCTTCAAGCGGCTCGACGCGCTCGACCTCAAGGAGGGGGGCTCGCTGCTGAAGCGCGCGCTCAAGGTCGCCGACAAGGACGCGGCGGCCTTCACGGCGGCGAAGATCGACGCGGTGATCCAGGAGGCGCTGGCGATGCGGCTGCGGGGGTACCCGTCGGAGGGCGTGATCAAGACCGCGGCGGCGGCGGGCGAAGCCCTGCTTGCCGGCGACTTTGCAAGCGCGGTGGCGGCGGCGGCGGCCGGCGCCGACGACTTGAAAACCCTGCCCCCGCGGGTGGACGGGATCCGGCGCGATGTGTCGCGGGCCAGGCACGCGGCGCGGCTGCTCAAGGACGGCTTTGGGGTGGATGCGCCCGACGCCGAGTACCTCGACGATGTGGGCCGGACGCTGCTTGCCGGCAACCTCGACGACGCGCAGAAGGACGCGCAGGCGATCCTCGACTCGACGCTCGAGCTGCTCGGCGCGAGCGTCCGCGGGCGGCTGGAGTCGCTCGACGAATCGCGTGCATCGGCCGAGGAGCAGGGGGCCTCGACGGCGCCGGTGGCCGAAGCGCTTCGGCTTGCACGCACGGCCCTTCAGGAGGGGATCCCGGAGGCTGCGGCCCACTGGGGGCGCGTGGGGGCAGAAGACGCGCTGCGGGCGGTGCGCGAAATGGAGGAGGCGGAAGAGGCGCTCAAAGTCGCGCAGGCGCTCGTCGACGACACGCGGGCCTTTGGCGCCTCGACATCCGCGCTCGACCCGAGGGTGGTGGCCCTTGAGGGGCTGCACAAGGCGCGCCGCCACCGCCAGGCCCTCACCGAGGTCGTGGAGATCCAGCGCCTTGCGGTGGAGGCCAAGAAAGCCAGGGTTGACGCGCGCAAGAGCGAGGTCGTGGCTGGCCTGCAGCGCGCGGCGAAGCTCGGGATGCCTCAAGACGGCCCGCGCAAAGAGCTCGCGGCCGTCGAGAAGCTCACGGCGGAGGGCAGGTTCGAGGAGGCCTTGCGGGCGCTCGACGCGCTCGACGCTTCGGTGGGCGAAGGGCTCAGGCGCCACGATGAGCTGGCGGCGGACTTCGAGGCGGTGGCCGACCTCCTCGAGAGCTTCACCGACCTCAAGGTGGACTTTGCCTCGGCCCACGAGAGCCGCGACCATGCGCGGCAGGCGGTCGAGAAGTTCCAGCTCAAGGAGGCCGAAGAGCTGACCTCGCTCTTCCGCAAGGAAGTGGAGGCGATCCTCACGGCGCATTCGCTCACGCGAATCCAGCTGCTCGTGAAAGCGGCGGGCGGAGCCAAGAGCGAGGGGATGGTCATTGCCGAGCTCGAGGAGCACGCACGCCTCGCCGACGAGGAGCTGAAGGCGGGCCGGTACCGCGAGGCGCTCGTGGCCGTGGACCAGGGGCTCGAGAAGCTTGCGGACACGCGCAAGCGCTTTGCTGAAGCGGTCAAGATCATCAAGGAGGCCCGCGGCGACCTTGCAAGAGCGCAGGCGCTACGGCTCGATTTCACGGAAGTGCAGGCCGGGCTTTCCACCGCCGAGGACAAGGTGAAGGAGGGCGCCTACGCCGAGGCGAAAGTCGACGCGGACTACTGGGCGAGCGCGCTGCGGAGCCAGCGAGCGGCCGAGGTGGAGCGCCGGATCGAGGAGCTCACGCGGGCGATCGAAGACGCGGCCTCCGGGGGCATCGCGATCGAATCGGAGCGGGCTGGCTTGAAGAAGATCCGCGAGGTCGCCGAGAGCGGCGAGTTCGCCAAGCTCGAAGAGGCCCAGAAGGTCGTCGAGGGGACGCTCGCGCGCAAGCTTGAGGAGCGGCGCGCCGCCGTGGAGGCCATCGAGCGGGCGGCCTCCCTCTCGGGGCAGCTTGGCGCCATCGAGGTGCCTTCGGGCGAGTTCGAGGCGGAGCTGAAGGCCGGCCTGAAGCTGCTCCAGGCAAACGACTTCAAGAAGGCGGGGCCCGCCGGCGAGGCGCTCGTCAAGCGGATCTCCGAACGGATGAAGGCGCGCGCGGAGCTGGCCCTTGCCGACACGAATGCCGTGCTGAAGGCCTGCGGGAAGTCGTCGATCGAGACGGGGCCCGCGCAGGACGAGCTTGGCCGGGCGCGCAAGCTTTCGGAGGCGGGAGACTTCGTCCAGGCGTTCACGCTTGCAAGGAGCGCCGAGCGCACCGCGTACGACAGCAAGGAGAAGCACGACCGGGCGAGCCAAGTGCTGAAGTTCCTGGCTGACAACCTGCAAGCGGCCTCCGCTTTCGGGGCGGAAACTGCCGATGTCGACACGCTCCACGCGCAGGCGCGCGACGCCTTCGAGTTCCAGTCCCACGACGAAGCGGCGGGCCTCGCGCTCGAGGCGCTTGGCAAGCTCAACGCGCGGCTGAGGGAGGCCTTCGACGCGCGCAAGGAGGAAGCGGAGCGCCGCGCCGAGGAGCTTGAGATGGGCGGGGCGGCCGTGGGGATGCTGCGAAAGGAGCTCGAGCTCTCCTCCTCGCTTGCGGCCGAAAACGACTTCGTGAGCGCGGAGGTTTCGCTCTCGGCCACGGAAAAGCGAATCGGGCGCCTCGGCGAGGAGTTTGCAGGCGCCAAGGACGGCCAGGAACGGTTGAGCGCGCTCATCGATGTGGCCGACCTCCTTGGCGTCGAGGCAAAGCCCTCGCGCGCGGCGGGCGAGGCCGCCCAGGGCCTGTTCAACCAGGGCAAGTACACCGAAGCGCGCAAGCAGGCGCTTTCGGCGCGCTCCGAGCTTGGGCAGAAGTGCGCCGCGGAAGTGCACAAGCGCCTCGAGGGGGCGGCCAAGGTGCTGGAGCAGCTCGATTCGGCGGGGGTCCCGACGGCCGCGCTCACCGACCTGCTGGAGCGGGCGGCCGGGGAAGTCATCGAGGAGGACTTCGCCGGGGCGTTCTCCACGGCCCGCGAAGTGATGGAGGGCGCCGAGGCCCAGCGGCGCGCGCACGAGGCGGCGGGCCTTGCCATCCGCGCTGCGCGAAGGCTGCTGAAGGTGGCCGAGTCGCTGGAGGCCGACGCCTCGTCGGGCAGGGAGATGGTCTCGGAGGCCGAGCTGCTTTTCCAAAGCGGCGACTTCGGGAGCTGCAAGGCCCTGGCCGGCCAATCGGTCGAAGCCCTTTCGGCGGCCGCCTCGGGCAGCGCAGGGCTTGCCCTTACCGAGGCAGAGCAGAACCTCGCGAGGTTCGCCGAGAGCGGCGTGCGCTGCGCGCCGGCGGAGGACAGCCTGTCGCGTTCGCGCGAGGCGCTCGGCCTGGCCGACTTCCTCGGCTCGATCCGGTTCGCGAGGCAGGCCTCAAGGCTCGCGGAAGACGCGCGGCGCCAGATGGGCGAGGCCGAGGGGATGCTCGAACAGGCGCAGCGCGCTTTCGAGCGCGCCGACGGGCTGGTGCACCTCGGGAAGGAGGAGAAGGAGCCGCTCGACCGAGCCCGCCGGGAGTTCGAGGCGGGCCGGATGCTTTCGGCGTCCAAGGCCTCGCGCGCGGCGCAGGTCGCCATCGAGAAGCGCGCGAAGTCCGCCTGCGACGACTTGCGAAGGGAGGTCAACGCGGTCCTGGAAGCGCTCGCCCGGCTCAAGGGCGACCCCGCGCCCACGGCCGCCGAACTTGGCGAGGCCGACAAGGCGCTCGCTGAGGGCCGTGCGCTCGACGCCCTCGAGGGGATGACGGCGGCGCGCACCTTTGCGCGCGAGATGATGGGCGAGACGATCCAGGCGCGCAGCCAAGAGGCGCAGGCGCTGCTCGACGGGGTCGCCGCCTCGGGCGCGGATGTTACGGGGGCGAAAGGTCCGATGGAGGCGCTTGGCAAGGCGGTCGACTCGCTCGACGGGCAGGCGGCGATGCAGGCGCTCGGGAAGGTGCGCGACGTCGTCGACGCGGCAGTGAAGGCCAAAGCGGAGGGGGTGCTCGCCTCCGTCCAGAAAGCCTCCGACCACCGTTTCTTCAAGGCGGGGCAGGGGGCGCAGGAGGTCGCCCAGTGGCGGCAGGCGACGGGCGAGCTGCGCACGCAGCTTGGCAAGGGCGACTACACCAAGGTGCTTGCCGGCCTTGCCGTCGCGCAGGCGAAGGTGGAGGCCGGCATTGCCAATGTCGTGGCCGAGCGCCTTGTGGAGATCGATGCAATCCGCGACGCGCACGGCGCGAGGCGGACGGCGCCCGAGTGGGAGGCGCCGCTCTACGAACAGGTCGCGCAGGCCGCCGACCGCGGCCGGGCGACCTTCGCCGACCTGGAGGCCACCGACAAGCTCGACCAGGCGTTGCGCGACTTCTCCTCCAAGTTTGTGACGGACACGCTCAACAACATCAACCGCGAGATGATGACCTTCGAGGACAAGGCGGCCGTGGAGCGGCTGCGCGCGCTGAAGATCGCCGTGGACAAGGCGCGCGGAAGCCCGGCGAGTGCCGTCACCAAGGCCTACGAGTTGCTTGACGGGGCCCGTGCGCTGCTCACGGCGCGCGCCGAGGGGCTGCTGAAGGAAGCCGACAAGCAGCTCGAGGTGTCGCGCGCGATCGACCTTGACGCAAGCGCGCTCCAGGACTTCGCCGACCGCGCGCACGCCGCGATCCAGGACGGCAAGGTCACCGAGGCGATCGAGTTTGCCGACAATGTGCTGAAGGAATCGGCGCGCCTCCAGGAGGCGCACGTGCGCGACTTCCTGAAGCGCGTGATGGCCGAATTCCAGAGCGCACCCGACGGGAAGGCGAAGCTCGAAGCCAAGCGCATGCTGGAGGAGAGCGCGGCGGGCCTGAAGTCAAAGGACTTCGAGGCGTCGTACGACTTTGCCCGCAAGGCGCTCGACGGGCTCATCGGCGAGGCGCGCGAGGCGGCCGAGGCGTCGATCCGCGCGCTTCTCGAAGGGGTGGCGCAGCTCGAAGGGGAGGGCGTCGACTGTACGGCGTTCAGGGACGGGATCGAGGAGGTCCGCACGGCCTTCGACGCCGGCGATCCGACCTTGGGCCGCAAGCGGCTTAGCGAGGTCTCTGCGCTGCTCAAGCACCGCCGCGAGGAGTGGGACAAGGCCTCGAACTCGCTTGCAAAGACCCAGGAGCGGCTCGACCGCACGACGGGCGCGAAGATCGAGGTTGGCGACCTGCCGGGCAGGCTCGACGGCGCCAGGCGCAAGCTGCGGGACGGGGACTTTACGGGCGCAAAGAAGGACGAAGACGCGGTGAATGTGAAGCTCGCCGACCTCCTTGGGGGGAAGGTCAAGGCGCTGATTTCGAGCGGCCAGGCGAAGGTGAAGCACAACAAGAACCTGGAGATCGACGGCCGGGCGGCCGAGGAGCTGCTCGCCACCGCGCAGAAGCTCTTCGCGGCAAAGGACATCGAGGGCGCCTTCGACGCCGCCGCGCGCGCGATCCAGGAGGCTGACGGCGCGAAGGAGGTCACGCGGCAGGTGCGCGCGCTTGGCGAGCAGGGCACCGAGCTGCTGGAGCGGGCGGCGGAGGCGGGCGTCACGCTGTCGCACGAGCAGGAGCAGGTCATCTTCGAAGCGGCGAAAGGGCGCCTCAAGCCCGGGATGAAGGCGGCCCAAGTGGAGGAGCTGATCCAGACGATCCGCGAGCAGATCGGGATCGGGGGGCCGCGCATCGAGGTGGGCTTTGCCGTGGGCGAGCCGCCGGTGGTCAACCGCACGAACAATGCGGTCATGGAGCTTGCCAACCGCGGCGACGCGGGGGCAAACGACCTTGCGATCCAGTTCAGCGGGGACGCCTCGGTGCGTATGATGGGCAAGCCGCCCGCCACGCTCGAGCCCGGCGACCGGTCCGACCTCGAACTCCAGGTGATGTCAAGGCGCATGGGGGAGATCGCCGTGCGGGTGCTTGTGACCTACAAGGACGCGATCACCGCGGAGTCCAAGCGGCGGACCGACCGGCGGTGGCTCACCTTCTTCGACCCGACGGACACGGTGGCTTTGGAGCAGTTCGTGCGCCGCGAGGAGAAGTGCATGGTGTGTGTAGGGCCGATCCCCCCCACGGAGCGCCTCAAGGTCTGCGAGTGCCAGTCGACGTTCCACCTGCACTGTGCGGCGAACCTGAAGGACTGCCCGAAGTGCGGGCGGGCGCTTGCGGAATCGTAATGCCGCTAGGGTTCGCCTGGGGGCGCCGGCGCCGCAAGGGAGGGGTCCCGACCCTTTTTCGCGTCGGCGCGGAGCGATGTCAGGAGGATTCCGCCGACGACGAGGGCCGCGCCCACCGCGGTGATTCCGTTCATCCCCACCCCAAAAACGATGAAAGTTAGCATGAAGGCGACCAAAATTTCCGCGACGGTGAGCACGGCCGTGGAGATGGCGGTAAGTTCGCGCAGGCCGACCATGTAAATGACGAAGGCGACCGACGAGCAAAGGATGCCGTTGTAGAGGATCGAGGCCCACGCGACGGGCGAATACTGGAAGGTGGGCGGGCCTTCGAGGGCGAAAGCGATCGGGACGGTCGCAAGGGCCGTGAGGACGAAGATCGCCCACGTCAGCTCGCTCTCCGAATACTTGCCGCGCTCGAGTGCCATCTTGTTCAGGACCACGTACACCGACCAGAACAAGGAAGCAACGGCGATCATGGCCGCAGCGGCAAATTCCGGGGTGCCCACGGAGTTGAGGTCGCCGCGCGTGGCGAGCACCGAGCCGCCGGCAAATGCGAGGGTCACCGCAAGCGCCGTGCGCGCCGAAATGCGCTCGTGGAGGACTGCGGCCGAAAGAAGGACGGTCACGACGACTGCGATGTTTGCAAGGAGCGAGGCCACGGCCGGGTTGGTCTGGACAAGCCCCATGTACTGCAGCGCGTAGCCGACCGCGTTGGAAAGCGCGATCGCCACGACGAGCGGGTCCCTGAGCGCGCCTGGTCGAAGGGGCCCCTCGGCGCGCAGGATGGCCGTCGAGGCGATGGCCGCGATCGCGAACCGGAGCAACGAGGAAGTGACGGGCGGCGCGGCGGCAACGGCGCCGCCCGGGTCGCCGAGGCCGAGCTTGATGACGACGAACGAGGAGCCCCAGATGGCGGCGGCCGTGAGCACGAGCGCGGCGGCGCGGACTCGGCGCTCCATTCGGCGGCCCCCGGGATGGTGGAATGCGCGGCGCGCGCGTTCGCCGACCTCCCCTGTGAGGCTTTAATAGGCACGGCGCGAACGCACCGCCCCCGCGACCCTGCGGACTTTCTATCATGATAGAGGTGCCCGCGATGCCGTCCCTCCCGCGGCCGATCCTCGTGGCGAGGCTCCGCAACGAAGTGGAGAACGCACGCAAGCGGACGCGCCACATCGTGCTTGTCGACGACCCCGAGTTCAAGCAGTTCCCGGCGACGATCAACATCACGCTGCGCGGCGCGCCAGGGCCCGTGCGCCGGAAGGGCAAGGTGACAGAGACTGACACGCACCGGCTGAAGCTCCAGGTGACCCAGGACTACCCGTACCAGAAGCCGATCGTGCAGTGGATGAGCGAGATATTCCACCCCAATATCATGACCTACAGCGACGGCGGGTTCGTGTGCACGAAGTTCCTTGACGACTGGACTTTCAACTCGGAGCTTGCCGACTTCCTGCGCGGCCTCGAAGCACTCCTGCAGAAGCCGAACCCGCGCAGCCCCTACGCCACCTGCACATGTAACGATGCGGCCGCCTACTTCCTGGCCGAGGAAGCCAAGGCGGGGGCCGGCAAGGCGCGGGGGAGGTGAGCGGGTGCGGATTGTCTCGGAGGAGAAGCGGCCGGTGCAGACCAAGGCACGGCCATCGCCAGCGCGCGTGCACCCGTGGGAGACCGACCTCCAGGCGCCGACGGGGCTCTACGTGGAACCCGCGGCCGCGGCCGCCGTCGAGGACCAACTCTCGCGCGCGGCGAGGTCGGGCCTGGAATCGATGGGCCTGCTGATCGGCGACCGTTTCGCGGACCTGAAGGGCGACCTGTACAGCATCGCCGCGGCGGCGGTGACTGCGCCGGTGCAGGCCACGAGCACCCATGTGCGTTGGGCGCAGAAGGCCATGGACGACCTGGCGGGCTTCCTCGAGGCGCCCGACTTTGAATCCGTCATCGTTGGAATGTACCACTCGCACCTGGGCGGCGACTGCCAGCCTTCGCAAGTCGATGTTGAAAACCAGCGGAAGTACTTCGCAAGCCCGCACCAGGTTTCCTGGATCCTGAACCCCAACCACCGGCAGTCGGCGGCTTTCGCGCTGGTGGGCGAGAAGCCGTCGCGCCGGCGGGTGGCCGTCCTTGCAGGCGGACCACGCGCCCTCGATGGCTACCTCACGCCAAAAACGGCTCCAGGAATCCCGCCAAAGCGCGGTCTCTATACTCCCCGATAGCGGCGGCCAACAAAGCCCAAATAGAGCAATTCGTTTGGGCCGCCCATGGTTGTCTGGGTCTTCCCGGCCGTCACCGCGGGCGTAAGTGCCGTCTTTGGCGCGATCATGCTCTTGCGGTACCTTTCGGGGCGGAAGCCCTACCAGCTCCTCTGGACGCTTGGCCTCTTCGGGATCACGGCGGCTGCCGCCTCGCAGGCCGTGGAGGCGTCGCTCGGGTTCTGGCCGGAGGGCATCTACCGCGTTTACTACTGGCTCATTGGGAGCATGGTGGCCACCATGGGGGCGGGCACCATGTACCTCATCGGCCGCAAGAACATTGCGCAGTACTTCCTCTACGCCGTGATCGCGCTTGCGGCAATCCAGGGCATCGTCTGCGCGCTGACCGCGATCGACCCGGCCGGGCTCGTTCCCCCAGGGATGGACACGGGCGTGAAGGCGGCGTCCGTGCCGATGCGAATCCTCACGGTCCTGCTCAACATCATCGGCGTCGTCGCGCTCCTCGCGGGGGCGGGGCTCTCGTGGTACGCGACCAAGCGGGTGCACAACCTCGTAATTGTCGCGGGGGCGGTGCTCTTCGCGATCGGGGGCAGCACGGCGGGCGTTGACGCCAGCGGCGGGGTCGGTCAGTGGGCCCTTTACATTGGAAACCTATCCGGAATTGTGGCGCTCTTCGCAGGCTATTTGCTCAGCCGACCCGCCAATGAAGCCGCGCCCGCACAGCCCGCGGCCACGCCGGCAACGCCACCGGCCTGAGTTTCAACGGGACCGCTTCGCAGGCTTCTTCGCGCGGGCCTTGTTGGTCGCCGAACCGCGTCGCGACTTTGAAGGTTGGGGCCGCGGCAGTTCGCCCCGCGCGAGCTCGTCTCCGAAGGTCGCGGTAGCGGCAAGCGCCACGTCGGCAACATCCTCGAAGGCGTGGACGGCTTCGGTGAGCATGCTCTTGGAGCGCGCCCGCGCGACTTCGTAGGCGGGCTCGAGGTCGCGGATGAACCGCTGGGAACCGTAGTAGGCTAGTTTCTCGCCTTCGATGGCGCGGCGGCGCCACGCCTCGGCGCGGTCGGCCACTTGCGGAGGTAGCGAGCCGATCGCGCGGCGCCGGAGCTGGTCCTTTGCCGTAAGAGCGCTGTCGAGCCCGGGGCGGCCGGCCTCGAAGGCGGCCTTGAGGCCGTTTCGGGTGCCATCGCGAGCGGCCCTTCGGAATTCGTCTGCGGCGCGGATCGCCGCGTCAACCGCATCGTCCATCGCGGGGCGCGCCATGGAGAGCGCGAGTGAGGCGCCCGAGGCGCCCGTCATCAAGGCCGAGCCGAGCACGCGGCGCCCAAAAGGAAAGAGATCGTCTTCGGTCATCGGCGTCCCCTTGGGCCTCAAAGGCCAAAATGATTCGCTTTGAGAAAGGGGCCCCCCGCCCGGCGCGAGCCCTCAGCCAGGCGTCGCCGCGTGCGCTCAAAAGGCTCTTATAGCGGTTCCCGGATCGAGCGGCCAGGCAGTCGGAAGCGGCCTGCATGATGAAACCTCTGCAGGTGCTCCAAGGCGCCTTGGGCCGGCCTGTGTCCGTCGAACTGCGCGGGCGCTTGTCGTACCGGGGAGTCCTCGACGGCTTCGACCCGCACATGAACCTGGTGCTCACGAAAGCGCAAGAGTTCAAGGGCGGGACGCAAACGGCAGCTCACGACACGGCGGTCTTGCGAGGCGACGGTGTCATCTACATTTCCACCTAAGGCGGGAAGGCGAAAAGGGGAGGTAGGCTGGCGTGTCAAAGGGGACTCCGTCGAGGGGCAGGCGGCAACACCCGAGCCACATGCCGTGCCGGCGCTGCGGGAAGCGCTCGTACCACAAGCAAAGGGGAGTCTGCGCAAACTGCGGGTTTGGCGCAACGGCGAAGCTGCGGCATTACAAGTGGGCGAAGCACCACTAGCGGCCCCACGCCCGGGAGGGCGGGAACCGTGATGGGCAAGTTGCGCGCGGCGAGGGACGCAGCGCACGATCACGTCTTGCCGGGCGTTGTCGTCGACCCGCGCGCGGAGCGCGCGGGCGTGGAGGACCACTGCGGCGTCGTTGCCGTGGCCGCCAAGACCGAAGTGGCGCCGCTGATCTACTTCGCGCTGCGGGCGCTCCAGCACCGGGGACAGGAATCCGCGGGGGTTGCGGTGCACGCGCCGGAAGGCGGAATCCGGGCGATCCGCGGGATGGGCCTCGTCCACGAGGTATTCTCCGAGCAGAGCCTCAAGGAGCTGCCGGGCACCGCAGGCATCGGGCATGTCCGCTACGCGACCACGGGGCAGTCTCGCATCGACAACTCGCAGCCCGTGATGGCCTCGTGCGCGCTTGGCGATGTCGCGCTTGGCCACAACGGCGACATCGTGAATGCCACGCCGCTTCGCGCCACGCTCGAGCGCTCGGGGCAGGGCATGATCACCCAGACCGACACCGAGGTCCTCGTGCGGCTGCTCGCCGCCGAGCTCACCTCGCACCAGTCGATGGAGCGGGCGCTCAAGCGGATGGCGTCGCGCGTGAACGGGGCCTACTGCCTCGCCGTGCTCGTCGAGGGGACGGTCGTGGCGATCCGCGACCCGCTCGGCATCAAGCCGCTCGTCATCGGCGAACTGCCAAACGGCGGGGGGTTTGTCGCGGCCTCGGAAACGGTCGCGCTCGACACGCTCGGCGCGAAATTCATCCGCGATGTGAAGCGCGGCGAGGCGGTCGTCCTCACGCCCGACGGCTTCACGAGCATCAACATCGGGCCGGCCAAGCACCCGGCGCACTGCATGTTCGAGTGGGTATATTTCGCAAGGCCCGACTCGGTGATCGACGGCCGCGAGGTCTACGACGCGCGCCTGGCGATCGGCAGGAGGCTCGCGAAGGAAGCGCCCGTCGAGGCCGATGTGGTCGTGCCGATTCCGGACTCGGGGCGCTCCCACGCGCTCGGCTACAGCGAGGTCTCGGGAATCCCGGCGGCAGAAGGCCTCATCAAGAACCGCTATGTCGGGCGGACCTTCATCATGCCCGACCAGCAGATGCGCGACCTCAATGTGCGGATCAAGCTGAACGCGATCTCCTCGATCATCAAGGGGAAGCGCGTCGTGCTCATTGACGATTCGATCATCCGCGGCACGACCATGAAGCGGATCGTCGACCACGTGCGCACCGCGGGCGCAAAGGAGGTCCATGTCCGCATCGGGTGCCCGCCGGTCATTGCCCCGTGCTACCTCGGCATCGACATGAAGAGCCGCCTCCAGTTCATCGCAAACGGGCGCTCGGTTGAGGACATTGCCAAGCTGCTTGGCGCCGATTCGCTGCACTACCTCTCGGTCGAGGGCCTTGTCGAGTGCATCGGCAAGCCGCGCGAGGACCTGTGCCTCGGCTGCATCACCGAGGAATACCCGGTCGAGATCCCCGGCGAGCGGATGCGCTTCCAGCAGACGCTGCCCGTTTATCCGGGCTGAAGCGTGCGCCTCGCTTTGCGAACCCTTTATACCTCGACCCCGATCTGCCGAACCCCACTGGGCCGGTAGATCAGTTGGAAGATCGCGTCATTGGCATTGACGAGGCCGCGAGTTCGAATCTCGCCCGGTCCACTTCCGCGTTCATCGAGCGGCCGCTCGATCGTTTTCGATCCGGAGGGCCGGCGCCCCCGCCACGGTGAGCCTCCTTGAGCCTCGCGCCGATTCGCCCGCGGCCTTCCGGGAGTTCACTTGGAGGCGGGTCCGAGGTGCTCCGCGAGCAGCAGCCACTTCCCGTTTTCCCGGACAAGGACCGAAGTGCCGCGGCCGCCTCCGGCGGCCCGCTTACCATCGATCAGGCCGCTCCATTGGAATGCAAAGGTATGAACAGCAAAGTTGGGGGCCTTTCGGACCTGGTGGACGTCCGAGATTGCGTAGGTTTCACCGCGGATGCGATCGAAGTTGCGTTCGTACGCTCGGCGCACCGCCGCTTTCCCCTTGAAGGACTCGCCGCCGCTGAACGTGACGCACGCGTCCTCGTGAATCAGTGGGGCTACTACCGCCCAGTCTTGGGTCGCGAGGGCCCCCTGGTAGGCCTTGATGAAGTCCTGTGGGGTTGTGCCAACCGGCGGCGAAGAGGCTCGAGCAGCCACGAAATGTCCACGGTGGCCCGCCGATATGGTCTTTTTTGGTGGCGCCCTTGGCACGCGCGAGGGCGCGAGTTCGAATCTCGCCCGGTTCACTCCCCCTTTTTCCTGACGGCAAGCAGCCGCGCGGCGGCCCATTCGTGAGCCTCGCACACAAACCCAACGTTCAAGGTTTGGCGCGAAGTGGGAAACTGCGCGCGGGAGGAGCACAAGTCGTGACCGACCTCATTTACATGGAAACGCTCGACAACGCCTATGTTTCCGCCCTGCGCGCCCGCGTGGTCGAGGTCGGCCCCGGCTTCGTGCTGCTCGACCGGTCGATCTTCTACCCCGAAGGCGGCGGGCAGCCCTCCGACCGTGGCGTGCTGCGGCTGATCGACCCCGAAACCGGCGCCCAACGCTCGATCGAGGTCACCAAGATCGAAAAGAAGCACGGCGTGCGCCACCTCGTGAACGGCGACATGGCTGCCGTGAAGGCGGGGATGGAGGTCATTGAAGAGATCGACTGGGCGCGGCGGTACGACCACATGCGCCACCACACTTCGCAGCACCTTGTTTCGGCGCTCGCTTTGGAGCTCTTCGGCGCAAAAACGGTCGGCAACCAACTCTACCGCGACCACGCACGGATCGACCTCTTCCCTTGGAAGCCCGCCCCTCCGGACCTCGAGCAACTCGTGCAGCAGTGCAACGCGCGGATGGATTCGGGGCGATCCGTGCGGGCGCGCGAGGTCGACCGGTCGGAACTCGAGAACGGCCCGGTGGCCGCCCGCGCGAACCTTGCGCTTGTCCCCCCGATGTTGCAGCGCCTGAGGGTGATCGAGATCGAGGGGACGGACATCTGCCCCTGCGCGGGCACGCATGTAAGAGACACCCGCGAGCTTGGAAATGTCGCATCAACCCACCTGGACAACAAGGGGAAGGACCGTGTGAGGCTGGAATACACCCTCTCGACGGCGCCTTCTCCGGCCCCCCAGCCCGAGCGGCGGGACGGGTAACAAGTGAAACAAGTGAAAACCGCGCAAATTGCAACCGTCCGGTTTACATCCGGCGCGCCTTAAAAGGAATCTTTGCCCTTGATCCTTGAATTAGGGGCGATTGAAATGACGACCATTCGAAGGACGGAGCCGACGACGGCGACCGTCTCGGTTGCGATCACCGTGGGTGCCTCAGCGTTGAGCCGCATCTTCGGCGCCCCCACGGTACCGCTCAGCCTATTCCAGCCAATCATCCCGGTCGCCGAGACGGTGGGCCGCGTCGGCCTCAGTACCGCCAAGCGCGCGGGTTGGGTCATGCTGCTCGTGGCAGTCCCCATGTGGGGCGGCTTCCACGTGGCGGGCCTCGACTCTTTCGACGGCGGAGGGTTCCTCTCCGAGGTGCCCTCGGCCGCGATCGTGGTGATGATGGCGGCCGGCGTCCTGCTCATTCAACTGATGGGCAAGGGCGTGCTCGCCGCACCGGCGAAGGGCTACGCGCGCGCCTCGGCCCGCAACGATCCGACATTTCGTTGGGTCGTGGCGGCACGAGCCATTTTCAAACGACGGCCGCGCTCCCGGATCGCGGGGGGCACGACGTTTTCCCCGGCGACGGCGCGCCGCGGCTTCCTCTTTTCTCCTTTGAATCGCGCGGGCGCCGCGCTCCATTCGACTTAAATACGCCTCCGCGGCTTAACGGCCGGGATTTGGGATGGCGGCTCTCGAAGACCTGCGGCGCGAGCCGCTGAAGGAGAGCGAAATCAAGCTCGCGGTCGAGGCCGTGCTCTTTTCCTCGTCGCGTGCCCTGATGGTGCGCGAGATTGCCCAGGCGGTCGGCGCAGAGCCCCGCAAGGTGAAGCGCGCGCTGACCGGCTTGAAGCGCGAGTACCAGAAGCGGCAGACCTCGGTCGAAGTCGCCAAGATCGGGACCAAGTGGACGCTCCAGCTCAAGAACCGGTTCGTGCCGGTGGCAGCCGGTTACGCGTCCACCAAGATCCCGAAGAACCTCCTCAAGACGGTCGCGCTCATCGCCTACCACCAGCCGTTCAAGCAGTCCGAGTTGCTGAACATGGTGGGCCAGCGCGTTTACGACCACGTGCACGCGCTCGAGGACCTGAAGGTGGTGCGCCACATCCCGTGGGGCAACTCGAAGATCCTCTTCACCACGCACCGTTTCTCCGAGATCTTCGGCATCGAAGGCAACTCGCGCGACGACATCAAGCGGTGGATGGCCAAGCAGATCGGCATCCCCGCCGAGCAAGTGGACCGCGACATCAAGAAGTCGCACGAGAAGGAGAAGCAGCTCGGCGGCGCGGTGGCCGAGAACGAAGCCGCCGACGCGGCGGCCAAGGCCGAAGCGGCGACGGCCGCGGCGGGGGGAGACCCTGCTTTGCCGGGCGCCCCCGCGGGCGAAGAATAATGTCAGGCCGGGCCGCTCCGGCGCAGGCGGGTTTTTCCCATGGCACAGACCGGATTCGCGGTGGAGACGCTCGCACGTGATGGGTTTGGGCGCGTCGCCTCGTCGAAGATTGCCACCCGGGAACTCCTGACGCCGACCTCGTTGCAGGCGGTTGGGCCCCATGCGAAGCCCGACGGCAAGCCTGCGGGGGTCGTGACCGCCGAGAGCAAGCCGCCCGAGGTGTCCGATGCCGTCGTATTCCAATGGGGAGGCTCGCCACTCTTTGCGCCGCCACCAAGGATTCCGCACGCGGTCCATCTGCCGCGCCTCGTCCCCCGGTCCTACGGGATTGGCCCGCTTTCGGAGGCTTCAGACCTCGCAGTGCAGGAGGGGCCGGTTGCCGGGGCCCTCCCGTCGAAGGGCGGCACGGCCCACCTCAAGGCGCTTGCGGCGACCGCCGACTTGGTCGCCTTGCAGAATCTCACGGAACTTCGCGGCAAGCCTCGCGAGTTTGTGCGCGCATTGGCTGGCGCGCGCGACGCGATTGGCCCAAGGCCGCTGCTTTACGCGGCCTCCGTCGCTGACCCTGCGAGCGTCTCGCTCCTCATTTACATGGGCGTCGACCTCGTCGACGACTTCCAAGCGATCGTCGCCGCGACGGCGGGGACTTTCCTTTACACCTTCGGCGCCGTGCCAGGGGGACTACCCGGGGCGTGCCATTGCCCCGCCTGCCTCGAATTTTTCCGCGGGGCCACCGGAGGCCCTCACCGCAAAGCCCGCCGCGACGCCTCCGATCCCAATCAGGGCCGCGAGGGCCAAGGCGAGGAGGGCGACCTCGGCCGCGTTCTCGGCGAGGGCCGCGGCGCGGCCTCGCGCCGCGAATTGCCCTCGGTCGCGTCCGATGCGCCGGTTTTCAAGGCCGCTCTTGCCCACAACCGTGGGGCCATCCATAACGAGGCGATGATCGCGGCCAATGAGGTCAACGCCGGCACGCTCCGCGAGTTCGTCGAGTCGCGCGTCCGCGCCTACCCGTGGCTCGTGGCGGCGCTGCGAAACCTCGACCGCGAATTTTTCGAACCGATGGAGGCGCTCACGCCCATCTGGAAGCAGCGCCTCCACGCGCTTTCCCACGAGAGCCTCCACCGCCCCGAGGTGCGCCGGTGGGGCGAGCGCCTGAAGACGCGTTACCGCCCGCCGCCTTCGGTTTCCGTATTGTTGCTCGTGCCCTGCTCGGCGCGAAAACCGTACAGCCTCTCGAAGACGCAGCGCTCGATCGACCGGTGCTTGATGGGGATCCGCCCGGCCTTCGCGGTGCACCGGGCCGTGGTCACCTCGCCGCTGGGGATTGTCCCACAGGAGCTCGAGCGCGTTTTTCCGGCCGCGCACTACGACATCCCGGTCACGGGCGACTGGGTCGCCGAGGAGGTCAACCGGGTGGAGGAGCAGGTTAAGGCGCTCACGGCCTTGCACCACTACCGTGCGGTCGTTTCGCTCGTGGGGGACGACCTGCCCCAATTGGCAACCGCGGTGCCGCGGATCGCCGAATGCGCAGCGAAAGGGCGGCCTTGGGACGAAGCGCTTGCCTTGGCGGCGCGCGCGGTCGGCGAAGCGCTCGCGGGCGAGAAGGACGTCGACCCCCGGAAGCGCACGCTCGAAGACCTCGCCTCCATCGGCAGGTTCCAATTCGGGGCGGCGGCAGCCGAGGCGCTCTTCGAGGGCGCCACGCCGAGGGGGCGGTACCCGTGGAGCCGGGTGTTTGCAGGCAAGGAGCAGCTCGCGATGCACGTCCCCGACCGGGGCCGGCTCGCACTCACGCTCGGCGGCGCCAAGCGCGTCGCAGCGGCGGGAACCTACCGCGTCGAAATCGGGCCCTTCGAGTTGAAGGGCGACCTCTTTGCCGTCGGCGTCAAGGCGGCCGACCCTGAAATCCGGATCGGCGACAGCGTTGCCGTCGTGCGCGACGGCTCGGTCGTGGCGGCCGGGTTCGCGCGGATGGCGGGGAACGAAATGATGGCGATGCGGCGCGGGTCGGCGGTCGACGTGCGGCACAAGGCGTGAGGGGGGACAGCCGTGACGATCCAAAAGGCGGTGCTAGGCACCAAGGTCAAGGTCCGCTCCCCCAAACCGCCGGAGCAATTCATCGCGACCTGGCGCGAGGACGATGTCCTCGATGGGCGCCACGCCTTCGCGCAGGTCGTCGTCATGAACTCGCTCGGCTGCATCTACGAGAAGAGCGCGGGCTGCTCGATGTGCGGGTACTACACCGAGACGCTCGCCAAGCGGCCCCCCCCAGAGGCGTACATCGAGCAGATCCGCAGGGCCGCCGCGCAAGCGCCCGAAGGCGCCGAGGTGCTGAAGATCTACACTTCGGGCAATTTCCTCGACGAGCGCGAAATTCAGCGCGAGGCGCAGGAGGCAATTGTCAAGATAGCGGCGGGCAAGTACAAGCGCCTCCTCGTGGAGTCGCGCCCCGAGTTCGTTACGGAGGACCGCGTGCGGCCTCTCCTTGGCAAGGGCGTCGAATTCGAGATCGCCTTCGGGCTTGAAAGCGCAAACGACCGCGTGCTTGACGAGACAGTGAACAAGGGGAACACAGCGCAGGAAAACCGCGATGGGGCGCTTCGCGCCCGCGCGTACGGCGCGCGGGTGAAGAGCTACCTCTTGCTTAAGCCGCCGTTCCTCACCGAGGCGCAGGCCATCGAGGACTGCGTCGAGGCGGCGATCTTCGCCGCCCCGTTCTCCGACACGGTCTCGGTGAACCCAATGAACATCCACAAGGGGACGCTCGTCGAGCGGCTCTTCTACGATGGCGCTTACCGGCCGCCGTGGCTGTGGAGCGTGGTCGAGGTCTTGACCCAGGCGATCCCCAAGATGGGCGGCGCCGCGCGCCTGATGAGCGCGCCCACTGGAGCCTCCACACGCCGAGGCGCCTCAAACTGCGGGAAGTGCGACGCCGAGGTGCTCGCCGCGATCGCAAAGGTGTCGGCCGACCAGGACCTCTCCCATTTCGCCGGCCTTGACTGCCCGTGCCGGGCCCGATGGCGGTGGGACCTCGAACTCGGCGCGATGGCCCCGACGGCCGCCCCCCTTTCCTGAACGCCGGTCAGAACGCGTCTTTGGCGCCGCAGTCGGCGCAGGTCACCAACCGCGTGGGTTGGAGAACATAGCTCACCCTCGACGAGCCGCACTTGAGGCACCGGACGGGGGCGCGTGGTCCAGATTCGGCGGTCCACGGGACGGCCGCTGGCGAAGGCGGCGCCGGGCCTGACCCGGTCGGAGAGGGCTGGGGAGCCTGCTGCGGGTAGTAGGGCCGGTATTGCGGCGGGGGCGAGAAGTACGCCGGGTATTGCCAAGAATACCCGGGGGGCGGCGCCATGCCGGGGGGTATCGGCGGCGGCGCCATTGCCTGCTGAAGCGGGGGAGGGTACCCTTGCGGAGGCGGCGGTGGCGGCTGCGGGGATACGGGGGACGGCGGGGGTGGAGCCAGAGGCGCCGCGAGCGAGGGCGACCGCAGCGGCGGGGCCACGGGCGCCTGGATAGGCGGCGCTGGTGTTGTGGCGAGGCCCGCGTTTGGCTCCGATTTCAGGGCAGGCGTCGTCGCCTCGACCGCGCTCGCGGTCGCTGGCTTCTCCGGCGTCGTCACCGTGGCCGCCGACTGCGCGTCGATCTCGTTCTCGCCCCTGCGGAACACGAGGAGAACGCCCCAGGCGGACAACGCGACGAGCGCACCGGCGGCCGCGACCACAAGCAAGGTAACCCAGACGGGCCGCGGGGTCGGCACATAGGGCGGCAACTCGATGTGGGCAGTCGCTTCGGCCCGGTTGTTTTCCTCGTTGCCTTCCGGGACCTGGTCGCGCACGTCGACCGTGGCAAGGATGTGGATGTCTTGGGTATCGAGGTAGGGCCCGAAGGTGAAGTTGAGCGTCCGGGTCGCGCCGCTCGCGAGCGCGTTAACGGTGGTGCGGTTCGAATTCACGCCGGCAGCGACCACGACATCGAAGGCAGTTGCGGCCGTGAGTCCCTGGTTCGTCACGACCAGCGTCACGACGAGCCGGCGGGCCTCGCGCGGCTCGCCGGTCACTGGGTCGCGGCCCGTCGCGTTCATGAGCTGGAACGAAAGGGAAGAGGAGGTGATTACGAGGTCTGGCTTTACCGAGGTGACGTTCCCGGTGCTCGCGTTGTACCAGAGTGCGACAGCGTTGTCCGCAGCCTCGTTGCTCTCGGAGAGCACGCCGCGGTCGCTGGATTCGAGGTCTACGCGGATTCCGACGAGGTGCCAACCGGATTGCGCGCTCAGGTTGAACGTGGCGTCGTAGGCCGAAGCGGAGGTAAACGAGACAGACTGCAACGCCTGGGGGACGCCGTCCACCGTGAGCCCGACAAGCGCGTTCACGGGCGACGCCGTGCCGTAGAGGGCGATGGTCGCGACCACCGTGAAACCCGAGCCCTCGGGCGGAGTCGGGTTGGAAAAGGCGGGCGCGGCCGTGAAGGCGAGGTCAGGCAGAGACGGGTCGAAGTAGAAGGGGAAGACGAGCCCGGGCCCCCAGGCGGTGATCGACTGGTTCATTTCGGTCGCCGCGTACGCCATCTGAATCCTGTACCTGGGCGCCGCGTCGAAGTGCGTGCCGCGGAAGTGCGCGCCGTCGAGCGGGGGCCCAACCGACGAGCCATCCGCAAGCGCGGTCCCGTTGTCGACCAAAACGTCCGACGCGGTGAAGACCGACCAGTTGGCGCCGGAGGCTGCCGCAAGACTCGCGTCGAAGAAGCGGAAGTTGGCCCGGTAGCGGGGAACCAATTCGGAGGGCGGCGCGACGTCGACTTTTGTCCACTCGACGCCAGTGTCCGTTAGGGTGAGGGTCGACAGCGCCTCGACGAAGACGATGCCGTTGAGGGCGGGCGAAGTGTCAATGGAGGCGCGGGAGCCGTTGAGGCGGATGGTCCCGTCGCCGAGTTGCGCGCCCAATAGCGCTGCGTCCGCGTTCTTGAGCCAGAGGGATGTCGGGAAGCCGATGACGGCGAGGTTCGTCCCCGTGATGGACGCGCTTTCGGCAACGAGCCCAAATGCGCCGATCGGACCCGAAAGGTCGGAGCCCGCCTGGGCGACCACATCGCGCAGCGTCACGGTCGACCCGCCGACGGCCGAGACCGCGATGTCCTCGGCCGTCAGGTTGGTTGAGCGGATCGTGACCGAGGAGGCGGAGGCGGCAGCCACCGTCGAAGCGCCGCCGGTTGCCACGATGGTCGAGTTCGAGACCGTGACCACGGAGCCGGAGAGATCGAGGGCAACCGTGTCGCCGATGACCCGCTGGGTGACGGCGACGAGCGTGGCGGTGGTTTGCTGGAGGTGCAGCGATCCGACGAGGTTGCACAATGTCAGGTCGATGGTCGCCTGGACCGCGTCGAGCAGGGGGCGCACGTCCGGGCGCACCCGGAGGGTGGAGCCGACCGCATGGAGCACTGCGCCGGCGTCCATGTGGATGGCCGCCATCGTGATGTCTTCGGTGGCCTGGAGGCCGCTGACCGTGCTGCCAAGGACGTTTAGGTGCGCGCCGGCGGCAAGCGTGACGGCAAATCGCGCCGCTGTCTCGCTGTCGAGGGCGCTGGCGTTGATGGTAAGGACGCTGGATGCGCCCACCCAAATGCCGCCATCGGCGGTGCCGTTCACAAACCGGACGGTGAGGTTGGTGAGCGTCAGGCTCGACGCGTTGGCGACGAAGATCTGGCCAGCGTGCGCGCCGCCGAGCCCGCCGTCGACCGTGATGTTGTCGTCGGCCAACGTCGCCGTCGATCCGTCCTCAACTACAATCGAGGCCACGGTTGAGGCTTGACCCAGGCCGCAAAGCGCTAGCAGGGCGAGGAGCGCGATGGCCGCGATCGGCGCGGCGCGCAGGACGTGACTCAGGACGTTCCAACTCCTTTCGCAGGTGAGGGCGCAAGGCAGGCTTGCTGGCCAGCGAGATTAACTTTTGGCGGGGGGAAACGACGGCGGGAACGTTCTATCGAGCCCTCTTTCGCGAAAAGCCAGACGGTTCGAGCGCGCGCGGCCCACCAAAGGGTTAAAACCGGTAAGCAGGCTACCGCGGTTCCCCGGCACAAACTGCCGGATGCCGCCATAGCTCAGTTGGCAGAGCGCTCGGCTGTTAACCGAACGGTCCGCGGTTCGAGTCCGCGTGGCGGCGCTCACTTTCATTTCAAAGGCCCCAGGGGCTCGGCGGGCTCACCGGGCGGAGTGGCGGCCGGGCAACCGATGCGAGCCGCAAGAAAGGCGCCGGCCGCGCGCATTTTTCTGAGCGCGGCGCCGCCGATTCGGCGCCAATCGCGCGCTTGCGAACTTTCTTATATCGCGCGGCGCACATCGAAGCCGGGGGCGGGCGCAAGCTCGCCTGGGATGGGCGCACTCACTTGGCGATCGAGCCTGCCCAGGGTACACCCTCTCCTCCCGGAGCGCCGGTGACCATTGTCGCGAACCTCCGGCGTGAGGAGATCGACGAGCTGATCTCGACGCTCGAATCGCTCGACGCCGTCGGCGGGCGGCACCTAAAGATCACGGTGCGCGACGGTTTCGAGATCGAGGGCGTGCCCGAGAAGATCGCACCGAAGATCGAGGCGCTCCTGTCGGAACTCGGCGTCGAACATTACACGCTCGAGCGCTCCCCCGTGCATGTTTCGGGCTGCCACCACCTCTTCGACTGCCCGCGCGACCTCGTGGGCACGGAGGCCATCAAGGCCAAGCTCGACCACATCGTGGACGAGAGCGGCGCGGCGGGCAAGCTCCTCGACTCGGTGAACGGCCGCGTGGACCCGCGGTCGCGCCTGCGCGTGGCTGTTGCCGGCTGCACCTCGTGCTGCAACGCCCCGCAGGTGCAAGACTTCGGGGTCGTGGCCAAGGTCCACCCGAAGGCCGCGGAGGCCGCGTGCGAAACTGGCTGCAAGAAATGCGTCGAGGTGTGCGAGGACAGCGCGGTCAAGCTCGTGGACGGGAAGCCCGTCATCGACGCGAAGCGGTGCACGGACTGCGGCCAGTGCGTGCGGGTGTGCCCGACGGGCACGCTCGTGGCCGAAAGGAGCGGCTTCGAGATTTTCGAGGGAGGGCGGCTGGGGCGGGAGCCCAAGGTCGGCTCGACGGTCAAGGACTGGGCCACGCTCGTCGAGGTGGAGGCAAGGCTCGGCAAGGCGCTCAACGACATCACCTCGTTCCTGGAGCCCGCGGCCGAGCCGGTGGAAATCCACCCCGACGGCGTGAGTTTGCCAGGTCCGACGAAGCCCATGGCGATTCCTCAAGGCGACACGCTGCACATCCCGGAGCCGCCGCGCATGCGCCCGCGCCATTGAAGCGTTATATCCAACCCCGATCGATGCCCCGACCTGCGGGACCGTAGCTTAGCCTGGTGGAGCGACCGGCTCATAACCGGTTGGTCAGCCGTTCAAATCGGCTCGGTCCCATCCCCATCCTCTCACGCCTGCACCCATTCAGAATCCGACGTTCGACGTTTCGCGCTGCGTGAGTTCCCGCCTAACGGCCGAAAGGCTTGCTACCCATTGTGTGGTAGAAACCAATTCTTTATTGCCATCGCCGCACTGGCCAACCCGATGAAGGCCGTCGATACCCCCCTCCAGGCCGCCTTCTCGGCCCTCCAGCAGGGCAAATTCGTGCTCGTCTACGACTCGGACACTCGGGAGCGCGAAACGGACTTCATCATGTCAGCCAAGGCTGTGCGCCCCGAGCACGTCCGCACCATGCGGAAAGACGGCGGCGGGCTCGTGTTCCTCGCGGTGGACCACAAGATCCACGACCGCCTGGGGCTGCCGTACCTCCAAGACCTTTTCGCCGAATCGGCGCCCCGCCACCCCGTGTTTTCCCACTTGGTCGCAAACGACATCGCGTATGACGCGCGCTCCGCCTTTTCGGTTTGGATCAACCACCGGAAGACCTACACGGGCATCACCGACGAGGACCGTGCCCTCACGGCACGCCGGTTCGCCGAGGTCGCCTCCGAAATCATGACGCTCCAAAACGGCCACGCACTCGAAATGCTCGGCGCCGAATTCCGCGCCCCCGGCCACGTGCCGATTTGCTCGGCGAGCGCCAAGCCGCTCGAGACGCGGTTCGGCCACAGCGAGCTCTCCGTGGCGCTGCTTACGATGGCGGGGGTGTTGCCGGTTGCCTTGGGCTGCGAGATGCTCGGAGACTCGGGCAAGGCACTTTCCAAGGCCGAGGCGAGCGCCTATGCAAAGGCAAATGGCCATCCTTTTTTAGAGGGGGCAACGATCGTGGAGGCCTGGAGAAGCCGCAAATGGTCCGCGTGATGGCCACTGGCGTCTTCGACCTCCTGCACCCCGGCCACCTGCACTTCCTCGAATCTGCCAAGAAACTAGGCGACGAACTCGTCGTGGTGGTGGCCACCGATGCGATGGTGCGCAGGCGAAAACACGAACCTGTCACGCCGCAGGAGATGCGCCGCAAGATGGTCGCGGCGCTCAAGCCCGTCGACCGCGCGATCGTGGGCCACGAGGACGACATCTACAAGACGGTCGAGGATGTTCGGCCGGACATCATTGCGCTCGGCTACGACCAAAACTTCCGTGAGGATGAAATTCTCAAGCAGCTGGCCAAACGCGGCTTAACCGTGAAGATCGTGCGCCTGACGAAGGACGAGAGCGGGTTCGATCTCGACGGGACACGCAAGATCATTGCCAAGGTAGAACAGAGCCTCTCGTTCCAGAAATCGATGGCCAAAGTCGAGGAACATCATGCGGCGGGGGGGGCGGAAGGTGGCGGCGACAAGGCGGACCACGGCGGGGCGCACGCTGCCGGCGAAAGCCCCCCCAAAGCGCGGCCGTAGGTTCCGCATCGGGGTCGCCGACACGACCTTCGCGCGGTTCGACATGGCATCGGCCGTGCTCGACCAGTGGGAGCGGATGGGCGCCCGCGTGGAGCCGGTGCGCTACACCGTGCCAGGGTTCAAGGACCTGCCCGTGGCCTGCAAGATACTCTTCGAGGAACGCAAGTGCCAGGCGGTCATCGCGCTTGGCATGGCCGGCGGCGCGCCGATCGATGAGCTCTGCGCGCACGAGGCGTCGCAGGGCCTGCAGCAAGTGCAGCTTGCCACGAACAAGCACATCATCGAGTGCTTCGTCCACACGCCCGAGGCGCGCGACGAGTCGGACTTGGCCGCGCTCATGGAGTCGCGGGCCAGGGAGCACGCCGAGAACGTCTACTTCCTGCTCGCCGAGCCCGAACGGCTTCAACGCGGTGCGGGCACAGGCCTTCGCCAGGGCCGGGCGGACGAAGGGTCGGTCGCGGTCGGGCGCCGCGCGAAGCGGCGGCCCGTCCGACTCGCCATCGTATGGTCGCGGTTCAACGGCGCCATCACGCGCGCGATGCTCAGCGAAGCCAGGGCGGAGGCGGCAAAGCGCGGGGCGCTCGTGATCCGCGAGATTGCGGTGGCCGGCGCCTTTGACATCCCCACGGCCGCGCGCGAGGTGCTGCGCTGGACGGACGCGGACGCGGTGGTGACCTTGGGCGCCGTCATCAAGGGCGATACCCAACACGACGAGCTCGTGGCGCACCGGGCGGCCGAGGCGCTGCTGGCCGTCTCGGCGGAGTTCTCCAAGCCCGTCGCGCTTGGCATCACCGGGCCGGGGATGACCTGGAAGCAGGCGAAAGACCGGATTCCGAACGCGCGCTACACGGTCCGGGCGGCCCTCGAGCAAGTGGAGGCGCTACGGCGCGCCCGCGCCGCCCTTGAGAAACCCTAAAAGGCCAGAGGGCGGCTCAGGAGCCGGCCCACCGTGCGGGGGTACCCGAGTGGTCAAAGGGGCAAGGCTTAGGACCTTGTGGCGAAGGCCTTCGCAGGTTCAAATCCTGTCCCCCGCACTCCCTTTCTTGTGGCCGTGAGCCCACGATGGCCCGGCCTACCGCAAACGCCGATTACGAGATTCGCATTTGCGAATCTCGCAAGAACGTGCGGAAAAACCCCCGGTTCTGAGAATCGTTGGGATTTTTCCACGCCACCCTCAAATAGGAGTTCGCAGGGTGGGCGGCCGTTAAAGGGCCCTTGCGGCAAGCGAGGACCTGCGACAACCAACGACCAATGGGAGGTTAACGACCTTGAAGGAAACCCTGCGCTGCAAGAACTGCGGCAAGGACTGGGGCGAAGGCGTGTGCATCCACTGTGGGTGCGACGAGCCGATCGATGTGGCCCGGTTCTACGACAAGGAAGTGCTCCAGCACTACCACGCGCAGCGCCAGGCCGTCGAGCTTTGAAGCTCATCGCCCGGTGCCGACCCAGGGGCCCCTCCGGGGGCCCCTTTCTCTCTTCCCCTACGGGGACTAAGGGTCCTCCGCCTGTTTGACGGAGAACTCCTTCGTGAATCTGCGGTAGAGGCGCATTTCGAGTTGGGAACCAACGTTCATGAGTAGGGCAGCCGCGATCATCACATAGATGGCGGGGCCAAAGCCCCACTCAAGGGTGCCTTGCTGCGTCCCGGCAAGGGGCACCTGGAAACTGAAGTCCGAGGACCCGCCGAAGGGCTGAGCGGCGACTGCGTGCGCGAGGTTCTGCGCCTCGACGGGCGCGCTTGCAGGCACGTAGTTCGGCAGGGTCATGATCGCGATGAGGGTGACCGCGAGCGGGATGAGGATGAGGAAACTGCTCCTTGTCAGGGTGGCGGCGCGCAACTTGTGTTGGTTCGAACGCACGATTTTTCGGATCTTGAGCAGCGCCGAAATCAGGAAAAGGACCGCGAAGGGGAACCCAACAGCGGGCACACCGAGCCCAAGTGCTTCCTTCAGCAGTGGATGCACGAAGAGCCCGTTGATGCCGTCGAACTGGATGATGGTCGTCATGTTATCGAAGTCGTGGGTATGGACATAAGGCTCGATCCCGGGCACACGCGCCGAGACGTTGTACCACGGCAACAGCGAAGCGGCGACCATCAGGGCGTATCCCGCGATCCCGAGCCACACGCCGGGCGTCATGCCGGCCGCTTGGAGCCATTGCCTTGCCGAAAGGTCGCCGGAGGGTTCGCCGCCCACGCGCCGGGATGCTGGGGCGCCGTCGATAAGGGTTTGCTCGCGGACGGCGACGGGTAGTTTCAAGTTCGCAGGGGCAGTTCCCGAGGCGATGGCTACCGGGGAACCCCTCGACGATGTCGACGAGCGGCTTCTTGCCTACATCAAGTCGTACGACTTCGAAAAATTCCCGTGGAACACGGAGGAGGCGGCCGCCGAACTCGGCGTGACGGCGTCGAACATTTATCAGTCGCTATCGAAATTGCAGAAGCTGCGCAAGCGCGAACTTTTCGTTTACTACAAGGACGGCGCGCTCCACATTCAGACGGAGTAAGCGCGCGTCGCGCGCCCCAAACCGCAGCCCGCCCAACCTTTAATATGGGCGACCCGTTGCCCGCACACCACCGTAGCGGGGTGGGGTAGCCAGGAAATCCCGATGGGCTCATAACAGTGGTCCAAGGGGCCGCAGTGAGAGACCCATAGACCAGTGGTTCAAATCCACTCCCCGCTACTCCCTTTTCTTCGCGCGGGCGCCCAGCGTTCACACGGGCAGTTCTTTGCCGCACCACGCGCACTTGGCGACGGTGCCAAACGAGAATTCGGGGGGCACGCGGACATTTTCGTAGCCGCACGCGGGGCAGTGGAGCTTGTTGCCATAGGGTGACTTCTTGGGGTCGCCGGGCTGCTGCTTTGTAGCCGCTGCGGAGGTAAAATCAAGGGGTTCGGGCCGCTCCACCGACTTGAAGGTGGTGTTGATGTCGACGGGCTTGGACCAGTCCATACCCGCCGTTGGCCCTGGCAGCGTTGAAGGGTTGTAGCGCATGGCCCCTCCGGGCTGAGCGGGCTGCGATGACGAGGGGGCGTCCGGCGCGGCAGGCATTTGGGCGTCAGGCGAGGGCTGCGAAGCTGTGACCGTGGGAGGCACGGGCGGGGCGCGGGCGGGGGGGGGCGGCTTGGGCACGGCCGCCTGCTTGCGCGCATCGGCGGGCTTAGAGCCCGCCGGCGTCCGCGCGAGGCGCCGCTGGATGTCGAGGTCAATCGGATTGGAGCACTTCGGGCACAGCACCGCACGCTCATTGCGGAAGTCGGCCTGGGTGAGTGCGAGGCGCGTGTTGCACCACGGGCAGTTGAACTCCACTTCGCTTGTCGCGGCGGCCAAGACCACGCCAAGCCCGGGGAAGAACGCCACGCCGCCGCCCCCTATCCGTCCATCTCTTCGGTCTCGTCATCGTCCTCGCTGCCGCCGTAGATCTCGCGCTTGTATTGGAGCGCCTCATCCGAGGACTTGTTGAGGAAAAACTTGCACCAGTACGTCGCCTTGAACATCTTTTCGTGGTAGTCGCAGTAGCCGACGTTGGATGCCATCTCGAGTTCGGGGCGGCTGTCCCAATGAGCGCACAATTGGCAGCGCTCCTTTTGCTCCATCGCGTCGGACTTTGGGTGAGCGTATATGTAGATTTGGTGCCGCCGTCATCCATCGCGTTTGCAAGGGTGGAGAGTAGGCGAGAAATAGCGCAGGCGCGCTTGGCACCGCTTGATGGGCGGCGACAACCCCCGGGGGCAAGCGCCGCCAGCCGACCCCAGGGTGTCGAGCAGCGACCCGCTCCTGCTTGGGGAGGGCGAAGCGACCTACATCTCGGTGCGCTGCCCGTCGTGCGCGGCGCCCGAGGCGACGCTAAGGACGCTCGGGCTCGACATCCCATACTTTGGCGAGATCATTGAGTCTGTTTTCCTCTGCGCCCGGTGCGGGTTCCGCCACACAGACATGATGATCCCGCGGCGCTCCACGCCCACGGAGTACTCGATCAAAGTGGAGGGCGAACGCGACCTCTTCGTCCGGGCGGTCAAGTCCTGCTCGGCCACGGTGGAGGTGCCTGAGCTCGGGCTGTTGTGGGAGCCCGGTCCGGCGAGCAACGCGGAGGTCACGAACGTGGAGGGCCTCCTCATGCGGTTTGACGACGCGGTGCGCCGGGCGATGGCGCTCTTTGAGGGAGAGGACAACGCCGCCAAGGCCCGGGAAATCCTCGCGGCGCTTGCCGATGCCAACGACGGGCGGCGCGTGGTGACCGTCGTGATCCGGGACCCTTACGGCAACAGCGCGCTCATCGACCCGCGGGGCCGGGTGACGCGCCGCGAGCTTTCCCCGAAGGAAGCGGAGGAGCTTGCCACCGGCGAGTACGTTTTCGACCTCCAAGGCGGCCAGCCGGTCGGCCTGCGGCGTGTATAGCGCCGGGGCGGCGGCGCCAGATTGCCGAGCAGGTGAGGCTTATTTACGCCCCACAGGGATCGGCGAGCCGAGGACATGGCGGAGCGAAAGAGCCAGGAATGGCTCGTGTGGGCGGTGCTCGGCCTCATGCTGGTCGCGGGTGCCGCGGCCCTCGTGCTCTCCCCCGGCGGCCCGGGCAGCGGTCCGCCGAACCAGAACCACCCGCCGATACCGCGGATTGCCCCGTCCGACGCCTCCGTAAATCTCGGACAGGCCGTTGAGTTCAGCGGCGCGAATTCGACGGACCCGGACCCCGGCGGCCATGTCGCCGCCTTCGCGTGGTCCTTCGGCGACGGCTCGGGCGGGACCGGGGCCATCATCAGCCACCAGTACGAAGTCACCGGCGCCTACACCGTGAAGCTGGAGGTGACGGATGATGTCGGCGCCAAGAACAGCACCACGACGCGCCTGTGGGTGAACCTCAACCAAGCGGTGGGGCCCTCGATCGCGACCTGGAACCTCTACGGCGAAGTGCCTTCAAACCTGACCTTCCCGGTAGACTACAACGCGACGCGCCTCACCATCACGCTCCAGCTCAATACGACCGCCATCCTCGGGGCGCGCGCGATCGTTTCGCTCATCGACCCAAACACCGGCGAGGTGGCCAGCCAGAATGTCAGCGTCAGCCCCGGCACGCCAACGCCCGTGAGTTTCACGCTCAATCAGGAGAACCTGACGGTCGCCGGACAGTGGGAGCTGCGGGTGAGCGCGCGAAAGATGGTCGACACGCAAGTGACTGTAACGGTGGGCTACTCGGGGCTGCTGCGCGTCGAGTACAAGCCGTGAGGCGGGGGACCCAAGATGGGCCCCGGCCTGCGGATCGTCGGGATCGGCGCGGTTGATGCGCCGCTGCTCGGGGGACTTGGAGCGCGGCTTGCCAAGCACGGCTTCGAGCCGACGGTCGGCGCGGCGGGCCCGGCGGTGGAGGCGCTTGTGGGCCCGGGAATGCGGCGCCTTCAGGCGCTCTCCGCGCTGCCGGCGCTCCGTAAAGAGCCGGGCGACCATGTCCTTGGGATCACCGAGTTTGAGGTCACCGACGGCGTGAAGGAATGGGTCTACGGGATGGGCGAAGTGAATGGGCGCTCTGCCGTGTTCTCCGTGAAGCCGTTCCGCGGAGGCGGACTCGATGGGCAGCGCACACTCGACCGCCTCGCGGCGGCGATCCTCCACGAGCTTGCGCACAACGTTGGGATGGTGCACTGCCGCAACAAGGGGTGCCTCATGCACGCGACCCACGAGCCTTCGGCCATGCGACAGCTCGACCTTGCGTTCTGTGCTTCGTGCGACCGGACGTGGCACCGGAGAATCCGCGCGGCCAAGCCGCCTCATCAAAAACGGACATCGTAGAAGAGGAGAGCGTACCGTGCTGCGTGTTCATTGACTTCACGGATTTCGTCGGGAACGAGTTTCGAGGTACGGTGGGGGACGCTGAAGAACCCGGAATCGTGAAGGTAAACACCCCTGGCAAGATTCAAGGCAGCGGTGAGCCAGGAGTCCCACCCGAGGAGCAGGTCTGCATTGGACGGATCCGAAAGCGCCGCGGGCCGCGGCATCGTGTCGATTTCTTGTTCCAAGGGCCCTGCTTCGTCGGCAGGTTCTGCCTCTTCGGCGCCGTTCTCTTCACTCCACAGCGGCCGGATGACACGACCCTCATTGAACCAGATCCGATGGATTTCGTCCGTTGTCAGGAGGGGATTTGCGCGCGGATAGCCACTCCAAACTGTCGTGGGTTCATCCTGCGCCCAGCCGGGACGGCTTTGGTCTGTCAGAATCTTGAGGCCCGGAGTGCGCTCCAGTTCCTCCCGAGGCCGCCCTTCCTTCTCACGGAATGAGCGCCATTCCGCGTTGAAGAGTGCCGCCCGGAGCGGCTGCCCTGACCACTCGCCAAGCGCCTTCACGAAGAGGTCGGGTTCAATCGCCCCGGCGATGTAATACCGTTTGTTAGACCCATAGAACTCACCTCGAGGTGGATCTTCACCGAAATCCATGCCCGTGTCTTCGAGGCGTTCGTTGAGAGCGTAACAGGTGTCTTCCCACAGTTGGTCAATCACCTTGTGCCACTGATCGTGGGTTGAGCCTGCCGGGAGCTGGGCGCTTTTCGCGAGTTCGCCAAGAATGGCGTGGTCAGAATGACCCATGTAGCGACGCAGGCGATGACCGGGTTGCCGCCGACATGAGCCTACCGATCGAGCTGCAACCGTTCGTGGATCTCGGTGAATTCCTTGAGCGCTTCGGCGGAGATCGGCCGAACTTTCTCAAGCGCATGCTCGAAATGCCGCATGGACACCTTTTGGCCCTTGAACTTGGGTTTGTCGCCCTTGCCTTGGGCCGCAACCGTCTCGCGGATTGCGAGCATCACGGCCTCGTTGGTGACCGCAGCAAGGTCTGCGCCCGTGTAGCCCTCCGTAAGGCTGGCCAACCGCTCCAGGTCCACATCGTCGTCGAGCGGGCGCCCGCGCGTGTGGATCTTCAGCACCTCGAGCCGACCCGCCTTGTTCGGCGGCCCCACATAGACCAGCCGGTCGAACCGGCCGGGCCGCAGGAGCGCGGGGTCGATGATGTCGGGGCGGTTGGTCGCCGCCACGACGGTCACATTCGACAGCTCGATGAGCCCGTCCATCTCGGTGAGGATTGTCGAGATAATGTTCTCCGTCACGTGCGCGTCGTTGCGCGAGCCGCGTTGGGGCACGACCGCGTCGATCTCGTCGAAGAAGATGATGCAAGGGGCCGCCACGCGGGCCTTGCGGAATATCTCGCGCACCGCCCGCTCGCTCTCTCCCACCCACTTAGAAAGGAACTCGGGGCCCTTCACACTAATGAAGTTGGCCTCGGCCTCGGTAGCGACCGCTTTGGCAAGCAGCGTCTTGCCGGTGCCGGGCGGCCCGTACAGCAAAACGCCCTTCGGCGGCCGCGCCTTCATGTGGTCGAACAGTTCCTCGTACTTGATCGGCCATTCGACGGCCTCGCGCAATTCCGCCTTGGCGCCTTCGAGCCCGCCGACCTGGTCCCAGGTTACATTTGGGCTCTCGACGAATACCTCGCGCAGCGCCGAAGGCGCCATCTCTCGCATAGCTTCCGCGAAGTCCTTCTTGGTGACGCGCAGCTTGTTGAGCACCTCGAAGGGGATCTCCTCCTGCTCGAGGTCCATGTCGGGCAGCGCGCGGCGCAGCGCGCGGATGCCGGCTTCCTTTGCCAGCGCGTAGAGGTCGGCGCCGGCAAAGCCGTGGGTGATCGCCGCCCACTCCTTGAGGTCGACATCCTCTGCAAGGGGCATCCCCCGCGTGTGGATCTCGAGGATGTTCAGCCTCGACGGCTTGTCGGGCATCGCGATCTCGATTTCGCGGTCAAACCGCCCGGGGCGCCGCAGCGCCGGGTCGATGGAATTCGGCCGGTTCGTCGCGGCGATGACCACGACCTTGCCGCGCGTCTTGAGGCCGTCCATAAGGGTGAGGAGCTGCGCCACGATGCGGCGCTCGGTTTCGCCCTGCACCTCGTCGCGCTTGGGCGCGATCGAGTCGATCTCGTCGATGAAGATGATCGAGGGGGCGTTCTCCTCGGCCGATTCAAAGATCGCGCGCAGGCGCTCTTCGCTCTCCCCGTAGAACTTGCTCATGATTTCGGGGCCCGACAGCGACACGAAGTTCGCAAGCGTCTCGGAGGCGACCGCCTTGGCAAGCAGCGTCTTGCCGGTGCCGGGCGGACCGTGGAGCAGGACTCCCTTGGGCGCCTCAACGCCGATCTTCTCGAAGAGCTCGGGGTGCTTGAGCGGCAGCTCGATCATCTCGCGGACCTTCTTGATCTCCTCGCGCAGGCCCCCGATGTCCTCGTAGGAAACGGTCGGGATCCTCGCGCTGTCCATCTTTACCGGCTTTGCCGAGAGCACGATCTGGGTGTCGGGCGTCACACGCACGGCCTCGCCGGTCGGCGAGTAGCCGGTCACCACGAATTCGAGCGCGTTGCCCATGACGTTAAGGGGGAGCACATCGCCCCGCGACAGCACGCGGCCCGAGAGCACCTGTTGGAGGTACCGGTCCCCGCCCACGATCTTGACCTCCTCCGTCGAAGCGAGCGTCACCTTGCGGGCGCGTTTGATGGCGACCTTGCGGATGGCGGCCTTCTCGTCGAGGCCCACACCGGCATTGCGGCGGGTCGCCCCGTCGATGCGGATCGTGCCGCGGTTGTAGTCCTCTGAGTCGCCCGCCATCACGGTGGCGGCGGTGCGGCCCAGGCCCTCGATGAGGACGGTGTCGCCCTCCCGGAGGTTCAAAATCTCCATCAGCGCGGGGTCGATCCGCGCATTTCCCTTGCCGACGTCGTTGTTCTTGGCTTCGACGACGCGGAAAAGCTTCTCCGACTTCTTCATTGGACTCTTGTCCCCGTTCTGCGGGTCGTTGAGCGCCTTGAGGCGCTACTACCTAACCAGCGGTTACTATGTAGCGCCGCGGCTAATAAACCATTGCTTTAGCTGTGTGAACAGCAGCGAGTTATACAGTCTCCAATTCGAAGGAGGCCTTGCTCCCTTTGAGCGTCGAATGGATCTTGTCGCCGAACCAGATGATGTCCTTGATCGTGGCTTCCTTGTCCCAGTCGTACACCAAGTCGTAGTTTCCCTGGGTGGGGCGAAATCCAAGGTTGCACAGGCGGTCCACGATGACCGAGGGCTTGTCGCCTTCGCTGTGAAAAGAGAGCTTTAGGTAGGTCTTCATGTGCGCAAAACTTGCGAAGCGGCTAACCGTATTTAAGCCTTGGCGGGGGCCGAGATTCGGGGGCGTTGGAGGGCGCGCACCGCGCCGCGGCGGCGACCTTTTTCAAGTTGCGCCGCGATTGCAAGGAGGATGCGCCCGGGCGAAGACGACGCGGCCTTCATCCGAGACCGGGTGGAGCGGCACAACTCCTGGTTTGCCGACTGCATCCCGCTCATCGCCTCTGAAAATGTCATGTGCCCCCTTGCAAAGGAGATGCTGATCTCCGACTTTGCCGACCGGTACGCCGAGGGGCTGCCGGGGAAGCGCTACTACGAGGGCAACCTCTTCGTCGACGAGGTCGAGGAGCGCGTGATGGCGCTTGGCGAGAAAATCTTCCGGGCAAGGCTTGCCGACCCGCGGCCGATTTCGGGGACGGTGGCCAACATGGCGGCGCTCTTCGCGCTTGCCGGCCCCGGGGACCTTATCGCGTCGCCCAACCTAGCGGACGGCGCGCACATCTCGACGGCGAAATTCGGGGCGGTGGGCCTTCGCGGTCTGCGGTCAGTGAACTACCCGTTCGACGAAGAGTCCATGAACATCGACGTGGACGGGGCGGCCAAGCTCATCCGCAAGGAGCGGCCGAAGGTGGCCCAGTTTGGGATGTCGCTCTTCCTCTTCCCCGTCCCCCTCAAGGAACTGCGCCCGGCGATCGAAGAGGCCGGCGCGCGCTGCTGGTACGACGCGGCCCATGTGCTCGGGCTCGTGGCGGGCGGGCAGTTCCAAGACCCGCTGCGCGAGGGCGCCGATGTGATGACGGGTTCGACGCACAAGACGTTCCCCGGCCCGCAGCACGGCATCTTGATCTCGAACTCGCCGGACGATGAGCTGCTCAAGCGATTGCGCTCCCGCGTGTTCCCGGGCGTGGTGTCGAACCACCACCTCCACGCCATGGCGGCCCTCGGCATCACCATGGCCGAGTGGCAGACGTTTGGCGAGGACTACGCGCGCCAGATCGTGAAAAACGCGCGGGCGTTTGGCGCCGCACTGGCCGCGGAGGGGTTCAAGGTGCTCGGCGAAGCGGGCGGGTACACGCGCTCGCACCAGGTCGCCATCGATGTGCGCGCGCAAGGCGGCGGGGCCAAGGTGTCGAAGCTCTTCGAATCGGTCAACATCATCACCAACAAGAACATGCTGCCTTACGACCGCGAGCGCAGCCCGCAGGACCCCTCAGGTGTGCGCGTGGGAGTGCAGGAGTGCACCCGGATTGGGATGAACGAAGGCGAGATGAAGGAGATCGCGCGCTTCATGGCGCGGACCGCCATCAAGAATGAAGAGGTCGGGCGCGTGAAGGCCGATGTCGCGGCGTTCAAACGCGGATTCACGACCGTCCAATACTGCTTTCACGCTGGGTTCGATGCGTATAAATATCACAAGCTGATTTAATGCGATTGCCAGCATCACTGGCTTGAAAATTCGTCCTAGCTCTTGCGCGGCTTGTTGAACGACCGATTGAAGGTGGGAAAACTGGGTGGCAAAGATAACGAAACTACCCCGGAGCCCGAGGAATCGGGCGAAACCAAGCCGAAGGCAACTCACAGCGCACCTGCCGCTGAACCGACCCCGGGCGTAGCCGAGCCGGCCCCGACAACCGAAGCTCCCGCGATCGCCCCTGAAGCGGCGGCCCCCACTGAAGAACCGCCTCCTCGCTCCGAGGAGCCGCCGCCGCTCACCGACATCCAACGGCGCGCAGCGCTTGCCGAATCCGACCTCACCCAGCCCCCGCCCTCCGACACCGACGAGTACCTGCAGAAGATTGCGCACGAGATCGAGGGCCTCGAAGGCGAGGAAGGGCTGGCGGAACTCGAGAAAGTCCGCGACCAGATCAACAACGAAGCGGAGGACTTCAAGTTCAAGCGCGACAAGCTCAACACGCGCACGAAGCAGCTTGCCGAGAAGCGCGATGTGTTGAACGGCGAGGTCGCCAAGCGCGTGGGCGAGGCCACGGAGCACCGCGAAAAGCGCAACAAGCTCAACGAGGAAGTGAAGGCCTCGAAGGTCGGGCGCGACACGCTGAACACGAAGGCCAACGAGCTTGGCGAAGTGGCCTCGAAGCTCAAGCGCGAGCGCCACCGCGAAACGGCGGTGCCGGTCCCGCGGATGCGCGAGGACATGCGCGCGCTCGAGTACAAGCTGCAGACGCAAGTGCACACTTCGGCCAAGGAGAAGGAGCTCACCGCCGAGCTCAAGCGGCTCGCGCACGAAGTGCGGCAGGCCGAATCATGGATGGATGCGGACAAGGAGGTGTACGACGCGGTGGGCGCCGCAAGGAAAGCGAAGCAGGACGCGGAGGCGCAGCACAAGGCCCTCTCTGACCTTGCCCGGGCGGCGCAGACGGAGCACGACACGATGATGAAGCTCTACGAGGAGGCCGACGCGATGCGCGCCGACGCCGACGCGGCGCAGCAGGAGTTCCTCGCCAACAAGCGGGAAGCCGACGAGGCGCACTTCCGCCACATCGACCTCATCAAGCGCGTCAAGGACTACGAGAAGGTCATCTCGGGGATCCGCAGGCGCAGGCGCGAAGTGCGCCGCGCCGAATCGGAGCGCCGCCAAGAGAAGAAGACGGACACCATGATGGAGAAATTCAAGAAGGGCGAGAAGCTCTCGACGGAGGACCTGCTCGCCCTCCAACTTCGAGGCGATTGACGCGCATAACTGGCCCAGGCGGGCGCTTGTTTTCCTGGGCGGCGTTTGAGCGGATGCGAGCGCTTTGTTCCGAACCGACAATCTATATATACGGCGCCCAGAATCTAATCACTGTAAGGGTAGAGCTGGTTTTGAGTTAGAGTGCATCCCATCCCTTCTGACAAGGCTAGCCCCTACCCTTACACCCCTCTAACATGAGCGGGAGCCTTCCTCGCATTTGCGCGCGGGGCGCCCGTTCCATACCATTCTGCGGCGCCCTGCGTAGGCGAATCCTCTTAGGCCGGGCCAGGGGATGGCCGGCGCGGGAAGGCCCTCGCCCATGGTACTCGATGCCCTGTCGAACTCGCTGAAGAGCGCGCTGCGCAAAGTCGCTGGAGCCTCCAAGGTCGACCCGGCGCTCATCAAGGAAGTCACCCACGACATCGAAGTCGCGCTGATCCGGGCGGATGTCAATGTCAAGCTGACGCGCCAGATCACCAAGGAGATCGCGCGCAAGGCCCTTGAGATTGAGCCGAAGGCCGGGATGTCCGTGCGCGAGCACGTGATCAAGGTCGTCCACGACGAGCTCGCCACGCTCCTTGGGGAGGCGCGCGAAGTGCGCTTGAAGCGCCAGCGGATCATGCTCGTGGGCCTGTATGGGCAGGGCAAGACGACGACGGCGGGCAAGCTTGGCAAGTTCTTCCAGACGCGGGGTCTGAAGACGGCCCTCATCGCCGCCGATGTGCACCGGCCGGCGGCCATTGACCAGCTGATCCAGCTTGGCGCCAAATTGCAGATCCCCGTCCACTTCGAGCGCAACCAGACGAGCGCCGTGAAGGTCGTGCGCGACGGCCTCGAGAAATTCCTCGCTCACGATGTGGTGGTCATCGACACGGCCGGCCGCGACGCGCTCTCGCAGGACCTGATCCGCGAGATGGAGGCGATCGAGAAGGAATCGCAGGCCGACGAGAGGTTCCTCGTGATCGATGCGACGGTGGGCCAGCAGGCGGGACCCCAGGCGGAGGCGTTCCACAAGGCGGTCGGGATCACGGGCGTCATCATCACCAAGATGGACGGGTCGGCAAAGGCCGGAGGCGCCCTCTCGGCGGTGGCCGCGGTGAAGGCGCCGGTCGTCTTCATCGGGGTCGGCGAGAAGGTCGACGACCTCGAGCGGTTCCACCCCACGCGGTTCATCGGCAGGATGCTGGGGATGGGGGACATCGAGGGGATCCTCGAGAAGGCGACGGAGGTCGCTTCCGAGGAGGAGCTCGAAGCCACCGGCCGCGAACTCCTTTCGGGCAAGCTGACGCTGCGCACCTTCTACCACCAGCTCGAGATCATGAGTCGGATGCAGGACAGCGACCTCAAGCGCCTCGTCGAATCGATCCCGGGGATCGGCATCGCCGGCAGCCTCAACGCCGAGCAGATGGCGGTGTCGTTCGAGACGATGCGCAAGTACCGGGTGATCCTCGACTCGATGACTTCCGACGAACTGGACGAGCCTGACATTATCCGCGCGCCGCGGATGGAGCGCATCGCCCGAGGGGCCGGCGCCTCGGTGGCCGATGTCAAGGCGATGATGCAGCGCTACGAGGTGCTGAAAAAGCAGGTGAACATGTTCCGCTCGAACCGCGGCCTCCAGAAGCAGCTGATGAAGATGCTGAAGGACGGCGGCGGCGAAGGGCTCGAGGGCTTCGACATGGGGGAGCTCACGGGCAAGAAAGGCGGGCGCGGGCGAAGGTAGCGCGCTTCAGGCGCCGCGCTTCGACACGAAGTCGGAGAGGCGCTCCTTCAGGCGGTTGAGTTTCTCCTCGCGCTCTTCGAGCCGCTTGAGCTTGTCCTTGAGCGCGGCGTCGACCGCCTCAAGCTCGGCCTCCTTTCGGGCAAGCACCTTGGCTTCCTCGTCGGCGCGCTTCAGGCGCGCGTCGGCCTCTTCCTCGCGGGCGTCCTGCGCCTTGCGGAGGTCCTCCAGGGCCGACTCGGCCTTGCCGAGCCGGTCTTCGCGGGCGTCGGCCTTCTTGCGGTCCTGTTCGACGGCGGCCTTGAGCGACTTGATGGCTTGGCGCTCGCGGTCGAGCGCCTCGCGCTCGCGGGCGAGGTCGGCCGCGGCCGACTTGAGGCGCGCTTCATCGGCAGCGTGCCGCTTGTCGTCGGCCTTGCCCGCCTGCGCGTCCTCCTCGATCTCCTTCGAACGCGCCGTGAGCGCCGACTCGCGCCGGTCGAGGTCCTCGTCGCGCTTCTTGGCGCGCTCGCCGAGCCCCTCCACCTGGCGCTCGGCAGCCAGCGCATCGCCAAGGGCGGCGCGGGCCTTCTCCTGCTCGACCTTGGCGGACTTTTCCTGTTTCTCGAGTGCGGCCTCCTGCTTGGCCAAGTCCTTCTCGCGCCCGTCAAGCGCCGCCTCGCGGCCCTCGGAGCGCTCTTCGCGGGCCTCGGCCTCCTTCTCCCGGCCTTTCAGCGATGTTTCGAGGGCCTTGAGCTCCTTGGCGCGCCGCTCGGCGGAGTCGGCAGACGCTGCGGCCTTGGCCTCTTTGCGCTCGACCTCTGTCGCGTAGGTGTCGATCGCCGCGGATCGCGCTTCGGTCGTCGCCTTGAGCTCGTTCATCACGCGCTCGCGCTCGGAGAGCTTGCCGCGCAGCTGTTCGACCTCACGCTCGCGCACCTCGAGGATCCCTTCAAGCTCCTGGCGCGCGCGCTCCGCCTTGCCCTCCGCCTCGCGGGCGGCTTTCACTGCGGCCTGCGCGTCCTCCTCGGACGACTCGGCCGCCTTCACGCGCTTGTCGGCGTCGGAGAGCACCCCTTTGGCCTCGCGCTCGCGCGCGGTTGCCGACTGCTGCATCGTCTCAGCCTTTTCGCGGCTCGAGTCAAGCGCAAGGCGCTCTTCCTCGAGCTTGCCGCGCGCGCGCTCGACCTCGGCCCGTTCGCCCTTGAGCTGGCGGCGCAGTTCGCCCCCCGCTTCGAGGTCGGCCTTGGCGCGCTTGGCGTCGTCGGCCGCCTTCTTCTCGCGCACGAGCAGGGAACGCTCCAGGTCCTCGACCTCCGCCACGCGTTTTTCGAGTGCGGCCCGGCGCATCTCTTCAAGCTCGCGTGCCCGCGCGACTTCCGCGCGCTCCTTCTCGAAGGCCTTCCTCGACGCGGCAAGTTCGCGCTGGCGCGCCTCGAGTTCGCGCGAGGCCTCCGCGGCCGCCTTCTGGGCAGCCTCGATGTCCTTACCGCGCTTTCCCTCTGCCTTCTCGCGGTCTTCGGCTTGCGCGGCTCGTTTTTCAAGGAGGGTCAGCTCTTCTTTCACGGACTGCTCGGCCGCCTCCAGCGCGCGCGCGCGGCTGAAGTAGTCGCCCTCGAGGCGTTTGAGTTCGTCTTCGACGGCCTTTACCGTCGACTCCTTCTCCTCGAGGCTCTGGAGCTCGGAGGCGCGCTGGTCGACGCGCTTGATCCGCGTGTCGATGTCGTCGGCGCGCTTGATCGCGTCGGCTTCCCGGGCCGCCACGGCCGACTCGCGCTGCATCAGCGCCTTTTCGAGGGCGTCGGCGTCCTTCTGTCGGCCGTCGAGCCCCTTGGAAGAGCCCTCGAGCGCCTTCCGGTACTCGGCAAGCTCGCGCTCCTGGCCGGCCGCCTTTTCCTCGCGCTTGGCGACCTGCGCTTCGCGCTTTGCAGCGTCGTTCTGCGCCTTCTCGAGCGCCTTTTCGCGGGACTCGAGGCCGCGCACGCGCTCCTCGCGGGCGGAGAGTTCGGCTTCGCTTTGGATGGCGGACTTCTGCGCCGAGGTGAGCTCGCCCTCACGGGCCGCGGCCTTTCGCTCGCGCTCCTCGAGGGCGCCCTGGGCGCGCGCGAATTCCTCGCGCTCCTTCGCCCCTTTGCGTTCGCGGTCCTTGAGCGCGTCCTCCGCACGCTCCACCGCGATTTCGCGGCCCTCGATCTCCTTGACCTTCGCTTCGCGCGCCGCGATCTCGCCGCGCTGGTCGGCAAGGCTCTTGGAAGACCCGGTGAGCGAGGCTTCCTTGCGCGCGAGCTCGCCTTCGAGCCGCTCGGCCTTCGCTTCCCGCGCTTCGAGCCCCTGCAGCGCCTTTTCGGCATCGGCTTCGCGCCTGCGGACCGACTCGTCGAGTTCGATGAGTTCGTTTTCGCGCGATTCCAGTCGCGCCCGCGCCTCGATGACCTCGCGCTCGCGGCGCGAGGCAGCCTCCTCGAGCTTGCGCGCCGCCCCCTCGTGGCCTTCGAGCGCCTTGAGCCGCTCTTCGGCCTCCTTTGCAAATTCGGAGACCTCGGCGTAGCGCTCTTCGGCGGCCTTCGAGGCCGCGCTGGCCTGCGCCGCTCGGGCGTCGGCGGCCTTCACGCGCCCCTCCGCTTCGCCGAGCATCCGGGCGGCCTGCGCCTCGCGTTTCTTCGTCTCCGACTCGCGCGCCTCGACCTCCGATTCGCGCCGCTTGAGGGCCGCCGCGCGCTCGGCCACCTTGTCCTCTGCGTCGGCCGCGAGCTTGGTGAGCCGCTCGGCGTCCTCCCGCTTGCGCTCGGCGTCGCGGACGCGCGCCTCCCGCTTCGACAGGTCGTCGCGCATCTTCTCGAGGTCCGTCTGGCTCTTCGAGGCGAGCTCCATCTTGTTCTTGGTCTCGCGCTCCATGACCTCGACCTGGGACTGGCGCTCGCGGATCTCCTTCTGTGTGCGGGCGACCTGCGCCTCGAGGTCGGCGATCTTCTTTTCGCGGGCCTCGGCCTGCTCGCGCAGCCGGCGGGCCTCCGCGTTCTCGCGCTCGGCGGCGGTCTTGGATAGTTCGGCGGCGCCCTCCTTCGCCTTCAGGGCAGCCTCGCGCTCGCGCAGCGCCTGGTCGAGCCTCGCGATCTCTTCGGCCGCCTTCCGCTCCTTGAGCGCCAGGTCGGCGAGCGCCTTCTGCTGCTTCTCGGCGGCGTGCTGGGCCTCCTTGAGCTGCGCCTCGAGTTCGCCGCGCGTCTTGTCGATCGTCCCTTCTCGCGCGCGCACCTGCCGCTCGAGCTCGTTCCTCTCCTTGGAAAGCGCCTCGCGCTCGCTGGCGGCCTTCGCTTCGGCGACCCGGGCGGCCTCGAAGGCGGCCTTTTCCCGTTTGGAAATCGCCTCCTCGCGCGCGCCGGCGGCCTTCTCCCACGCCTCCCGTTGGCTCTCGAGGCCGGCCTCTCGCGCGGCCTCGGCCTGCTCGGCGGCCCTCCGCTCCTTCTCGAGCGCCTCTTCGCGCGCCTTGATGTCGGCCTCGAGTGCCTGGCGCTGCTTGTGGAAGGCCTCCATGCGGGCCTTGGTGTCCCGCTCGAGGATCTCGCGGTCGGCGGCCATCGCCTGCTCGCGCGCCTTCAGGGAGCCTTCGAGGTCGGCGCGGTCTTTGGCAAGGCGGCCTTCGCGCTCCACCATTGCCTTCTCGCGCGCGCCCGCGTCCTTTGCGGCCTTCTCTTCCCGGAGCGCAAGCGCCCGCTCCCGGTCGTCCAGCGCGCCGCCGCGCTCAAAGCGCTTGGCCGCTCCTTTGGCTTCGTTGCGGGCGGCTTCGAGCTCCTCGCTCTGCGCGTTCATCCGCGTGACGAGCTCGGCCTCGCGGCCTTTGAGCGCCGCCCACTCGGCCTTGATCTTCGTGAGTTCCTCGGTCCGCGCGCGCGACGCGTGCTCGGCCTCTTCAGCGGCTGCCGCGCGCAGCGCGGCCGTCTCGCGAAGCTGTAGCGCCTCGCGCTCCAAGTGTTCGGCCCTGGCCTTCGCCTTCTCGGCGTCCATCCGCACGGTGTCGACGCGCTTTTCCGCGGCGTGGGCCCGCTCCGACTCGCGCCTGAGCTGGTCCTCCAGGTTCCGGACCTGCGCCGATTCCACGACGGAGAGCCCGCTCATCTCCTTGCGCGCTTCGGCGGCCGTGGCCCGCTCGATTTCCAGCTGTTCGTTCAGCTTCCCGATTACGGCGTCGGACTCCTCGGCTTCCTTCTGGAGCGTGATACTTTCCTGTTCGGCCTCCTGCGAGTTCATGGCCGCCTCGCGCAGCAGGTCCTCGATCTGCTGGCGCATGGCCGCGTTGCGCGCCTGGGCCTCCATGAGTTGGGCACGGTCCGCCTCGAGCTGCGCGATGAGCGCCTCCGACCGGGCGGCCTCGGCGGCCGCTTTCGAGGCCGCCATGCTCGTCTCGTGCCCCTTCTGCAGGTCCTGCAGTTTGGCGATCTGCCGCTCGTACTCGAGCGTCTTGCGGTGCGACTCGGCCCGCGCGCGCATCGCGTCTTCGGCGCTTTCCTCGGCGGTCTTGACCTCGCGCTCGAGCTCGACGCGCAGCCGTTCGGCCTCCACGGTGAACGCCCGCTGGGCCTCGAGTTCGCTGCGCGCGGCGGTGAGGTCTGCCTCCAAGTCGGCCGCGCGCCTGCGCAAGCCGGCGGCCTCGCCGCCGGCCGAGTCCACGGCGGCTTGGGTCTTGCGCGCCTCCGCCTCCGAATCGCGGCGCCTCCGGTCGGCCTCGGCGGCGCGCAAGGCGGCCTCCGCGATCTCTTTCTCCAGCTCGGCGACCTTGGCCTTCAAACGGTCCGCGTCTTGGCGGGCGGCATCGCCCGCGGCGCCTGCGCGCATCGCCGCCTCCTGCGACGAGGCGGTCGCCGCTTCGAGGTCGCGGCGGTGCTTCGCCTCCATGGTGACCTTGTCCCGCTCGGCTTCGAGCGCTTGGCGCGCCTCGGCGAGTTGCGCGCGCAGCGCTTGGCCTTCTTTGCGAACGGCGTCGAGCTCCTGCGCCGCCTTTCCGCCCTGAGCTTGCGCGCCCTTCAGCGACGCTTCGAGGTCCGCGCGCGCCTTGCCGGTCGATTGCGCCCGGGCCGACTCCTCGTCCCGCGCCTTGGAAATCGCCTGCAACTGGCCACGCAGGGCCTCGACCTCGGCGTGGGCCTTTCCCGCCGCCTCCTTAGCCGCTTTTTCCTGCGTAATCATCGCGATTTTCAGCCGCTCGACCTCGCTCGCTTTCCGTTTCTCCTCGGCAAGGGCCTTCTGGACTTCCGTCATCTCCCCCCGCAGTTTCCCGACCTCGCCGGCCGCCTTGCGCTCCGCTTCGAGCTGTGCGCGCGAGGCGCCGAGCTCCCGCTTCAGGGCCGCCTCGTCGGCGTGGGCTTGCTTGGCAAACGCTTCCGCCTGCGCCGCCGTCTCCTTGGCGACCTTGGTCGCGGCCTCCGCCTGCCTGCGCAGCGATTCCTGCTCGCCGTGCGACTGCTTCGAAAACGCCTCCGCCTGGGCGGCCGTCTCGCGCGCCACCTTTTCCGCGCGCTCCAAGTCGCGCCGCAGCTTTTCGCTCTCGGCGCGCAGCCCCCTGTCGCCGTCCGCCTGCGAGGTGACGCGCTTGACCTCGGCCTCGAGCACCTTCACGCGCGCTTCGGCGGCTTGGCGCCCGTCGGCAAGTTCCTTCATCGCCCGCGCGGCGGCGGCCTGCTCCGCCCTGGTCATTTCGACGTCCTTGCCGGCGTCCTTCTCGCGGGCCGCCAGGCGGACCTCCGCGTCCTGCTGCTTCAGCGTGATCTCCCTTTCGCGTTTGGCCCATTCCTGCCGCGCCTTCTCGAAGGCGCCGAGGGCCTCTTCGAGCGCCTTGCCCCTCTTCTCCGATTCCTGCCGGACCGCCGCGAGCGTGCGCTTCCGCTCGTCGGACCCTTCGGTCAACGATGACTGGACTTTGTGAAGGTCTTCCTCTAGCCTTGCGGCGCGCTCGCTCGCCTCCTTGGCGCGCGCCGATTCCCCCGCGAGCGACGATTCAAGCCCCTCGACCTGCGCCTTGATTTCGTCGGAAGCGCGCTGCTCGAGCGCGCTTGCCTTGCCGCTGAGTTCCGCGATCGACTTCTCCAGCTCGCCGGCCTGCTCGCGGGCAGCCTTGGCGCGGGCCTCCGCCTGCTCGGCGTCCTGCTCCATTTTCCGGTGGCGCGAGGCGAACGCTTCGCGCTCCTGCTCGAGCTTCGCGTACTGTTCGGCGACGTAAGTCTCGAGGTCGTGGGTCTCCTTCTGACGGTTCTCCAGCTCGCGCTGCTCCGACTCCAACTCGCGGACGCGCGAGGCCTGGCCCTGCAGCGTAGAGATGGAGCCCTCGAGCCTGCGCATCTGCTCTTTGAGCCGCGCGATCTCGCCGGCCTTCTCACCGATCTCGGTGCGCAGCGAGCGCGCGATGGTGACCTGCTCCTCCGACTCGATGAGCTTGCGCCTGAGGTCCTCGGCTTCCTGCTGCAGCTTGCGGATCTCAAGCTCGCGCTGCGAGAGCTTGGCCAGAAGCTCGGCCGAGCCGCCCGTGCTTGGGGGCGCATCGTGCTGCGGGCTTGCGGGCTTTTCGTCCTTCGGGGGCTCCTGGCCCTGGCGAGCGGCCGCAGCCTTCTCGCGCAGTCCCACTTGCCGCATCCCCCAAGTGCTCAGATAACTGAGCCGGCCTTAAATACCAAGCCGTTCCAGGAGCTTGATGTAAAGCTGGTAGAACTCGCTCGCTGCAAATTCGGACACCCGATCGGGCGGGAGCGCCTCCAGGAGACGGTCGAGGTACGAGATGAGCTCCTTGAGCTCGTCGGCGTCCATCTCTTGGGCCGGCTCGCTCTCCTGCGATTCGACTTGCTTGATGCGGTCGTTGAGCCTCGCCTCGAGCGACCGGAGCTCCTCCTCGCGCTTGGCGAGCGCCGCGATCCGCGCGGCCGACTCCTCGCGCTCCTTTGAGAGCTCGCCGCGCAGGCGCGCGACTTCGGCACGCGATTCGCCGCCGGCCTTGCCGCGCGCGGCCGCTTCCGACTCGCGCAGCTTGAGCGCCTCGGCGCGCGAGCGCAGCTCCCTGTCCTTGGCCTCGTAGTCGAGCCGCTTGCGCTCGACCTCCTTGATCTTGACCTCGATCTCGCTCTCGAGTTTGGCCGCAAGCTCGCTCGCGCGCCGCTCGCGCTCGACGGCGACCGCCTCGCGCGTCTTCAGGTCCTTGGACTGGCGGCGCAGGTCTTCGAGGTACGACTCCTTCTCTTCGTCGAGGAGCCGCTTGCGCTCGAGGAAATCGGACTTGAGCTGGGAGGCGAGCGCCTGGAGCTCCTGCTCCTTCTGGTCGATCCGCTTGCGCTGGGTGAGCAAGTTCTGCTTGAACAGGTTCTCCATCTGCACGAGCTTCTCGACGCGGGCGTAGATGGCCTCCTGCTCCTCCTTGAGCTTGCGCAGGATGTTCTGCGCCTCGGCGCCCGATGCGCGCGAGCTCTGCTGCTCGAGCTCGCGCAGGCGCCTTTCGCCCTCGATCTGCACGGTGGTCTTCAGGTCCTTGAGCTGGCCCTCCATCTTCGTGAGGTTCTCTTCCTGGTCGCGCAGCGCTTTGGCCGACGCCATGTCCTTGGTGAGCAAGTACTCGTAGCGCTGGGCGGTCTTGGCCAATTGCTCTTCGGCGCCCTTGATCTCCTCCTTGAGCGCGGGCGGCAGCGCCTTCTCCTCCGGGCTGGGGGGCCGCTGGCCGGGCTTCGGGGTGATGACCGAGGCGATCGTGGTGATGGCGTCGTCGAGCTGCAGGTTGGACCTCGACAGGTAGTCCTCGAGCTTCGCCGCCATGTCGGGGTCGAGCGCCTCGCCGGTGGCCTCCGACTCGACCCGCGCCGCGCGGATGCCTGTTTCCAAGAGCTCCTTGAAGAACCCGGCGTCGTTGGGCCTGCCCTGCGCATCGGTCTTGGGGGGCGCCGATGCCTTGACCGCGTCGACGACCTGGGCCTCTGTCTTGGGGTCGGGGCGAGGCGGCTTGGCTCCCTTGGGAGCCGGTGCGCCCCGCCGCATCGCGTTGATGTCGGCGCGCGTGACGGCGGCCACGCGCTTCATGTTGTCGGCGGTTGCCCGTACTTCCTCGAGCGATTCTTCATAGAACCCGATGAGGCGCACCTGCGAGCTCTCGTCGGCGGCAAGGTCCCAGAGCGGGGCGACTGCCTGGCGCCCGAAGGACTGCTTCCCGCCCGCGACGAGGCACCCGACGGGCTCGCCGTGCTCGAGCAGGATGACGCCGATCTGTCCGGTGGGCTCGGGGCCCACGACGCGGATGTAGCCGTTGAGGCCTGCGGGCACTTGACCGAGCGCGTCAAAGACGACACCCGGCCGGCCCGGGAACTTCCCGAGCACGCGCCCCTTCGGGAGCTTCATCGTATACCCTCCATGTGCGCGGCCGGTGCCCCCGAGGCAAGCTAGAACTCGGCGAGGATCTTGCGGATCTCGTCGAGTTCCTTGTCGCGCGAGCGCCTCGCGCGCGCGTCGTCGGCGGCCTTGGCGCGCACGCGGTCGGCGTCCTTGGAGCGCTCCAGCACCTCGCGCGACTGCCGCTCGAGGTCCTGTGCGCGCCGCTCGAGGCTCTTGCGCATCGCCTTGTTCTCCGCGTCGGCTTCCTTGAGGGCGCGCTCGCGGTCGGCGAGCTGCTCCTCAAGCTCTTCCGCGCGCTTGGCCGCCGCAAGCCCCGCCTGGGCGTCCCGCGTGAGCGATTGGACCTCTGCGCGCGCGCCCTTCAATTCGTCCTGCTCGTGGGCAAGGGCCGCCCCCCGCTCGGCAAGCTGGCGCTCGAGCTCCTTCACGCGCGCCTCCTTGGCCGCAAGCTGTTTGCCCTTCTCGGCGACTTCGCCTTCGACTTCCTTTAGCCGCTCGCGCTCGCGCCCAAGCGCCTGCGCCTGCTTGGCCGCCTGCGCCTCCTCTTTCTTCGCGCCCCGGCGCACCTCGTCGAGCGAGGCGCGCTCCGACGCGAGCTTGCCCTTCACCGACTCGAGTTCCTTCAGTCTTGATTCGTAGGTGTCGGCAAGGTCGGCGTGCCGCGCCTGCGTGCGCTCCGCGTGCCCCTCGCGCTTCTCGGCGGCGGCCTCGCGGGAGGCGAGCTGCCGCGCAAGGCCTTCGAGCTGTTCGGCGCGCTCCGAGAGCGCGCGCTCGCGGCGGGCGAGCTCCTCGGCGTCCTTTTCGAGCGCCGACGCGCGCTTCTCGAGCTTCTCGCGCACCTCTTCGACGGCGGCCTGTTGGCTCGCAGCGCCCGTGGCCTGCGAGCGCGCGGTGGACTCGGCGGAAACGAGCGCCTTCTCGCGGGAGGCGGCCTGGTCGAGGCGCCCCTGCAGGTCGCGCTCGCGCGCGTCGAGTTTCTGGCGGTACTGCTCGAGCACATCGCGCAGCTTCGACGCCTCGATCTCAAGCTCCGCGGCGGCCGTCTCTTTGGCGCCGAGCCCGGATTCGCGGGCCTTGAGCTCGGCCTCCTTGTCGATGACCGCCTGCTCGCGCGCCACGAGCTTGTCCTCGCGCGTGTTGAGCATCGCCGAGAGGCTCTTGGCCTGTTCCTCGGCCTCGTCGACCTTGCGCGCCCGCGACTCGGCGTCTTTCACCGAGGCTTCGAGGGCGGCGTTGTCCTTTCGCTGGACATCCTGCTGCTCTTCGAGCGCTTCCTGCCGCTCGTCAAGTTGCCGCTTGCGCTCGTCGAGCGCCGCGTTCTGATGGTCGGCGGCCTTGCGGGCCCTTTCGAGGTCCTCGGAGAGCGCTTTGAGGTCGTGCTCGCGGCCGGCCGCCGCGACTTGCTGTTCGCGCAGCTTGCCTTCGCGCTCCTCGACGGCCGCTTCCCGCGCGCCCACGCCCTCGGCGTCCCTTCCGATCCGCTTCCAGACATCGTCGACTTCGCCGCGTGTCTTTTCGAGGCGGCGCTCCTCGGCTTCGAACTCGAGCCTGCGCTCGTCGAGCCGCTTGGAGACCTCCTCGAGCCGGCCCGACTCGACGGCGACCTGCTTCTCGCGCTCTTCGAGCCCGCGCTCGCGCGAGAGCGCCTTCTCCTCGCGGGAGAGGAGCTTGGCTTCCTCGAGCTTCAGGCGGCGCAGCGACTCTTCGGCGCGCGTGTCCGCCTCGCCGCGGGCGGCGTGGCGCACCAGTGTGAGCGAGCTGTCCTTCGTGATCTTGACTTCGTCGCGCAGCGCGCGGTTTTCCTCCTCAAGGGACCGCACCTTGTCCCCGAGGGCGTCGCCGCCCGCGGGCCCTTGCGCCGCGGGCGCGTCTTTCGGCGGGGAGGGCGAAGCCCCCTCCTTGGCGAGGAATCGGGCTTCCTGGTCACGCGAGCGGATGCGAAGGAGCGCGCGCGGCTCGAGGTCTGAGGGCGTCACCGCCGCCTCCGGGAAGAAGCGCGCGAGGTGCTCGACGCTCACGCTGGAGGAGGCGTAAGCGAACGACCGCAATTCGAGCTGCGCGTCGCGGGCTTCGGCCGCGCCCAGGAGGCCGGGGAGCGCCAAGGTGCCCTCCGCGACCTCGTCCCCCTCGAAGTCCGCGAGGATGGGCGCGCCTTCGCGCAGCACGACCGCGCCGCGCTCGACCCGCCCCGGACCGCGCTTGCGCTTGACCTCGAGGTACCCGGAGAAAGCCTCGCGCTCGCACTCGCCGAGCGCTTTTTGGAGGGCGCCGGGGCCGCCTTGGGCTTTCCGCACGAGGCGGCCTACGGGTATGCGCACTCCTTTCTACTCCATCTGCCTGGGCTTTTCGCCTGCTCCCGCGTCCCACCCACACGGGGAGAAGGAGGCATTCCGGGAGGCGACGTTGGCCCGCCTGGCGATGGCGTCCAAATCCTTGACGGCTATAAACGCTTGCGGCCTGCTCGCGGAGCCTGGCGCGCGAGCCAGGCGCCGCGCGCGATCCAGTCGCATGATCCGAGAATTAGGGGGGCGCGACGGCGGCTACGGCTTGCGCGGGACACGTTTGCGCGGGTCGGGGTCGGGGGCGGTGGTCGGCGGCGTTTGGGTGGCCGGCGAGCCATAGAGGCGCGCGTAGTAGTCGAGTTCGGCCGGCCGAGCGGAGGGTGCTGGCGGGGGCGGCGGTGGCGCGGGAAGGGGCGGAGCCCTGGGGCCGCGCGTGCGCGCCGGCGGCGGAGGGGGGGGAGGAGGAGCACGAGAGGGAGCGGCCGCCGCGGGCGGGCGCGCAGGCATCGGCGGAGGAGCATATTGGCGGGCTGGGGGGGGGGCCGGTGCGGGTGGTGCGCGAGGCGGCGGCGGTGAAAGCGAAGGTCCCCGAGTCGGCGGGAGTGGCCCAGGGGGCGCTGGCGGCGCGCGCGTGGGTGCGGGCGGCGGGGGCGCTTGAGGGGCGCGCGGCGCCTGAGGTGGGGGCGCGGGCGCCGGGACCCGGGCGGCCGCCGGCACGAACGCTGGCTCTTGCGGAGCGCGAGCGGCCATCGGCGGTGCCGAGGCGGCGATCGCCGGCTTGGGAGCGGGACGAGGCGGAGTCGGAGGGGGCGCCATCGCGGGGGGGCGGCGAGCCGGAGCCGAGGGCCGACGGGGGGGAGGCGGCGCAGGCGCCACCGCCTCGAATTCATCATTCTTCGGGCGCGACCTCACGTAGGCAAAAACGAGGACAGCGGCGGCAATCACGCCAACCACGACGAGGAGCACCAGCGGCGTAAACAAGGTCCGCTGCACGGGCTTGGGCTCGACGCCGCCCTCCACGGTCGATGCGAAGGTCTGGACGTTCACGATGGCGCTCGTCGACCGCGTCAACTCTCCGTCGGAAACCGTGAGCTGCACCGAGTAGTTGCCAGCCGTGGCGAACACGTGGCGCACCGTCTGGCCCGCGGCAATCGTGCCGTCGCCGAAGTCCCATGTGTAGAAAATTCCCCGGCCCTCGGGGTCGCTTGCAACGGCGGTGAACGTCTCCGAAACTTGTGCGTAGGTTGACCGGGGGGTTAGCGCCTGCACCGTCGGCGGCTCGCCGGCGTCGAGCGGGACTCCGATGGTCTGCCCTCCATCGGTGCCGACAATGGCAAGCCCGCCGGCGATCGCGGGCGAGGTCCGGATTGCCGAACCGGCGGTGTAGGACCATCGCAGCGTCCCATTGAGGGCGTGCGCGTAAACGTGTCCGCCGTAGTCGCCGACAATGGCCAGGTCGCCCACGATCGCGGGCGACCCCCGGATGTAACCCGACAGCGGACGCTCCCACTCGGACGCGCCATTGTCCGTCGAAAGCGAAACGAGGGTGTCACCGCCGAAGATCACGTGGCCGCCTTGCACGGCCGGCGACGAGGCAATGACGCCGCCGGGCGAAGACTCCCACGCGCGGGCCCCTGAACTCGAGCTCACCGCGACGGCGCGCCCGTTGAGCGTCGTTGCAAAGACCTTGCCCTCGGCCACGGCGACCGCCGCCTGGATCTCACCGCCGGCGTCGTAGCGCCACGCGAGCGTCGCGTTGCCGCCGTGGTCGTCGAGCGCATAGATGTAGCCGTCGTAGCTGCCGAAGTACACCCGCGGGCCGATGACCGCCGGGGAACCCTTGATCACATCCCCGGCCGTGTAGTTCCAGATAAGCGTGCCGTTGGCAAGGTCGATCTTGTAGAGGTTGCGGTCGTCCGCGCCGACAAACACCGCCCCTCCCGCGATGGTCGGCGCGCTGTCCACGCGGGCAGGCGTGGGGAAGGTCCAGGCTTCGTGGGCGGAGCTGCCCGCCGCGCCCTTCTGGATCGCCTCGACTTTCTTCCCGGCCGCGACGACCACGAGATTGCCCGAGAGCGCGGGCGTCGCGGTCACGACATCGCCGACTTGGAACGACCAGACGAGCGAGCCGTCCCGCACGTTCAGCGACGAAACGGTGCCCGAGTACTCCACGGCGATGACTTCATTGCCGTCGGAAATCGGCGAGGCCACGAATTGGCCGGCGCCCGGCGCTTCGAAGCGCCATGAGACTGCGCTTGCCGTGGAGTTGTCCGTGGCGAGGCCGGTCTTCTCGGGCCCGCCGCGGAACTGCGGCCACCCGACAGCGGCAGCCGACTGCGCTGCAACCGCCGCGGCTAGCACAAGCGCGATCATCGCGCATGCGGCGCGCTGGCCACGCATCGGGCGGCGGCACGGGCTCCCCTGTTAAATAGGTTGTCCAGAAGGCCAGCAAGCGGGTCTTTCGCTTCGCAAGCCGCGTTATTTTTTCCTAGAAAACGGATCGAGGGGGGCCAAGGAGGCCTGCGCGTTGCGGCTCATTGTCATCACAGGGATGCCCGGTGCCGGAAAGTCGGTGGCCGTGGAGGTCGCGCGCAAGATGCAGCTTCCGGTCTTCTCGATGGGCGACCGCGTCCGCGAAGCGGTGGTCGCGCGCGGCCTTGGGCTTGACCCCGAGGCCGTGGGCCGCATCGCAAATGAGGAGCGGCAAGTGCACGGCCCCGACATCTGGGCCCGCCGCACGCTGCAGGTGATTCCGCCGTCAACCGAAGTCGCCGTGATCGACGGCGCGCGCAGCCTCGCAGAGGTCGAGGCGTTCCGTACCTTCGGGAAGGGCGCGCAGGTGGCCGTGCTCGCGGTGCAGAGTTCGCCTTCCACGCGCGCGGGGCGACTTCGCTCCCGTGCACGGTCCGACGATGAGCTGAGCGACGCCGGGTTCCACGCGCGCGACCACCGCGAGCTGTCGTGGGGCATCGGCGAGGCCGTGGCGCGCGCGGACATCACCGTGGTGAACGAGGGGTCGCTCCTCGCGTTCAGGCGGGTGCTTGGGCGCACGCTGCGCGCTCTTGCAAAGGGCCGCAAGCCGCCTAGCCAAGGACCGGGTACCCCAGGTTCACGCGGGCTGCGGCCACGCGCGCCACGGGCACGCGGAACGGCGAGCAAGAAACGTAGTCCAGAGCGATCTCGTGGCAGAACGCGACGGTCGCCGGGTCGCCGCCGTGTTCGCCGCAGATCCCGATCTTGATGTCGGGCCGTGCCTTGCGCCCCAGCTCGATGGCCATCCGCATGAGCTTGCCCACACCCTCGCGGTCGATCGTCTGGAAGGGGGCCGAGGGCAGGATGCCGCTCTCGACGTAGTGGAACAGGAACTTCCCCTCGGCATCATCGCGCGAATAGCCGAAGGTCATTTGCGTCAGGTCGTTCGTGCCGAACGAGAAGAACTCGGCGTACTGCGCAATCTCGTCGGCGGTGAGCGCCGCGCGCGGGACCTCGATCATCGTCCCGATCTTGTAGTGGTAGTCGCGCTTGCGCGCCTGGTTGACGGAGGCGACGGTGGATTCGATCATCTCGCGGAGCGCCTTCATCTCGTTCACATGCCCCACCAGCGGCACCATGACCTCGGGGCGCGCATCGACGCCTTCGTCCTTGAGGTCGGCGGCCGCCTCGGCGATCGCGCGCACCTGCATCTCGAAGATCTCCGGGTAGAGCAAGCCGAGGCGGCAACCGCGCAGGCCAAGCATCGGGTTGAATTCCTTGAGGGCCTCGACCTTCTTGAGCAGCGCCTCGGCAGCGGCCATCTCGGCCTCCGGGGCCCCGCGTTCGCGCCCGAGCGCGACCTTCACCTTGAGGGCGGTGTAGTCCGGGAGGAACTCGTGGAGGGGCGGGTCGAGCAGGCGGATGACGACGGGCAGCCCGTGCATGGCGCGCAAGATTCCCTTGAAGTCGTCGCGCTGGAAGGGCAGGAGCTTGGAGAGGGCGGCCTGGCGCTCCTCGAGCGAGCGCGCCATGATCATCGCCTGGATCCACGGCAGCCGCTCTTCCCCGAAGAACATGTGTTCGGTGCGGCAAAGCCCGACCCCTTGCGCGCCGAAGCCGCGCGCGCGCTCGGCGTCCTGCGGGGTGTCGGCATTTGCCCACACCTGAAGGCGCGAAAATTCCTCGGCCCACGCGAGCACCTTCCGGAACGCCGGGCCGACCTCGGGTTCGATCGTTGGAACGCGCCCGAGAAATACGGCCCCTGAACTGCCGTCGATCGTAATCTCGTCGCCCTCCTTGACGACAATTCCGCCGGGCGCGGTGAACGACTTCGCCTTCAGGTCGACCACGATCTGCTCGCAGCCGGCGACGCACGGCTTGCCCATCCCGCGGGCGACGACCGCCGCATGCGAAGTCATGCCGCCGCGCCCCGTGAGGATCCCCTGAGCCACATTGATGCCGTGGATGTCCTCGGGCGTGGTCTCGACGCGCGTGAGGATCACTTTCCAGCCAGCGGCGCCTTGGGCGACTGCGTCGTCGGCGTCAAACACGACGCGGCCGGTGCCCACCCCGGGGGAAGCGTTGAGGCCCTTTGCGATCGGTTTCGCCGTCGCCTTCGGGTCGAGCCTCCGGTGGAGCAGCTGCTCGACCTGCTGAGGCGTCACGCGGGCGATCGCCTCCTCGCGCGTGATGAGGCCCTCGGCCGCCATGTCGACGGCGATTCGCACCGCCGATTGCGCGCTGCGCTTCCCCGAGCGCGTCTGGAGCATGTAGAGCCGCCCCTTCTCGACGGTGAATTCGATGTCCTGCATCTCTCGGTAGTGGCGCTCGAGCGTCTCGCAGGTGCGGACGAGCTGAGCGAAGACCGCGGGCAGCGCATCCTGCATCTTCTCGATGGGCTGGGGTGTCCGGATTCCGGCGACGACATCCTCGCCTTGCGCGTTCAACAGGAATTCCCCGAAGAACCGCTTCTCGCCGGTCGAGGGGTCGCGGGTGAACGCCACGCCCGTTCCGGAGTCGGCCCCCATGTTGCCGTAGACCATCGCCTGCACCGTGACGGCGGTGCCAAGCGTGTCCGGGATCCGGTGGATTCGGCGGTACTCGATCGCGCGCTTGTTGTTCCACGAGTCAAAGACGGCGCGCACGGCCATCCACAGGTGCTCTACGGGATCCTCTGGCAACGGCTTGCCCGTGCGCTTTTCGATCGCCTCCTCGAAGGTCGCTGCCACGGCTTTCCAGTCGGCGGCCGAGAGGTCGGTGTCGGCCTTCGCTTTGCGGTCCTTCTTCCTCTTCGCGATGACCTCTTCGAAAACCTCGTGGGGGATCCCGAGCACCACATCGCCGAACATTTGCAGGAACCGCCGGTAGGCGTCGTAGGCGAACCGCTCGTCGCCCGTCATCTTGACGAGCCCGGGCACCGTCGCGCGCGTCAGGCCGAGGTTGAGCACCGTGTCCATCATCCCCGGCATCGACACCGCGGCGCCCGAGCGCACCGAAACGGTGAGCGGCGCGTTGGGGTCGCCGAGATTGCGTCCTGCGAATTTCTCCAAGTTGTGCATGGCCACCGTGACTTGCTCCCGCAGGCTGAGCGGGTAGGTCCCCTTCTGGAGGTACGCGAGGCATGCTTCGGTGGTGATCGTGAAGCCGGGCGGCACCGGCAGGCCGATGCGCGTCATTTCCGCAAGGCCCGTGCCCTTGCCCCCAAGGAGGGCCTTCATCTGGGCGCTGCCTTCGTCGAAATTGTAAACGAGGCGCACGGATGACATAAGCGGAGCGCCCCGCCATCGGGGCGACCGGCTTAAGGGTTTCCGGCGGGCGCGAGGCACGCCGCGGGCCTTCGGGGGTCACTCCACCGAGACGGCGCATCGCTCAACGAGGAAGTCGAAGGAAAGTACGAGCGCCGCGCGGCCCAAGAGTTCGACCGGCGCGTCGAGCGGCAGCGCCGGGAATTCGACGCTAACGAGCGCCGCGCCGCTTGCGGTGCGGGCCCTCAGGTGGCTGCCAAGTAGGGTGACCAGCACGACGCGCTTCGGGAACGCTCTCGACGCCGCCTCGAGCGGGATGGTCGAACTCGGGTGGCTCGCCGAGCACTGCGCTCCCGCGATCTGCGAAGCGATGCCGTCCAACACGGAAACGACCGCCGCGTCTTCCCCTTGCCCGCTTTCGGAAGAAGCCAAGGCAAGCAGACACGAAGAGAGCACGGCGCCAGCCGCGAGCGTCAGGAGATTCGACTGAGCCGCCTCGAACATCAAGAGCACCTCTTCGTTTTGTTCTAAGTTGAAAGGGAAAAGGGGGGCGGGCGCAAAGCCCCGCCACCCGTTGAGCCGGCGCTTCAGGCGCGCGAAACGAGCACCGTCGTCCCGCGGCTGCTTTCGCCCACGGGGCCGTGGTAGCTCGCCTTCACATCGAGCTCGCCGAAGTTCGCGTTGCCAAGGTCGACCGATACCGTGACCTTCACCTTGCCCGCGGCGTCGGTCTTCTTGGCCGCCGAGGCGCCAAGGCCCTCGACCACCACGGTTGCCCCTTCGATCGGCTTGCCACTCGTGTCCTTCACGGTAACGTTGAATGTCAAAGTGGAGACGGCAGTGTTTACGGCCACCGCGTCGCGGTCGGTCTCAACCGATCCGAGGGTCTGTCCCTGCATGCCGCCCATCATCGAGAGCAGCGCGCTCATCGCGACGGCCACCACCACGGCCGAGACGAGAAAGTAGAGGGGGAGACCCTCAATGGACCCGCGCTTGTTTGGCCGCAGCGCCATGATCCGTGCGTTCATCCACCGAGCTCGTGCTGACTTCCCCAGTATCGTCGAGTTGTACGACATCCGAGTTTCCTCAAGGGACCCCGTGGGCCGCGGAGGGGATAACCGGTCGCGGAAGGCCATCGAGTCGCGGCCGATTAATCAGGGCCCGCGCGCCGCGCGGTAACGCCTTAAGCGCCAGGAGCGCTTGCGGGCCCCCATGCAGGAAGCAGCCCTGCCAATCCTCCTCATCACCCTCGGGCTGATCTCCCTCCAGCGCTTCGGGCGCCTCCAAATCAACCGCCCCATCGCCGCGCTCTTCGGCGCGCTCCTGATGGTCGTGTTTGGGGTGCTCACCTGGCACGGCGCGCTTGGGGCCGTTGGAGCCGGGCTCGAAACGCTTGCGCTGCTGCTCGGCATGATGATGATGGTCGCCACGCTCGAGGTGGCCGGCTTTTTTGAGTTCTTGGCCTTGCGGCTCGCAGCGCGCGCGGCTTCGCCCCGGGCCTTCTTTGTGCAGGTGTGCGTCGCTTCGGCCGTCCTCTCGGCGCTCATCCTCAACGACGCGGTGGTGCTCCTCTTTACCCCCGTGATCATCAAGACCTGCCGCAAGCTCGGCGTCCACCCCATCGCCTACCTCATGGCCGAGACCATCTGCGCGAACATCGGCTCCACCGCGACGCTCGTGGGCAACCCGCAGAACGCCTTCATCGGAATCCAATCGGGAATCTCTTTCATCCGCTACGCCGCCGTCATGACGCCGGTGGCCGCCCTCTGCCTTGCGGTGTCCATCCCCATCATGCTGCGGTTCTTCCGCAAGGACATCGCGCAGCGCGAGACGCCAAAGGGCGAAGCCAGCGGCGGCCCCGCCAAGCTCGACGCCGTCTTGATCCGCATCGCGGGCTGCGTCCTTGGCGCGGTGGTGGTGCTGTTCTTCCTCTCTTCGTTCCTCGGACTTTCCATCGCCGAGGTGGCGATTGGCGGAGGAATCGGGATGCTGTTTGCCACCGTCGCTTACAAGGGGTTCCGCGTCGAGGCTGTCCTTGCGAAAGTCGATTGGACGATCCTCCTCCTTTTCTGTGGGCTCTTCGTGCTGTTGGAGGGCGTGAAGCAGGCCCACGTCCTAGATTGGCTGATCTCGATGATCACCTCGGTCGGGACGGGGGCCGACCCGGGAACGCTCGGGGCGCTCGCGGGCGTGACGAGCATCGTTTCGAACCTCGTCTCGAACGTGCCTGCGGTGTTCCTGCTCGCGCCGGCGGCCGCGGCGCTTGGCTCGGACAAGGCCTGGCTCGTCCTTGCCTCGTCTTCGACGCTCTCGGGCAACGCGACGCTCGTGGGCGCCGCCGCGAACCTCATCACCGCCGAAGTCGCCCGTACCCACGGCTACGAGTTCCCGTGGCTGCGGTTCACCCTCATCGGGCTGCCGGTGGCTGTCGTCACCCTGCTGCTTTCGACCGCGGTGCTCGCGTTCGTGCCGCTGTGACAAGGTCAACAAAGCCTTTTCAACCGCCCCGCGATGCGCGCCCTTGTCTCCATGACCAAGGTCTGGGTCGTATCTGGCTTCGTCCTCATGGGCACGGGCCTTGCCCTCGCGCTCTTCGGCTGGTGGTTGTCGGGCAACACGAACTGCGATGCCGCCGACCTCGGCCGCGCGTGCGTGGCCGCCTCGCTCGGTCTCACCGTGGTTGGCGCATCGCTTGCAGCCGCCGGGTGGCTGCGTGTCCAGCGGCTTGGCGGCCAGGAGAGCGACGACCCGGAGGAGGGCGGTCTTTTCGTCCGCCGGCCGGGGCTCGTCATGCTCGCCTTCTCGGTCGTCGGCCTCGTCCTGCTTGCGGCCCTCATCCCCTCGCCGCACATCCCGGTCGATGTCTACGCCACATCCGCGCCCGTGTTCGACACGGCGCCCAGTGACCTGCTCCCGCCGACCCTCGCCGGCCACAGCCGCACCGCACTCATCGTCTCGGAGAGGTCGCACGTCCTCGACGCGAACAATCAGACGGTTCTCGTGCCGAACCCTTCGGTCGCCGCGGAGGCCAACTACGACGGCGGGGTCTTCATCCGGGTCACCCGTTTCAATGCCACGAACCTGACAGCGGAGGAGTGGGAAGCCAAAATGAACGCATCCACGGGCGGCCCCAACGGTACGAACGGCACCGCGCCGCCGCGCCCCCCCTCGGTCGCCAACGCGTCGCGCTTCGCCGACGATTTCCTCGGCCAGCAGTTTTCCTCGCTCGACCCCGCAAGCGGGCCGCGCGAGTGCGTGCGCGACGGCGTCCGCCACTGGTTCGCCCAGGACGGCCCATCAAAGTCGCAGTTCGCGTGGCGTGAAGGCAACTTTGTGTTCGAGGTCTTCGCGCCCACCAAGGCGCTCCGCGACTCAACGGCCGCCGCCCTCGGGTAGGCGACTTCAGGTCGGGCTCTCAAAACGAGCGTTCAGCCGCGCGCCGTGGAAGGTCGCGCGCTCGATGGAGCGAAGGACCCGGTCGGCGCACGACTTGTGGACCTCGAACTTCGAGTGGTCGTCCTCGACCTGTACGCGGCCCAGCATCGAATCGGAGATGCGCGCCTTCCCCTTGACGAAATCAATCAGGTCGTTCTTGCGCAGCCCGTGTCGCGCGCCGACCTCGACGCGCACCGGGATCATCCCGAAGGCATTGGCGAGGTGGTCCAGGTCGACGACCTTCCGCACGCGGTCCGTGCGGCTAGGCTCGGGCAGCTCAATCTCGTTGATCTTGGTGCCCACGACCACGCCGATCTGCTGGATCGCGCCCTCATCCTCGCGCGTCACGAAAGTGATCGCCTTGCCCTTTCGGCCCGCGCGGCTCGTCCGCCCGATCCGGTGGACATAGGACTCTACGGAGTCGGGCGTGTCGTAGTTGATCACGTGGCTCGTCTCCTCGATGTCGAGGCCGCGCGCCGCGACGTCCGAGGCCACGAGGATCTTGAGCGCGCCGGTGCGGAACTTGGTGAGCACCTCTTCGCGCCGCGACTGCGAGAAGTCCCCGTGCAGCGCGTCGGCGCGGAACCCGGCCTCCTTCAGGCGGCGAACCACGAGGTCGCAGCCGCGCTTCGTGTTGCAGAAGATGAGCGCGCGCTCGGGCTTTTCCGCTTCGAGGATTCCGGAAAGCGCCCAGAGTTTGTTGCGCCGGCCGACGCTGTAGAACACCTGCTCGGTGCTCGGCACGGTGAGCGTGTCAGCCGACACATGGAGGAAGAGCGGGCTCGTCAGGTACTCGTCGGCGAGCGTCCGGATTTCCGGCGGGATCGTCGCGGAAAAGAGCAGCGTCGTCCGCTTCTTGGGCAGGCGAGACAGGATGAACTTGATGTCGTCGATGAAGCCCATGTCGAGCATCCGGTCGGCCTCGTCGAGCACGAGGAACCCGACGTTGTCGATCTTGAGTTCGCGGCGGTTGATGAGGTCGATCGCGCGCCCTGGGGTGGCCACGGCGACGTCGATGCCTTTCCGAAGCGCGCTCACTTGGCGCTCGATGGAGGCGCCGCCGTAGATGGCGACCTCGCGGACATTGGCGTGGACCCCCATCTTCCTGACCTCGCCGGCCACCTGGACGGCGAGCTCGCGCGTGGGGACGAGCACGAGGACGCGCACGGTCTTGTGGTCGGCCTTCTCGCGCAGGAGCAACTCGATGATGGGCAGCGCGTAGGCGCCGGTCTTGCCCGTGCCTGTCCGGGCCTGGCCGATGAGGTCGCGGCGCAGGAGGATGGGGGGGATGGCCTGCGCTTGGATTGGCGTGGGCTCGGTGAATCCCAAATCGGCGACGGCGCGCACGACGGGCTCCGAGAGCCCGAGCGCCGAGAATGCGTTCTTCTCCTTCATGGCCTTGAGGCCCGCGCGCTCAACCAAGGGGGGCTATTTGTGGTTTGGCACGCCGGGGGGGCGGGCGCGGGGTCACTCCTCCTCGCGCGACAGGTCAAACGCTCCCTGCGCCTGCCGCTCGCGTTTGTACCGGCGCACCGCCTCGTCGAGCGTTAGGCTCCCCACCGCCACCTCGCGCGCGAGCGCCTGAGGGATCGTGAACCGCCCGCCCGACTTGATCCGCGAGAGCCGTTGGATGTCCTTGACTTCGCCCTGTCGGACGGCGATCGTGGGGACGCGCTCCACCCGCACACCCCTTGCCGACGCGATCGAGATCGCCGCTTGCACGTCGGGGAGATCCACGCCCTCGGTCGTGTTCGTCTCGTCGACGACTTCGATGGGCACGCCCAAGGGCTGCAGCCGCCGGATGATCACGTCGCGCACGGTCGGGGCCCCGTGCCCGATGCGCACGACCTGCCGCTTGGCGGGGTGCCGCTGGAGGTAGAGGCGCACGCGGTTCACGGCCTCGTCGACGCTCGTCACCCCGGCGCTTGCCACGACCGCCCCGTCGGCGAGCGCCGCCACACCGATGCGCCGCCCGGGGTCGACGCCGATCGCGAGGCGCTCGGCCCCTTCGCGGCCCGCCAGCGCCTTCATCGCCTGGTCAATCGCGTCCTCCAAGTCGCCGTGGGTCGCCACGAGCGGCCGGAAGTCCAGCCGCTCGGCCTCCTCCGGGCTCGTGATGACGACGCCGATGTCCTCGGGGATCGGGTCCTTGGGCGAAAGCGACGCGAAGCTCACGCCGCGGCGCTTGAGCCGCACGACAAGGTCATGATAGAGGGAGAAGTCCTCGGTGACAACGGCAAGGTTCGCCAGGCCCACGCACCCCCCCCGGGCCCTCACGCGCCCCGCTACGAGAGCACCAGGTGGCTCGAAAACGAGCCCGTGGCTGAAGCGAGGTCGATCAGCTCGGCCATCCGGAGGTGGCTGTGCGAGCCTGAGACGACGAGGTCGGCTTGATAGGTGCCGTTAAGGCCGCCCCCGTTCACGGTCCCCAGCAAGGCCGCCACCTGCACCGGTTGGACCGCGAACCCGCTCCCGATGAGCGAATCGGTGCGCAGGTCCCCCACGACGAAGCGCACAAAGGCGCCAAGCGAGTCGCGGACGGTGAACGCGTCGCCTGTAGAGAGTTCGGAGGGCGCAAGGCCGTTGAAGTATTGGCCGTCAAAGGGGAACTGCGGCCGCGCGTCGGGGTTGAAGTGGCCATCCCCGTCGGAGTCGAGGTAGCGGCTGCCCGAGCCCGAGATGTTGGTGGTGGCCACGCGCCCAGTGCTGTTCCAGGCGGCGAAGATTTCCGTGTGGAGGTACTGGTCAGAGACTTCCTCGAGGCGGTCGGTGGTGTTCGTCTCGCTGTAGTTTGCCCCGCCGATCGTGCCGGTAAAGGAGGTGGTTTCGGTGAGGCGCAGCGCCGTGCGATTGACCGCGTTGCCGTCGATCACCGGGAGCGTCGTGTTGCCGAAGAGCGAGTACGACGCCGTCCCGTTGGTGCCCGGCCCCGTGCCCGTGAAAGTGCCCGCCCCCGCGGCGCGCTCGTAGGTCAGATTGCCAAGGTACCGGGCCCCGTCGAAGTTGCCAAGCGAGAGGTTGGTTTCGAAACCGCTCGAGGTGAGCGACACCAGCGTGCCCGTGGCGCGCCACGCGTAGTCGGTAGTGAAGAAGGCGCCCGAATCCGTGAAGACGGAGTGGTCCCATGACAGGCTTTGGAAGAGATAATCGGCGGTCGAGTTCACGCCCCCTTCCCCGGACACGGTGGCGCTCGAGCCCGTCCCCAAAAAGCTGTCCACCGCCCGCTGCTGGGTGTAGTGGAACGAGAGCCGCCCGTCCGCCACGGTGGTCGTGGATTGCCCTCCGGCGACCCGCACGTCGGTCACCGTTGCGGCGTAGTCGACGATCGGGTCGTTCTCCACCGAGAGGAAGGGGACGGCCCGGAAAGTACGGTTGCCGCCGAGGATTCCGTCGTACGTGACATTGACCATCGTCTGATTGTAGCGGTTGAGGCTCGCGGCGGGCAGCGAAACGCGGTAGGTGGTATTGTTGAGGGGGACGAGCCCCGCGCCGGCTTCGTAGTCGATGGGCGCCGGCGACCCCGTTTGGGTGACGCGCACCTTGAGCAGGGACCGGTCAAGCCCCTCGGGCCCGTGGATCAGGAAGCCGTCATCGCCCCCCCAATCGGAAGTGACCGTGAACCGCGCGATGATGTGCACTTGAACGGTGGCACTTGCCGAGGCGCCGGCATCGTCGAAGGCCGTGAAGGTCGCGGTGTAGTTCCCGGGCAAGGCGAATTTGTGGGCGGTGGCCCCGCGCGTCGCGTTCGAAAAGTCGACAAGTCCGTCGCTTTCGAAGTCCCACTCGAAGCGCACGACCGAACCGTCCGCGTCGTAGGCCGTCCCGGTGAAAATGAGGGCTTCGCCGACCGCCCCGTCCGGCGACGAGACCGTGGCGTGGACCTGGGGCGCCGTGTTCGGCACCGGGGCGGTGCAGCCGGAAAGCGCGGCGGCCGCCACGGCCAGTGCCGCAAGGCGTCTAAGGTGCACAAGCGCCCAAGGCGACAGGGCCGTTAAAAGCGCGCGCGTACGGGGTACTACTGCGTGAACGTCTCGCCGCGCTCGAAGTTCTCCTTGACATATTGGATGATCACATCGCGGTTCTTGCGCAGGTGCGATTCAAACCACACCTTGACGACCCCCGCGACCACGGCCCACAGCTTCTCGAAACTCATCTTCTCAACGTCACCGTCGAAGAGGATCTGCTGCGAGAAAATGCGCTTCCACCCGCTGTACTTGTAGTACTGCTCGCCCTCGCAGAACTCGAACACGACGCGCAGGCGCGTCGAGCCGTCCTTCGAGTAATAGAACGCCTTCAGCGAGTCGCCGACGCGCCCCTGGGACTGCGTCCGGTCAATGAGGTTCACGCTGTTCACAAGGGCGTAGTTGAAGTTGTCCTTGAGCTTCCATTTGTCCGGGAACTCCTCGAAGGTGGCAAAGACCGAGGGCGAGGGCTCCATCGTGTAGTGCACGTCGATGTTCTTGAAGCGGATCCAAAGCTGCCAGAAGTTCTCGATCATGCTCCGGGTGACGTCCCGGCGCTTGCTGGTCAGCTTATTGACGTCCTCCGAGACTTCCTGTTGCATCGATTGCAATTCTTTGTCTAACTGTTCGAACAAGTCGCTCCCCATCCGGCTACCCCGAGCGCGCAAAGTTTGGAGAAGATAAAGACCTTTGGGTAGCGAGCCAGCAAGCCCATTTTAGGCCCATTCTGGGCGATGTTTTGGGGAAGGCCGATACCGGTTTTGAAAGCGAGGTCGGCTAACCTTTCTTTCCGGTAGAACTTGCGGTGGGCGCAGGGGCTGCTAGCACGTTTTCAAGGACGCGCAGGAGCTCCTCCAACGTGAATGGTTTTTGGACAAAGGCGACGGCGCCAGCCTCGGCGGAGATCTTGCGCGCGTGGATGTCGGCGCTCGAGAAAACGACCCGCGTGTCGGGCTGAATGGCGAGGATTTCACGGGTTGCGTCGACGCCGCTCTTGACGGGCATGCGCTGGTCCATGATGACGATGTCAGGCTTGCGTGGCAACGACCGGAATAGGGCGACGGCCTCCTCGCCGTTGTACGCGATCCCCACGACTTTGTGGCCATGGAGGTTGAGGAAGTCCGAGTAGATTTCGTGGAGGAAGGTCTCGTCGTCCACGAGGAGGATTTCGGCCAGAGGATCGTCCGCCTGAGCCAACCCGAGGAGTGTAGAAAAGGGTTTGGTGCGCAGATTCGGCTGTTTGGAGCGTGGGAGCGCCGCAGGAGGGTGCCCGGATGGCCCAGGGGCGGGGCGGAACCGTGCAAACGTTGCACCGAACGGCAGCCGAAAGGATTGTGAAGCGCCAAGGCGTGTCGCGGAGCGCACCGGAATCGGGGCTGAGCCACCCAGGTAGTTGCATCGGGGTTTTCCGCTCACCCTTTATATATGAACTGAGTCTACAACTGTCTTACGGGTGTAGACAACCTCTCACTCGTAGGGATGCACAAGCCGCCTTCGGGCGGCAAGACGGGGACTTGGACGAAAGTACTGGAGTGACGGGTAGGGGCTGAGTTTGGTGGACAGCGTAAGCGTGACGAAGAGCATTCGGGTGTCGCCCGAGATTGCCGCACGGATGGACGACCTCATCGTCCGCGGCGAATTCGGGACGACCTCGCAGCTCATCCTCGAAGCGCTTTCGCAGTTCCTCGAACGCTACGAACTCGGGGCGCACGCGAAGATTCTGAGGCTGAAGGTCTCTGCGGAGGTGGAGCGCCGGCTAAAGGCGCTTGCCGATGCGGGTGAGGGACCCTCCGTCGAAGACGCTGCCGTGCGGGTGTTGCGGGAGTACACAACGGCGCGGCTGAAGGCGCTCGTTGAGGAGACGATGGAGTTCAACAAGCTCCATGCGAGCCTCAACCAGCAGTCGGTGGACGCGCAGCTCTCGAAGCACCGCGAGAACGTGGTCGGCAAGTAGCCTTGTCAGAAGGGATGGGATGTGAAAGGGCGGGGGAAACCCCCCCGCCTTTCCGCTCCTTTCGTCTTGGTCTTCGCAACAGGGGAGATGGAAAATGGAACACCTGATAGCGAGGGTGGCCGCGCGAGCGGGACGCAAACGGGCGGAGAACGCAAGGGCCCAGGCGGCGCGCGCAGGCGGCCGCCGGATCCTCGTGGTGGGCGTCGGCTCGGCCGGCTGCTCGGCCGCCGAGTGGGTGTTTGAAGAGACTCCCGAGGCGGCCACGGTCACCGTGAACACGGACCGCCTTTCGCTCGAGATCCACAAGTCCGAGACGAAGGTCCTGCTCGGGGCCCGCATCTTCCGCGGCCACGGAGCCCAGGGGCACATCGATGCCGCCAGGCGCGCCGCGCGCGAGACGCTGGACCAGATCACCGAACTCGTGAGAGGGTTCGACATTGTCGTCGTGCTCACCGCCCTTGGCGGCGGGACGGGCACGGGCGCCACACCCGTGGTGGCCGCCGCCGCGCGCAAAGAGGGTGCCGCGGTCGTGGTGGTTGCCGCGCTTCCGATGCGCGCGGAGCGGTCGCGGCGCGAGCGGGCGCTTGCCGCCCTGCCGGACCTCAAGCGCGAGGCGCACACGACGATCCTGCTCGACAACGAGGCGCTGCTGCCCATCGCCGGGCACCTGCCGGTTGGCACCGCGCTCGGCGTGATGGACTACTTCATGGCCGAAGTGCCCCGGGCGCTCGTCCGCTCGGTGGAGCTCTCGGAGGCCCGCGAGGTCGCCCAGCGCGAGGCCCGCGAGCTTGTACTGGCGGGCGGGATCGGCACGGTCGTCTACGGCGAGTGGCACGGCGAGGGAGACTCGGCGCGCGCCCAGCATGCGCTCGTCGAACCCGCGGGCGGCTCGCCCAATGGCGCGCTCATCCACATCTCCAGCGGCGACGGCAGGGCGCTCATTGGCGCCGAGGACGTCCTCGCGCAGATTGCTGCTCGGCTGAAGTCCGACCGACCGCCTGCAGCCAGGGTGCGGCTCTCGGTGGCGGCAGACCCCGCGATCCAGAATGGCGGGAGCCTTGTCTCGGTCGTGACGGGCATCGCCGACCCGTGCGCGCGGCGCAGCGAGGCCCCCGCCGTGACGATCGAGCCCTCCCGCGTCGTGGAGGCGCCCGCCGTGCCGCCGGCGCGCGAGGTCGAGGGCGCCCCGGCCGCTGTCCCATCCGTCGACGTGACGCTCCGAACAAGTTGACGTGCGATCCGGTTATCTTGGCCGTCCGCGCTTCAGCGCGCGATGCGCCTCCTGCTCTGGACACGCGACGACCCGGCCTCGCTTCGCCTTGCCGGCGCCCTTGTTGCAGCGGGCCACTTCGAAGAGGTCCTCGGCGGCGATTCGCTGCGCCTCGACCGCCGCTTCGGCGCCGCACTCGCCCGCGTCGAGGGCTCGTTGCTCAAGGCGGACTTCGCCAACCGCGCTTTCGAGGCGGTGGCCGGCGCCAAATTCGAGCGCGCGCTATTCCTGTCCAAGCACAGCGCCGCATCCGGCACGACGGCCTTCACCGTCCACCCGATCGGCAACCTCGGCGAAGCGGCAGCGCTCGGCGGCGGGCCGCGCACGCTGGCCCCGGCCGACCCGGGCGCGCAGACGCGCCTCCTCATCGCGCTCGCGGGCGAGGCAAGGCCGCTCGAGGTGGCCGCGACCTTCGAGGCAACTCACCACGGTCCCCAAATGGACATCCCCAGCCTCTTCGTCGAAGTGGGCTCGCGCCTGCAGGACTGGCACAGCGCGCCGCTTTGCAACGCGGTGGCGCGCGCGGTGGTCGCGGGCTACCTGGAACCCGACCGCGGCGACCCTGCGCCGGCAGCGATCGGGCTCGGCGGCGGCCATTACGCCCCCCGCCACAGCGACCGCGCGCGCCGGCAGGGGACGGCTTTTGGCCACCTGATCCCCGGCTACGCCCTTGAAGGCCTCGACGAGGCAACGCTTGGCCGCGCCGCCGAACTTTCGCGCGCAACCTCCGCGGCCGTCGACCCGAAGAGTGCGCCCGCACCGGCCCTTGAAAAAGCCGTGCGCGCCGCGCAGGCCCTCGGCCTTGCCATCGTCCACCTTGGCGAGTAGGGCCCCCCGGTTCCAAACCTTTAACTGCCGCCCGCCGCTCCCCGGGCCCTAGATTCCACCGACGCGTGGTGCAACTATGCTGAAGGAATGCCAGAATCACGGATACTTCCGAGTGCAAGAGTGCCCTGTCTGCGGAGACCGCGGAAAGTTCCTCATGTCCGACCGGGAGCTGAACTCGCTCTCGCGGATGATGGCCGGGACGCTGCGCCATTTCCCCGAACGCTTCGACCTTGCAATGGACGAACACGGGTGGGTCAACCTGTTTGACCTCGTGGACGCCTTCCGCGACGCGCGCGACGACTTCCACTGGCTTCGCCCGCGGCACATACAGGCCATCGTAGAGAGCGACGAGAAGGGCCGCTACGAGATCGACGACGAGATGATCCGCGCGACCTACGCCCACTCGGTCGACATCGACCTCGACCTGCCCACGCACGATATCCCCGAGCACCTGTTCTACCCGGCCACGGTCGACGAAGCCCGGGTGTTGCTCGACGGGGGCATCCACGCGACGGACCGCCGGTACGTCCACTTGTCGAAGAGCTACAAGAGCGCCTGGGAGGCGGGCTCGGGCAAGGCCGACTCGCCCACCATCATCCAGGTGGATGTGCGCGCGGCCGAAGGCGACGGGATCAAGGTGATGCACGCCGCCTCGACCGTGTACCTCTGCGACGAAGTGCCTGCAAAGTACCTCTCGATGGCGCCCGAAGAGGCGATTACCGACGAGGAGAAGAAGGAGATGCTCGCGCGAACGCGCCCCGAGCGGCCGGAGCGCCGCGAGCGGGGCGGCGGCGAGGGCGAGCGGGGTCGCGAAGAACAGGAAGGCGCGCCCCCGGCCGAGGGCGGGGCGCAGAGCGAGCCCGAGGGCGGAAGCGAGCCGCAAGCCCCCGCGAAGAGCGAGGGCCCCAAGGCGGGCGCAAAGAAGAAGAAGCCCGCCAAGAAGGCCGGCGAAGAGGAGTAGCCCCTCAGGCCGCGCCCGCGAGCCCCAGTGAGGGGGCGATGAACTGCCAGAGGACGAGCGTGAGCACCATCAGCGAGGTGTACATGGTAATCGTGTGCGCGCGCCGGTCGAGGGGATCGAGGAGGCGGCGCGGCGTCCCGAAGAGGTCGTCGGCGGGGCTCTTGGGGCGCGATGCCTCTTCCTTCTCGCGGGCGTCCTTGGCCTCGGACGATTCGGCGGCGGTTCCGGCCGCTTTGCGCTTGCGCAACAGCGAGAGCACCGCGTCCTTGTACATGTGGCCGCCGTCCAGCGGGTAGAGAGGAAGCGAGTTGAAGATGCCCACCATGAAGTTGAGCCAGAAAAGCCAATAGAACATATCAGCCAGTACCCAAAAGGCTCCGCCAAGCGCCGCGAGGGGACCGACAGGCCGGTAGAGCGCAGCGACTTCCGGCCGAATGGGCGAATCGCCGCTCACCGGCATGGCAATGTAGAGGGCCACCGCATGCGAATAGCATCGCGAGCCGAGTCCTTCCCCGGGCCCGCCGCAGTTCTGCGCCGCGTTGGCGCCCGGCCTTCCCGCGACCGTGAGGGGGAACGTTTCCAAGGATATCCCCATGATCGCCCGGGATAGCTGGGGGTACAGCGCGAGCACATCGGCCGGCCGCGCGGCGAGCACGAAGCTGCGGTTGAAGTGATTCCCGTCCCGGAAGAGCGCCACCGTGACCGTGTCGTTGGGCTGCGCGTTTGCCATGAACGCCTCGAATTCCGGAGTCGATTTCACCATGACCATGGGCGTCGGTGTCGAGTTGTTCGCTGGGGCGGCGATCTGCACGCCCATGAGGATCGTGTAAGGCTGGACCCCAGCGGCTTCGGCCGGCCCGCCGGGCATGACCGAATGGATCACGACCCCCGGCTCGACTTGCTCGACCGAACCGATGAAGGCGGCGGAAAAAATCCACGCGCAGAGTAGCGCGAGGATGATGTTGCTCGCGGGGCCCACCGCGAAGATCCGCTGCCGGCGCGCGATGGGCGCGGCGCGCATCTCGGACTCTTCGGGTTCGACGAAGGCGCCGATCGGGACGATGAGGAGCATGAGGCCCACCGAGCGCACCTTGATGTCTTCGGCGCGCGCGAGGATGCCGTGGCAACCCTCGTGCACGAGGATCGCGACCGCGAGCCCCACGATGCCGTAACCGACGGGGATGATCGGGTTGATCCCGGGGATCCCGATCGCGTACTGCGGGTTCACCGGCGGGGTGGGCTGGGTCGTCACGAGGTACGCCTGCCAGAGGACGAGCACGACCGTCGCGAACATGGAGAAGAAAACGAGGTACACCGAGAAGCGCGAAAAGAGCCCCCAGAAGCGCCGGAACCTTGCGATGCGCTCAAGCAGGGCGCGTCCCTTGCCGGTCCGCCAAATGAGCAGCGGCCCGACAACCTGGATGTTTGCGCGCCGCAGGAGCCCGGTCTGCCCGAGGATGATGAGGCCGGCGGCGTAGGCCAGGAACACGAGCAGCGCAAGCAGCCAAGGATCCATCGAAATCGCGGCAGAAGGGGGCCGGGGATAAAGGCTTCGCAATTCGGCGCTTGGCGCCTTCCGTGCCGAGGCTCAGTCGTCGTGGGTCCAGACGCGCGGGTCGACTTCGTCGTAGACGGCAAACTCCCCGCGCTCCTTCTCTTTTCCAGCTTCGGCGACCGCTTCGCGGGCCAGGTCGAGGATCTCGCGCTTCTTGAGGATCCAGTAGTGGATTCGCCAGATCTTGCCCTTGATCGTGTAGCTCTCCTCGTTCGAGGTGGTCAAGATCCCCTCTTCTTCGAGCATGTAGAAAACGTCGCGGTCGTCGGTGTCGAGGATGTTGTCGATGATGGCGTCGGAGAAGCCGAAGAACGAGAGGAGGTACATCGCGAGGTGGTCGACCTCTTCTTCGCCCATGCCGCGCTTCTTCAGGAGCTTGCCAAGGGCCCTTCGCATGTCCTCGTAGGTGATCACGATCCCCGCGACCTGCTCGGGGGTAAGCGAATCAGGCGAGGACGGCGGGGTGATCGGGCGAACGGGCAGGCGCGCGGGCCTGCCCTTCTGCGCCTTTCGGCCTTCGGGCTCCTCGAGGTCGTCGAGGTAGTCCGGGTCGTGCGGGTCGAAGTCCATGGGGCGGTCGTCCCTTCCAGGCAAACCAAATAGAGCCGCGCCACATCAAGGCCCGCTGGCGCTATTTGCAACTTATGGAGAGGAGCGCAGGAATGTTTCGGGGGCACTCGTGTGGCGGGACAAAACAACGTCGCTTGGCTGAAGACCAACATCGCACCGCGCGCTGCGGCGCGCAAGCTAGCGCGGCAGGCTGTCGAGGCGCGCTTGGCCGCCTGCGCGAACCTCGAGGCCATTGAGTCGGTGTATTGGTGGCGCGGCCGCGTCACGACCGCCGACGAAGTGTCCGTCGTGTTCAAGACGGGCCCAACCCGCCTGCGCGAGTTGCGCGCATTCGTCGAGCGGCGCCACCCTTACGAAGTGCCGTACATCACGTGGGGGGCGGGCGAGCCGGTGCCGCAGGCTTACGCGCGTTGGGCTAGGTCCGAGACGGCGGGCGCCCAAATTCGCCGCCGCCCAGCTGCGAACGGTCGCGCGAGCCCTCGTACTCGTTGAGGAACATCACGCCCGGGTTGTCGAGCGACGCGATGAGCATCGCGCCCCAGATGAACTTGCGCTGGCGCTCCGCCGAAAGCGGATGGGATTCCGGGTCGCCGAAGTCGAATCCCGAGAGGATGATCCGCGAGGCGGCGAAATGGTCGGCTAGGAACACCGCGCGGTCGCCGTCGGTGAGCCCGCCGAAGTTGTGGGTGCCTGCGGGCGGCTGGCACTGGACCGAGGGGACAAGCGGCCCTTCGATCTGCGGGATGTATTCCTCGAGCTTCGGGATGTTGTCGGCGTGTGCGTGGGCCACGACAATGGCCCCCTTGCGGCTCGCCGACAAGATGGCCGGCATGTCGCCGTCGAGGTCGGTCACGATGATCTCAGGGAGTGTCCCTCGTTTGAGCAGCCGCGGGGTGGCTCCGTCGGCAGCGATTACCGTGCCGTCAAGCCGGAGCTCGCCGAGCTCCTCCTCGAGGGTGGGGCCGGCTGCGCAGACGAAGACGGGCTGCTTCGAGAGCAAAGGCGCAAGCGCGTTGTCGCCCACCACCGCGCCAGTGCGCAAGTAGGCGAGCTCCGACAATCGCTCGGCCGCCTTCATGTCGCCTTCCGTAGAGTAGCCGAGGTCGCGGGTCACCGCCAGGTATCGGGGTTCCCAAGCTTCGAAATGCAAGCGAGCGCCGGGCCTTCAACGGTGCCGGCGGCAGAAAACGGTTCTGGCCGATCGCTGGCCCCCCGCCACGTATAAATAGGGTCATCCGGGTGCGCAGCCAGACGGCTATGGGGAATATCCGACAGACCTACATCAAGCGGGTCGCAATCGAACTCATCGAGAAGTACCCCGACGTCTTTACCGACGACTTCGAGAAGAACAAGGTCCTCGTCGCGAAGCTCTGCGATGTGCGCTTCAAGGGCATGAAGAACCGCATCGCGGGGTACGCCACCACCTACCGGCGCGTCTCGCGCGAGAAGTTGCAGATGGAAGCCCAGTAGGGTAGCGTTCGCTCAACCCCCCGGCAGGGTTTTAGGCCCCGCCGTGCGTGAAGCGCAAAGATGGCCGACGCGCAGGATTTCCCGTTCGTTGACCTTGCAAAGATCGAGCCCCGCCTTTACCAGCAGAACCTACTGCGCTCCGCCGAGAAGCACAGCACGCTCGTGGTGCTGCCCACGGGGCTTGGCAAGACCGTCATCGCGCTCGTGCTTGCCGGCCGGACGATCCGGGACGCCCGCAAGGCGGGCTCGCGCCGCAACACGCCGGTCTTGATGCTTGCCCCCACCAAGCCGCTCGTCGAACAGCACGCAGCGTTCTTCCGCGAAAACCTGGTGGGGGCGCGAGGCCCCTTTGGAGCGGGAGAGAAAGCGGACGCGGAGAGCGTGGTGGTTGCAAACCTCACGGGGGAGGTCCCGCCGGAGGAGCGCGAGCTGATCTGGAAGGAATCCGACATCGTCCTTGCAACGCCCCAGGTCGTGCGCAACGATGTGGCGGCCGACCGCGTGACGCTCGCGGGTGTCCGCCTGCTCGTCCTTGACGAGGCGCACCGCGCGACGGGCGACTACGCGTACGTGTTCCTCGCGAAACGCTACCGCGAGGAGGCGGGCAAGGACGCGCACCTTGTCGGGCTCACCGCTTCGCCCGGGGGCAACGCGCGCGACATCCTTGCAGTGTGCGAGACGCTTGGAATCCAGCAAGTCGATGTCCGCACGGAGGACGACGCGGATGTCGCGCCTTACGTGCACGAGATCGGCGTGAACTGGATCGAAGTCGACCTGCCAACGGACTTCAAGGTGATCGCCTCGAAGCTGCGGAGGATCCTGGACGCGGAGACGCGCAAACTCCAGGACGCCGGTCTGATCCGGCGGGGCAACTATGTCTCGACGGGCGACATCCTGCGCGCCCGCGATGCGATCAACGCGAGCCTCGCGCGGCTGCCGCCCTCACAGAAGGGCAAGTGGTGGGGCTACGCGACCGCGCAGGCCAAGGCGATGAAGATCAACCACGCGCTCGAGTACATCGAGACCCAGGGGCTCGAGGTGTTCCTCGCGTACATGGAGCGGCTGCTTGGCGAGTCCGCCCAGAAAGGCGGCCCTGCCGCCTCGCGCGCGCTTTTGAAAAACAACGAGTTCCACGAGGTCTACGGACTTGCCAAAGCCTCAAAAGCGGTGCACCCGAAGGTCGAGTACGCGGCGAAGCTGGTGGAGCGCGCGCTCGCAGCCGACCCGGATGGGCGCATCATCCTGTTTGCCCACTACCGGGAAACCGGCGAGGTGCTTCTGAAGCGCCTCGAGGCGGTGCGCGGCGCGAAGGCGGTGCGCTTCACCGGCCAGGCAACGCGGGGCGATGACGTCGGCCTTACGCAGAAGGAGCAGGTGGCGCTCATCAAGGACTTCGAAGCGGGTGTGTACAATGTGCTTGTTGCCACGAGCGTTGCCGAGGAAGGCCTCGACATCCCGCAGGTCGACCACATCATCTTCTACGAGCCGGTGCCGAGCGAAATCCGCACGATCCAGCGCAGGGGCCGCACCGGCAGGCGGCGAGCCGGCCAGGTGGAGGTGCTCATCGCGCGCAAGACGCGGGACGAGGCGTACCGGCGCGCGGCCGGCGCCCGCGAGGTGACGATGCGGGAGGAACTCAAGAAGCTGCGCGTGAACCTGCGCCTGCCCATCGAGGTGCTCGACGCGCCGCAGGAAAGCGAGGTGAAGAAGCGCCTCGAAGACTTCGGGGGCCGCGCGCAGGCGCCCGCGCCGCCGCCGACCGAGGAGATTGACTCGCCGGGCACGAAGGACGACGCGCCGGCGCCTGCTCGGCCGGCCGATGCGCCTTGGCTAATCGCGGACGACAGGGAGCTCAAGAGCCCGGTGGCGGACCACCTTCGGGCGCTTGGAATCGCTGTCCGGCCGGAGCGGCTCGAAGTCGCCGATTTCGCGCGCCCGCCCAAACTCGGCGTCGAGCGCAAGACCATCCGCGATTTTGCAGCCTCCCTTGGCGACGGCCGGCTCTTCGACCAAGCGAAGGCGCTCGCCGAATCCTTCGAGCGCCCTGTCGTCATGGTTGAAGGCGATGAACGGGCGGGCCTTGAGGGGGTCACCGTGGAAGCGTTCCACGGCGCGATCGCCTACCTCATGGTCGACCTTGGGGTCGCGGTGATGAGGACGCGCGACGCGGTCGGAAGCGCGCACGCGCTTTCGGCGCTCGCTCGCCGCGCGGCCCAAGAGTCGACGGCCGCTGCAGGCGGCGCACCGCGGCCGCACAAAGCAGGCCAAACGACCGCCGAGCAGCAGCGATTCGTGCTCGAAGGCCTGCCGGGGGTTTCAGGCGCCACTTCCCGCAGGCTCCTCGCTCACTTCGGCTCCATCCGCGCGATCTCGCACGCGTCCTTGGAGGAAATCGCGGCGGTGCCCGGTGTCAGTCGCCCGACCGCCGAGCAGGTCTACAATGTCCTGCGCGCGGCCTACCCCGCCGAGGGCGGCGGGTAGGTTTATCCACGCCCAGGCACTGCCAGAAATACATCCTGCCAGGGGGGCCTCCGACGAAGCTTCAACCGATCCAGATCGCCGCCGGCGGCTTGCTTGCAAGCGCCTACGCGACCATGGTTTTCGGCGCGTATGTAAAGGCGATCGGGGCCGGGATGGCCTGCCCCGATTGGGGGACCTGCAAGGACGGGCAGTTCTTCCCCTTCACGAACGCCGAGGTCGCCGCCGAGGTGTCGCACCGGATTGCCGCGACGTCGGTCGTGGTCTTCGGGCTCGCGTTGCTTTACCTCGAGTTCACGAAGTACCGCGAAAAGCGGCGCCTCATCCTCACCACGCTTCTCACCGCCGCGATCGTCGGGGTCCAGATTGCCCTTGGCGCGCTCACCATCTTCTCTACCTTGGCGCCTCTGATCGTTACGGCGCACCTCGCTACCGGCACCCTGGTGTTCGGATTTTCGCTCGTGATCGCGCTGCGCGTCTGGAAGCTGCCTCCCACGGCTGCCAGCTCCCCGGAAACGGCCGCGCCTGCCAAGGAACCCGACGCGGCCGACGGCGGCTAGGAGTGGCGCGCGTGGCCGAGGTCGTGGTGGAAGCCGTAGCGCCGCAGGGCGCCGCCTCGAAGCTGCGCGACTACGCGATCCTCGTCAAGCCCGGCATCATGCTCGCGCTCCTCATCTCCTGCCTCACCTCGATGTTCGTTGCGGCAG